>JANMGV010000236.1:0-44505 GCA_031374825.1 Pirellulaceae bacterium
GACACAGCGCCAACGGGCCACACATTGCGATTGTTGACACTGCCATCCGCATGGGCTGGCTTTATGGAACAGAATACAACTGGCACTAGTTGCCTAGGCCCCCTAGCAGGTTTGCAAGACCAACAGAAGCTGTATCAGGAATCAGTGAAAGCTCTCGGCGATCCAGCAGTAACGACACTGGTGCTAGTAGCTCGCGCGGAAGCCAGTGCACTGCTCGAAGCAGCACGAACCAGCAGTGAACTGGAGGAGCTAGGCGTGCGCAATCAACATCTTGTCGTCAACGGTGTTTTTCAAGCGATCGATGCAAGTGATCCATACGCCGTGGCACTTGAGCAGCGAGGAGCGGTTGCACTAGCCGCCATGCCAGAAGGCTTAAAAGGCTTTCCGCAGACCATCGTTCCGCTCAACCCCGATGGAATCCTCGGCATCGAATCACTACGCCGTCTCGGAAAAGTTGATCCTACAGCGGCTTACAATTCCTCGGAGGACAGCACCGAGCGAGTCGATGGCTTGCCGATGCTCGCCGAGCTGATCGATGACTTGGTTGCGCCAGGTCACGGAGTCATTCTCGCCATGGGTAAAGGTGGCGTTGGCAAGACAACGGTAGCAGCAGCGGTCGCCGTCGCGATCGCTCAACGTGGTTACGAAGTGCATCTATCCACTACCGACCCTGCAGCTCATATCGCGGCTTCGTTGAACAACGAAAGTTTACCGAACCTGTCTGTCAGTCGTATCGATCCTGCAGTAGAAACGGCCAAGTATTCCGCAGAGGTCATGGGAAAAGCCGGTAAGAATCTCGACCAACAGGGCAAAGCATTGTTGGAAGAAGATTTGCGATCACCATGCACCGAGGAGATCGCAGTGTTCCGTGCTTTTGCAGACGCAGTTGCAGCAGGCATCAACAAGTTTGTCGTGCTCGATACGGCTCCGACTGGCCACACGGTTCTGTTGCTCGATTCGGCACTTGCGTACCACCGCGAAGTAACTCGGCAATCTAGCGCAATGCCGGAAGCCGTGAAAAACCTGCTTCCTCGTTTGCGCGATCCGGACTTTACACGCGTGTTGATCGTCACACTTCCTGAAGCGACACCAGTGCATGAAGCAGCCGCGTTACAGCGAGACTTGCGGCGAGCGGAGATTGAGCCCTACGCTTGGGTAATCAACCAAGTTCTAAGCACACTACCACTCACCGATCCAGTTTTGAAACAGCGTCAGTCGCACGAGCAAAAGTACTTACGCGAAGTCAAGGAAGTCCAAGCCAGCCGCGTCGCAATCATTCCGTGGCAGATGGAACCACCAACCGGGCTGCAAGCGTTGAGTCGATTGACGCAGCGGACCGCACACGTCCCTTTAGCAACTAGAGTTTAACAAAAGGTGAACTTAATGGCATTGAAAATAAGTGAAGGCAGTGCTACTGCTTTCTACCCTAAGCTAAAGCACTACGTTACGGAAGCAACAGCTCGTTTCGACGTGATCCCAACCGATCGAAAAAATGAGCTTGCCAAAGTGGCCGATTACGTTCGAGAACGCTTCTTGAAATCAGAGCCAGCTAGGTTAACGTTTATTTGCACGCACAATTCACGACGAAGCCACCTTTCACAGATTTGGGCACAAGTTGCTGCTGAATACTATGGCTTGGTCGGCGTTGAGACATTCTCAGGTGGAACTGAGGCCACCGCTTTTAATCCTCGGGCCGTTGCAGCCATGCAGCGATGTGGACTCAAGATTGTTGCCGATGATCCCACCGCGACTAATCCTCGCTACAGCGTCTACCACTCCGACTCGGCCACTCCGCAGGTTTGCTTCTCAAAGTCTTATGGCGATCCACCCAATCCAAGCAAAGGCTACTGTGCAGTGATGACTTGTTCGCAGGCCGACGACGCTTGCCCGCTTGTAATGGGTTGCGACCTTCGCATGCCAATTCGCTACGAAGACCCAAAAGTAGCTGACGACACCGAGTTCGAAGCCCAACGGTACGACGAGCGATCCGCTCAAATCTGTACCGAAATGCTCTTTATGATGTCCCTCGTTCGAAGAGTCGAAACGTCAAGTTTTTAAGGACGTTCTTCGTCGCCATCAACATAGCCCCGCGTGACCTAAACTATGGAATCCTACGACAACGTAAGCGAGCACTTACCAACTCCGAAGGCAGCTTATGTCCATGTTCCGTTTTGCCACTCGCGCTGTCCGTACTGTAGCTTTACGGTGGTCGCGAACCGATTAGACTTGGTGGATCGATACGTTGAGGCCCTCACTCGTGAACTAAGTACTCTTGGTCGCCCACACACTGTCGACACGATCTTCATTGGTGGTGGAACACCGACCGTGCTACCTCGCGAACCGATGGTGGGATTGTTGGAGGCGATCCACCGATGGCTTCCGCTGGCAGACGATGGAGAATGGAGTATTGAAGCGAATCCGCAAGACGTCAATTCAGATCTATGTCTTTTGTTACGCGATCATGGCATCAACCGGATTAGCCTCGGAGGCCAATCGTTTGAAACGGCCAAACTGAAGATGCTCGGTCGCGATCATTCGGGCGATCAACTGGCCCACTCGATCGACATAGCGTCCCAATGGTTCGATGAAGTCTCGGTGGACTTGATTTTCGGCGTACCGGGTGAAGACATGCAGGTTTGGAAGTCGGACTTGCAAATGGCTACTTCGCACCGTGTAAGCCATGTTTCCACCTATGGCCTCACCTACGAGAAAGGTGCTCATTACTGGTCGCAACTTCAGAAAGGCCAGATCGTTGCTGTCGCAGAAGAAACAGAACTGGAAATGTATCTCTATGCCATTGAAACACTCACTCAGCATGGCATGCAGCATTACGAAGTGTCAAATTTTGCCAAACCAGGAAGCGAGTGTCTTCACAATCAGACTTATTGGCAAGGCAATGCTTGGCTCGGTTTTGGACCAGGTGCTGCGGCTTTTGTTGATGGCACCCGTTCGGTTAATCACCGAAGCACTCTAAGGTACCTTCAACTCATGGAGACCGGGCAATCACCCGTAGCAGAGTCGCAAACGCTGGACTGGTCGACGCGAACCCGCGAGCGGTTTATCTTCGGTATGCGTCAATTAAAAGGAGTCGAGTGGAGTTCGCTTGTCAATTCAGGTGAACCTCAGTCCGTTGAAGCTATTGCGTTGCAACTGCCCAAGCACATCACATTGGGATTCATGGAGTGGCATGAAGGCCACATTCGCTTGACGCCACAGGGACTGCCCATCAGCGACTCGCTTTGGCTGGACTATTGGTAAGCAACGTTGCTTTGCAAGGCGGCTATACGGTCAGTTTGTGCCGATAGAAAAGCGAACATGAAGTAGGCTACGTTGGGCCTTAGGTCCTGATTCAAGCTTCGCGCTGAAATTATCTTGGAACCGGGCGTGCACACCACTTGATCGTACCAGTTATCAAGCCCTGTTTTTGGCAATCCGCTGTTGCTGAACTCTATTTCGGGTGCGAATCGCGATAGGGCGGGTCAAGCCCATCGCGTTGTCCTGACGCACCGTCTAAACTTTGAGCCCCCTTACGAGACTCGCGTCAGCAGTATGCACGCATTTTGCTCTTGGAGATTGAAATATTTTGGTTAAGGCTGCCCCGAAAACTTGGATGGTCATCGCTGCTTTTGCTGCAATTTATTTGATCTGGGGATCGACCTATTTGGCGATATGGTTCGGGCTCAAGTCGATTCCGCCGTTCACGCTCGGTACCATTCGCTTTTTCATCGCAGGCATCCTGTTGTTAGCTTGGTGTCGATATCGAGGCGAGCGATTAAACAAAGAATCGCTTATCAAGAATGCATTTGCGGGCATATTGATGTCGGGGTTTGGAACCGGCGCGGTCATCTGGGTCGAACAATACATTACTTCAGGCTTGGCAGCAATTATCGTAGCCAGCTTGCCTTTTTGGTTCGTTTTGTTTGACTACAAACACTGGAGCGAGAATTTCAAGAACAAGCTCGTATTGGCGGGCGTAGCGATCGGGTTTGTTGGAGTTATGTTGCTGTTCAATGGCAAGACAACTCCGTCTCACTTGAGCACAGATATTTCTCAGATGGCAGCCATTGCGATTTTGTTGGTGGGTTGCATTACCTGGGCGGCCGGATCGCTGTACCTCAAGTATTCCCCGGCGAATACTTCGACGACCATGAACGTCGGGATCCAGATGTTGGCTCCGGGAATTGTGTGCGGCATTATTGCGTGGGTGGTTGGTGAGTGGACGACTTTTCGACTAGCAAGCGTGACGCTTGAATCTTGGTCGGCGATCGTCTATTTAGTTGTATTCGGTTCCCTGATCGCATTCGTCTCCTACGTCTGGCTTCTCCAAGTCCGCCCGACGGTAATGGTAGGGACATATGCCTATGTGAATCCAATCGTTGCTGTCGTTCTCGGATGGTTTTTAGCCTCCGAACGAATTGGACCAGTACAAATCCTATCGCTTGTCATTATTCTGACAGGCGTCCTATTGATAAACTTCGAACGCTATGCCGAACTGTATCGAACCAAACCAGAAGCGGCTTAGGGGATTAAGATCAGAAGAAGACGTAAACTGCCGAATTGAGTAGCTTGCAAGAAGCGAGAGGCAACGAACTTATTTCAACTGCTCGACTGCAATGATCGCACTAGTCGTGTGCGATTGTCCTGGCGATAACTCGATGGAGTTATTTGCAATGTTCGCGGTCTCGATGCAGACCATGCCAGTCCATTCGTCGTCGCCAAAATCCTTCATGCGAATACTCTTGTCGATCCAAGGATTCCAAATCACGGTAGAAGCTGAACCTGACTTTGCCACGGAAATTTGTCGCTGCAAACCAGGGTCTTTCAATACGCAAGTGTCCTTGGTATCCAAGTAAACGCGATCGACTTCTGAACCAAATCGAATCGGTATTTTCGACGGCGGCTTTACCGCTGCGTTCTCCATCTTGTCGACAAAGGATGTTGATTCGAGGCCCGCTATTTCGATGGCACGAATGTCACTCACGGCAAAGTACGTGTGCAGCGCGTCTTCGAATCGTTGAGGAGCGATCGCGTCGTCGGGTAAGCTGGTCGTCAACGCTAGTCGCAGTTCTTTTCCAAAGTCGACTTGGTAAGTCAATTGAAATGGGGCGATGAATTTTTCGAGACGCACGCGCACACCACCGTCATCAAGGTGTTTTGCATCGATAAACTCCCACTCAGAAATGCGGGCGTAGCCGTGTGCTGGAGCCGTGCTGTCTGCAGGATCTGGGCCAAACCACGGGAAGCAAATCGGAACACCTCCACGAATCGCTTTACCTGCCGCAAAGATTGCTTCGCGACTCATCCAAAGCACCGGCTGGTGTCCTGAAGGATTCCACTGTGTGACGTGGGCACCATGAAGATACATTTCACCTTGGGCAATGGGCGTGTCAATGCTCAATCTAGTTAGTCCGCCAAGTCCCTTGTCGAACGTTAGCCCTTGCAATTCACGGTAAGCCGAGTTGTCCATTGCGGTCACTCCAAGAATACTCCTAATCGATCCGACTTCATATCTCTTAAGCTTAGCAGATACGGTTAGCTTTGGGTTTGGTTTACCAACAGCCTTCAATACAGCCGGTTTGCGCATCGGTCATCATCGCACAGCGAAGTGTCTTGGCTTGAAACAAACTTTCGCCATTCCTTCCATCTCGCATTTCTTGGTTGCATGCAGTTCAATCGTTTCAGCGAACCGGAAAGCCGTCACGTTCATAAGCACGTTTCAGTTCGCGCACAAAAAAAGCCGCGTTTGCAAACCGCTTTCGGAGCAGGTCGGCAAACGCGGCGAATAGATTATAGAAACAACTTGCAGATGACTAATCCACAAAAGTCCAGTGCGTGGTCGTCGAACCGTCTTCGTTGGTTGTCGTCATCGAAGCCATGCTGCCCGCGAAACGCAAACAGTCCCAAACTTGCAGGATATCTTCCCCGCATAGACCGGGAAAACTTCCTTGCTCAGGAACAAGTTTGGATTCGAGATCGCCATTCGATTGCAAAATCGCATAGCGAATCCAAGGACGGAACATCTCAGTGATACCGCCAAAATCCAAATACGCTGCCGAAGCCATCGGTTTGCTTGCCGAAATTAAATCGCCACCAACGCCGAGCGAAGTGCTCTTGCCAAGAGCATTACTAAGTTCATCGGAGTACGACAAAATCATGTAGCCATCCTTGAAGACAGCTTGCGGTGCCATCGACTTAGGAGCCGGGCAGTTATCTGGAATTGGGTACGAGTACCTCGTTCCATTCGTGATGGAACTTTCTTCTGGCCGTGGAACCACGATCCCTGAAGGCACTTCATTGGGATGCAGTTTATTCGCAGTAGCAAGGGCTTCGTCGATGATTTCAAATAGTTCGACAAAGCCTGCCTTCATCAACTGCTCGTCCGAAAGGCCATGTACTCCAGCCAATTCGGGCAACGGGAGTGGCTCGTCTGAAGCCGGCATGTCGGGTGCCCACTGCTTGCTGGACAGATTGCCTTGCGTCATCACCATTGCGTGTTGTCCGTCAGCCATCGCTGGTAAGAATTTTTCTTCCCAAACATCGGCGACTCGTTTGAGAAGCGGCCAGACGTTTTCTAAGACCATTTCAAGCTGTTCTTTCTCGTTGCCTTGAATGAGATCACTTTTCGACAAACCATCCAGATAGTTCTTAGCTTTCTGAACAATTCGCCTTGCCGTTTTGAAATATTCAGGACGGTTTTGATTTCGGAAAGCCCAGAACATCAACGGTTTCCCGCCAACATGGTTCAAAACATCCAGTTTCTTTGAGCCATCTAACACAACGGCTTTCGTACGATTGTACACAACGCCTTCTTGGCCTTTTTCTGTCATGAACGAGACCCCGAGTTGCCCTTTGAACTCGGGAACATGAGCGCCGATTTCGCTGTCCAGCCAAGTCAGGTCTTCCTCGAGCGACTCCAGAAATTCCGGCTTATCGTCGCCGAATTGCAATTCGAGAGCTGGAAGAAGTTGATGTCCAAGTTTCGAAAAGTAATTATGCAAAGTAGCTTGGAAATTCAAATCAGAAAAATGATCGGATACGTATCCGATACCTGTCACTTGTTTCGATTCTAACGCTTTGAGCGGTTGCATATCGGGATGCGAAGCGAGCGATTCACCTTCGCCCAAATTCTCAATCGCCTCGGCAGAATCGCTGAGTGCAAAGACGAAATACTCGTCAAGCTGTCCGATGGAAAACACCATTTGGCGTCCTTCCATCAATTCTTGCAATTTGTCAATAATCTCTTCCGTCTGTTCATCGTTTTGAGGAATTTGTTCCCAAGGGATCATATCGGAATTGAGAGTCATCACCAATCGTGTTCCGCGGTCTGTTTCCACGCGCTCGAGTGACTCGGCGATCGGAGCAAGCTGCGGGACGTTGCCCAAACCGAACTGTACGATGCCTTCGAGTTGATCAAGATGCATGAGCACACGGTCCTTGTCTTCGATCTTGAAACCCGCAATGACCATGGGAACGGGGATCGCATCCATTTTGCTTTTTGGCATATCCAGGAGCCACTCAATCATTTGCTGAGGATCGCCACCCATTGATTGGTACATCTCGTTTTGCAGCTTTGTAATGCCGACGGACATCTCGGAGAAATTCTTGTCCGCGATCATAAAGCCTTCCGTGGTCATCATTTCGCGCAACATTTCCAGCATCGAAATGACGTTTGGATTTTGGATAATCTGACGTGCCGTAGTCAATTGACCTTCCTCGGCTTCCCATTCCTCTTTGGCAATCGCCATCAACTCCTGAACGATTGGAGTCTTGAGCAATTCTTGGCAAGTCTTGCTCTGCGCAAATCTTTCCCATTGTGCTTTCATGTTGAGCGAAGCCGAGTAGATGTCTGCATCCACTGGAGCCAGCCGTAATGAGGTTTCCTTTTCTAGATCACCGGCCATGCAACTCGCATGAACGACGACGGTCAGAACTGCCGAAAACAGCAGTTGCTTTCCCTTAAAAAAATTGCGAGTCAGCATAAATTGTTCTCCCATAACATTAATCAAATTGTGGTGTAACACTTAGGTTTTGAGGATATCCTTTTAGCCAACTGTTTTGCCGGCATCATGTTTTGATTCCTAACACGAAAACAGTATACCCGGAATCGGCCGCTTAGTTCGATACCGAATGGAATTGAAAAATCGTCTATTGCTGTAAAAACATTCAAACTGTGTTAAGCTGAGGAGGCAGTTTGGTCAATTATTAGCACTCGACGATGCTCGATTCACATCATTCTTCCTTCGTTGCGATGCCGCATTCTTTGAGACGATAAATGCAGAATTCCGATTCAAAAGACGCACCAATCCTCACGCCAGAGATGATGGCCAAGCTGGACCGATTGGAATTGGTGAGTCGCAAAATTTTTCGCGGACGGATGAAGGGTGAACGTCGAAGCAAACGAAAAGGCCAGAGCGTCGAGTTTGCCGATTTCCGCAATTATGTTTCGGGCGATGACCTGCGATTTATCGACTGGAATTTGTACGCGCGATTAGACCGATTTTATTTGAAGATTTTCTTGGAAGAAGAAGACCTCCATTTTCACGCCATCATCGACGACTCCCTGTCGATGGATTACGGTACGCCAAGTAAGTTGCTTGCGGCAAAACAGCTTGCAGCCGGGTTGGCTTACATTGGCTTGTGTCGTGGCGACCGTGTTCGTATCACCCGCTTTTCCGGGCTCGATGGTGATTCACCAATCATGCGAGGACGTGCGAGCACGCACCGACTCCTGCAATATGTTTCTTCGGTCCAAGCGACCCAAGTCCCGCCGATGACCGATGTCATCAAACGGTTTTGCATCCGCAATACCAGCAAAGGCATCGTGGTCTTGATAACGGATTTGATGGACAAAACCGGTTACGAATCTGCGATGCGTTTGTTGGTCGCTCGTGAGCTCGACATTTATATAATCCATTTGCTTTCACCGGAGGAGCTTCATCCGGACATCAAGGGCGATCTTAAGCTTGTCGACTGCGAAGATGGCGATCAACGCGAGGTGACTGTTTCGCAGCAGTTGTTGCGTCGGTATCAGCAGACTTTGGGAGCGTTTGTCGAGCAAGCTAAGAGTTTTTGCAATCGTCGTTCGATAACGTATGTTCCCGCGCAGAGCGACCAAGCAGCCGATCTTCTCATTGCTCAGTATTTGCGCCAGCGAGGGTTGATTCGATGAGTTGGATGAACTCGCTCGGTGCTTGGCAGTGGTTATTGCTAGGGTCGATCCCGCCATTAATATTTGTTCTTTACTTTCTCAAGCTTCGTAGGCAGCCGTTAGAAGTACCGTCTACGTTCTTGTGGAAGCGCACGATCGAAGATTTGCACGTGAACAGCATTTGGCAGCGGCTTCGTCAAAACTTGCTGCTGTTCCTTCAACTGCTGTTTGTGGCACTCGTGATACTCGCTTGTCTACGGCCGGGATTAAACGGCGATCAGCTAACCGGTCGCCGTTGGATTTTCTTGATCGACAATTCAGCCAGCATGCAAGCGACCGACGTCTCTCCGTCTCGTCTCGAAGTGGCGAAAGCCAAAGCGCGAGAAAAATTGTCGACCATGAATCGCGGAGACGTCGCCATGTTGCTCGCGTTTTCCGATCGCGCCGACGTAAAACAAGGATTCACAGGAGACAAACGACGACTAATGGCTGCCTTGGACGCAATTGCACCCACAAATCGTACAACCGATTTGTCGGAAGCCCTTCGAGCCGCCGCCGGATTGGCAAACCCAGGTCGCGCGAGCTTTAACAACATCAATGACGTGCAAGTTGCTGACGCATTGCCGGCGACCATATTTCTGATGACCGACGGTGGTTTCCCTCCCAATGCAGATTTCGATTTAGGGAATTTGACTGCGGAGTACATTCCCATTGGGAATCCGACCGCTGACAACGTGAGCATCTTGGCGTTTTCAATTGAACGCAACGAAGAAAAGCCCACACAAATCGAGGCCTTTGCGAGATTGTCAAACGAGGGCCTGGAACCCGTTTCGGTTACGGCTAGCCTTTATTTCAACGGTTCGCTGCTCGATGCGGCCCAAGCGAACATCGCGCCCGAATCCGAGTCTGGCGTCAATTTTCAACTGACCGACCTTCAAGAAGGCGAATTGCGACTCGAAATCGATCGGCCCGACAATCTGATGGTAGATAATGTTGCAGTCACGGCTCTGAGACCATCTCGCCAGACGAATTTACTCGTTATCACGCCAGGCAACAAAGCCCTAGAAACAGCAGTTGCGACAGAGCGAATTCAAAAGCTCTCCAACGTTCGTGTTGAGGCTCCTGAGTTTATGGAGACACCAGAATATGCAAAGTCGAATGAAGACGCTTCGTACGATATGATTCTGTACGATCAGTGCTCGCCCAAGGTCATGCCAAACGCAAACACACTTTTCATCGGCAGTTCGCCACCAGATCCGAGTTGGACGTTCAGCGAACCGCAGGGCCCCGTGTTCTTGGACGACTGGGACAAGACTCATCCCATGATGCAGTTCCTTGAACTGGGCTCGGTTCGCGTTGTCGAAGGTCGCACTGTCAAACCACCCGAAAGCGGCTCGGTGCTGATAACGGCAGACATTGGTCCCGTTTGCTCGATCGCCCCGCGAGGGCCTTTTCAAGACGCGGTGTTAGGCTTTTCGCTGATCAAGACGACGGATACTGGCGCTGAAGTCAATACGGACTGGGCCATCAAACGGAGCTTTCCCGTTTTTGTTTACAGCGCCATCGAGTTTCTAAGCGGCGGCATTACTGCGGCCGCTGCGCAAACTGTGTTGCCGGGGCAGCCGATGGGACTGACGCTTTCCAATCGTTACGAACAATTCCAAATTCAGAAACCGGATGGCAATCGAGAAACGGTCTCACGCGGACAGCAAAGTCAACTGGTTTTCACGCAAACGGAGTTGCCGGGAATTTATCAAGTCTTCGTTGACGGTCGTGAATCACCTGTTGAAATGTTTGCGGTCAATTTATTTTCCGCGCGCGAAAGCAATCTCGATGTCGTCCCCGAGCTACCGCTTGGTGCGGAAAATGTCGCTGCCTCGAAAGCCGTCACTCGAGGTCGGTCTGAATTTTGGCGTTGGCTAATTGCCATTGGGTTCTTGTTGTTGATAGCCGAATGGATTGTCTACAACCGTCGCGTTCTTGTTTGATCTATGTTGTTCGCGGTCACTTAGGAACAGTCCCGAAATAATTTCCGTGTTTGCAGCATCGGTGTCATTCCCGCGAAGGCGGGAATCCAGCGCAATTGAATCTGGATTCCCGCCTGCGCGGGAATGACGTGCAACTCAGTGCCCTGGATCGACATTACGATCAAGTTTCATTATTCGGGAAGTTAATTCGGGACAATTCCTTAGATCGATATGGCACCTTAAGTGCTTTATCAATTTCCCGAGTGAATCTTGCGCCACACGAATAATAATGCAATTGGTATCGCGACGCTTATAGCATTGGCCAACCATTCCATCGAAGCCAGTTGTCCGGCAACTCCTAGTCCGGTCCATCCGATGGCCATGAACAAATTGCATAGGATCACAAGTCCAATCCAGTGCCATCGTATTGAGCCGGAAATACCAAGGCCCAGCAAGACGGCTTCGGAGACCAGCGGCAACGGTCGCGAAAGCACAATCAGCCAAGCACCATATCGTTTTGCCCATGTTTGAAATTGCGAGACTGACTTGGCATCGGCGAATCGCAAGACGAACCAATAGCCAAGCAGCCTTGCCAACGATAATCCGATTAGGTTACCGCAAGTTAGTCCAGCCCAACTGACGGCCGCACCTGTCATCCAACCCAGCCGTTGTCCAAGCCATGTACAGACCAAGCTACTTGGGATTGGTAGGAATATGTCGGAAGCCAAGAAAACAAAACCGGCGCTCGCTAATACGGTAGGATTTGCAGAAAACTGATCAAGCCACTGCTGCGAATTGGTTTCGATTTGTTGTGCGTAAAGAACAAACGGAACGAGCGGAACTAGCAGGAGCGCGCTGATAAGAGCAGCGAGTCGAATCCAATCGCGTTTAGCAGGTTGCGATGGAGATTGGTTGGGTTCCTGAAGCACCTGATTAGGATTTGGATCCAACGTCATGATCTACACGCCAATCTCGTCAATAAAAAAAGGCGACCACTCAATTGTGAGTGACCGCCTGTTATTTTACGAAGCTGGGGCGCAGGGACTTGAACCCCAACCAACGGAGCCAGAATCCGTCGTGCTGCCAATTACACCACGCCCCAGTTTCTTACTCTGGCAAAAACTGCTCAACCAAGCCGCTCCAATTTTCATTTGAGCAAACGCGATTGAACATACTTACGGTAAGGGCTAGGGCCAGTCCGGTCAACCCCGCCGAATCCGCGAGACAGCGTTCACGGGCGACAGGAAAATGATTTTATTGAATCTATGCTTTTTGACTGGGATGTTTGCTTGAAACAGGAACCCAACAAGGCCAAGTTTTTAGCGACCGCCAAGCTGCTTTTGCTTGGCTGGCGAGATTCGGTTGGAAGTCGTCGACGCCCAGCGAGCTTGAGTCTTCGTTGGTCGAGCGTTGGATGCATTCGAGTCAGGGACGGGCGCGATGGGTTCGTCTTTCTTGGGGACAACCATCAAGCTCTGGCCCTGCGATTCTGTCGCAGGATGAAAATGGGTCGTTTCACCGCCGCCACACGATTGGCAACCTCCACCGCTTGAGTAACCTCCCATGTCCCCGCCACCACTACAGGAACTGCAGTCATCTAGACCGCAACCGCCGCAAGCCGAATTCGGAGACAGCGCGAACAATCGAGCGAGACGATTCAGAATCGGCAGTTGCGTTCCGCAAGGTCCGCAGCTTCCGCCGGTGTATCCGCCCATCGAATCGCACGGATCGCAAACGGCTGGCGAATTGATTCTTTCGCCATAATAAACATCGCCACAGCCGCTGCCACAAGCACTGCCACAGGCAAGGCCTGAGCCGCACGAAGTCGTTTCACATGACCCGCAATCGTCTGATTGCACGCCACATATTCCCAGCAACTGACCGCCGGTACCACAACCGCCACATGGCCCAATTGGTTGCATCGTGCAACAGCCCGAAGCAAATGCTGACACGCTACAAACGAGTGCCGCCAAAAATTTAAAACTTTTCATAGTGGCAATAATCCTTACTCGGTCACAGGTTGATGGCAGCACATGCCATACATTCTTGAAAGCAGTCGGCGAAAAATCAGCGCGAGGATTGTCTGCGCGAGGACGAACGCATTCCTTTGCAAGCAGTCGATGCGTTACGTTCATGCAACGATCGACTACAAACAAAGCTCGTCCAAGCCAAAGTATCGACCGTCAAAATCGATACAATCAGTAAATCTTGACAATTACGATACGAACGCGAACGGGAGAATGCATGCAATGGCAATAGAGGAAAGCGATCGCGAAGATTTACTTGGCCAAGCCGTGCAAATGCCCATGCGAATTCTGATTGAGATCGCTGCGTTGGACTCGAGAACAACTAGTGCAACGACCGTCGATGCAGATCCGATTGCCAATCCTGGTCCTGTTGCAGGGGAAGAAGAAATCGCAGGAATCGCTCGCCTTCAGATCTTTGTAGGACGGCGAAAAACGGGCGGTGTGAGCATTTACTTTGATCAAGACCCGGTTTATCAATTCACCGAATCTGGCAAACTACGACGAGCATTTATAAGGGGAAAAAAGTACGCAGCGCACGTTGGGAAATTGTGTCCTATTACCCGCTCCACGAAGGGCGGACGCGTTGCACTGGAATGGCAACAACTTGACGATCAACAATTCGCTGATTTCCAAGAATTGTGGAGCCAGCGCCTGCTGCATCTTAAAAATGCTGTAAGCTCGGGAAGTTACAAGATCAGGGGCCAAGTTCCCGAGAATGAAGGATTGCCAGGATGGTTTTCCGCTTGGTTACTTACGGTGTCAAGCAGGTTGATAATTGCCGAAAAACCAAACGCGGAGTAGCAGGCAACGATAGGTTACATTGCTCCATTTTCGGGTGGGAATCTCGGCACCGCGTCACAATCTGACGCTTGACAACTACTCGTCGTCAGACGGAGGTGGCGTGAATTTTGGGGCGCTCGTTTCGCGAGAAGTTTCGTCGGAAACTGTCGAATTCGATTTCCCCTTAGGAGGCTCATATCGTTCGATTGCTTGGAATTCTTTTTGAAACTCCCCAACCGACTTTTTCAGTTCGCGATAGCTTCCGCCCAACGTACGCGCGACTTCGGGGAGCCTTGCCCCGAAAAGCAATAGCGCGACGATGCCGAACATCACCATTTCGCCGTAGCCTAAACCACCCATATGCTGCCTCAAAAACCCAAGCGGATTAAAACGGGACTTGAATGAAAATACCTTCAAGAAACACTAGCAATCAGGAGTCTTGCTTGTGCTCTGTATCATTCAATTCGCCGTCATCTTTCATGCCTTTTTTGAACTCGACGGCACTTCGGCCGAGGTTGCGCATGAGTTGAGGAAGCCGTGCTCCACCAAAAATTACCAGCACGACTACGAGAAGAATCAATAGTTCTTGCGTTCCAATTCCAAACATAATTTTTTCCAATCGCCGGATTGTGATACAGAAACAGACGTTGCGATAAACTTGACAAACAAGCGGCGAAAGCAGGTCAGTCACCACGGGTTCTATACACCGCGGCACTGCCGGAACCAACTCGTATCACGGACTATCTTAAGTTTATTGTTCTGACCGAGACTGTCAAACCATAATGGGGTAAAGCGAGCCGGTGCGACGCTTTTCACAGCTTTTTGTTGGTTAATTTCTTCCCCAAGCTACTTTTTTCGCGTCGATTCCAAGAGTCCAACAATTCCGTTGCCTCTCCAAAACGGTTCGAAACCCAGTACTTCTGTGGTCATCTCGCTTTAGATAGCCCTGCGCCTTCATGCAATCAATTCGGTTTGTATTGGATTTTCGTCAAGCGACTCTGACGATTGTGACGATGTTCCCGAATATCCGCATTAAGACGGTTGCGCCGATATTGTGCCCTTTGCATCGTGTCTTCAACCAGAAAAACCAATGCTGGCCTCCGCAAAGCATTTGTTGCGGGATTTTGCAGAGACTTGAGCCATTTTATTTCCGACTCGGACGAATTTGAAGGACAAAGCAATGCGACTATCGCGAAGATGCCAGATCGTCTCGTTGAGCATGTTAGGGATGTTCGGGGTTTCCGAAATTGGCTTTGCCCAGCTCAACATTGCTCCCATTGGTAATTCTGCTCCGCCCACCGTGGGTCGGTCAAATTCGCCCAATGCAAATCTGCAGAGCAAATTGCAGGTATACGATTTTCCACGCGAGATGGTGGGACCTGTCGCGGCCAAGTTGCAGATTCAATATGCCAAGGATCCGACGGTCCGTATCAATACGGAACCCGGCACCGGCAAGCTCATGGTTCTCGCTTCGCCGAACGTACATCAAGAAATCGGTCGTGTGATCGACTCGTTGAAACGAGAAATTCAACAGAGTACTCCGGGCCAGAATGCCAATGCGGGCCAAAACCTACAGCGAACGTACAAGCTCCGCAATATCACGTGGCGTGACATCGAAGACAGTCTGCAAAAGATCGCAGGACCGCGAATGACCGTCAGCACACTCGGCAATGGTGAAGTCGCACAATTCCGAATGATGGTAGGAGATCAGATCGTCGAAATCCTGCAAGTCGATCGTCGCAATGATCAAATCACTTTGCAAGGTTCTTTAACAAGCATTCACGCTTGGCAACAAGTCGTCGCAGCATTGGACAACGGCAAAGCGTCAGATGATTTCCCTACTCGAATCGTTTCGATCGCGCCAGCAGATCCGAATAAGATCGAACGCGCTTTGCGTCTCGTTCGTGCAGCTTCTGGTCAAGATCCCCAAAACCCACAAGATCCCTTGAATCCAGATGAAGAAGTTGTCGAGACTCAACAAATCAACGATCCAAACGCTCAAGACGAAACGGCGACTGGCATCCTTGCAAACGGAGTGAATGCTGCGGCCGAGAGCGGTCTCTTTGGCGACGTGCAGATCGAATTCGTACCGGACTTGGATATCGTCATCCTTCGTGGCTCCAAACGCGACGTACAACGCGTTATGGAAGTCATCGAACAAATCAAAAAACAGAGCAAGGAGACGCAACCCGAGATCGAAGTCGTTATGTTAGCACATGTTGATAGCACATCCCTAGCAGCGATCCTTCAGCAGCTTAACGACCAAGTCCTGGCGGCTCGTCAAGGTCAAGTCAGCATCACGGCTCTCGGCCAACCCAACGCGCTGTTGATGATCGGTCGCAAAGAGTCGGTCGACGCGATCAAAGACTTGATTGCCAAACTCGATCAACCGCTGGACCCTAGCAGCTCGCTTCGCGTGTTCAAACTCAAACATGCTTCGAGCGTCGATGCCGAGACAACCGTTCGGAGCTTCTTTGTCGAACGACAAGGCGCTGCCGGGCAAGGTCAAGTCGGCGCGGCAACGACCGCACCAGCGGGATTGGAAATCCGCGTTCGCGTTGTTTCCGACTATCGTACCAACTCATTGATCGTGCAAGCCAGCCCTCGCGATCTTAACGAAGTCTCGAAATTGATCGAGGAGATCGATGTCGAAAGCACTGCGGCAGAGAATGAAATTCGCGTTTTCGGATTAAAGAACGCAATAGCATCCGAGCTACAGCCAATCATTCAATCAGCCATCAGCGGCCAAGCTGCTGCTGCAACGGGCGGTCAAGGTGGCCAAGGCGGACAAGGTGGTCAAGGCGGCCAAGGACCTGGTGGTCAAGGTGGTGCAACGGGGGGTGCTGCGAATAATAGAAGCACGCCTGTCAGCAGTCGGCTCTCGATTATCAAGTCGGGTACGACGACGGAATCCGGCATCTTGTCCGGTATCATTGTCACCTCCAACCCCGCAATCAACGCACTGGTCGTTCGAGCACCTGCCGCAAGCATGGATTTGGTTGCCGCTCTGATCGAACAATTAGATCAATCGCCAAGTGCCGAGGCACAAATCAAAGTCTTTCAAGTAGCCAACGGTAGCGCCACTGCACTCGCGACAACGCTGCAACAGCTTTTTGGTATTCAATCGACGACGGGCGGTGGAGCAGGCGGCGGGTTGTTTGGCGGATTCCAAAATTTGGGGCAAAACCAAGCTCAAGCCGGTCAGGACGGCAGCATTGTACCGATGCGAATTTCTGTGGACGTTCGTACCAACAGCATCATCGCTTCGGGTTCCAAGAGCAATCTAGAAGTCATGGAAGTCCTGCTGCTGAGGCTTGACGAAGAAGGCCTGCAAAACAAAACGACGGAAGTAATTTGGCTTCGCAATAACGTCGCCGATACCGTCGCAACAGCCATCACGAACTTCTACAACCAACAACGTCAAATTCAGTTGCAACAACAGTTGCTAAACCAAAACCTCAATCCCTACGAGCAATTGGAACAAACGGTGATTGCCATCGCCGAAACGCAAACCAATAGCATCGTCATCAGCGCGGCACCACGCTACATGAAGCAGATCCGCGACATGGTCGAACGTTTGGACCGCCGTCCTCCGCTGATCGTAATCGAAGTGCTTCTCGCCGAAGTCACTTTGGACGATTCATTCGAGTTTGGGACCGAGTGGGGCTTGCAGGACGCTTTGCTATTCGATCGCGGTACCGCATCGGCCGGTACCCTGGGTTCCCCTTCGTTTAACATTGGACAAGCCGTTACAAATGGTTCGACCAGCAATCGCCGACCGCAAAACGTGGCTGGACAAGGGCTGTCGACGTTTGGTCTTGGGCGATCCAATGCAAACCTTGGTTACGGTGGTCTCGTGTTGTCCGCAGCTAGCGATTCGGTCGGTGCTTTGCTGCGAACGCTGCAAGACGCCAATCGATTGCAAATCCTTTCGCGTCCACACGTGATGACGGTTGATAATGCCGAAGGCTTCGTTCAAGTTGGTTCGCGAGTACCACGTGTGCAGAGCGTGACGGCCGCACTCAACGGTGCGGGACCGACGATTTCGACTCAAGATGCCGATGTCGGTTTGATCATGCGAATCCAACCTCGAACCAATCGTGACGGATTGATTCTCATGAACGTCGCCATCGAGCGATCTTCGCTGGGCAACGTCGACTTGGGGATTCCCGTCGGATTCGGTCCGAACGGTGAAGTCATTCGTTCGCCAATTATCAATACCACACGAGCACAAACGCGGGTCAGTGCTTTTGATAACCAAACGGTCGTCTTTGCAGGATTGATAACCAAGACCCGTAGTAGCCGATCTCGTCGCATTCCATTCTTGGCCGACATTCCGGTTGCCGGAGCTTTGTTCCGATTTGATTCAGAATCCGAGTCGCGGACGGAATTGCTCGTTGTCATGACACCAAGAATTATCCAGAGCCCGGACGAAATGACCATGCACAACGATACGGAAACATCGCGTATGAGCTGGTGCTTGGCGGATGTACTCAACATTCATGGTGACCCATCGTTGCAAGCTGGAAATGGACTTTGGGGTCCTGCCGCATCGCCGGTCATATTCCCAGACGTCGAACCAGCCGTCTCGTTTGACCCATACGGTCGTCCACAATTCAATTCGACGCCTGGCGAAACAGCTTACGGTATGACGCCGCGTGAGAGCGATGCCACGTCTGCACCGCCGCAGTATCCAAATCCAATTATCGAAGGTCAGCCTCCAGTCGAAGTCGCACCGAATGTCCAACCGATGGGATTCAACGCCCCAGGCCAAGGCCCCACGGTGGTTCCCGCGATCGGCATGTCTGGGAATTTCCCAAACAATGTTGGTACGCCTTTGACGCCCATCAATTTGAATCCAGAAGGTTCGAGCAACCCTCGCTAGTTCCGAACTTGTGCATACAAAACATTTTGGCAACTCGTTTCTTTGGATAATCCTATGTCACGAAAATATTTGATGATCGCTTTCTCTGGCATGATTGTGTTTTCGGGATGCCAGTCCTGGACGAGTAAGCCCGGTGCTTCGACACCATCCGCCAAGAAAAGTTCGTGGTTCAAATTTGGTAAGAAAGAATACCAAACTCCGCAAAGTATGGCGGTCATCTGGAAAGAGGACACGATCTTCGTGCCGGGCAAAGCTCCCACACGTGGATTTGGCGGAAGGGTGTACTTCTACAATGAAAAATCCCAAGCGATCCCGGTCGAAGGTGAGTTGACCGTCTACGGATACGATGAGTCGCAACCTAACCACTTGAAGACCAATCCTGATCAAGCTGACAAGAAATTCAAATTCACTTCCGAACAATTCACCCAGCATTTTTCAGAAAGCCAACTGGGCGCGTCCTACAGCATTTGGATTCCTTGGGATGAAATCGGTGGGGCAACCAAGAAGATCGCTTTGCTCCCTACCTTCGTCACTGTGGATGGGAAACTTGTTCGGGGCGAATCCAGCACACAGGTTTTGCCGGGCCAGGGTCCTTCGGTACAACCAGGAATGGATGGCTCGGCGGTGCAAGCTGTTAGCTATAACGAGATCACAGGAACGACGACCAACACTTCGTCAGATCCAAATACATCTATGCGAACAACCACCATCGGATTGCCTTCGCAAATGGCTCAAAGGCTGACACAACCCGTCAAGCCGAATGCATCAAGCATGCCGGGTCAGTTCCAACAACCAGGAACCGATGCCAAAGCTGCACAGATCTATGAGATGTTGCAACAAATGAACCAAAAGAATGCCGCGCCATCGGCAGTCCAGCCAGCTTACGGAACAGCAGTCAAGCCAGATTCGGCGACGACAACGAACTCTTCGGTGATGCCTGCATCGACGTTTCTAAGCGCACCGGCTTGGCCTAACGCACCTCTTGGCCGGTAACAGGCTCTGCTGCCGGTGTTCCAACAACCAACTCGCTCTTGACGTTATCGATGCCTGGCTCAAGTTTGACTAGGCGTTCGATCAAGCTGACGTCGGCTTGAGACTTGACGACGCCTCTGAGAATAGCGGTTCGTCCATCGACGGTAACGTCAACGGATTTCAGTCGAGCTGGCATCGGCAGCTTTGATAGGTGAGTGTTTACCTTGGTTGCTTTCGCTGTGTTCGAAACGCCGACGTATTCAAATCCAATTCTGAGTTGTGCGCGAACTTGACGTGAGTTTCGACCGGACTGTTGGCCGCCGGTCATTCCGCGACCGCCCATCATCCCACCAAGTCCACCCATCCCCATTCCGCCCATCCCCATTCCACCAAGGCCTCCCATTCCCATACCGCCGAGGCCTCCCATTCCCATTCCACCAAGCCCACCCATTCCCGTTCCACCCATGCCGCCCATGCCACCCATCCCGGTTCCGCCCATACCGCCGGTTCGCTGACCGCCGGCCATTCCCGAAAAGTTATTCGTGGCTGCGCCGCCAAATCCACCGAAAATATTCGTTGCAGAAGGTGTGGTTAGACCGCTCGTACCGGAAAAACTTCCAAACTGTGTTCCACTAGTAGTTCCAGCGGACATACCTTGTTGGCCCGTTGAACCGGTTGCGCCAAAGCCACCTGATGTACCACCTGTGCCAAATCCGCTTGTTTGTGCATTGGCTACAACTGGGGCAAAAGACGCTGCAATTAGAAATGAGAATCGCAAGAATTTCATTGCGAATACCTTTCTGCCGAAAGCTTGTCCGGCATACCACGCACAAATATTTTATCGGGGTCGGATTTGACGAATTCGAAGCGACTTGAATCGCTATCTTCAATCATCTTCAACACGCAATCCTGTGAAAGGTTGCGTTCAACATAAATTGTAACACCACAAAGCCTTGAAGGGGAATTTCCATCTCCCCCGATTCTCGAC
Source organism: Pirellulaceae bacterium (assembly GCA_031374825.1). Taxonomy (GTDB): domain Bacteria; phylum Planctomycetota; class Planctomycetia; order Pirellulales; family Pirellulaceae; genus JANMGV01. Next base: position 20,768 of record JANMGV010000236.1, read on the forward strand.
TTTATTAAGCCCAGTTCTCGATGGCATCGCCAAACGGCATATTTTTAACGCAATCGCAGGTTTTTTCGAAGTTTGCGGAGATAGGAACCAAGGAAACCTTGCCGGTAGCGAACGATGTAAGGGCAAATACTGCGGGCGTTTGCGGTACCTTTCGCTTTCAAAAAATTCCATTATTCCTTTCCTGAATCCAGTTGCCATCCAGTTGCCTCATGGGTAATGACTAGATAAATGCCGTTATTTAAGGCAAAATAGCGTTTGCCGACGTGCGATGGCGTTCCACTTAATCGCGATTTGAGCCGTTATTAATCCACATAGAAAATTCGCTGTAGAGAAATCGTATGCCAATTAAAACAATTTCAGTGCGGCCAATTTGTCTAGCCGCTTACTTGTCTCTCGGTCTCTCACTTCTAGGCGGGGCGGTCCGTGCTGAACGCCCGTCAGCCCCCCGACTCTTTCCTGCCGACACCTTGGCTTACGTCCGTGTAGATGATTCTCGCGACATGCAGGCCAAGTTGAAAGAAACGACCATGGGGCGGTTAACGGATGACCCCCAGATTAAGCCAATCATCAACGAATTCTATTCGTCGATGTCGGGTGTATTGCAGCAAGTACAGCAAGCCTTGGGTGTGAGTTTCGAGGAAGTCCTCGGAATCCCCAACGGCGAAGTCGCATTTGCCGTAGTCCCCACGGAGGAAGACCCAGCCATTTGCATCCTGCTCGAAGCCGGCGATGAATTGCCCGCAGTCGAGATCTTGTTGGGGAAGCTGGAGGATCGGATTACCGAACAGGGCGCAATTCGCAAAACGAAGAAAGTCGGCACCATCGAAATGGTTCTCTACGAAGACCCCGACAGCCGCTCTCGTCAGTTTGGATATTTTATGGATTCGGGCGTGTTCGTTGGTTGCTCAAAAGTTGCCTACATAGAAAAGCTGGCCATGATCTGGACCGGCAACGGCATTGACCACAAATCGCTGGCCGACAATCGCAAATTTACGACCATCATGTCGCAAAGTGTAGGCGTCGCAGGGGAACGACCGCAGATGTCATTCTATGTCGATCCCATGGCAATCGTGCGCCAAGCGACCAAAGGCAACTCGGGCGCTGCGATGTTCATGACGTTCATTCCAGTACTCGGTATCGATGGAATTCAAGGAATCGGTGGCTCGGTAATTCTGCGTCCGAAAGATTTCGATTCGATTAGCCATCTGCATTTGTTGCTCGCAAGCCCGCGCAAAGGTTTTCTTCAAGTGATGCGTCCAAAGACCGGCGACACGGAACCTGAAAATTGGGTCGGTGAAGACGTCGGTACCTACATGACCATGAATTGGGAAGTTGCAAAGACGGTTGCAGCTGCTGGTAAGATTGTGGACCTATTTAATCAAGAAGGATTTTTTGCAAACGAGGTTCTCAAACGCGGCAGTACCGAAGTAGGCGTCGAACTTCAGAAAGATATCATCGATCAAATTAACGATCGCATGTCTCTTGCACAAGTTTTTATCAAACCTGTTCGCATCAATAGCGGTAGCAATCTGTATTGCATTCACTTGAAGGACGGCAAAAAATTCGCGACGGATGTACTCCCGAAAATCTATGAAAAACTGAGTGCGCGATCTCCTCGCTGGTCTTCGTCAACGCTTTCGGATTCCGTTGTCTATAGCTTAGAAATCGAGAATCCATCAGAAGCAGTACGAGCCCCCCAAATTTGCTTTACCGTATCGGAAAACATGCTCTTGATTTCCGACAGTAAACAAGCTTTGACGGATGCGTTGCTCGTCCAGCAAGGTCAAAAACCGCTGCTCAAGGACTCGCTCGAGTTCCGCGTGGTAAAGGATCGTATCAAGGAACAACAGAAGGATCGTGATTCGTCGATCATTACTTTCCAGCGCCCTGAGGAATCGCTCCGCTTGTTTTATGACTTAGCTGCCGATCCAAAAAACAAGGATCGAATCAAGGCTATGTCGGAGAATAATCCGTTCATGCAAGCACTCTACAATGCTCTCGATCGGCATAAATTGCCTCCGTTCGAAGTCATCTCCAAGTACATGTCACCCACGGGGTCATTTGTCACGGAAGACGAAACCGGCCTTCACCAGACTTCCTTCAGTCTTCGCCGAGAATGACGGTACGCGAGCGATCAACAGAGATTGGATATCCAAAAAAGGACAATTGAGAACTGGGGAAAGCTGAAATCCTGCCAAGCCACCCCAGTTACTATCCTTTGGAGATTCACATTCTTTTTGAGCTTCATCTGATCCGTTTTTTTGTGGTCCAATAACGCCACGAGTTGAAATCCATCGCCCCCTGCTCGAATCGGGGAATATTTGGATAATAGCGGCTCAAGATGTAGCGGTGAAAACGACAATCTAAGTTCGCTTGTTCCTCATTGTTCAAGCGACCTGCCTTCCTGTGAACGCGATGAGCATAACGTACAAAGATAGTGGGGTCGATCTCGAACTTTACGAAGAATCAATGCGCCGGCTGCCCAAGCTGATGCATCGTACTTTCAGTCCCCGCGTAGTTCGCAACGACGGCGGATTTGCAGGACTCTATTCGCTCGATTTCGCGAATTCGCTTTTCTCACGCAACTACAAAGAACCCATTCTCGTCTCCGGAACCGACGGTGTCGGAACGAAACTCAAAGTCGCCATCAAAGCTGGCCAACACGACACGGTGGGAATTGACTTGGTTGCCATGTGCGTTAACGATGTTCTCTGCACGGGTGCCGAACCGCTGTTCTTTCTCGATTATGTCGCCATGTCGCGCGATAACCCGCCTCTGCTTGAGTCCATCGTACGTGGTATCTCCAACGGATGCGTTCAAGCCGATTGCAGTTTGCTTGGCGGCGAAACGGCGATCATGCCAGATCTCTATCAAGGCGACGATTACGACTTGGCTGGATTCTGTGTGGGTGTTGTTGAGAAAAGGCATTTGGTGTCGGGATCGAATATTGTCGACGGCGATGTGATCCTTGGTATCGCTTCGTCTGGAGTGCATTCCAACGGATTCAGTTTAGTACGCAAGATCGTCTTCGATAAAGAACGACTTGATATGGATCAGCACATTCCGGAATTGGGCAAAACCGTGGGCGACGAATTAATGACCCCGACTCTCATTTACGCCCAGTTAGTGCGCAAGATTCTCAGCCATTACGAAGTCAAAAACGTCGTTCACGGAATCGCGCATATTACCGGCGGCGGCTTGTTAGAAAATACCGAACGCATTTTACCACCGACAGTGGACTTGGTTTTCGAACGTGGCACGTGGGAAGTACCACCGGTTTTCACATGGCTTCAGCGGCTCGGCAATGTACCGCAGCAAGAAATGGAACATGTGTTCAACATGGGGCTTGGTCTAGCGTTGATCGTCAGCCCTTTTTATGCCGGCTCGATTCAGTCCATGATCACCCGGGCTGGATATAAATGTACAGTCGTTGGGCAAGCCGCGACGGGCACGGGCAAGAGCCGTTGGGCTACTTGATCGGTGCTACGAGTTCGTCTTTTCAAACGCGAGAATGCCATTGATGCAACACGTTCGCGAACTGGTCGAGTCCGAGTTACTTCCGAGTACTTTGATTACCGCATGGCTTGGCTTTGGGGAATCGCTGTTTATGGAGTTTATGAGAATTCAACGACCGGATACTAGCGAGCCAAACGTACCATCGGACAAATGCAAGCTGCAAACGAACTTTGCAACCTGGTCGATTGAAGGACCAATCAATGGCACCTCGGTCAGCGACAGCCGCGATTGTCTCGAATCCGCAACTCAGTCACTCATCGGTGCAATCATTTACGATTTGGAACTCTCGGTAGACGCAATACTCACTGTCCGATTCGATGGAGCTCGTCTTCTTAAAATAATGCCTTGGCCTGTCGCCGATGGACACTCGGACGCATGGTCACTGTCGCTACCCGATGATAGAGTTCTTGCGGTATCAAACGCCGGACAATTTGCAATCGTCGAGAAGAACGTTCCGATTCGAGAATGGTTCGGAAAGAAGTTGTAGCAAGGACGAACCAAGCGATGCACCCAAGTCGCCGGTCGGCCGCAAATTGTAATCAAAGTTTTTGGCGGCGACATGGGTGATCGCCGCCGTTCGACGAAAGCGACTCGTTTCGCGGGCATTGCGCTACGCGACTTGAGTCCAGCAAAGGCAATTTTTCTTCGATGACAACCACTGCACCAACCCCACCTCGCCATCGTTGGTACGCAGATTTGTGCCTTGCAACGACCGCGATTATTTGGGGCATCAATATCCCCGTCTTCAAGCACGCGATGGGGCAGCTTGATCCATGGGTCTTCAATGCCACCAGGCTTGTGGCAGCCACGATTACTTTAGGCATCTGTGCGTGGATCGAATCCCGGGTCGTAGCGCCTTCGCGTAAGCCGTTTCCTTATGCTCTCGTTGTTATCTATGGATTGATGACGGGATTCGTTTATCAATTGTTTTTTGTATGGGGAATCACACGGACCACGGCAGGTAATACGGCGCTCTTGATGGCCACCATGCCCGTTTGGACTGCGGCTATTTCGTTCTTGTTTATTCGGGAACGACTACCCAAGTGGACTTGGATTGGATTGCTGGTCACTTTTATTGGCACGGTCATTGTCATCACGCAAAGCGGGAACGTGAATTTGTCTCCCAAGTTCCTTGCCGGGAATTTGTTGATGCTCGTGGCCTCGATTTTGTGGGCAGCAGGAACCGTATTAAGCCGCCCAATATTGCATTCGATATCTGCTTTACGATTGGCATTTTGGGGTTCTGCGATCACATCGCCGCTGCACGTCGCCATTGCATGGGGGCGATTCGACGCCAATCTCGAAAAACTGCAACAGTGGACGATGATTGGAACGATCGCGTTTTCAGGAGTGTTCTCAACGGGGCTTGCGTATGTTTCTTGGCACATAGGCGTCCGGCAATTAGGCGGTTCGTACGCGGCCGTCTACCAAAACTTAGTCACGCTCGTCGCCGTCTTGGGCGGTTGGATATTCCTACGCGAGCAACCCATGATCGCTCAAATCTTCGGCGGTGCCTTCATCGTCCTAGGAATGATGGCCATGCGCCAGCGTCCAAGCAACCATAAATAAGTTTCAAGACTGGTGGTCAAATTCGTCTAATCGCGACGATTGGATCAAAGTCTACATACTCGGGCAGTAATTACGCTGTTTGAACAAGTATTCATTTTGAACGGAGCAAATTCAATACTCTCCGCACCAAACCTCATCAGTGGTCTTCCTGCACTCGGCTGAAAATCGTTCTGAGACTTTTTGAACTCGTGCGTAATGTGCAGCCGAGATGTTCAATCGACACGGAAAAGCATGAAATGATCAATCCTGGTTAGTGAATCTAGTTCTGCTAGTAAATATCGCGACTCCTTCTGTTCGCATCGTTCAAATTGCTGAGAGGACGGTTTGTCGATGTCCCAGAATCGCTCTTGAATATCCAATGAAGATCGCAGCAATGAACATGCAATCTCCGTCATTGAGTTTTTCGTTTTTGAAGATGCGATCGGCAACGTAGTTTGAGCCGTTGTTTTTGCTATACTCATGTTGAAAGAATTTGCCGTTTTTTTCAGCGGCTTCCGTAAGCAAAATGGGCAAACGATGCTGACGATGTATTTGCATGAACAAAATCGATTGGGGCAGGCTTCGCGGCTACTGTCACTCTGCGTCCTGACAGTTGCTCAACGCTATAAGTCGAGCGGATTAACCTATGAGCCTAGTTAAATCAAAACAGCGAGTCGCCGACCACGGGGAAGTGTTCACACCCGATTGGTTGGTTGAAGCCATGCTCGACCTAGTTAAAGGGGAGACGGAACGAATCGATTCCCGCTTTTTGGAGCCAGCGTGCGGGAGCGGGAATTTTCTTGTGCCCATATTACGTCGGAAACTGGCGGCAGTTGAACTAAAATTTGGGCAATCGGATTTTGAAAAACGGCAGTACGCGCTACTGGCGGTAATGTGTACTTATGGAATCGAATTGTTGGCGGATAACATCGCCGAGTGTCGCGCAAATATGCTGGAAGTTCTTGCTGACTACCTTAAATTGGAGGAGTCAGATGATCTTTACAGGGCTGCTTTTTATGTGCTGTCGCAGAACCTCGTTCACGGTGATGCGTTGACGATGCGAACTGTTCAAGGTCAGGCGATTTCCTTCGCGGAATGGGGTTATTTGGGAAAGGGAAAGTTTCAGCGTCGAGATTTTCGGCTAGACGTGCTAACGAAAATGTCCGCATTTGCAGAAGAAGGGACGCTCTTCGCTCACTTGGGAAAGCACGAGGTTTTCACACCGGAAAAGACCTACCCGCCGATGACGATTGCTGAGATTGCAGCATGTGATAACGCACCGAGGGAATCTCCATGAGCGGTCGCGCCAGTTTTACGCTTCGCGGCCGCAATCCGGATGTGCTCACATGCATTGCGAACCTGTCCAATGACGAGGTTTTCACCCCGCCTGAGTTCGCCAACCGGATGCTGGACACACTGGCCGAGGCGTGGGCAGCCAACAACAAGGGCGCAAACATCTGGGCGGACAAAACGGTAAAATTTCTAGACCCCTGCACGAAATCGGGCGTGTTCCTGCGCGAAATCACTAGCCGCCTTGTTAACGGTCTTGCCAAGAAAATCCCGAACCTTGAAAAACGCGTTGAACACATTCTGACCCAGCAAGTGTTCGGCATCGGAATCACGCAAATCACCAGCCTCCTCGCGCGGCGGAGCGTGTATTGCTCCAAGCATGCCACGGGTAAACACTCCATCGCCAAATGCTTCGCCAGCGAAGATGGGAACATCTGGTTCAAGCGCCTCAAACATATCTGGGATGGTGACAAGTGCAAGTATTGCGGCGCGGGGAAATCCGTTTTCGACCGGGCGGCGGGACTTGAAACCCACGCCTATGCGTTCATTCACACCGACAACATTAAGACTCGGCTCGCCGAAATTTTTGGAGGCAATATGCAATTCGACGTAATCATCGGAAATCCACCGTATCAAATGACTGGCGGAGGCGGGGGCACAAACGACTCGCCGATTTATGATCTCTTCGTTCGCCAAGCCATCAAATTGGAACCCCGGTTTCTCAGCATGATTATTCCATCAAGGTGGATGGCTGGCGGACGCGGTCTTGGTGAGTTTCGTGCCGAATTTCTTGGTGACCGGCGCGTTCGCAACCTTGTTGACTATGAGAACGCAAAGGACGTGTTCCCAACTGTCGGGATTGGTGGTGGAATTTGTTACTTCCTGTGGGACCGCGATAATCCGGGCTTCTGTGAATGCATCTATCACCGTAATGGCACGAAGAGCAGGCCGTTTCCACGTTCCCTGAATGAGTTCGATGTCTTTGTGCGAGACAAACGGGCCGTGGACATCCTTCATAAGATTGTGGCGACTGGTGAACGACCGCTTGAAGAACTTGTTAGCGGTGACACGCCATTCGGTTTGGCCACGAACTTCGCGGACTATGTGTCGGAGGCAGAGCCAAAAACGGGGCAAGTTCGTCTCTACGCAAATATCGGAACAACGCGTGTTCGTGGCGCTATGAAGCGTGAGGCGATTAACAAAAACGAACACCTTATTGATGTTTGGAAGTTGTTTCTCCCGGTAGCTGGTTCTGGCCGAGAGCGAGAAAGAAGCGGCGTAGACTTGGTGCTAGGCCCAGCAATAATTGGAGAGCCGGGTTCGGTATGCACTCAGACCTACCTCGTTGCAGGTCCGCTACGTTCGAAAGCTGAAGCAAAGAGAATCGAGTCGTATCTGCGAACGAGACTTGCCAGGTTCCTTATTTCGCTACGCAAGCCGGCGCAACATGTCTTCAGCAGTATGTATCGGTGGGTTCCTGTGCAGACATGGGACCGGACATGGACCGATTTAGATCTTTACAAGAAATACAAACTCACGAAGGGAGAAATCGCCTTTATTGAGTCAATGATCCGCCCAATGGGCGAGAACGACGACGCTGAATAAAACCATCGAAGAAATCCTTGAGCCCAAACCAGAAGCCCGGCCGCGCCTCTACGCCTACTCGCTTGACGACAACACGCGCACGCAGGACTGCTCACGTTCGTCCAGACCCCGTGCAAAGTGAATCATGGCGTTGCCGAGCACTACATGACCAGAGACCCAGGATGAGCAAATCGAAACGAAAAATTGCAGCCAAAAAGCCGGATGCGCTCCTTGATCGCGTGATTTCCATTCTGGAGGAGGCGCGGGGGAACGTCGTCCGGGCGGTGAACACCAACATGGTGCTGGCCTACTGGCTGATCGGGCGGGAGATCGTCCAGGAATTGCAAGGCGGCGAGAAGCGAGCGGAGTATGGCGAGAAGATGTTATCGGAATTGTCCGTGCGACTGTTGGAACGCTATGGAAAGGGGTTTTCAATCACGAGTTTGAAGTATTTTCGCCTTTTCTACCAAGCCTATCCTGATCGGTTGGGAATTGGTCGCCCATTGGGCGACCAATCTGCTTCGGAGGCGGTAATACCCCATCCCGCAGGCGGAGAATCTAAGTCCAATCTTGTCGAACAGGAGATTTCACACCCAATGGGCGTGGAATCTTCCGAGTCATCAATTCCCTCCCCATTGGGTAGGAAATTGTCGTCGTTCCAGAAAGGTCACCCAGCGGGCGACGAATCGCTGCAAGGCTTCTCGCCGCAACTTTCCTGGTCGCATTACCGCGCCCTGATGCGGGTGGACAACATCGAGGCGCGCGACTTCTATGAGCGCGAAGCCATCGCTGGTGCATGGGACAAGCGCACGCTGGAACGGCAGATTCAATCGTTCTATTACGAGCGTATCCTCAAAAGCAGCAAGCCACAAAAGATGCTGGCAGAGGGACGCGAGCTGGCGTCACACGTAGTTGCGGCTGGCGACGCCTTGAAAAATCCGTATGTGCTGGAGTTCCTGGGACTGCCGGACGTCGCGGAGTTTCACGAGTCGGACCTGGAACGGGCCATCATTACCCATTTGCAACGATTTCTACTGGAACTGGGCAGCGGTTTTGCCTTTGTTGCCCGGCAGAAGCACATTCGCATCGAGGAACAGGATCGCTACATTGATCTGGTCTTCTATCACTGCCGCCTGAAGTTCTACCTGCTGATTGATCTCAAGGTGGACGAGTTGACGCATGGCGATGTGGGCCAAATGGACGGTTATGTGCGGATGTTTGACGGTCTCTACATTGCGCCGGACGACAACCCGACAATCGGCCTGATTCTCTGCACGGAAAAGAACGAGACCGTGGCCCGCTATTCGGTGTTGAGTGATCGCAGGCAAATCTTCGCCTCCAAATACGTGCTTTGCCTGCCCACGGAAGAACAACTCCGGATGGAGGTCGAGAGGGAACGTCGGCTTATCGAGGCCGCGCAGGAGGATCGCGACGATGAGTAAGACCATCGAAGAAATCCTGGCGCCGAAGCCGGAGGCGCGTCCGCGGATTTATGCGTACTCGATCAATGATAAGGCGCACAAGGGTCTTCTCAAGGTGGGGCAGACGACGCGCAATGTCAAGCAGCGAGTGGCAGAGCAGCTTAAAACGGCTGCGATTAAGAACTATAAGATTCTCCTGGATGAACCCGCCGAACGCGATGATGGGTCACTCTTTTCGGATCATCAGGTTCGCACCGCACTCGCCCAGAAAGGATTCGAGAAATCCGAGTTGGAGTGGGTGCGCTGTTCGGTCGCCGACGTTCGAACGGTTATCACCGAACTCCGCACCGGCAAGAAATTTACTGGCAGCCATCACGAGACCTTTACGATGCGCCGGGAGCAGATGGAGGCTGTGAACAAGACTCACGCTTATTTCCATTCGATTTGGAAGGAGGATATGCATGCGGTTCCGCGTTTCCTCTGGAATGCAAAAATGCGTTTTGGCAAAACATTCACCGCCTATCAACTGGCAAAAAAACTTGGCGCAAAAAGAGTGCTCGTTGTAACGTTCAAACCTGCGGTAGAGGATGCCTGGCAGACCGACCTGGAATCGCATGTGGATTTTGATGGCTGGCAGTATCTCTCGAAATCCTGCGGCCGCGACCCAACAAAGATTTCACGCATAAAGCCGCTAGTTTACTTCGGGTCTTTCCAGGACCTGCTTGGTCGAGATGACGCCGGGAACATCAAACCCAAGAACGAATGGCTCCACCAGGTGAAATGGGATCTTGTAGTCTTCGACGAATACCATTTTGGTGCTTGGCGAGAAACTGCAAAGGAGTTGTTCGAGGGTGAAGAAGAGGCCGTCGCCAAGAAAGAAACCAAGCTTGAATATGCGACAGGGCTTGAAAATGTTAATGAAGATCTTGGTGTGCTTTCCGAGTCTGAAACCGAATTCTTACCGATTACTACCAAGGCGTATCTTTATCTGTCCGGCACGCCGTTTAGAGCGCTGGCCACGGGCGAGTTCATCGAGGAGCAAATCTTTAACTGGACTTACACAGACGAGCAGCGGGCCAAAGAAGCATTCGACATCAAGTACCCCAGCAAATGGAACCCGTATGGCGCGCTCCCGCAAATGCGGTTGCTTACTTACCAAATGCCGGACGAGATACTGGCGATTGCAAGTGCTGGGGAGTTTGACGAATTCGATCTCAATACGTTCTTTGCAGCATCCGGCTCAGGTAAGTCGGCGAGGTTCGAAAACAAAAACGACGTGCAAAAGTGGTTGGATATTATCCGGGGGTCGTACATAACCAAAGCAGTCGAAAGTCTCAAAACCGGAACCCGGCCGCCATTTCCCTACTCGGATGTGAGGTTATTACCATACCTTCAACACTCGTTCTGGTTCTTGCCAAATGTTGCGGCCTGTCACGCGATGGCAAATCTGCTGACGGAGAAGCACAACACGTTTTGGCGCGACTACAAAGCCATTGTTGCTGCAGGAACATCGGCGGGTGTCGGACTTGATGCATTACCGCCTGTTCGTAAAGCGATTGGAAGCGGATTTGAAACCAAAACGATCACACTTTCCTGTGGCAAGCTCACCACGGGTGTGACTGTTCCGCAATGGTCATCGATCCTGATGCTCCGCAATCTAACGTCGCCCGAAACCTATTTTCAGGCCGCGTTCAGAGTGCAGTCGCCTTGGTCAATCAAGAACCCAAACGGAGATGACCCGCACGTCGAGGAGATTCTTAAGCCCGTCTGCTTCGTTTTCGACTTTGCACCGACTCGCGCACTGCGCCAACTGTCCGAGTACGGTATCGGGCTGTCGCCAAACGAGCCCAATCCGGAAAATGCCGTTAAGGACCTTGTGTCGTTTCTGCCCGTCCTCGCTTATGACGGAGCAAATATGACACAGGTCGATGCGGGGGGAATTCTCGACATCGCGATGGCAGGTACATCGGCGACGTTGTTGGCTCGCAAGTGGGAGTCGGCGGTTCTGGTAAACGTGGACAACAACACCTTGCGTCGCATTCTGGACAATCCTGAAGCGATGGCCGCCGTCGAACGCATTGAAGGCTGGCGGGCGCTTGGCGACAATATCATCGAGACGATCATCAACAAAAGTGAAAAAGTAAAGGCGCTCAAGGACAAGGCCAAGAAACGCGACTTGACGGCAAAACAGAAGAAAGAATTGACCGAAGAAGAAAAGGAGTACAAATCCAAACGAAAACTCGTTCAGGAAAAACTGATCAAGTTCGCGACGCGCATACCGGCATTCATGTACCTCACCGATTTTCGCGAAAACACGCTACAAGACGTCATTACCAAACTTGAACCCGATTTATTTCACACGGTCACGGGTCTGACTGTTAAGGACTTCCACCTACTCGTCAGTCTCAAGGTTTTTAATACCGAGCAGATGAACCAGGCAGTTTTCGCGTTCCGCCGTTACGAAGACGCTTCGCTCCGATACACCGGAATCGAGAGCCATGTCGGGCTGAGCGTTTACGGGCTTTACGATACTGTTGTAGCAAGGGATTGAAAAACGCGTCAAAGAATTTTGTCAACTGATTTGAATCCGCTCGTATATTCGGTAAACACCACGCTTTTAAAATTCAATTTCGCAAACCGTGTTCGCGGTCAATTCATAGGTTACTTTGTACTGCTTCGATCTTCATTCGTAGCTCGTCATTTGCGATCCATCGTAACGCATGTCTTAATGTGATTGCCTTTTGTAAAAGTCGATAGTTTTTCTCAGACCTTCGGCTAACGAAGTGGATTGCCAATCCGGGAAGATGCTTGTGATGTAATTTGGTAGGGAAGGTATGTTTGGAGGAATCTTCGGTCCGAGGGCGCGGACTTTTTGGGCAGAACCGGGTTCTAGGGCGTCCAAAACTCGAATGAAATCATCCGTCGAAGCTTGCTCTCCAAATAAATCGACGACATGCGCGCCATCGGGAGTTTCTAAGGAAGCACGAACAAGCGCCAGCGCGACGTCCTCGACGTAATCGTATCCAACACGACCTGTAAACCCGATTGTATGTTCTTGGCCACAAGCCACCGCCCGAGCCGCCAAGGACGGTCCTGCCGTTAAGCCTTCTTCACGTAATGGCCCATACACAACGTGCGGCCTGACGGCTACGGAAGAAATTGCGAAATGCATGAAATACTGTTTGGCAATCAAGTCGATCGATTGCTTGAAGGCCCCGTAAAAGGAAGGCGGACCAGTGTTCGACGCAGGGTTGTCGTCCATCGGCGAGCCATAAACAGCGTACGAGCTGGCGTAGGATACCGATCGAATTGTTTTCGAGCGTCGTGCTGCCTCAAAGACAGCCATACTACCTAAGACGTTCACTTGACATCCGATCCATGGGTCTTGTTGGCACGCGGGTGTTAGTAACGCGGCCAGGTGAATTATGTTCGTAACCTCATGTTCTTCGACGACCGCTTGTACAGCATCGCGATCCAACAGGGATGCATTCGACCATCGAATTCGTTTAGATTGTCCCCCCATCAAAGTTGACCATCGTCGATGGGCTGGCTCCAGATCGATAACAATGGGTATCGCGCCCCGTTCGAGCAATTTCAAGAGCACCCAGGACCCGATAAAACCGCTTCCACCCGTAACCAATACATGCGGAGCCATCACCAATTTCTATTCCTTTCAATACAAACTTCTCGAAATCGAATCGGCTTTATCCATGCACCAATTTACTCGCTTCAATAAACTCAGGGAGAACCCCTTTTACAAACCTTCGACGGGTTCACTAATTTGTGGAACGGCGGAAATTGTTTATACCCCGAGTTTATTCGAAAACGGGCGATGAAAATGAGGGGAAACACTTCCGACTCCGTCGAAACTACGAAACCTTTGTCAGCTATACTTAAAAAGACAATTCACAACTCAAGGCCCCGCCGATTCATAGCCTACCGAAGACGCACGACATGCGATTCCGATCTTGCTCAACCAAAAGAACGACATCAATTTTCCTTGCGGTTCTTTTTACGACACTAGGATACAGCGACGAGATCGACTTTAATCGCGACGTCCGACCGATCCTGTCCGACAAGTGTTTTGCATGTCATGGTCCGGATGCCAAAGCGTTGCAGGGCGGATTGCGACTGGATCTGCATAGCAGCGTGACATCACCGGCAGAAAGCGGCAGGCAGGCGATTGTGCCCGGTCAGCCGGATGCGAGCGAATTGATTCTGCGGATCACGACGGCGGACGCTGACCTCGTCATGCCTCCACCGGATTCCCACAAGACTTTGGATGCGTCCGAGAAAGACATCCTTCGCAGATGGATCGCAGAAGGCGCTGAATACAAAGACCACTGGTCCTTCCTCTTGCCGGAACGCAAGGCCCCGTCGAGCTCCGCGGATGCAGCGTGGAATGAAAATACGATTGATCGGTTCGTCTTCGCCGCATTGCATAAGCGGGGTATGACGCCGTCGCCGGAAGCAGATCCGCTGACACTCATTCGCCGTGTCTCGCTGGACTTGCGCGGACTGCCGCCGACGATTGAGGAGATCGAACAATTCACGGCGGACACTTCCGACGCTGCTTACGAAAACATGATCGACCGGATGCTGGAAAGTCCGCACTTCGGCGAACGCATGGCGATGACGTGGCTCGATCTGGCGCGTTACGGCGACACCAATGGTTACCACGCCGATTCCGATCGGCCCGTCTGGGTCTGGCGGGACTGGGTCGTCGATGCTTTCAATAGCAACATGCCGTTCGATCAGTTCACGATCTGGCAGCTTGCAGGAGATTTGCTGCCCGATGCGACAGTCGAACAGAAGATCGCATCCGGCTTCAATCGCAACGTGCGATTCAACGAGGAAGGCGGAGCAGATCCCGCAGAATTTCTGGCTGCCTATGTTGCCGATCGAGCAATCACGATGGGACGCGTCTGGCTGGGGCTGACGCTGAATTGTGCCCAGTGTCATTCGCACAAGTACGACCCGATCTCGCAAAAAGAGTTTTATCAGCTCACCGCGTTCTTCAACTCACTGGAAGAAGAAGGTGCCGGCGGTGTGACCGGTTTTCATGGCAAGCCCGTGCCGCCCGTCATGCGAGTTCAGACGCGTCCGATGAAGGAAGAATTGGCAAAGAGTACTGAGCAACTTACGAAGCTCGAAGCGACTGTTCAACAAATAATCGCGTCCGCAGATTCGACTGATCCTGGTTACTCGGACGATCCCGCAGCGCATGTGGCCGTCTCTCAGTCAGCCTGGGAAGACACTATCGCGGGCTTCAAGGCACCGCCCGCACCTGCTCCCACCGCCCGCTGGAATTTTGCCGACAGCGTTAACGACATGATCGGCGATCTTGAGGGAACATTGAAGAACGGGGCGGCATTGAATGCCGAAGGGCTCGTGCTCGATGGCCAGTCTGCTCACGTCGTTAGCGCGCCAATCGCCACGGAGCTGCGGGCAAGAACTTTCGAAGCCTGGGTGAAGTTGAGCAATCTGACTCAGGCGGGCGGAGCTGTGATGGGAGTTCAGACCCTCAAAGAAGATCCGAATGGCATGGTCTTTGACGCGATCGTCTTCGGTGAGCAGGAACCCGGCCGCTGGATGGCGGGCAGCGACTACTTCAACAGAACTCAGCCGTTCGGCGGTGACCCCGAAACAGAAGCTGACAAGCAATTCATTCACATCGCAATGGCCTACGACGAAGACGGAACCATTCGCTGCTATCGTAACGGTCGGCCGTATGGCCAGCCTTACAAAAAAGGCGAGCTGCGAATCTATCTGCCGGGGGAGGCCCGCATCGTGTTTGGCGCGCGGGCGTTGCCGCCGGGTGGCAACTTTATGCTCGCCGGAATCATTCGCGAAGCTCGCTTGCATCATCGGGCACTGAGCGAATCGGAAATCGCCGCATCGGCTGGAGCAGCGTCGCCGGGAGTTCCCGATGCGGTGCTCGCCGCCATTCAAACTCAGCGCGATCAACGCTCGCCCGAACAATCATCGCTGCTGCGTGATTACTACCTCAGCAACGTTCATGGCGAGACTCGTGAAGCTCTGAAGCAGCCGGAACAGGATGCTCGAACGCTGAGGGATCGCATCGCATTCCTGAAGTCCGAACAGAACTCGCCTTTGCAAATGGTCAGCGTGGAGATGGCTCAGCCCAAACCTGCGTTTGTCCTGATGCGAGGCGATTTTCAGACGCCGGGCGAAGCCGTGGATCGCGATGTCCCGGCCTTCCTTCCGTCTATGGTTGCCGATCAGCCACGAAACCGACTGGGGCTGGCTCGCTGGCTGATGCAATCCAATCAACCGCTGGTCGCGCGAGTTCAGATGAATCGATTCTGGCAGATGCTGTTCGGTGAGGGGCTCGTGCGGTCGATGGGAGATTTCGGGCTGCAGGGCACGTTTCCGACTCATCTCGAAATGCTGGACTGGCTGGCTCTGGATTTCATCGAATCCGGCTGGGACGTCAAGCTCGCTCTGAAACAGCTTTTGATGAGCCGCACTTATCGCCAGTCGTCTGCGGACACTCGCCGCTTTGCCGAACTCGATCCGCAGAACAAGCTGTTGTGGCGTGCGCCGCGCGTCCGCCTGCAGGCCGAGATCGTGCGTGACAACGCACTGGCAGCGGCCGGACTATTGTCGAAAAAAATGGGCGGTCCGCCAGTGTTTCCTTATCAGCCGGCCGACTTCTACAAAGGCAAGAATAACGGCTGGCCCTGGAATGTCAGTCCCGGCGAGGACCTGTATCGTCGCGGACTCTATACATTCTGGAGACGCACGACGCCATATCCAACGTTCGTGATCTTCGATGCCCCGGACCGGGCGGAATGCACATTCGAACGGCCGCGAACCAACACTCCTCTGCAGGCTCTCGTCACACTGAACGATCCCCAGTTTGTCGAAGCCGCCCGCGTGCTGGCTCAGCGACTGCTGCTGGAATCATCGCCCGAAACGGATGCCCGCATGACTTTGGCATATCGACTGACGCTGTCACGGCCGCCCGAGGCCCAGGAACTGTCTGTGCTTCGCGGCTTCGTCGAAGAACAACGGGCTCATTACCAAGCCCATCCCGACGCCGCAAAATCGCTCGTTGAAATCGGGCAGGCTCCGCGCTCGCCGGATCTTGATATCCCCGAACTCGCCGCCTGGACCGCTGCAGCGAATGTCCTGCTGAACCTGGATGAAATGATTACGAGGAATTGAAATTCCCAATACAACCAAACAACCATGAACACGCACTACCATCAATCGCGACGACACTTCCTCTCGCAAACCGCATCCGGTTTCGGCATGATCGCTGCGGCCGATCTGCTCGGAGAAAACCTCAACGCCGCTGAACAAACTCAGAGCCCCGGAGCCGGCGCGCTTGGCGGAACTCATTTTGCTCCCAGAGCCAAACGAGTGATCTACCTCTTTCAATCCGGAGGTCCCAGTCATCTCGACCTGTTTGACTATAAACCGCTGCTCAGGGATGAGCATGGCAAAGACATGCCGCCCAGTATTCTCGGCGCGCAGCGAGTGACTCTGATGACGCGCGACAAGGGACGTCGTACGTGTGCTTCGCCGTTCAAGTTTGCTCAGCATGGTTCCAGCGGCGCGTGGATCACGGAGTTGATGCCGCACACGGCAAGCGTTGTGGATGATCTGTGCTTCATCAAGTCACTGCAGACTGAGCCTATCAATCATGATCCTGCTGTGACGTTCATTCAAACCGGACGAGCGATCTCCGGGCGACCGGCGTTTGGATCGTGGATGCACTACGGCCTGGGAAATGCGAGTCAGGACCTGCCAGCGTATGTCGTGATGATCTGCGGCAACGCCGATCAGCCCATTCTCAGTCGCTACTATCACAACGGATTTCTGCCCAGCCGGTTTCAGGGCGTGCAGTTCCAGTCAGCGGGCGATCCGGTATTGTTCCTTTCAAATCCGTCCGGCATCGATCACGAAAATCGTGGACGCATCATCAGCACGATCAATCAGTTGAACGCGCGCCAGTTTGAACAGACCGGCGACCCGGAGATCGAAGCTCGTATCGATTCGTTCGAGATGGCCTATCGCATGCAGACCTCCGTGCCGGAGTTGATGGACTATTCCTCGGAACCAAAAGCTGTTCTGGACATGTACGGCCCCGACGTCACGACGCCGGGCACCTACGCTTATCAATGCCTGATGGCTCGCCGCCTGGCCGAACGCGACGTGCGGTTCATACAGATCTTCCACGCGGGCTGGGATCATCACGGCGGCCTCAAGGACGGCATGATGCGGCAAACCAAAGCCAGCGATCAACCGTCTGCCGCTTTGATCAAAGACCTAAAAATGCGAGGCATGCTGGACGACACGCTGGTTGTGTGGGGCGGCGAATTCGGTCGTACGGCGTATTCGCAGGGCGATGACCTCAACGGCCGCGACCATCATCCTCGCTGCTATTCGCTCTGGATGGCGGGCGGTGGTATCAAGCCGGGTATCACGATCGGTTCGACCGATGACTACGGCTACAACATCGCCGACAATCTCATCCACGTCCGCGACATCCACGCCACCATGCTGCACCTGCTGGGCATCGATCACCAGCGATTCACGTTCAAAAACCAGGGACTAGATGACCGGCTGACGGGTGTGGAGCCGGCGAAAATTGTTGCTGAGATTGTTGCGTGACATGGATTGCTTCTCTAAAACTTTTGCAGCGACACATCGTGGCTATTGAATTAACCGACACGAGCGCGTGCGGTCTTATTTGTTAAAACCGAACATTGAACCTTTTCGGTTGATTTCCAATCCCTGAATCCAAGTTGAAACGCTGCGTCTGCCTTGCAAATACTGTGATGATTCGATCATTCTTGCAGGAAATTGAAGCCTTATGGGCTGGTGCTTGGACGGATAGTTTCACTCTACAGATTGCGAAGATTCGCCACTCTGGTTGCAAAATGTTGCCGATTCGGCGATGAATGACAAGGTCCGCGCCGTGGACAAGTTAGCTAATATTAGCGATTAGATCATCTGGTTGTTCTACGGCCGTTTTGATAAGAATCTTTATTGTGCAGGATATCAATGATTGCATTTACTCAACGGATAATGCGTACTGGCAGTCGTGATTTCGCGTCTACCTGACGCGCGAACGGAGTTCGTCGAATGGTCGTCAAAGGGCGAAGATTAATATGCATTGCGATTGCGCTGTTGCTATTCGTAACAACGCTATGTTGCCGCAATGTTTCTTCGTCCGCAAATATTTCGGACTCGCTTGATGCTACCGACTTGCCCTTCACGCCCATTCAAGAACTTCGAAATATAGTTAATGCCGACGCAAGTAATCGTCGTGTGAGAGTGCGGGGTGTTATCACGCACATTATGTCGGATAAAACTTTTTTCATTAGCGATGAAACCGCAGGCATCTATGCGTTCCACAAACCGAAGACCGCGATGGACGTGGGGCAGCATGTCGAGGTCGTTGCGAAGGTTGTAAAATCCGATTATTCACCGATACTCGAAGACTGCAGCGTTGTTCTACTTGAGAAACTCAATCGCCCTAAACCAATCAAGACGAGGTTATCGGAAGTCTTGAGTGGTAAACATGATCTGCAGCTAATCACTTTGCAAGGCCGGCTATCGCAGGATCGCTTGCGACGGGGAGGGATTTTGGTCGTTCGCGATGTTGAATCGTCCGTGACATTTACGGTCGATCTCGAAGCGATCCCTCGCACCATGTTTCCGCCGTTTGATGACTTGCCTGCTGAGAGCATTATCGAGGTGACGGGAGCATGTAAGATATTCGCTGGTGGTGATGGTACTCCACGAAATGTGACTTTGTTCCTCCGATCTATCGATGACATTCAAGTAATCCGCGGTGCGCCGTTATGGAATCGAGATACAGCACGATGGTCTCTGGTTGCTGCGGGGATTGCATTGTTGTTCGTGGGTGCTTGGTCAACAACTTTACGCCGGCGAGTTGCGACCAAAACTCGCGCGCTCGAGGAACTGCTGCATAAGGAGAGAAAACTTGAGACTCGATATCGCGCTTTGTTCGACGGCAATCCCCATCCCATGTGGGCTTTCGATTTAGAAACGCTACGCTTCCTGGATGTCAATAAAGCCGCAGAATTGCATTATGGTTGGTCCCATACCGAGTTCATGAACATGACCGTTCGCGACATTTTGGTACAGGATCAAAATAGTCTGGCAAGCCACCGACCTGATGTTATTGATACGGCAAGTGATCGGATAATCCAAAGGCATAAAAAAAACAACGGGGAGCAGATCGATGTTGAAATAATCCTGCACACGATGCAATTTAACGGACGTTCCGCAGCGATCGTGTTGGGTAACGATGTTACCGAACGAATGCGAGCGGAAACGGAACTTCGTGCTTCGCAGGAACAGATTGCAACCGTTTTTCGAGCGACGCCCGACGCGATCATGATTGTTCGCGCGGCGGATGAAAAAATCCTGAGCGTCAATCCAGCTTTTGAAGAGCTATTTGAATGGTCGCGAGAGGAAATTATCGGAAAGACTTCCAGCGAACTTGGACTCTGGGTGGATGCCGATCAGCGAAACTCGGCGATTGCGCGGATGCAACAGGCTGGCACTATTCGCAATTTTGAATATGAACTGAGATCAAAAACCGGACGAACCTTTACCGGTTTTAGTTCGGCAGAAGTGATCAAATACGCGGGAGAAACATCCTTTCTCAGTGTCACTCGCGACATTACGGATCGGAAAAAAGCCGAAGACGCACTGCGTTACCGAGAAGCCAGTTTGGCGGCTGCACAGCACATCGCTTCCTTGGGAAGCTGGGAGTTGGATCTGCAAATTTCGGATTCGGCGGGTCACAATATCATGACTTGGTCCGACGAAGTTTACCGCATTTTTGGCTTCGCACCGGGATCGGTTGTGCCGAACCAAACTTTGCTTTTCGAACGTGTCCATCCCGACGATCGCATCGCTTTGAAAAAAGCGTTTGAAAAGGCTATTCAAGAACGATCATCTTGGGAGAGCGAGCATCGCATCGTTCGCCCCGATGGATCGATCCGCCAAGTTCGCGTGTTTGCACAGATCACGTTCCATGAACGGACAGGATGCCCATTGCGAATGCAAGGTGTTGTGCAGGACATCACAGAGAGAAAACTGGCAGAGGTCGCTCTACAAGAAACTCGCGATCGACTCAATGCCGTTTTGTCGTCTCTCGAAGACGCTGTTTGGTCCACTTCGCCGGATGGACAACAAGTTCACTATTCAAATCCCGTTTCCCTTGTCCTTTATGGATGTTCTAACATTCATGGAAGATCCGAGACCGATTTCAATCCGTTCTCTGACATTATCACGACGCGTATTCATTCAGACGATCGACTTAAGGTGTCCACCCTGCTGCCGAGGTTACGCACGGAGAGCGGGGTGACAGAAGAATTTCGCCTTGCCGTGCCGGAATCGGAAACCCGTTGGCTTAGGCTTCGTGCCCGAATGATGTTCGATGCGGCTGGCAACCCGATGCGTATCGATGGAATTACGACGGATATCACAGCTTCGAAAGCCGCAGAAGCGGACCGTCGCCAATTTGAGGAGCAGCTACAACAAACGCAGAAACTAGAATGCTTGGGAATTCTTGCTGGAGGGATCGCGCACGATTTCAATAACCTGTTAACTGCCGTCATCGGTTATCTCACTTTATGCAAAATGGAGCTTGCGTGTGATTCGAAGATCTATCGTTTTCTGACAGAAGCCGAAAATGCTTCGCAACGTGCGGCAGATTTGGCTCGACAAATGTTGGCTTATTCAGGGCGTGGAAAATTCGTTTCCCAAAGAGTAGCGCTCAATCAAGTCTTCGATGACATGAATCAAATTTTGCGTGTGTCGATTTCTCGAAACGCAGAATTGACATTCCACCACCCAGCGTCCTTGCCCGCAATCGAAGTCGATGTGACGCAGCTCCGGCAAATTATTCTCAACTTGGTAATCAATGCGTCCGATTCGCTTGGTGAGCTAGGTGGTAAAATTTCTGTCTCGACTGGTGTGTTGCATTGTACTGAGCAGTTCTTGGCAGCAACTTGGCTCAAGATGACTTTGCCGCCGGGCGATTACTGTTACCTTGAAGTCACGGACACCGGTTGCGGAATTCCCGAAGATAAACTTGCTCGCATTTTTGATCCATTTTTCACAACCAAGTTCACCGGTCGTGGCCTTGGTCTATCCGCAGTACTCGGTATTGTACGAGGTCATCACGGAGCCATTGACGTTAAAAGCGAGGTCGGCAAAGGCACGTCATTCCGAGTATATTTGCCATCCTCTACCCAATCCGCGCAACCTCTCATTCAATCCCAACCCCGATTCAACGACACCTGGCACGGCCACGGATTGGCACTGCTAGTCGACGATGATGCAAGCGTGCTGCAAGTTGGAAAAAGTATGCTTGAACGTCTGGGCTTCGAAGTACTCACCGCGCTCGACGGCGTTGAAGCAATCAAAATATACGAGCGGCGTGCAGACGAAATCCAAATTGTGATCTTGGACCTAACCATGCCAAATTTGGACGGGCAACAGACCTTGAAAGAGTTGAGGCACATTCGAGTAGACGCACCTGTGCTGCTTTCCAGTGGTTACACAGAGCAAGACGTCATGCGACGTTTGGCGGGAAGCCGTTATTCTGGGTTCGTCCCCAAGCCATATTCGGTCGAAAACTTGATGACAGTCATTCAGTCTGTTTTGAACGTATAAGCTTGAGTGGCGATTTTTTCGATTTCGGTCGTATCGAATGCAGATTGTCATGCCAAAAGATCGCGAACAATTTTCCCGTGCACATCGGTCAACCTATAATCGCGACCTTGAAAACGGTAGGTCAAGTGCTCGTGGTTGAACCCAAGTTGATTTAACAGTGTCGCATGGAAATCGTGGACATGAACAAGGCCTTCTGTCACGTGAAATCCTAGATCATCGGTCGCACCATGGACGTACCCTGCACGAAACCCACCTCCGGCGACCCAAATGGTAAACGCGTCGACATGGTGATCGCGACCTGCGATCTGCTCGCGGATTTCACCCATCGGAGTTCGGCCGAATTCGCCACCCCAAATGACGATCGTCTCGTCCAGTAAACCGCGTTGTTTTAGATCGCGTATCAATGCGGCGGCGGGTTGGTCAACTTGTTTGCATCGTTTGGCCAAAGGTTCGCCAAGGTTCTCATTTGGACCACCATGATCATCCCAATCGGTATGGTAAAGCTGCACGAATCGCACGCCGCGTTCGACCAATCGCCGTGCGAGCAAGCAATTGTTCGCGAAAGAATTTTTGCCTGGCTCGACTCCGTAACTTTCTAAAATTTCGCTTGGTTCATCAGCGAGATCCATCAATTCTGGAGCGCTTGTTTGCATCCGGTAAGCCATTTCGTAGGCATTGATTCGTGTCTGAATTTCAGGATCGCGGGTTTCGTCCAAGCGTATTCGATTAAGCTCTCCTACCATGTCGACCATCTCCCGTTGATGGCGGTCATCGAATCCTTTGGGATTTGTCAAATTCAGGATCGGAGCTCCAACGCCTCGGAAGGGAACGCCTTGAAACGAAGTCGGCAAAAAACCGCTTGACCAAAGGGCATTGCCCGCTCGAGGCCCTCTCGGACCGGATTGCAAGACAACAAAGCCAGGCAAGTCCCGCGATTCGCTTCCCAGTCCGTATGTTACCCAAGCGCCCATGCTGGGCCGACCGGGTGCTTGGAAACCGGTGTTCATAAAAAGCTTTGCTGGTCCGTGATTGAAAACATCCGTCTTCATGCTCTTGATCCAACAGATGTCATCCGCAACCGTGGACAAATGAGGCAGTAACTCGCTCAGTTCGACACCGCATTTACCTTGCCGAGCAAACGCTCGTTTCGTGCCTAGCAGTTTTGCGTCTTTTCCAATGAACGCGAAATTCTTCTCTTTTGGGAAAAAAGAATCCGGTGCCGATTGTCCGTCAAGTTCGCGCAATTTTGGTTTGTAATCAAACAACTCAAATTGGCTTGGACCACCAGCCATGAAAAGATAGATCACGTTCTTGGCTTGAGCTCGGAGGGGCGGCTTTCGAGGCGCCATAGGGTCGCTGGCCAAACTCACTTCGTCCGCTTTCGCTGATTGCTCCGAAGCCAGAATTTGGTGTAGCGCTAAAGCACCTAATCCCACACGGCAATTTTCGAGGAAGTGCCTTCGCGTGTTCACACGGTCCAGAGCCTGTTGGGATGCGGCAATGATCGAACTATTTTCGTTACTCATTTTCAACGAACCTTGGTCTAGTCTAGTGTCTGTCCGGAAATTCAAAACATATTAGCTGTGCGTAACTTAGGATGCAAACGTCTCGCGAAGATTGTGCTATTGACTCACACGCCCCCTTTTGCAGGTCGATCAAACCACACGAAAAGTGTTCCGACATACATAT
>JANMGV010000035.1:0-70249 GCA_031374825.1 Pirellulaceae bacterium
CGTCTTGCTGCTGGATCCGTTCAGCTTGCTGGCGAATGATTTCGTCGCGTGGGTCGAAGATTATGTCTGGCAAATTGGGCATTCGCCTGAACTAGCAAAATTCCGATAAAAAGAAAACAGCAATCTAAAATTGACAGCTACTACAATTTTATTGCGCACGGGTACAAAAGGGGGCCAATTTGTGGGTAATACGGAGATTTGCGGGGAGTGTGTCGCACTTGTTCCAAACCACAAAACGCTCACTGTTCGATCAAGCCGAGCACATCGCGCCGAATTCTGGCGGCAATTCTGGATTTCGTCAGGATAACGGCATTGACGGACATTCCTAAGTCGTCGGCAACTTGCTGAGCTGGTTCATGCTGGAGTGCATGTCGGCAGAATGCCAGCCAGTTTTTTGTTGAAACTTCCTTCTCGACCATCTCGCACGCTTTTTGAAATACAAACCGATCGTGCTGTTCGTCCCATTTCTTGGCAGCAATTGAAGCAGGATCAGCCAACTCGTCGACTTGTTCCAGGATATGCGACTGCTCCGAAACACTCTGCCCCAAGGCTTTCCTGCGTCGTAAGGCATAGCGAATCTGATTGACAATAATGAGACGCAGCCACGCTCTAAAAGATCCTTTGCGTTGGCGTTGGAATTGTGGGAGTTCGCTCATCAAGACAATAACGACGTCTTGGATGATATCATCCGATTCCGAACGCAGCGATGCGTAACTTCGAATCTGGAAATCGATCAGTGGTCGATAGATACTTAACAGCCGAACCCAATCAGCATTCTGCCGGTCGTTTGTAACTCGCTCTAGCAACGTGATAGAAGTAGTGTTCATGATTATCCGAAGGAGATTGAAACGCAACTATTATAACCAACCGAAAAGCCCCCTTTCGGTAGTTTCGAAACTATTAACGCCGCTTCAATGACATTGCGACCCCTATTTCGAAAAAGTGTGACATCATGCCCTGCAAAGTACAACTCGCAACCCGCCTAAGGTCTGGACTTTTGCAAATTAGGTTGGATGGAGTGATTTGATTACGATTTCTAAGCTTTTTCCATGGATCGTGGTTTTCCTTATCGATTGGTATGCGTTACGGCGAAACGACTACTTTCCAAACTTTTACGGGCCAGCAAGTAATTGTGAATTGGTCCGCAAGTGAATTCGGCAACGGTTGGCGGACGAATGGACTTGATCGATTAGAAAAGTAACAAAGTAGGGTGTGTGAAGTGGTCGTGTCAGAAATAGCTGTCCATTTTTCCAAAGCAAAAAGCGTTAACCACCCAATCGCGTTGATAAAACAACGACCACGCAACACACCATTCGGCATCTTCCCACGCGGTGGAAATTTAAGCAAAGCTTCTAACGGCGAGGTCCTCGGCCTGGGCGCGTGGGCAGCGCCGAGTAAGGAATGGGAACACTAATATTCGCTAATCTGCACTGATGAAGAATGTGCTGATTCGGGACAGGGAAAGCATGTGATCGCTTCCCTTAGCTCAGCAACCACACCGCCGCACTCGGAATACGCCTAGCCCAACCTAGCGTCGGTTGATCACATTCAATGGGATCCTTGATTAGCGAAGATTAGTGCCGATTAGTGTCTTTACAAAAAGCATTTCGAAAACTGACAGCCTGATGTTTAAAGACAACATTCAAGATCAAGCATTCGCGACAGTCGAGCTTGTCTCGACCTGTCGCAACAGGTTTGGCGTGCTAACCACTCTGACGCGCATCATACCGTTTCCTCGACTCGTCCAGATCTGTGGCTATTCGCGTTCCCAAACAACGAATCGGGATCGACGATAGCTAGATAGTAGCAAAGTAGGGTGTGTGAAGTGGTCGCATCCGAAACCGTCGTCAATTTTTCCAAAGCAAAAAGCGTTAACCACCCAATCGCATGGATAAAGCAACGACCACGCAACACACCATTCGGCTTCCCCGGCGGTGGAAATTTAAGCAAAGATTCTAACGGCGAGGTCCTCGGCCTGGGCGCGTGGGCAGTGCTGAGGAAGAAATGGTAACACTAATCTTCGCTAATCTACACTGATGAAGAATGTGATGATTTGGGACAGGGAAAGCGTATGCTCGCTTCCCTTAGCTCAACAACCACACCGATGCACTCGGAATACGCCTAGCCCAACCTAGCGTCGGTTGATCACATTCACTGCGATCCTTGATTAGCGAAGATTAGTGCCGATTAGTGTCTTTACAAAAAGCATTTCGAAAGCTGACAGCTTGGTGCTTAAAGACAAGATTCAAGATCAAGCATTCGCGACAGTCGAGCTTGTCTCGACCTGTCGCAACAGGTTTGGCGTGCTAACCACACTTACGCGTATGATAACGCTTCCTAGACTTGTCCAGTAAAGTAGGGTGTGTGAAGTGGTCGTGTCAGAAATAGTGTCCATTTTTCCAAAGCAAAAAGCGTTAACCACCAAATCGCATTGATAGAGCAATGACCACGCAACACACCATTCGGCATCTTCTCCAGCGTTGAAAACGAGGTAAATTCGAGTCGATGTTTTTGGTGAATGACACCAGTGGTTTGGTGCGACTACGCTTGGTTATTTTTTGTCGTTTCCGAAGGGTTTGAGCGTGGCTCGTCTGTTTTTGTTGGGGACGGTTTCTGCAAACAGGTTGAGATTGGAGGATGGAAAGATTCGGGCTGTTTTGTTGGGGGTTTAAACGGGTGATAGTTAAGCGCATTTTGGACGGTGAATGAGTGCGTGTGGAGTTTTGTGCGAAGGGGTTGCTCGGATTGTTGCTTGGATGGCTGACGGAAGTTTTTGGCATCTTGTGATTTTTTTCGTGCTTGGCTCCTCATCCCCCGACCCCTTCTCCTCGGAGTACCGAAGAGAAGGGGCGATAGGAAAGTCGGACGCAGATCGCGGTTACTTCTCCTCGGACTACCGAAGAGAAGGGGAGATAGGAAAGTCAGACGCAGATCGCGGTCACTTCTCCTCGGAGTACCGAAGAGAAGGGGAGATAGGAAAGTTGATCGCTCGGCGCCTGCTCGTCGGAGTACTGGATAGAAGGAGAGCGGAAAAAATAGATTGCGCTTTGGATTCGTCGGGACTCGGGATGGGGTTTTGTTTTGCGGGAAGTGGGTGGTTTTGGTTTCGACGAGATAATCGAATTATGATCGATTCGGTTGGCGACATGTTTCGGTTCGAGTCGTGAGGCGACTCGCTTCTCGAGTTCCTCGATTCGCTTTTCGACTTGCTCGAATAGGCCCAATGCAAAAGCTTTGAAGGCAGGGGCTATTTCAGCTTTTGTTTCAGGTGGGATAATGGTCTTTGGCGTGACTACTTTAAGCCAAAACATCGGTCTGAGCGTCTCGATTTTCATAATCCTTATGTCCAACTTGTGAAGGGTAACCAACGATCCTCCATGGAAATTCAATTCAAAAACGTGATACCAATTCTGCGGATTTTCGATTTAGAAAAGGCTCGCAAGTTCTATTTGGGATTCTTGGGATTTACAGAAAACTGGCTTCACCGTTTTGACGAAACGGCACCCGCTTACCTTGAAGTCGAACGTGCGGGTATGAAACTGCACCTCTCCGAACATCATGGCGACTGTTGCCCGGGTGCGACGGTGTTTGTTTGGATGACAGGTATTCACGCCTTTCATCAGGAAATACTTGCGACGAACTATTCCAATAATCGACCCGGGATCGAACGAGCGTTTTACGAGGCTTGGTGTGTGGAAGTCATCGATCCGTTTGGCAATCGCATTCGATTCAACGAGGAAATCGCTTCTCCAACCAGCGTTACGGATTGATCCAAAACGCACGGGCAGATTGTTTTGCAAGCAAACTTTGCTTCGGATTTCGGACTTCACTCTCAGGGCGTGGATGCATATCATCCGTAGGCCATTGGGTAGCAAGAAATTTCGAACGATAAGAAAATCGATGCAACGATTCGCAATGAGACACTTCGGAACATTTTTCCTGCTGATTTCACTCGCGTGCTTTTCGGGGTGCCGGTCGGTCCCGTTTACGGGGCGCAATCAAATCTTGTTCTTGCCCGAATCGCAAGAAATCGCGATGGGCCAGCAAGCATACGCAGAAGTCCTCGCTTCGGAACAGCCATCTCCCGACGTGCGGATGTCGCAAATCGTACAACGCATCGGTGGACGTATCGCACAAGTTGCCAACAAGCCCGAGTATCAGTGGGAGTTTCGATTACTTGCCAGCCAGAAGCAAAATGCATTCTGTTTGCCCGGTGGCAAAGTTGCCGTTTATGACGGCATCATTCCAATATGCCACAACGAAGCTGGATTGGCTGTGGTGATGAGTCATGAAATTGCCCACGCCATTGCACGGCACGGTGGTGAACGTATGAGCCAAGAATTTCGGCTTAAGACATTGCAGGGCTTCCTCGGGTACGCTTTCCAAGATCAGTCGCAAGCGAGTCGTGATCTGATCCTGCGTGCGTATGGCGTCGGTACGAATTTGGGATTGATCTTGCCGCATAGCAGGCGGCATGAACTTGAAGCGGACCAGATCGGAATCTTATTAATGGCACGAGCCGGATATGACCCGAACGAAGCACCGCGTTTCTGGGTTCGGTTTGGAGAGTATGGCAAGTCCTCTGCACCGCCGGAGTGGATGTCAACGCACCCCTCCGACGCTCGTCGTGCCTCGGATTTGCAAGCGATGTTGCCGCAAGCGATGAACGAATACAACATGGTTCCCGTTCGGGTTGGATTGGGCGAAGAACTCTAAACTACCGAACGATTGTGTTGGACGCTCGGCAATTCTTGAAAGCGAGATTATCGCTGATAGATTGGCAAGTAATGATACTTGACACTTAAGCTGAGTATGGCCATCGAAGTTGCGTAAATCCTGGTCGCACCACCTTCTTCGCCCTCAGCCGTCCAGCCACCATCTTCCTTTTGTTTGGGAAGCAAAGCTTCCTTGACTTGTGTTTCGGCAGCTTTGGCGATATCGCCGCCACGCTGATGCATCCCTTGAGCGAAATAGTACGTCCCGTAGAAAAAGTATCGCGCGCCCCATTTCGGCGGATTAGCTTGCAACCAGTCCGCAGCGCTTTTGACAAGCGGCGAGTCGTATTGGCCACAGACTTGCATTGCCAGCACGCCGGCGGCGGTCATCGCAAATTGAATATCGTTCGCACCGGGAGTGTAAGCAAAGCCTGCTTCGGACTTCGTCGGATTGCCCTTGGAGTCGAGGGGACACGTACACGAACGCTTGAGGTAAGACACAGCGGATTCGATGGCGGCGGAGGGCACGTCCATGCCGTCGGTTTTTGATGAACGCAATGCCATGACTTGCCAAACGGAAACGGACAAGTCGGAGTCGCCGGCATCCGGCGTATACCTCCAGCCTCCACGAAACTGCATGGGTTTGTTTTGCCTCTGCGAAGTGAGGATCAAGTCGATTCCTTTTTGGCAGCGGGCTCGGATCTTTGCATCTTGCGATGCGTCGGCTCCCATTCCGAGCATTTCAGAAAGCATGAGCGTGATGATTCCATGCCCGTACATTCGCGAGCCGTCCACGTTGCCAAAATAACCTGTTTTCTCTTGGCGATCCTCGCCTAAAACAAAATCAAGACCGCGTCGCATTGCGTTCCCGCGAGCGTCGTCTTGGCTCGGAGTTACCCCGACGCTCGCCAATGCCATGATCGATAGTGCGGTCATCGTCGTGTCGTATTGTCCGTTCGTGATTGCGCCATTCTCTTTTTGTTGAGAAAGCAAAAACGTGATTGCCCGGTCGATGGCCATGTCGACTTCGTTTGCCGAAGGCGCGATGGTCGTCTGTTGCGATCTTGCACCGGCAAACGGCAAAATCGCGAAGAATAGTGCAAGTAAAAATCTGGATGCATTGGTCATGATGTGCCGTGGATTATGCGACGGATAAAATCGTTCCGGCTGCCTTCCTTACTTCTTTCCCTCTGAACTTTTTTCGGAAAGTGTACGAAAGTACGCTTCGATTTGTCGTCGGTATCTCGGCGAAACCGTTTCTCGTTGCGACTCGACAACTTCTTCAGCTTTTTGTTCTCTCAAACGGCTCCACGCTCTGATCGGTTCACCGCTTAGTTCATCAACATCGATCGACGCGACTTTGCCCGAGACGGGTTCTGGCGAAGCAGACGATGACGTGAGGCTGTTTGCTTGTGAATTGGGTTTTTGTGAAGGGTTGTTCTGCTTACTTTGGCTCGCTTGACGAGATTGATTGAGTTGAGCCGCGATCTTCTGTGCCGCTTCGTTCAATGCCGCCGTGGAAACGGGAGCTTGGGAATTGGTGGGATTGCTTTTTTGTTCGATAGGAACGGAGCCTTTCGGCGCACGTAATTGTCGGTCCAATTCATCAAGCATCTGCGCCATGGTTGCAGCATCGAGCGGCGATTTTGAAGCGGAAGGCGAAGGCGGGTCTGATTGATTTTGCGTGGGAGCAGTGTCGCTTTCCGACATGTTTGCCAATGCGTTATCGAGATCCTTCGCTCGTTGGCGAATCGAATTTTCAGAACCCAGGACCGCTTGTTGCGCATTGGCTGATGCTTGCGCGTTGGCGCGATGTGCCGGTGCATTGGCTGCATCCGAATCTGCTGCGCTGGCCAATTGTTGCTGAGCGGATTTGACTTCATTGTTAGCCGTTGCGCCGACCTGTTGTGCTAAGGCTTGAAGTGATTGTGCGTTGGCTGGTTGGTTGAGCCGTTGTTCGTGAGCAGCGGCTCGATCGAGGCTGCGAGCAGAATCGGCCACCGAAGCTTGGACCGCCTGTTGATCCGCTGCGGACGATTGCAATTGTTGTTGGCTCGCTTGGAGTTGTTCTTTCCATGCCATGTCGTTTGCCAATTGGTCAACTTGGTTTGCCAGTTCATTTGTTTTTGCCGCCGCTTGCTGAGCAAGGCGACTGGACAACTCGGCGTTTGGGTTTTGCGAATCGAGTGGTGGCGGTTGCGTTGCGGCACGTTCGCGTTCGGCCCTTGCCTCTGCCAGCTTCGCTTCGGCAGCTTGGCGTTGAGCTTCTGCGAGTTGCTTGAGCGATTCTGCTTCCGCAACACGAGCCTCTGCGCTTTGGTATTGGTCCTTGGCGGGTTCTGACTGGGGATTCTGATCCGATTGAGCTTTTGCTTGATCGCGATTCTGGCGAGCTTGGTTTATTTGCTGCTCGATGTTGGCAACATTTCTATCGGCGGCTTGTTTGCGTTGCTCGCGAGCTTGGACGTTGAGATCGGCCCATCGTACATCTTGATCGCGCAATTGATTTTGCGAGTTCTCCAATTGGGCTTTGGCGTTCTTGCGTTGATCATCATTGTCGAATTTCTTTTCTTGAGCGGCGGTCGCTAGGCCTTGTGAGGCATCCTGCAACTGTGGCTGAGCGGCTTTTAGGGCTTGAGAAAGCTGCTGTGCCGTTTGCTGAATCTCTGGAACGGGTGTCTGCCCGTTTAATTGTCTTGCAGCATCTACTGCTTTTGCCAAGTTCACCGCGCTTTGTTGGAGTTGTTGCTGACGCTGCGGCTGGCCGGCGTTGGCGGCATTCGACTGCGTTTCGTTTGCAAGTCGTTGCACGACGCGACTGGCTTGATCGGCCAAATAGGATAGCTCTTGTTGCGATTGATTCTTCTTGAGGTCAAAAGCTTGATCAGAACTTTCGAGAGCATTTCGCATCGCTCGTTCACGTTGAGCGGCGAATTCGAGTGCTTCTTTGGATTGATTGGCTAGATTTTCCGCGATCTCGGAAAGGGCTTGTCGCATCTCCTGATTGGTCGCGAGTTCCTTTTCAAGCCTCTTGAGAACCGCCCTCGGATCGGCATTGGCCAACCGTTCCAATCGTTCGGCTTCTGAATATTTTTCTTGAGCTTCGGAGGCTGGTTGATTCTCGGCCAGCTTTTTTAATTCTTGACGCGATTCCGCGATCGATTCGTTGCTGGAATCTAAATTGGCAAGCTGTTCAAAATGCTCTGCAATGGCTTCGAAAGTGTCGACCGCCTTTTCCTGCGAGCTCGCCAACTCTTGAAGCTTCGGGGTTGCTTCATTTGCAGGAGCAGCGGATGCATTGTCTAGTGCCTGTTCGACGCGATCTTGAGCGGCTTGTGCCAGATCGCGGCTCAAGTCCGCGTCACGGGCTACGTTCCGTTGATCATTGGAGAGCAAGTTTTGCGAAGCAGCCAAATCGGTCAGTGCGTTCTCAAGCTGTTTGGAGGCGGCACTTTCAGCGTTTTGATTTTGTTTCGCATCGTCCAAACGCGATTTAAGATTCGGTACTTCCCCTGCGGCAAATGACTCGGCCAATTTTTCAGCTTGGGCCTCTGCTTGATTAGCGGATTCGGCAGCGTCGCGAGCCAGTTCGGGGATGCTGGGGGTCATGGCGGCAAGGTTCTCGCGTGCTTCGGCGACAGCATTCGCAATTTTGGATTTTGCTGAACTGATTTGATCCTGGAGCTTTTCAAGTTCGACTGAAGCGGTTGCCGATTCGGCGGGGTTCCATCGACGCGTTCCAATTTTTTGTGCTGCTTGTGCCGCCTCGGGCGACCAGCGGGCACGATCCAATGTATCGGCAGCTTCGTTGGGCAAGCCGGCCATGCGGACTTGGTGTGATGCACTGCCGATCTGTTCGGAGACGGCATCCCAAATTCGAGGGCTTTCGATTCTAGCTTCAGCGCCGGATGCCGACCAACGTTCTTTCTCAAGTAGTTCCGCGATCAACTCTTCGGCTTTCTCGAGTTCGTGCATGGCCTCTAGTTTCTTGGTCGTATCGGCGAGTTCGCGAAGTTTCTTGGCGGTTTGTTCTGGGTCCGAAGTTGGTTTGTCCAACACCGACTGTGCCGCTCGATAGGTGTTGCCCAAGTCAGCGGCAAACTGGCCTGTGGAATCTGTTCGGGCCAACTGCATTTCGCGTCGGGCTGCAATCTGCTCAAGCGAGTTTAAGGCTGCTTGATCGGATTCGCGAACGTCGGCTGTTTTTTCTTTTTGGAGAATGTCTTCCGTTGCGCGCGAAAGGATTTCTGACACCAAGCCATTTGTTTGCATCAACTCGCGTCGCCCGTCAATCGATTCGTTGGACGAGTTGCCGTTGATGTTTTGAATGAATTGATGAGAGGCCAGCTCATTTCGGACTTGCTCCGTTTGTTGGCGAATCTGCTCCTTGGCAGCATCCGATTTGGTGTCTTCTCGGGTGGCAAGTTGGTTGATGTTTTCCGATTGTTGGTCGGCCCATTGGGACCATTGACGCAATTGATTGGAAACGCCTTCTGGCAAGAATTGCGATTGCTTTTCCATTTCCTTTGCCAGCTTTTTTAAATGCTCAGCCAAGATGGCTTCTTCACGTTTCCATGCTTCGGAACCAACTTCGGATGGATTCTTGCTGAGGTCATCTTGGAAAGTTTTGGCAGCCTGTAAGTCTCGTGCCAAGTCGGCGAGAACGTCGTGCGCAACAAAGCGTTTGAATTTATCGTCGAGACGCTGTGCGAGGTTTGTCAACTGATCGGTTGTACTCAAAGCACGATTGAGTTTCGATTTTTCATCGGGAGTTTTTGCCGGATCGTTATCGGCGTTCGCATCGGTGAGAGCGTCGACTTCTGCGGCAAATTCTTTTTCGATTTTGGCAAGCGAATCGGCAGCTCGCTCAAGTTCCGTGAGCGTCAATGGGTTTTCGATTTGTTTTGCCGCATCGACAATCGCACCGCGAATTTGTTCGGCTTGTTCGGCCAATGGCTTTACGGCTGCTTGAATCTCCTGCTGGAGCTTGGCCGATTTTTCTTTGTCGTCTTGGTGTGCATTCCAATCGTCCCGTGCTTGTTTGAGGGCAGCCTGTTCTTTCGTTGCGTTTTCGGCAAGCTCATGGATTTGCTCGACGAGATTTTCCCGCAACAAAGTTTCTGGTTCACGTGCTGCGTTCAAATCCGCATCGGAAACAACGATTTCCAAGATCGGGGTTTCGCCTTCTTGTCCCTTGTGGTCGACGGCGACAACTTTCGTTTCGAGCAGATCACCACGTTTGAGTTTTTGAGGCAGCAGATCGTAGTTCCAGGCGATTTCCGGAGCCGTAGAAGAATCGAGTTTGTAGGAACTTTCTTGCCACTCACTGCGATTGACTCGCGACCACTGCTGGAGAACTCGGACGCCAAATTCGTCTTGAAGGTCGATGCGCAGCGGGCTGCTCGCAGTGGAACGCATAACGAGTTGTTTTGATTCAGGTTGCAACCATCGCATTTTTGGCGGCTGATCAACAAGAGCAGTTACGCGATAGGTCGGACTGAACGAATTTGTTAGGCCGGAGTCGGTACTGACAAGGTGGACTTGATAGGTCCCGCTTTCTGAAATTGGCAAAGTAACGGACCAGATTCCTTCAGCATTTTTTTCAAAGGCCATCTCGACAGTATCCGAGGTCTCGTCGCCTTCGCTGCGCCATTTGAGCGCGGCGTTTTGCAGGTCGACATTGGTGTCCAGCGAAATCGTGACGCGGGATTCAACAACTGCTTGTATGTCTCCGTGTTCTTCGGTTAGCAATGTGTCTGCCGCTTGAGCGTACGAGGGGTATTGAATTGTTTTCTTGAAGTAGTTGACCTTGGGACGGGGGCGAGCATCCAGTCGATTCCAGGGAGTTTCTCCTACGTCCGTAACAAAGCGATAATCGAGACTCGATTCCTCAATCATCCAATTGGCGGAATAGAGTTTGGTCGATGCGTTGGAATCGCTCGGTGAGGTAGACAGGGGTTTGGAAACGATCGTTGCCCCTTCGATTACGGGACGCAGCTCCAGCGAAGCCGATTGGCTGGTGCCGCCGAATGGTGGACGCACGGAGACTTGGAATTGCACGATCTCATTTGTTGGAACGATCGTCGAGGCGGGTGATGGCTTGACTATTTCGATGATTGCCAACGAGGGCCGGGCGATATTTGCTGCCGGGAATAGCACTCGCATCAGTCTGGGTGGCAATCGCAACTGCGGGATCAAGCAAAGAATGATTAGGCCGAGTATGGCGGCAATCGAAAGTATTAGCCAGCGCTGAATGAGTTTCCATGGCAAGAGCTGCGCGACTTGCACAGGCGCAATCCGCTGGGCTACTTGGTTTTGCAGTTGCTCGCGAAAAGCGACGGAGTCATGTCCAGGGGCCGAGTCATTGCCAAGTTCCACGGCCGACAGCAATCGCTGGTGGAGTTCGGGGACAAGCGGTTCGATCGCTTTGGCTGCTTGATGTACGGAGTATTTTTTTAACAAAGGCACCAAGCTAACAAATGCTGCAACGACAACGGCCAAGTAGACCATTCCAGACAAAAGCCATCTGTACTGGTCAGCTAGCGCAATATTCGCGTCGATGACTACAGCTACTAGCAATAGCACGATGCCGATGAACAAAACAGACGCAATGCAGCGAATTGAAAAAAGCTGTTGCCGTCGGCGACAGAATTGGACGAGTTTAGAATAAGTTGTTGAACTAAGTCCCGCGCTCATAAGAGTCCCGCTCTCTTTCTCAGCCACCATTCCAGGGCCAATAAAACGACGATCGGAAGGAACCACAAATAGCTTTGCCAAAGCAATACGTCTGATTCTACAATTTTTCCTTGACTGAATGGCGCTAGCAGTTCAGTTAGTTCGCCAATATTTTCTTCGGGCAAGAACTTTCCACCTGTGCGATCGGCGATTTGTTGGAGAAGTCCAGTGTTGCAGGCTAATTGGTGCATTTCGGGATTGCTTGGCTCGACAATTGCAAATTCGACCTTGGCTTGCAAAGCATCGCGTTGGAAACCAGCGGCTTGAATCTGAACTTCGTATTTTCCAGGCCCCAATTTGTCGACATTACCTCGGAAAACACCCGGAAACGAACCGTCCGCTTGCAAAGGAATCGTCGCGACAGCGGTGCCGTCACGTGTCAAGATTGCTTCGACCAAATCGGTCGCAGCGGGTAGCCCGTTCGAATCCCGCAATCGAGCGCGAATCGCAATCGATTGGCCGAGATCGTAAGTTGAGTCGCCCGCGTCAAGCGACAGGAATTCGCCATCGACCGCAAAAGGCAATCGCATCACCCAACGCGAAATTTGATTCCAGAATTTTTGGTGGTAAGTGTCCGCAACATTGTATCGCCATCGCCAGGATTCGTCGGAGCTAACATAGAGCACGCGACCGGCACCATATTGTCTTGTGACTAAGAACGGTTTCGAATCGCCGGTGCCTTCGAGTGTGGCGAGCACTTCGCTGCCCGGCAATGGTTTCGCGTTTGCAGCAAAGTGCATTTTGGGAAGTTCCGCCCATAAAGTTTGGTTGTCTTCGGCGGTGCCACGCGTCAGTTGTAAAGCCGACAGTTGAAAACCGATATCGGAGGGCTTGGCGGTCAGGGATTGATCGGGCGTTGGTTGCGAAGGCAGCAGCTCGACCGGCAAGACTTTCCAAAGAGCTTTGTAAGTTGGGTCACGCCATGATTGGTGGTTTCCATCCAAGAGAATCCACCCGCAACCGGACCCTTCGATTGCGCGAGTCAGCCAAGCGATTTGATTCGGATTCAACGAGTCCGGTTCGATCTCGCCGGTAATGATCAAATCGTATTCAAACCATTGCTCTTGAGTCGACGGAAACGGCTTTTCCTCGTCGGTCTGCGAATACCATTTCGGTTGTTCGCCAGCGTACAGCAAATAGGCGTCGACCGTCCAATTGGGATCACGTTCTAATGCGTTTCGAAGATAGCGAGTTTCCCATCGACTACGACTATCGACCAGCAGCACGCGTTGGCGACGTGTGGTGGCTGAGAAACGGATGGTTTGCGAGTTATTGTCCGAGTCCAAGTCGCCTTCGACGGGATCGATAACCGCTTTGAGTTCGATCGGCAGCCGAGAATAATTCAAACCATGTTCGCCGTCCGCCAACTCCGACTTGACGATCGATTCAACGGGGAATGCAAATTCAATGGAACGCTGACCCGTTGCGTCGCTTACTAAATTGCGTTCCCATAGGACCTTGTCGCGGTGAGAAATGGACACATGAAAAGGCTTACCTGCGGCAAGACTGTCTTTGATAATCAGATTGCCGCGAAGCGTGTCTGTTTGAAAAACTTGTTTGGGGTTTTCGACGGAAAGAATTGCGGCATCGTTTGGCTCGTCCTTCGTTCCTAAGCCGACGACGAATACGGGACGATTCTCGGTCTTGAGGCGATCCAACGATTCGAGCGGCGAGGGACCTGCGTTGTTCTGTCCATCCGTGAACATAACGATGGGCCCTCGGCTCGTTTGCACCGTCGATTCGACATTGTTTTCTTGAGCGGGGTCTTTCGATTTGCTCGATTCGCTATTTTCAGCGTCCGATGACTGGCGGGAGACGCTTTCCAGCAGCAAGACTTCGCCGATCCGGGTTGGTCCCAGCCAGGATGGCGGACGCCACGGAGTCTTTTCTGTAGGTAAGGCATTCGTTTTCTTGAGCGTGGATTCCCAAAGCCGCGTTTGTTGGTCTCCCGCAAATCGTGAGACCGTGACTTCGCTCGTCTTTGCAAGCTCGGACAACAAGGGGGCGTCACCTTCGATCAGGGCATCGACGGCGCGATCGAATCGCGGACGCGATTGCGTGGGACGGGTCGAATCATCAGCAATCCCCATGCTTCCTGTGCCATCGATCAGCACGCTGACTTGTCCAGGTTGCCCTTGGAAATGACGACGATGAACGGATGGTTCCAGCAGCATGATCAAGGCCATCGCTATTGCAGTCGATCGCAGCAAAGGCAAGAGCCAGCGATAAGGACTCGGCAAATCGTAGACTTCGCGTCGATACAATCCCCAAGCGACACAGGCGAGCAGCAGGGTCAAACCCACGCCTGCCCATATCGGAACATTGCCAAGGAATCGAAAATCAGTCATCGTCCACCGCGCGTCAGTCGTTTTTCAAGTAACAGTTCGGAAAACAAAAAGATGACCAGCGCCAATAACACCCATCGCCAAATCTCTCGGCCCGTGCTTTGAAGCTTTGCGGTGTCCAGGAATTCCGTCGTCGACTCTTGAATCTGAGCGCCCATGATTGTCGCTAGACTTTCAAGTTCCTGTTTGTTCATGAGTTCCAAATTCGACTCGCTTGAATTAGCATTGGAATCGATGACTTTGGGCGGTTGGACCATCCCAATCACGAGGCGTTGGATGAGCGGAACAAAGGCGGGACGAAGTGGCATGTTGGTCCAAGCGTCGTTGGCTGACGTCGCACACTGAACAACGGTTCCCTTGCCAAACTGTTTCTGTGCAAGGAAAGTATCCCCATTGGAAAACAGCGCGACGCTCGCTCCTGATTCGTCGGTATTCGGTGTTTGCGACGCGGAACTTGTTTGAGATTCTTGTTTTGGGAGATTGTTTGACTTTTGATCGGATGCCTCGACGACCTCAGTAGATTTGTCCGACGACCACGGAGTCAAACGAACCCACGATCGAACAGTGACTTGATCCAGCCTTCCTTGCTCGGGTCGATTGAAGAGAGCTAACGCAGGATGATTGTACGGCCCCGATGCAATGTGGAGGCTCGCCGGTTTTGGCGTCGATGTATCATTAGAGGTAGCGTCAGTTTGCGAAGGTTGACCTGCCGGAGCACTTGCAATCGCAGCAACATCTGTCGTTTGCGGTTCTGCGTATCGAAAAGGAAGCACGGCAGCAGCACCTTGAGGCGACCATCGTTGATTGAACCATTCGCGGTCCGTTTTTGCTCCGATGAAAAGCAGCAATCCAGCACCCTCTTTGACGCGGTTTTCGATCCAACTGGCTGCTTGATCGGATAGTCGCGGGACGTTGGCGACAACGATTACATTCGCTTGTTTTACCATTTGTTCGGTCAGAGCGTCTGCCTGGACGCGTTTGGTTTGCAACCATCCATCATTTCGGCCAGCAGCACCTTGCATTTGCAAAGCTAGTTCAAGAAATCCCGTTTCGGCTTGCAGGGTTTCTTGTACGGCAACAGGCTCGACGAGAAGCACGGAAAGTTTTTCAAGTACGTAGATGGGCAACGCTGCAATATTGTCCGCTTGGATTGGGGACACTTCCTCGACGCGAACGACGGCACGATGCTCACCTGCTGTATCGAATTTGCACCCAAAGAGAACTTGCACGTCCGATTGGGCGGGAATGTCTATATTTTTCGCGGCGATATCCACATCGTCGACTTGAAAGATAATCCTGGCCGATTTCGCTGGTTGGGTGCTCCAATTGTGGATCGTAGCGCGAACATCGAGCGGATCCTCGACACCGATCACTTCTGAAAACGTAGCGTCGATAGTCGCTTGCAAATTTTCCGTTGGCTGGGACCGAATGGGCATCAAAGTGATTCTCGGTTTGACGGGCAAATCCTTGAAGGCATTTTGAAATGCTACGAAAGACTCGTTTGTAATTTTTGACCAATCGCTCTTTTGAAAGTCGCTTAGGATAACGACCTGCCGCTGAGGTTGTGACGAATTAATCAACTGACGGCCCGCTAATTCAAATGCGGCAATCGGCTGAATTGGACCTTGTTCGGCTTGCAGGGATTCCACTCGCCGTCTCACGAGTCGCGAATCGAAGGTAGATCCGTCAAGTAGACTTTTCGGCTGGCCGCCAAGCGTGATGACGGACACCTGTGTGCTGCGGCCTAGACTGGACGCAATGTTGTTAAGGTTGTCGGTTGCGGTCTTGAAAGAGGAGACGCCATCGGTCGCTTGTAGCGAGTTCGCTTGCATGGAATAACTATCATCGAGTACGAATGCGATTGCCGAGTTACCGCCGCCAGCGATCTGCCACGCCGTCAGAATTGGACGAGCCATGCAAATAGCGAGAAGCAACGGGATGCCGCAGCGAATCAGCAAAAGCAGGATCGATTGCCACTGAATGCGTCTGGAGTTCTGCAACTCGGCTGCTTGCAGCAAGTGCATCGCACCCCAGTCGAGAACTTGGAATTTCGAACGATTCAATAGATGGATGATAAGCGGAACAGCCAAGGAAGCCGCGCCGAACAGTAAGACTGCATTGAGGAATCCCATTATCCAATTCCTCGTTGGCTAATAAACGATGCCAAAAGGCTTGAATGGGATTGATCCGTATTGCAAGGGATCAGACTAATGCGGCGCTGTTTGCAACCATCGCTCAATGCTTGGCGATACTTATCGAGATTGCTCAAGTAGGCTTTTCGGATTTGGTGTGGGTCGATAACTTTTTGATCCGACGCTTTCTCCAATGAACGAAATTGAGTGCGCGAATAAAAGGGAAAAGTCAATTCGTCGGGGTGCCAGACTTGAAAGATCACGACGTCGTTGTGAGCGTGTTGTAGGAAAGACAGCGATCGCAAAAGGCTTTCCGCTTCATCAAAGCAATCCGAAATGAGT
Source organism: Pirellulaceae bacterium (assembly GCA_031374825.1). Lineage (GTDB taxonomy): Bacteria > Planctomycetota > Planctomycetia > Pirellulales > Pirellulaceae > JANMGV01. The sequence goes on from JANMGV010000035.1 coordinate 16,270, forward strand.
ATAACGACTCCGCGACGCCTGATTTTTGGCGCGAGCAAGTTAATTACATCGGACAGACGCGTTTCGCCACCGCATTCTGAACTGGCCAGCATGGTCAACAAACCGCTCAAGTGGCTTGGACGGTTTCGCGGCGGGATGTAGCTTTGCACCGTTGTATCGAACGTCGCAAGCCCCACGGCATCGTGTTGGCCGACAAATAAATAGGCCAAGCACGCCGCGAGTCGAACGGCGAAATCGTGTTTACTGACACCGTCGCCTTGATGGCCTTTGTATTTCATCGACCCGCTTTGATCGACAACCAAGGTGGCTCGCAGATTGGTTTCTTCTTCGTATTGTCGAATGTACAATCGGTCCGTCTTGCCGAACAGTTTCCAATCGATAGAACGAATTTCATCGCCGCGAACGTACTGACGGTGCTCTTTGAATTCGACGCTAAACCCTTTGTGAGGCGACCTATGCGTGCCGACAGTGAGACCCTCGACAACTTGCCGGGCATACCATTGCAGCCTGGCAACGCGATCGCGATCTTCGGCAGAAAGTAGCTTGGTCGAATCGGTCATGCAATAAGCTCGAAGAGGGAGCAGGAAAGTTTACAACATCGAAGTGACTGAGCCCGTGCTTAATAACGGGCTGCGTGGACAAGTGCATCGAACGAGATGAAAGCTCGACTAAAAGGCTCGCGCTGTGGGGGTGGGTAATTCGCGTACTGCCCGAGCGATCAAGTCGTCGGGTTTTGTTCCTTCGGCTTGAGCAGCAAAGGTAGGTACGATGCGGTGCCGAAGCGCTGGGGCGGCGAGATGTTGGATGTCTTCGAGCGTCACATGATAGCGGCCTTGCAAAAGCGCACGAGCTTTGGCTCCCAAGACCAGTTGTTGCCCCGCGCGAGGCCCAGGCCCCCAGTCGATTTGGTCTCGAACCCATGGCAAGCACTTTTCGTCCTTTGGCCTTAGGCACCGGACCAAGTCGAGTACGTAATGCTTGACGTGATCGGGTAATGGCACCAATCGGACGGTTTCTTGGAAAGCGATAATCTCATCACCGGTCACGACAGCCTCCAGTCCGCTTTTGAAACCGGATGTCGTTCTATCGATGATTTCGGATTCCTCTGAACGCGACGGGTAGTCGACGAGAACTTGGAAAATAAAGCGGTCTCTCTGGGCTTCGGGCAAGGGATACGTTCCTTCGTGCTCGATGGGGTTCTGCGTCGCCAGTACAAAGAACGGTTCTGGAAGCCGGTAGGTCTTGCCACCGATGGTGACTTCGTGTTCTTGCATGGCTTCCAGCAGCGCCGCTTGGGTTTTTGGAGGCGTGCGGTTGATTTCGTCCGCCAGCAACATCTGCGTAAAAATAGGACCGTTCTCGAATACTAATTTGCGATGGCCGGTCTCGGGCGATTCCTGAATAATGTCGGTGCCTGTAATGTCCGCAGGCATCAAGTCCGGTGTAAATTGAATTCGGCGAAAACTGAGATGCATTGAGTCGGCCAGGGAACGCACCATCAATGTCTTGGCCAAGCCCGGAACCCCTTCCAACAGACAGTGGCCTCGGGCAAGGACCGCGATCAGCAGTTGAGTAATGACTTCATCTTGTCCGACGATCGATTTCGCAACTTGTTGGCGAACGCGTTGGCATGCTTCTCGAAGCCGTTCGGCCCGCTCGATATCTTGATGTTGCATCGTGTTGGTAGCTTGAGCCAATGGATCACTCCTGTTGTAATGCTGAGACAATATTTCGACCAAGGCCGTACCCTAACGAACGCTCGCGTCTATCCCATTGTACTCAGGGGAAATGACAATTTAGCTTCGGCCATCGATTATCAAGCCAACAAAACGACAACATTTTCGTTTCATGGTCCCGAATATTAAAAAGACGCGTTCTCCGGTCGAGGGGAAAAGCTAAGATTAGCACTCGGCGAAACCATAACATTCAAGTCACCAATCTTCGAAGTAACCGATAACCGTTTCCCATTCGCATAACCCAGATTTGCCCTTTGTTTCGTAACATGGGCCCATTGGCCCGTGTCCCTCACCCTCCGTAGCCATAATGCGCAAATTCATTCACTAATCGCCAACCACTATTTTTTATTTTTATTCACCAATCTGTAACATGGGCCCATTGGCCCGTGTCCCACACCCTCCGTAGTCATAATGCGCAAATTCATTCACTAATCGCCAGCCACTATTTTTTATTTTTATTCACCAATCTGTAACATGGGCCCATTGGCCCGTGCCCCTGACCAAAATCTGATAACCAGCTACACTTTGCACTAACAGTTTTCGCCCAACCCTGCATTCTCAAAACAACGGTCTCCAATGCTGTTTGAACAAAACAACTTGAATGGAATAAAATTGGAAAACTATGGAAGAAATTGACCCAAAGAAGATCCAACAAGAAGCCTACGGTGAAGATGAAAAGCAACGTCCGCAGCCAGCCGACGAGCCACCTTCGGCGATCAAGTCACAGGACCTGATCGACATGTTGCGTCGAACCGTCGATCGGCTTGACAGCGAAGGAACAACCCGCGGCGATCTTAAAATTCTGAGCCGGACATTACGTGAACTGCGGTACGCCTTTAAAGTTTTTCAGCCTTATCGGCGTCGGCGAAAACTCACTATTTTCGGCTCGGCGCGAACGCCCAGCGATCATCCCGCGTACCAACAGGCCGTCAAAATGGGGCAAGCGATTTCTTCGCACGGCTGGATGGTAATAACTGGCGCAGGCGGCGGGATTATGGAAGCTGGCCATCTGGGTGCTGGTCGTGAGAATTCGATGGGGCTCAATATCATGCTGCCCTTTGAGCAAAGCGCCAATCCAATTATCGATGGCGATCCAAAACTAGTGACGTTGAAATATTTTTTTACGCGCAAGCTCATGTTCCTCAAAGAGTGCAGCGGCATCGTGTGCTTGCCTGGTGGATTTGGAACATTGGATGAAACCCTCGAAGTACTGACGTTGATGCAGACCGGTAAACAGACCATGCTGCCTTTGATTATGCTCGACGAACCGGGAGGGGATTTTTGGTCCAACTTCGGCGAGTTTTTGACCAAGCAACTTCTTCACGATAAATGGATTAGCGCCGAAGACCGTCATCTGTATATGATCACGGACAGCGTCGACCAAGCCGTCAACGAGCTATTGCGATTTTATCGACGCTATCACAGCATGCGATACGTGGATGAGCATCTCGTTTTACGTCTAACCAGTCCGATCACCGAAGAACAAGTTGAGGAACTCAACCAAGAGTTTGCGGAAGTCCTGTTGTCGGGCAAGATCGTACAAACGCAAGCTTTGGACGACGAAGCCAACGAACCCGAACTGCGTGATCTGCCGCGAATTGTCATGCACTTTAATCGCAAAGCACTTGGCAGGCTCCGCGAAATGATGAATCGCATCAACGACTTCTGAGTTGTCGTGCGCCGGCTCGCGGAACAACAACGCTACCAAGGTGTTTTCAAAATTTGAAACAAGTTGCTGTAATGATCCGTCCATAGAGGCACTCGATCGTTGACCTTGTGATCGGGCGGATGCTTGGGGTATTGCCTCAAGAAATCGGTGCGATTGGTCAGCACAACATAGTCCGTTCGATATACCGAGTCGTCGTCGTTGCCTGGCGTAATAATCAACCGCGAGTCCAGCCCAGCATATTCGGCCAGCTTGAGCGTGACAGGGTACAAGTCCAGGTACGAATTGCTGATGTGAAAGACGAGGAAACCGTCGGGTTTCAAGTGCCGAGCGTATACGTCCATAGCTTCTTTGGTAATCAAGTGTACGGGAATGGCATCACCCGAAAAAGCATCGACGATGATCACATCAAATGCTTGAGGAGGCTGCCGTTCCATGCTGAGGCGAGCGTCACCAATAACAATTTCTAGTTCCGCCCTGCATTGTTCCAAGTAGGTAAAATACTTGCGTGCGAATTGCTCAACCATCGGATTAATTTCGTAAAACGTATATCGGTCACCAGGTTTCCCGTACGCAGCTAATGTCCCTGCACCCAAGCCCACGACGCCCACGTGCGCAGGACTCGACTCGAACTGCTTGATCGCTTTGGCGGCACCGCTATCTGGCGGGTAATACGATCCCGGCGTCCGTTGTTTTTCCGGTTTTTGATATTGTTGGCCGTGTCGAATATTGCCGTGCACAAACATGCGCATATGTTTTTCGGGATTTTTCGGGTAATACTCCATCACGCGAATCGCACCATAAAAATTGCGCCCTGTAGCGATGACCGACGTGCGATCAAAGACGAGTCCCTTTTCCCAAATCCAATAAAAAGATCCGCCGACCATAGCGATCTCGACGATGATAGGCGCAGCGATCCAAAGCCGAAGTTTTGGATAGCCAATCAAGATCAAAACAAACGCCCTAGTAAGTGCGATCAGACTCGCGAAAATCACCAGTTCCAGACTGACTCCCCACTCAAAATATTTTTCGAAAATCACGGGAGCCACTAAGCTCACAAATAAACCACCAAGCGCTCCACCAGCCGACAGCATCAAATAATAGATCGTGAGGTACTTGGGAGACGGACGCAACTTGGCTACTTCGCCGTGGCAAACCATGCAACCAAAGAACATGGCGCCGAAACTCACCAAGAACTCGATCGTGAAATGCACGTTACGTTCTTCTTTACCCCACCAAAGGAACTTGTCGGGATTGATTGCCCATGCAGCAAGTACAATCGCCGCCGTCCCCATCAGGATCGGGCGGTACCATAGCGGTCGATCAAAACAAATGATCAAGGTAATCAAGTACAACGCAAGCGGAATGATCCACAACAGAGGTAGCGACGCAACGTCCTGGCAAACGTGATTGGTCGTGGCAAGGAAGAGCAGCGATGCAACCATCGGAAAAAAAATCCAGCCCGCGTATTGGAACCAACGCGGCCGTGCGCCACCGTCTAACTCCGTAATGTCATCTTGCGCCGTTAGAGAATCCTCACTCAACGTTGTTGCGCTGTTGCGAACGACATAGCTACATGCCAGCATAAAGAACATGTACATACCAAATGCAGATGTCCAAAGAATCGCTTGGCGATGGAGATCAAATAGTGGCTCAACGACAAATGGATAAACCAACAATGCCAGTAACGAGCCTGCATTCGACAGCGCGTAGAGTCGGTACACAGTTGACTTGTTCGCCGCCCGCGCATACCACGCTTGAATGATCGGCCCCGTTGTGGACAAGATCAAATAGGGGAGCCCGACTGCCAGTGCGAGCAATCCTAAAACTCGCCAGATCGGTGTCTCTAAACCAGTGGGTTTCCAACTGTCGGCGGGAATGATTGGCAGAGAAAACAATGCTAGCGCGAAAAGCCCAGCATAGAACCACATTTGCCTGCGAATAGGAACATAACGAATCATCAAATCGGCCAACAAATAACCGGCGCATAGGACGACTTGAAAAAAAAGCATTGCCGTCGTCCAAACCGACGAACTGCCACCGAACCAGGGCAAGATGTACTTGCTGATCAACGGTTGCACCATGAAAAGCAAAAACGCACTTTGGAAAATTGTTAAACCGAAGAGCAGGCCTTTGAACATGTGCGCCTTTTAAAATTTCCGTTGAGTTAGAGATTTGTTGAGTTAGAGATTTGTAGATGGGATTGAAGGATTTGCTGCCGAATTCAACAAGTCGAACTACATCAGCATGTTGCTTGGAAAATATGGGAAAAGGTAAACTCCACCGTCACGCACTGTCTTTCCCTTGGGCAACACACGCAGCCAGCACCAAGTCGCCTATGACGTTTAGCACTGTGCGGCACATGTCAAGCAACCGATCCACGCCCAGGATGATGCCGATACTGGCTCCATCGATACCGACACTCTGCAAAACAATCGCAATCATCGGGATCGAGCCACCCGGTACGCCTGCGGTACCAACTCCTGCCAAGACCGACATCAAAACAACTTGCAACTGCTGAGCGAATGACAGATCGTGTCCCAACAGTTGCGCAATGAACAACACCACGACACCTTCGTACAAAGCCGTGCCGTTTTGGTTGCCTGTCGAGCCAATCGTCAATACGAATCGCGATATACTTTGCGGCAATTTCAATCGCTCGCTCGCCACCTTCATCGTGGTTGGCAACGTTGCGTTGGAGCTCGAAGTGGCAAATGCCGTCAACATCGCTTCGGACGTGTCTTTAAAAAACTGCCAAGGCGATCGCTTTGCCAAGAGAACGAGAAAGATCGGGTACACAACGAACAAATGAATCGCCATGCCCGTTATTGCCGCGATCACAAACCACATCAGCGATTGCAAAATGTCCAGACCAAGTTTGGCCGTCACCGAAAACAAAAGAAGGGCCACACACACCGGTGCCAATTTCATTGCAAAACTGATGATGACCATGCTGACATCGAACAGTCCTTCTAGAACCGATTTCAGAATTTGGGCTCGTTCACCACTCATGGAGATAGCGACGCCGAGGATCAATGAAAAAAACATCACCGCCAAAATGCCGTTTCCGGGTGACGAGCCATCGAGCGCCCCAGCCATTTCGCGCAACGGATTTTCAGGAATCATGTCCAGCAGTGTCTGTTCGATCTTCTTTGCCTGACCGGCTTTCTTGACGTATTCGTCGGCCTTCGTTTCGTACTTTGCAGCCAACGCTTCTTGCTTGTCTTTTGAAAGCGATTTTCCCGGCTGAATGACGTTGACAACAACCAGACTGATCATCACGGCTGTACCAGAAAGCAACACCGTCAAGAATAATGTCTTGGCCCCAATGCGTCCAAGTTTGCGAAGATCTCCAAGCTCCAAGACACCGAGCGCGAGCGCGGAAACAACAAGTGGGATCACAACCATCAGAATCAGCCGAAGGAACACTCGGCCCAATGGGTCCGCAATGCGATCGGCGACCAAATCCAGAGTGCTTCGTGAAACGATGCCCTGAGTTGCGAGAACATTAAGGATCAAGCCAGCTACGATACCGACGACAAGCCCCACAAGTATCCAGACATGCAGTCCCGGTTTCTTGCTGTTATCCGTTTTGGGCACCATTTTCGAACGCTTCCATTTTCCACAAACGAAGAATTTGAGTCGGCAATCGCAATGATTCTAACAACACTATTTCAGATTGCAGCATGCCCTACCACTTCGGAGAGTGGTATCCTGCTTTTTCCAGTCTTAAGCAAGGCGTGAAATCGGCCGGCTAGTTGATTCCAAGCCCGCTTTGTGCGACGATTGCGACCAGTGATGAAAATAATAGGGCACTATTAATACAACCGGCCTCGGCGTAAACCTTTGAAAGTGATGAAAGAAATGAAGCTTCACTGTCTAGGAACCGCTGGCTATCATCCCAACCAATATCGCCATACAGCCTGCTTCTTTTTACCTGAACATTCCATCATGTTGGATGCGGGGACGGGAACCTTTCGCATTGCACCGTTGCTGCAATCCGAATCGATCGATGTTTTCCTTAGTCACTCCCACCTCGATCACATTGTCGGTCTTACCTATTTTCTTGGATTGACGGCGGTGACGCGACTAAAAAAAGTTCGTGTCTATGGTCAAGCGAAAAAGCTGGATGCGATTCGAACTCATCTTTTCGACAAATTGATTTTTCCCGTTGATCCACCCATCGAATGGATCGAGTTGGAACAGTGCGAAGAAGTGATAAGACTTGGTGGCGTTCGCATTCGTTGGTTCGAGCTGGAACACCCCGGTGGTTGCGTTGGCTACAGACTTGATTTCCCAGATCGTTCCATGGCCTACGTTACGGATACGTGTGCCTCAGACAAATCCGCTTATCGCCAAGTTATCCAAGATGTGGACCTGCTCGTCCACGAATGCAACTTTGCCGATAAAGACCACGAGTTCGCAACGACTACCGGCCACAGTTGGACTTCGATGGTCTTAAATATTGCCAAGCAAGCTCGCGTCGGTCAGTTAGTGCTGACCCATTTCAGCCCGTACGACTTGACGCTCGATCCAATCGGTTTGGAGCAATACATGATCGACAACCCGATTTCAAAATCAATAAAGGTAACGCTTGCAACCGACGAGCTGGTCGTCGACTTCTAGTGATCGAGCGAATCCGAAGTAGAGGATAGGGAAACAAAAAAGCCGGAGCAAATTTGGATTTGCCCCGGCTTGAGATTTTATTGCTTTGTTCCTTGCCCTTTTGATAAGGCTCATTAGACATAGGTCTTAGCAATCACGTCACCGGCACCGAAATCTCCGACCCAATCGGATTCATAAGTCAACTCGAACCACGAAAATTTGCGGACGTACTTGGAATAGAAAGTGTCTGCACCAAGCCCGCCGACCAAGTAATCGAGCGATCCGTCGTAACCACCTTCGAGGCTGTCGTTACCATCATTCCCGTACAAGCTATCTTCGCCGTTGTTTCCCTTGAGGTTGTCATTGCCAGTTCCGCCAAGCATCAAATCATTGCCGTCGTTTCCGTAAAGCGTATCGTTGCCATCCTCGCCTTGCATGATGTCGTTGCCCGTTCCGCCGCCCATCCAATCATTGCCAAGTCCACCAAAGAACACGTCGGCTCCGCTTTCGCCGTACAGCACGTCATCCCCCGCGTCGCCCTGGAGTCGGTCATTGTTGTCACCACCAATCAACCAGTCATTGCCCAGTCCACCATACAGATAATCTCCTCCCGCTTGGCCATACAAATAGTCGATATCGTCTCCTCCATCAATAACGTCTTGACCGAGGCCGCCTTGGATGACATCAACGCCCCCACGGCCGTACAAGGAGTCATCGCCTGCTTCACCGTTTAGGCTATCAGTCACTTGACCTCCGTAAAAACTATCATTTCCATCTCCGCCATTTGCAGTGGTGCCAACACTTGCCGAGTTATTCATCGCGTCATTGCCTGCAGCTGCATTGTACTCGACGCGGGTATTTGCCAGTGTCACACCACTGTTGAGGTTTCCCTGCGAGATATTCAGCGCATCGTTCCCTGAAAATCCGTTAAAGACAATTTTGTTGACAGAGCCAATCGATTTGGTGCGATCATGATGATCAAAAGTTCCGTTCGATCGTTGTGCATACAAGTCAACTTTGACATTGCTCCCTTCGAATCGAACATCGACACGATCATTCAATTGATCGCCGCTGATGGTCAGCGTCTTCGTCGAAAAACTGTAGTCGATATCGCCCGTCATGAGGCGACGATTTTCCAATGCTTCCATCCCGATCTTGGTGAAGTGATTTCGTTTGCGTGACATTTTGTTTCTCCCTGATAATTGATTGATGAATAAGCCAACAAAGGCTTAAGCGGGAGGAGCTCCAGAATGTTACAGAAAATGTCGCGATTTATTTTTAAGCGACAAAACATTGGGAAATCGCTCGGCCGAACTCCAAGCGAAGGCTGACAAATCATTCGTTGGCCAGTTTCCGCTTTGACCGTTGTTTGACAGAACGCTTTACGTCAAAGCAATCCGTTGGCCATCAAAAGCGAGTTGGCGATGGGCGGGCAGTCGGCGATTCATTGTTTCGAAATCGAATTCATGCGAGACGTGCGTGAAGTAGGTTTGCCGCGCTCCGATTTGATCGGCTGCAGCCATCGCCTCATCAATCGAAAAATGCGTCGGATGAGGCTTGGTCCGTAAAGCATCCAATACGAGAACGTCCAATCCCTGGAGCAACGCAATCGACTCGTCAGGAATGCCATTCGTGTCCGTACAATAGGCGACGTTGCCGAAACGGAATCCAAGCACCTCGAATCGCGGCCCATGAAAAAGCCTCATTGGTTGAATGCACTGACCAAGGATCTCAACTGGTTCGAGACCGATGGGACGAATCTCCAATTGCGGTGCAGCACCAACATGCGTGGGTTCGGTATCGTAAAATGCATAATCAAAAGCATGTCGAATGCGATCTTCCACTCGCTGCTCGCAGTACAACGGAACCGCGTGTCCCAACGCAAACGGAAACAAACGTAAATCGTCCAAGCCATAAAGATGGTCGACATGCTCGTGCGTAAAAATCACCGCATGCACCATTCCGATTCCTTCGCGAAGCAACTGGATTCGCAAATCGGGCGGCGTATCGATCAGAAGATTGCCTTTAGGTAATCCGAGAATCGCAGCGCAACGAGTTCGATTGTTCTTTGGCAAACTGCTATTGCAGACTTCACAACCACAGCCGATCGCTGGCACCCCAACCGAGGTCCCGGTCCCGAGCAAAATCATCTCGCCAGGAAATGCGATGGACTGAAAAGCTTTCGGCACAAAAAATCTCCACACCGGCACTGAACGACTTGCGACACAGGGTGAAAGGCTCGCATTCGAAGGATTGAATCCGAATTTCACCGCTAATCTTACGGAAACATGGTGACGAGGGATGTCCGACGCTGCAATGGGACATAGATCGCATGATCGTGAACAAAGGGCACTAAACGCCCACTTTCGACGCCGACGTGGAAATCACATCGAATCGTGAGATTCAAAGTGTCGAATCAATAGCGGCAACGGACTGATAGTCGCAGATCATTATGAACAGTTATGAAAGTTTTGTATTGGAGGCGATTGGTATCAGATTGCCCTGTCGTTAGAATGACCCGGTAAGCAAAACGCTTACTGCAGTGTTTTCGTTGTGATTGGCTGGCGAAATCTGTTTATCGTTCAAATCGGATTGTCATCTGCTGAAGTTCGAAATCAGAGGGTACGCGTTAACGTTCGGTTTTCGTCGTGCGAATCCGATCCCAGAACCGAGTTTCAACGAAATATTTGTCACATAGCGATAGAGGCCGTCTCGATTGTCGAAAGCTTTTTCCCTAACGGAGGTTTTGAAATGACAACAAAAAGTTTCCCCTGGCTAACAAGCTTGATGATTTTGATTCTCGCAATTCCAACAAATGCGGACGATCCGAAACCAAAAGATAAGACAGGTGAAAAGAAGATGGAAACGGCCACATTCGGCGGCGGGTGTTTTTGGTGTACCGAAGCAGTTTTTCAACGCATGAAAGGCGTCGACAAAGTCGTCTCGGGTTACATGGGTGGCAAAGTCGACAACCCAACGTACGAACAAGTCTGCACTGGTCGGACCGGACATGCCGAAGTGATTCAAATTACTTATGACCCTTCGGTCGCCAAATTCAAAGACCTCCTCGAAGTCTTCTGGAAAACTCACGATCCAACGACGCTCAATCGCCAAGGTGCAGACGTTGGCACGCAATATCGCTCGTCGGTTTTTTATCACAGCGAAGAGCAAAAAACGATCGCAGAAGAATACAAAGAGAAACTCAACAAAGCCGGTATCTACAAGAATCCGATCGTGACCGAAATTGTCGAAGCCAAGAAGTTTTATGCGGCTGAAAAGTACCACCAAAATTTCTTCAATGACAACCCTCGCAACGGATATTGCCAAAACGTCGTTCGCGAGAAAGTAGAAAAATTCCGCGAGATATTCGCCGACAAAGTTAAGGAAGAAGACAAAACTAAAAAATAACTGACTTACAATTTGATCGACGTCGGTCAGCCGAAATTCTCGCAACGTAATCAGCTAATGGCGCAGCTTTACGTTGAAGCCAACTATGTAATGATTAGCGACATTTGCGAGACGATTAGCCGTTTTGGCGATAGCCACGGTTCTCTTTACGTTGAAGCAAACGTTGAGATGATTCGCGACATTTGCGAGACGATTAGCCGATTTGGCGTTAGCCACGGTTTTCTGTCCAATAACCGCGGCTAGCACCAATCGGCTCATTCAAATTGTCGCTGTACAAAAGTTTAAGCTGGACCAAGCACTAACTCACAGATTCACTTTGGCTGACCTTGACGTTGCGGAGTCTGTTGGCGAATCTCGTCGCGAGAGTTTGTTTCCTCGCGAGTGATTTTGAGCCCATCTTTTGTCGCTGCCTCGGCCGCTTTCTTGTCCGCATTGCCCGCAGGCTTTGACGATTTGGGGGTATTGGCGGATTTCTTATTCGACATGATCGTGTAACCTTCAAAAAAGTGAAGCGAAGCGAAAAAGTCCTTCTCACCAGAAGTTTCGTGCAAATACGATGCCGACCTTCTGGCAACGGGCCTACCTATCCCAACTAAATAGTCGGCTATTGCAGCGAACACAGACCTTTCGCCGCTGACAAATAAGTTGCTCATTAGGCCGCTAGGTCGCAAAAAAGCAGTTCAATCCGCGTTCGTTACCCTCGGCAAGACCCACGTGATTGCAACGAGCACGGCACCACTAGTCGACTGACTTTTAAGAAAACATTTTTGGCCGTCGCCAGGTATCAAGCTGCATGTTCAGCGACCAGTTTGGTGCGACACCGTGTGCTTTGACGCGCATCCACAACTTGCGGTAACTTGCGGAACTTGCGGGGACACACGTTCTTGTCATTCTAGCAAAACATGGGGCAAAAGAATCACAATTGTAAGTTCCCGATCACCGATGATTGTTCGCGCGAGGACAAAGCTCCGCTGGTGTCGCGAGCGAGTCATTGATGGTATTCATCTGGGCTAGGTACCAAAGCGATCGACAGAAGATGACTATGGCAATTCGGAGCCAAAAGCATTCTGTCACCCTGCAGCCAAGGTTCAATGCACCGCTGGAGAACTGCTGGACGAAGCTTTACGCCGCCAGCAATTAGCGGGCTTTGGATTTGGCTTTGTAGCGACTGCCGCCGGAGCGCGTTCATTGATATGGTGTTACCTCGTTGTTCGCCCGACTCTTATCTCCCCTTCTCCTCGGTATTCCGAGGAGAAGGGGCAGGGGGATGAGGAGTCTTTGTTTAATTTTCCCTAACCACAATCGCTTCAACGATCTGCAGTATTACATCTACATTTTCGTCAATGCTATGGTGTGTCGCCGTTGTTCGCTCAGTCCCGCAATCGGCGGATTGGCTGGATCGACGACTCCGCGTGCGGTCAGCCATGTCGTGCTGGCCGTGACTCGTCCCAAGGAATCGTACTTGGTGGTCGATTCCGCGAATGTTTTGGCGTCCGTCGAATTGGAGTAGTCGGTTATCGTCGCCAAGTCTGAGACGGTGATCGAGTGAACGCTGCAATGATGTAGTGTGTCCTCATTGTCTCACCCGTCGCATTGTCTCGCCGTTGAATCAATGACTCCTGACACCTTTGTTTTTCTGACACCTTTGTTTTTCTGAGACGCGTGTGGCTCGAACATTACGGACGGTAGTGTTGTTGAAAATTGGAAGCTCTCTAAAACCAATGGAGCACCAGTTTTAATCGAACGTAAATTCGGTGGCGGTCGAGTTGAAGTTGGACAATCAGAATATGCGACGGTCTCGTCTGGCTCCGGTCAATAGACGCTTATGAAGTACGTAATTGTTCTCTGTATTTTGATGATGGCCGGTCCGTTGGTTGCACAACCACCGGCGGAGGATGTAGAATACGTGCATGTGACTTGGGAACCGGCCCCAGGCGAGAAGTCAGACCCCTGAAATGAGGCAACCTGGGGACACAGCAGTTTGCTGGTTTGTCGCAAGCTTACCTATCTGCTCACCCTGGGAAAACGCGGTGGCGCCGGTAATTATCGACAGAACGCGATGTCAAAATGAGATGCGATCAACGGAGGTACCGACGGGCTATGGATTGCCGGTCCAAATCGTATCGGAATCCATTCAAACAGATAATCACACTCGCAAAGCAATCCATTGCCAGAACTTACACCGGGTTGCGTGCCATGAATCTGTGCCCTGAACTCCATTCCCCGGCCATTCAAATCGAGAGCTGGTACTTTTCCAAATTATTCACAAATAATATAGGACATGTACTTAACTAAATCGGGCGGCAATACGTATCGAATGGGCATTCCCGCAGCGATGCGGTAGACAGCGAAAATAGAACGACTGGTCGCTGGCCACCGATGGGAATACAATGCATATCCATGTCCTTTTGCTTTCACTTGCCTACAATAAAACGTACATCGCACCTGAAATAACAGGGCATCCCATCACTATGAAAACTCGCGTAACCTGTCCAAAGTGTCAGCAAACAGACTTGTACGAGAAAATTCTTGGAGGGACACAGATCGAATGTTCGGGATGCAAATCGAAGCTTGCTATCCGAGAAGCCAGTCCTGTCGCTGATCGACCTGTGGCGCAAGTGGCGCAGCTGACTCAACGAGAAAAGGCTCCCGCCCAAGCCTCTTTGATTTCGGACTCGCAATCAAAGATCGAATGTCCGTGTCCAGGATGTGGAGTGAGACTTCGAATGCCCGCGAGCTGTGCAGGAAAGATGGCAAAATGTCCTCGCTGCAATTCACACTGGAAAATTGAACCACAAGGGTTGCATCAGACCGAATCATACTCGTTGCCATTGGCGAGTCGCGATCCGTTGCCCGACGTGCAAACACAATCTCACGCAGCTCGACAGGCCGATTGGTGGTCGGAAATCGAGCAGGCCAATTTAGCAACGTTCAAGCCACAGGAATCTTGGCAGACTCAAGATCAAGCAAGCTTCTCGATAACCTCGTCAGCGAACAACGGCGGCCCAATAAAGGTCGGCTTTTGGAATAGCATAGGTGCTTGGTTCAAACATCGACGCACCAAGTTTCGCTGGAAGGAGCCGATGAATTTTCGGGCTCGATTGAGGAATGACTTGTATTTAAGACTTGGCATTGGCTTGTCTTTCGGAATCTTTTTTGTCGGCACCTTTTATGGACTATTCACCTTCAATATTTCTACGCCTCCAATGATATGGGGAGTTCCCATTCTATTTTTGATGGGCATTACTGTCGCCCTCACTCTTTTGATGGTTGGCAAGAATACAGCTTCCGGATCCGCATACGTAAGCGATCGTGCGTTCGAGCGATGGCGATTATATTCTTGGTTCATAATTGGTTGGATTGAAAGTTACGACTGGCCTTTTAAACGGTTGTCCAAATGCTATTTGGTTCCTGCAGCAGCCTTGCGGAAGAGCTTTTCCGTGCTGTTGCTACCAGCAGAAGACGGTTTCGAGATTATCGGCATTCCAAACAAGATCGACATCCAACAGGTCATTCAACACATTCAATCGAGAGGAGTGGCGGTTGAAGCAACTTCTTCAATTCCAAAGAAATTCACGAAGCCATTGAACATGGGTGTTGCCGTGACCGCAATGGTCGTCTTTCTGTTTGTTGGCCTGTCGGGGCTCACTACGTTTCTGGTTTTGCATGACCAAACCGTGCCCGAACCAATTGAACGAAATCGACTTCGAGAGAGAACACCTGCATCCCCACCTGATTTTCGAAATCAATTCCCTTCGGGATCATTTCCTGGGGCACCACCAGAGATTAACAAAGGCATCCCTCCAGACTTCAAAAAGCAAATGGAGCGATTGGGGCCCCCAAGTCAATTTGGACCTACTCCCTGGCCTCCCAACATGCCGAACCGACGATAGCAGCACTTTGCAACGTTCGCTATTGTTACGGATTGACCGATTTATGAATGCAATTGGGGAACACCATTGGGGCCATCCACGGGCCATCCACGGGCCATCCACGACGCCGCCGGGAACTTGCGGGGACACACGTTCTTGCAATTTTAGCAAAACATGAGGCAAAAGAAACATAATTGTAAGTTCCCGATCACCGCTGGTTGTTCGGGGAAAGATTAGGCTGCGATGTTGTCGCGATCGAGTCTTTGACGGAATGCATCTTGGCTAGGCGCGAAACTCATCTACAGAAGATGACTTTAGCGATTCGGTGCCAAAAGCATTCTGTCACCCTACCGCCAAGGTTCAATGCACTGCTGGAGAACTGTTGGACGAAGGGTTATGCCGCCAGCAATTCGCGGGCTTTGGATTTGGCTTTGTAGCGACTGCCACCGAAGCGGGAGCGGTGGGAGTCGATCTCTTGGGGCTTGCCCGCAACCGTCATGAATAGCCGACCGAATTCCTTCACCAACTTGCACCAAACTTCGCCGCTAATACCAAGCCGCTCAAAGATCGGTTTCGCGGACTTGGGCGTTGAGCCACGCTTACCGTTCTTTATCTGCCGGGCCGTCCAATCGAGCAGTTCAAGATACGCTGCCCGTAGGAATCGGCAGGAAACACTTGTCGCTTGCCCGGCACCCGCGACTATTGCAACGAGGCCCCGTCGTATCGCGGCGTTCGTTGATCTCAAGCGGTGCAAGATGGTCGTCTAGCCGCTTCGCATTGGATGGCATCGTGGAAAAATCGCTAGCGTTGAGGAATGTGGGGCTGTCAAGCGAATCTAAATGATCGACGCTCATGAAAGTGGCCTCCTGCCGTTTCTTGATTAGGACTTTAGCACCCAAATCAGGGCAGGTTGGCCGCTTTTTGTTTACCCCTATTTCCTCACTTCCCAATCCACCTTCGCGGAATGTCGGTCGCACCCATCCTGAACCATCCTACAATAATTCTTGCAGACAATATTTGCGGTTTGACTGCGCTCTTAACGTATCCCCTCCATTTGTCCCGATTCGCATATTTGCAGCCAGCGACCGGCGAAGCCCAGCGACGTAGGCCTTTTGCTCCGTATAATCGACGATAACATTGGTTAGGTAGATAACGCGTTTCAAGCTTTGCTGAAAAGCCATTTGAGCGGGCTTGGATGATAAAGCAGCGTTGCATTTTGGAGCAATGATTATGACTCAATCACCAATACAAGTTGGTCATCCAGCACCAAAATTTACTCTCGAAGCGATTGGTCCCGAGTTGGGCGAGTTCACGGTTAGATCGGATGACTATCAAGGCAGTTGGCTGGCATTGCTTTTTTACCCGCGAGATTTTTCCTTCGTTTGCCCGACCGAGTTGACTGCGTTCAGTGCGCGGTTACAGTCCTTCCAGCAACTAAACTGTGCGATGCTAGGCGTAAGTATTGACTCGCTGGAATCCCACCTCGAATGGATGCAAACGCCGGCTTCGCAAGGTGGCGTGCGTGGTTTGCGATTCGCGTTGGCATCCGACGAAGATGGACAAGTCTGTAAACGCTACCATGTTTGGCGCGATGGAGTTGATCTTCCCAATCGTGGCATTTTTCTGATCGATCCGAACGGCATCCTCAAGTATTCCGCAATCCACGATTTGAGCGTGGGGAGAAATGTCGACGAAGTGCTCCAAATTCTCGAAGCCCTAAACGCAGGCGGATTATGTCCCGCCAGTTGGTCGTCGGCCGATGGCGTTCTGGATGTCGCGGCACTTCTCAAGCCTGGACGAGTGCTTGGGCATTACAAAGTTGAAGCCGAACTTGGTACGGGTTCATTCGGACTGGTACTGCGAGCGTTTGATCTGCGATTGCAACGGAAAGTTGCGCTCAAGGTCTTTCACAAAGACCTGGATGAAGCCGAATCGCGTTTGCTGTCAGAGGCCCGCGCTGCTGCAGGAATCAATCATCCAAACGTCTGCATGATTTATAATGTGGATATGATCGACGGGATCCCAACGATCGTAATGGAATATCTCGACGGAAATTCGTTGGACGAACGCATCAATGGCGTGATCGAAGAAAGCGAGTTCTTGTTGATTGCACAAAAACTGGCTTCCGGTTTAGCGGCAGCCCATTCTGCCGGACTAGTGCATCGGGACCTCAAGCCAGGAAACATCGTATTCCGAAATGACGAAGAGCCTGTCATCGTGGACTTTGGTTTGGCCTCCGTCTTTGCGGAGTCTCGACGCAGACAATTACAGACCGCTTCCGCAGAATCGACGAAATCAATTGCTTCCAGTCAGGCAAATGTGTCTGCAGGTACCGTTAAGTCAGCTTCGCAATTTTCGTCTTCGACCACGATGCCTGCTGCTAACAGTTTGAATTTGACCGAGACCGCCGAATATGAAGTCGTGTTAGCTCCAAATAATTCTCAATTCTCGAAACGAGCCAACGGCAAGATTTCTGGGACGTTAGCATATATGTCACCCGAACAAGCTCTTGGCGAGTCGATCTGTCCCGCCAGCGATGTATTTTCGTTAGCATTGATATTCGTCGAAATGCTCACCGGCCAACAAGCGATCGCGCCCGAAAACCCAATCGCCGTATTTAAGTTACTTCGCGATCCCGATTTTTTAGCGTCAATCCATGCCGACGTTTCGGAAAAGTACCGGGGCTTGATCAGTTCCATGCTCGACCTCGATCCTTCAATGCGCCCCACCATGGAAGAAGTCATCGAAGAGCTACGCGATTTGGCCGTCAGCGTATGACATTTGCGCCTCTGTCCATCTCCAATACGAATCGAACGCCCATCGCGTCCAAACGAAGAAAGAATCACACACAACAACGTTTAGCCGCCGCAGGCGCTTGATCAGCGAGCCGATTTGCCCGGAGAATAATGCGTACATCGAAAGCAAATTGGCGACGTGACGAGCGTGCTTCGCGGCTCCTGGCTCTTTGAAGAGCATCGCTTGATAACTTATTGATTTTCACGTCTCAAATTCGTTCATCCATCTTTCTGCCCTCAATTTTTTGCCAAATGTTTTCCTGCATGAATGACAAAGTTGTTCTTGTGCCTTGACTGCCACGCTATGTTTTTGTGATTGCTGGATTTGGCAGAAGAATGAACGGCAAAAGAATACAGAACATCGCTGAGATCTTTCTGCCCTCAATTTTTTCCAAATGTTTTCCTGCATGACTTACAAAGCTGTTCTTGTGCCCAGACTGCCACGCTTTGTTTTTGTGATTGCTGGATTTGGCAGAAGAATGAACGGCAAAAGAATACAGAACATCGCTGAGACCTTTCTGTTATGCATCTTTCTGCCCTCAATTTTTTTGCCAATTTTTTTCGCGAACGACTGACAATGCTGAACTTACGTCCTGACTTCGACGATGGGTTACCGCAAAAAAAGGGAAGGGAGCGAGGCGAGACGCAGATTTATAGGACCCGTGCTGGGCGGCAAAACGAAGAATGGGAGCTTGCATAGAGATTGTTTTTGCTACGAAACTTGTAAAAGCCCTGGAATAGCGGCGTTTGATGCAAACTGCTTCCTCGATTTCCGTGAATTCCTTGGTCATTTCCTAGTCGACGCTAGAAACTACTGAGAGTCATGTTCAAAATAGGGAGCTAGCAGTTTGTTCAGATTCATCTTGAGGAGAAGCCATGTCGAGCGTTGCGGCAAGTTCAGAAACGAATCGGTTAAGTGATGATGACGTCGCGGCGATCGATCGACTGCGGGAGACCTTTGCGACTCTTAGGGCGGAGTTGGCCAAGGTTATTGTCGGGCAAGACAAAGTGATCGAGCAACTGGCGATTTGCCTTTTCGCCCGCCGGCACGCTTTGCTGATGGGGGTGCCGGGATTGGCCAAGACGTTGCTGGTTAGCAAGTTGGCCGAAACCATGTCGCTCAAATTCTCGCGCATCCAGTTCACGCCGGACCTCATGCCGATGGACATCACGGGAACTGACATTCTCCAAGACACGTCTTCGGGCCGTCGCGAGTTTCAGTTTGTGCATGGGCCTGTCTTCGCAAATATCGTCCTTGCCGACGAAATCAATCGTGCCCCACCAAAGACGCAAGCCGCCATGCTCGAAGCAATGCAAGAGCATCGCGTCACGGTGCTTGGCAAGACATTCGTCTTGGAAGCTCCCTTCATGGTGCTCGCCACGCAAAACCCGGTTGAGCAAGAAGGCACTTATCCGTTGCCCGAAGCCCAACTTGACCGATTCATGTCGCTGATCGAATTGGACTATCCCAACGAAGAGGAAGAAATCCAAATTGCACGAACGACGACCGGAGACGATATGCCCGCATTGGATCACTTGATGCATGCAGAGGATATCATCCGATTGCAGAATCTTGTACGGCGTGTTCCAGTCCCTGAGCACATCTATACTTATTCTGCGCGGCTCGTTCGCAAAACTCGTCCTGCGGGTTCAACAGCGCCTGCTTGGCTTAAACCGCTGGTAGCCTGGGGAGCTGGACCTCGTGCAGTGCAAAACTTGATCTTGGGTGCCAAAGCGCGAGCGGCCATCACCGGCAGTTACATGGTACGTATCGAAGACGTGCAGCACGTAGCGGTTCCGGTTCTCACGCATCGTGTCATCACAACGTTTGCTGCTCAAGCTGAACGGGTCAGTGCCAAAGACATTGTGTCTCGATTGGTGCAAGAAACATCATCCGAAGGTTGATTGCGTGTTTCGATTCGTTAAGTGGCACATACATGAGCGGTGGACGAGAGATTGATAACCGAACGTAAACAACGAACTTTCCTGGACCCCCAAGTCCTGGCGCGGCTAGCGGCGTTGCCGTTGATGTCTCGCCGTCCCATGCTGGGGCAAGTCTCCGGGCGCCATGCCAGCCCACATCGCGGTGCAAGCGTCGAATTTGCAGAGTACCGAAAATACGTCCCCGGCGACGACTTGCGGCGATTGGATTGGCGCGCCTACGGACGCTCGGACAGATTTTACGTCAAGGAATTCGAAGCGGACACGAACCTGCGTCTATGTCTTGTCGTTGATACCAGCGGCTCGATGGATTTTGGCAGTGTCGGTATCACGAAACTGGAATATGCAAGGCGCGTTGCTGCGACGCTAGGCTATTTGGCCATCCAGCAAGGCGATGCCGTCGGCCTGTCTTGTGTCGCCGAAGGGATTGTGACGAGCATCCCACCGAAACGAAGCCCCGCTCACTTAACGGTCTTGTTTGACACTTTAGAACAAGCCAATCCATCCGGCCAAACGCGTTTGGATACCATCCTTCATGAGCTGGCCGAGACGATTCGTCAACGAGCACTCATCGTGATCTTATCGGATCTCTTCATCGAGCCAGCATCGCTTCGAAGTTGTTTCGAGCATCTTCGGTTTCGCAAGCACGACGTGGCGGCATTCCATTTACTTGATCCCGAAGAGTTGGCTTTCGCATTCCAGCGTCCAACGCGGTTTGTGGATTTGGAAGGCGGCCCAGCAATTTTCGCAGAGCCCAGCGAAATAGCCGATCGCTACCATCGAGCTTTAAAAATCTACTTGGACGAACTCAAACAAGTTGTCCTTGAGACCGGAGTCGACTACCGACGCGTTACGATCGACGCTGCGTACGACACCGTGTTAACCCAATTTCTCGTGGACCGCGCGCGAGGAAAGGGGCTACGATGAATTTCCTCCAACCGTGGCTGCTGCTCGGACTGCCGTTATTGCTGTTGCCGATCATCATTCACTTGATCAATCAATGGCGCTACCAAACCAAACGTTGGGGCGCGATGATGTTCCTCTTGGCCGCCAATCGCATGGCGCGCGGCTACGCCAAGATTCGCCAGTACTTGATCTTGGCGATGCGCATGCTGGCAATCGCCGGTCTGGTTTTTGCAATCAGCCGACCACTAGCCAGCGGCTTGCTCGGTTTCAGCGGAGGTCGGCCGGACACGACCATCGTTCTCCTTGATCGTTCGCCAAGTATGCAGCAGCGCAGCGACACGAGTGCAGCGACGAAATTAGAGACTGCCAAGTTGCAGTTGCGGCAGACACTGCAAACGCTCGGTTCCAATCATTGGGTTTTGATCGACAGTGCAAACGGTCAGCCTCGTGAGTTTGATAAAGCTGCGGATTTGTTCGACGCGCCAGATACCCAACCCGCACACGCTTCTGCAAATCTGCCAGAAATGTTGCAAGCCTCGCTCGAGTATTTGCAGAAAAATCGTCCCGGTCAAACGGAAGTTTGGATTTGTTCGGACCAACGTCAATCGGACTGGAGCACAACCAGTAATCAATGGACAGCCGTTCGTGATGCGTTTCGGCAATTCCCGCAATCCGTCCGATTTCATTTGCTGTCCTATCCAGAAGCGGCAACCGAAAACATCGCCATTCGGGTGACCGATGTACACCGCGACCGTACCGAAGGTAGTCAAGAATTAGTCATGTCGTTGATGTTGAGCCGACCCGAAGGTTCATCAGCCAAGAAGACGATTCCAGTGCAAATCGAAGTGAATGGAGCGCGATCCGAAATAGCCGCCGAGATGGCGGGCAGTACGCTTGAAATTAAAGACCATCGCGTTGCTTTTGATCCAGCACTACCGAAAGGTTGGGGGCGAGTAACGATTCCAGCCGATACGAATTTGTTGGATAACGAATTTTACTTTGTCTTTGATCAGCCACCTCTGCGGCGTTCAATTGTGATTAGCGAAGATCCCGAGTCGGCTTATCCGTTGGCTCTGGCCGCAGGTATCTCGCCCGATCCTCAATGGAAAGCGGATGTGACTCGTGGAACGGTCGATCAATTGGCTTCGATGGATTTGGATACAGCAGGTTTGTTGGTTTGGCAAGGCACACTGCCGACAGGTTCGACAGCCCAAGTCGTGAGCGATTTTGTTCGACGTGGAGGGCAGGTGTTGTTCTTTCCGCCGACTCCCGAAGGCGATGCCGAAATGGGTCCTGGGTTTGGACCAACGTCCAATGAGTTTATGGGATTGCGTTGGTCGGCTTGGAAAGCGTCCGAAAAAGCAATGGTGGAAAATTGGCGAGGCGATCAAGATCTCTTAGCGTCGACGCGGTCCGGTTCATCGCTGCCCGTTGGACAAATTGAACTTCGAGGGCACGCGGCGATCAGCGGCGACACGTCGACTTTGGCTAGTATGTCCGGAGGCGATCCGCTGCTTGCCAAGGCAACAACGGAAAATGGTGGCGTCTATTTTTGTACGGCTTCGTTGTCGAGCAAGTATTCGAATCTAGCACGCAGCGGCATTGTGCTGTATGTGATCATCCAAAGGGCCCTCGACAAGGGACTTGAATCGCTGGGCAATACTCGCGACTTTGTGGCGGGGGATTCGCAAGCCAAGAATTTATCCAGTGCTTGGACAAAGGTCGCCGGCAGCGACGACATCCTATCGACGGAATTCGCAGTGCAAAGCGGCATTTATCAAGACGGCGACAGGCTCTTCGCAATCAATCGGGGGCTTGCCGAGGACCAGACGGACTCTGTCCAAGACGAGCAGCTTGACGAGTTATTTGCCGGTCTCAATTTTGCTCGCGTCGAGAGCAAGGCAGGAAATGTTGCGTCCATCGTTCGCGAAATCTGGCGATTATTCTTGATTGCCATGATTGCTGCCATGATCATCGAAGCCGCCATGTGCCTTCCAAAATGGGTTCGCCCGCAAGGAGCCTTGGCATGAACGGCAGCAGTTCTATCATTTTCCAATCCTCGACGTGGATTATCCTGGTCAGTTTTTTGGCCATCGCGATTACAGCGACACTAAGCATTATTGCTGTTCGCCGAAGTGGTTTTAAACGATCGATGATTGCGCTCGAGACCCTGCGCGTGTTGTTGGTTGCCGCAGCGGTGCTACTCCTTAATCAGCCGGAGTGGATCGAAGAATTCAAACCTGCTTCGAAACCAACATTGGTTATTCTCGGTGACGACACGGATAGTATGGTGACCCGTGACGCCATAGAACAATCGGGTTCTGCGGTGACTGTAAAAACGCGCAAGGAAGTTGTTCAGCCTTGGATGGAACCTGCCAAGTGGGACGCATTGCGTGAGCGATTCGAAGTTGTGTTGCAGCCGATCGTCAATGATTCGAATTCTGGCGGTACCGATTTGAACGACGCGTTACAGAAAGTTCGTGATAGTTATCCATTCCTGCGAAGCGTGGTTTTGCTTTCCGATGGCGATTGGAACGCGGGTATTGCACCTGTTCAAGCCGCAATGCAACTGAGATTGAGCTCTGTACCCATTTTCGCTGTCCCCGTCGGCAGTCCAACGCGATTACCCGATGTAGAACTGCTTAGTTTTGATGTGCCGACTTTCGGCGTCGCTGGAAAGACCGTGCGCGTTCCGTTTACTTTGGAAAGTTCGTTGCCGCGTGATTACACGACCACAGTGACTCTGAAGACTTCCGATGGTGCCGAGATCAAGCAAGACGTCAAGATTGCTGCGATGGGGCGAACGAGCGATGCGATTATTTGGAAGCCTGAGCAAACCGGCGACTACACGCTCACATTGCAGGTTCCTAAGCAATCCGAGGAAACGATCGAAGATAATAATCAGAAAACGGCTCCGATTGCGATCCGCGAAGAAAAATTAAAAGTGCTCGTCATCGAGTCCTATCCGCGATGGGAATATCGCTATCTGCGCAATGCACTGTCTCGCGACCCCGGCGTTGACGTGAGTTGCTTGCTGTTCCATCCGGGGCTTGGTAAAGTTGGCGGGGGGAATAAAGATTACATCGCTGCTTTTCCCGAGAGCCTGGAAGCGCTTTCGCAATACGACGTCGTTTTCTTGGGAGACGTTGGTGTCGATGCAAATCAACTGACCGAAGAGCAATGTCGGCTGCTGAAGGGGCTTGTCGAGCAACAAGCCAGTGGTCTCGTCTTTATGCCAGGTTGGCAAGGTCGACAGTTGTCGATCATCGGCACCGAGTTGGCCGAGTTGCTACCAGTCATCATGGACGAATCACAACCGACGGGCTGGGGCTCGCGAACGGCAAGCCATTTTGAGTTGACTGAACTGGGGCGCCGAAGCCTTTTGACAAAGTTGGCCGATACGACAGACGACAACATCGCAGTCTGGGAAAACTTACCGGGTTTTCAGTGGTACGCCCCAGTTGTTCGAGCCAAGCCTGGGACGGATGTGCTCGCCGTTCATCGAGACTCGTCGAACGCTTATGGACGCGTTCCGTTGTTAGTAACGCGAACATTCGGTGCCGGTAAAGTTTTGTTTATGGGGACCGATGGCGCTTGGCGTTGGAGAAAAGGCGTCGAAGATTTGTACCACTATCGATTCTGGGGACAAGTCGTTCGTTGGATGGCTTATCAGCGCAACATGGCCAAGGGCGAGACGATGCGTCTGTATTACACGCCCGAGCAACCACAAGTTCGTCAAACGGTGACTTTGACCGCCAACGTAATGGAGCAAAGTGGCGAGCCATTAGCTCAAGGCGATGTATCGGTACGAATTGTGTCGCCGTCTGGCCGAGCTGAGACGATTCGATTGGCTGCGACAGGTGGCGAATGGGGTGCTTTTACCGGTCAGTTTGCAGCAAAAGAACCGGGGCCGCATCAAGCTACACTGCGATGTGCACAGACCCAAGCGACTTTGGAAGCCAGTATTTTTGTGCAAGGTGCAGCTTTGGAGCGGATCGGAAAACCCGCCCGTCCGGAGGTTTTGGAAGAATTAGCACGCGTTTCCAAGGGAGAAGTGCTGGCTTTGGATAAAATGGATAAGGTTTTTGAGACGTTATCCCGACTTCCTGAGCCTCCTTTGGATATTCGGCGTGTACAACTGTGGAGTCATCCGCTTGTAGCCGCTACCTTAATTGTATTGATGGGTTTGTTTTGGATTGGTCGTAAAATGATTGGTCTGATTTAGTACCGATCGAAAAATGCGTTACGAAGGCAACTCCCGTTTGTTGCATTCACTCGGAGAGAGTATCGCGACGGACGAGACCGACTGTAAAAAAAGGATATTCGCATGAGCCTGGCTTCGACACGAAATCGATTGACTGTCCCCGAGTCGTTGCAACGTCAGCTTCAACAATTCCGCCGCCAAGTTTGGTCGACCAAAATGATCGAGTCGATCGCGCTAGCGGTTGCTGGCGTGCTGCTCGCCTTCTTGATCGTCTTTGCAGTCGACCGTTTTATCGACACACCCCGCAGTGTCAGGTTTGGCATTTTGCTTGGAGTCTTTGCTTTGGTCGCCATGCTGCCGTGGGCTTTCCATCGGTGGGTATGGAGCAACCGCCGCATGGATCAATTAGCGCGCTTGCTCAGAAAGCGTGATCCGCATATCGGCGATCAGTTGCTTGGTGTTATCGAGTTGGCCGAAAGCGATCGGGAACAAGCTCGGTCTCGCGCGTTGTGCGCTGCGGCTATGAAGCAAGTCGCCGAAGCCGCCCAAGGTCGTGACTTGCTGTTGGCTACTCCCGTATCAAGACACCGAATGTGGCTAGCCATTGCGACTCTGGGTGTGTTCGCTGCGTTTATTAGCGCTGCGGTCGCTCCACAAGCCGCGTCGAATGCATTCGCGCGTCTGATGACACCTTGGCGAGAGATTCCGCGGTACACCTTCACAATGATTCAACCTTTGTCGGATCGAATCGTTGTTCCACACGGCGAACCCGTTGATTTGCCGATTGCTTTGGCGGCACAGTCGATTTGGAAACCCAACTCAGCCTTTGCGAATTTGCCCTATGTTGAACCGGTCACGGCGCGGCTTGTAGGCGACAAATATGTTTTGCCCTTGCCTGCATTGACGGGCACGACCACGATGGATCTCAAGGTCGGGGATTATTTCAAACGAGTGACCATCGAGCCCAAAGCCCGCCCCGAACTGGCATCCGTCAATGCCGACGTGACGCTTCCTGGTTATCTAAATTTGCCAGAGGTCCAGAAACGCGACGCGCGCAGCGGCACAGTCAGCGTCGTCAGCGGTTCCCAAGTTGCTCTGACAGCCAAAGCAAGTCGGCCATTACAATCTGCTCAGTACAATGGCACGAGTGTCGCCGTCAGTAACGATTCATTTGAAGTTCCCAAGTTGGATGTGGCGGCAGAGCCTCGGCAAGTCGCATTGGAATGGCAAGATGCTGACATGTTGGCTGGCCGCGAGCCCTTTAAGATCAACCTGCAAGGCCGACCGGACGAAGCGCCGTCGATTTCGATCGAAGGCTTGCCACGACAAGCTGTTGTGCTGGACTCGGAACAACTCAATTTTAAGCTTTTCGCAGGCGATGACTTTGGGATTAAGCGAGCGGGGATTGAGTGGCGAGGCCTGGATGACACCTTGGTAGAAAAAGTTGCTCAAGGTGAACGGGCTCTGGCCGTAGGTGGTCCCGATCAATCCGCGATGCAAATGCAAGCCGTGTTCTCAGCAAAAGACAATGGTATCGAACCGCAACCAATTGAGTTGCGGGTTTGGGTCGAAGACTACTTGCCGAATCGCGAACGCGTTTATTCGGCACCGCATCGGCTGTACGTGTTGTCACCAGATCAGCATGCTATTTGGATGACCGAGCAATTGAGCAAATGGCATCGACAATCACTAGATATTCGTGACCGCGAAATGCAGCTTCACGAAACCAATAAGCAAATCCGAGAAATGCCGGTAGCGGAATTAGACGATCCGGACACGAGGAAGAAGATCGAAGCCCAAGCTGCTGGTGAAGCTGCAAACGGCCGTCGCCTTGGACAGCTTTCCAAAATGGGCGACGAATTGATTCGACAAGCTTCGCGAAATCCCGAAATCGGTGTCGGTCATTTGGAGAAATGGGCCGAGATGCTGCAAGTCTTAAAGGACATCTCCGGCAATCGCATGCCGAGTGTCGAAGATCTGCTGAAACAAGCTGCCTCGGCTCCCAAGTTGGCAGGTGAACCACAACCGCCAAGCAAGAGCGGCCCAGGAGTCGGCAAGATTCGCGATACTGCGTCCGCTCAAGGAGCCGCTCCCAAGGCAGGCGAGCCAGCGCCTCCGAAGCCTGCTATTCCGAGTATCGCAGACCGCGAGTCTTCACAGCAACCGATTGAAGAATCGAATGATCCCGCTGCTCCTTCGAAGGGGAGCAAACAAGGTCGACTGACGCTGCCATCGACGACGATCGCCGGGCCTCCGCAAAAGAGCGAAGAGAAGCCGGAGGATACACAGCAAGCCGTTGTTGAAGCCGTTAAAGAACAAGCGGACTTGCTGGCAGAATTCGAAAAGATTGCCGACGAGCTGAATAATGTCTTGGCGAACTTGGAAGGTAGCACGTTGGTCAAGCGACTCAAAGCAGCGTCGCGCGAGCAGATCCAAGTTGCTGGTAAACTGAGCGACCGCATCGAAGCCACTTTCGGCAAAGGCAGCCAGATCGACGAACCGAGCAAAAAAGTCATTACCGACATGGTTCAAGTCGAACAAAAGAGCGTGCAGAACATTTCGTTCATCATGGACGACATGCAAGCTTATTTCGAGCGTCGTCGAATGAATCAATTTAAGCTTGTATTGGACGAAATGCGCGAAACGGACGTCTTGTCAGCTATACGAGTGCTTGGCGAAGAAATCCCCAAGGAACAAGGCATGTCGATCGCTCAGTGCGAGTATTGGTCGGATACACTTGACCGCTGGGCCGATGATTTAGTCGATCCAGCTTGCAAAGGTAGTTGCCCAGGCGGCAAATCCAAAGATAGCTTGCCACCGAGTATTATCCTCGAAGTCCTGCAGATTCTCGAAGGCGAAGTGAACCTTCGCGAGGAAACTCGTGTAGCCGAACAAGCCAAACCGGCAGTGACCGAAGAACAGCACACCGACGAAGGTGATCGATTGAGCGAGAAACAAGAGCAACTTCAAATTCGCATCCAAAAAGTTGTCGATCGCATCTTGGATTTGCCTGACCCAGAAGTCAATTTTGGCAAAGAGTTAGAATTGCTAAACGCCGTCGACCTAGTGATGGGCGAGGCAACGATAATCCTTTGTGTACCAGATACTGGGACTGCTGCAATCGCTGCCGAAACGGAAGCGATTGAATTGCTTCTCAAATCACGCCGCATCAATCCCAAAGGCGGTGGTGGCGGTGGTACTTCGCCAGGTGGCGGTGGCAGCGGTACAACGAACGATTCGGCATTGGCACTAGTCGGTACCGGGATCAACGAAAAAGAACAACGCGAGCACCGCGATGTCCAACAAGCAACCGGTGAAACAGGCACGCAATTGCCCGAAGAATATCGCTCGGGATTAGACGAATACTTTAATCGGCTCGACGGCGAGCAACGCTAAGGTTTCCTCCGCATGGGAACGACGCAGTTGCATTCGATCCTGCTGCCGAAATCAAAGTGTGATGCCAATTTCAAGCGAACCAAAATTCGGATCATCGATTACCCGCAACCGAATACTCACAAACCGATGAAAGGAGAATAAAAGTGCTTGATGGATCACTACCTAATTTACGACTTCTCCTGATTGGGGTGACTTTCTTTTGCGCGTCCATCCATTTCGTTGTCGCCCAACCACCTTCCAAGGACACGGAAATTGAAAAGGCTGCTGACCTGTTCGGGCCGGTCAAAGCGGACGCTAAACCGGCGGGCAAAACAGAAGTAAAAAAATCCGACAAAAGAGATTCGGACGCAAAACCGGCTGATAAGAAAAAAAGCGATGACAGCGATGCACCAAAGAAGGACGCTGATAAGAAGGATGAAGAATCCGATGACGATGAAGGCGATCAAAAAGTTGTCGACGCGGAAGTAGCAGTAGAAGGAGTCGCGATTGCCGCCCTTGATGCCAACGGAATGGTTCCTAACGACGTCAAAATTCAAAAAGCGATGAAGGTCGAAACGGCATTTATTCGTCGTGCTTGTAAGTTGACGGAAGAACAAGAACAGCACATCGCCGGGCTGGATAAAGCTTGGGTGAAGAAAAATGTTCGAGCGCCCGGAAATCAAGTAGTAAACGGAGTCGTGGTCTTCAACGGCGGCAACATGGCAAGCAGTTCAGAAGCTGTGCGAAGGATGGTATCAAAAGCGCTCGCAAAGGAATTGGCAAGCATGCTGACCGAAGACCAAAAAACCGCCTACAAACGCGAGACAGAGATTCGCGAGACTTTCGAAAAAGACGCACGGATTGATGCCATTCTGATCATCTTGGATGAAAAGCTGTTTCTCCGCGACGATCAACGTGAATTGCTTCGCAAAGTTTTGGCGAAGGCGCCTTTAGGGGAAATCGAACCGATCAATTACCTTAATAACCCCCAATATTTACCAACGCTACCAGATGCAGCCATCGTGAAACATTTGGATGCTGAACAGAAGCGAGTTTATTTGGGAGTTCAAAAAGTCACCTTTGGAACTGGCGAACAGGATTTGCCGGTAATCGACCGTTAGGAAGCCATTCGTTCAGCATTTGAAACTAGTTGAACTACATTCATTAGCGAACTTTTTCTGCTTTCCCGTATTGGCCAGACCACTTTTGACGCGCACGCGACATTGAAACCATGACTTGCAAAGACACTTCTTCAAACCGGGAGCAATCGCAACGCAACTTGATTGTGTTGCTGTCTGTAAGCCTTGCGGTTGTGTTCTGCAATTGGTCCGCAACTTCAGCCCAAGCACAAATTGTCGGGCAGCCCACTTGGTTCGATTCATGGGTGTTTGGTAACCAATCGGAAGCCGAATTCAAAAAGACGCTGCACAGCAATGCTGTTCTGGATTTGAGAAGGATGGAGCATTACGTTTCTCTAACGGACGAACAGAAACAGAAACTGCTCTTGGCAGCGCAGGGCGACATTGCTCGGTTCATGAGGATTGCGGAAAAGGCAAAGGCAGCGACTGCGGGCATGCAGCCTGACCAAGAACATATTCAAAAGATTCAAGAATTTATTTCGCCGTTGCAAACCAAAATCCAAAAAGGCATCTTAGGGGAAGAGTCTCTTTTCCGGCGAGAGCTTAATCAAGTATTGGACGAGACACAAAAAGCTGCGGTCGAACAAGGAACTCGGGAACGGCAAAACCGCATGCTGTCCGTCTCAATCCGACTCGAGATTTCGCGTTTGGAGCTACGTGTGCCAATGATCGAATCGCAGCGGAACGCATTGGTCAGTTTGCTCGAAACCGAACTGGCGGACAAAAAGATTCCTTCGCGTTATCACACCTATGCCGTGAGCTGCTTGCTGGGCGTACTACCCGATGAAAAGATTAAGTCGGTATTGGACGAAAATCAGATTAAAGTAATACGAAGCGACGACGCAAACCGCGACAACATGAGAAATTTCCTTGCCCAACAAGGCATCAAGTTTCCTTAACACCAACTGCAAAAATTCGAATGCACGACTTTCATTATTTTCCGAAACTAAAAGTACAATTCATCATCACAACTTTGTTGCTGGTGTTTTGTGCTGACGCATCGATCGGTAACCGGTCGGCAGTTGCACAATTACCCGAAGCCACTCAAGGCGACGCTGTCCCGCGAGATGTTCGTGAAATGTATGATCGTGGCCTTCAATATCTGGCCAAAACGCAAGATGAATCCGGGGCTTGGAGCAAGGGAAGCGAATCGGGTGGGGGATCTACTGGATTGGCTGTTATGGTATTCCTAGCATCCGGCGAAGATCCGAACTTTGGCATCTATTCCAACGTCATTCGCAAAGCCCTACGCAGCATCATTCGTTCTCAGAGCGCCGAAACCGGCTACATCGGTGGCTCGATGTACCACCACGGTTTTGCGATGCTCGCTTTGGCCGAGGCTTATGGGACTGTTGACGATCGCGATCTTTGGGAGCGTGCGGAATCGGACAAAGCCACGCGCGGTATCGGCGAAGCTTTGGAGTTGGCTGTTCGTTGCGCGATTACTTCACAAAAGAAAAACCCGCACGGTGGTTGGCGTTACTCTCCCGACGCTCGCGATGCGGATACGTCGGTGAGCGGAGCTGTTTTGATGGGGCTATTGGCAGCTCGCAACGCCGGAATCGCAGTACCCGATACGGTGATTGATAAAGCCATTGCGTATTTCAGTAGCATGACGGGGCCGAGCGGAATCGTTGGATACTCCGGCGGTTTCGACGGATTCGGCGAGTCGCTCGCAAGATCGTCCATCGCAACATTGGTCTTCGCTATCTCCAAACGCAAAGACTTGAAGCAATACAAATCGGCATTGGGATATGTCGTCGATCAGATTGACGGCGCTCCTTCGAGTTGGCCAGAGTACGCGCGTTATTATCAAGCTCAAGCACTATTTCAAGGCGATGTCGAAGCTTGGAAAAAATGGAACTCATCAATCATCCGGCAACTGAAGTCCGCACAAACGGGCGACGGATCTTTTCAAGGTCAACTAGGGCCAACGACCAACACTTCCATGGCCTTATTGGCACTTGCCCTCAACTATCGATTCTTGCCTATCTACGAACGCTAACACCAGCATTGACCTTTCATGAATGTTAAATTCCGTACCACCTCTTGGCAGTCGCTCACTCGCATAATCGCGATTTCATGGTTTGTTTTTTCGATTTTCGCAATTGAGTTAATTGGCCAAGATAACGCGACGGATGTTGCAGCGGTCGGAGCAGCAGCCAAATCGGATGCAAATCCGACTGCACCGACCGAGGCGAAGAATGCTGCTATCGGTGTAGCAAAAAAATCCCGTCTGCGTCTAGTGAATGGAGATTTTGTCGATGGCCATTTGAGCGCGTTGACCACGCCCGGCAAGATGGCTTGGACAAGTCCTGTTTTTTCAAGCCCTTTGGAATTGGAAATTGGTGCAGTTGCGTCGATCGATATTCCGGTCGATGTCGAGCCACTTCCTCGCGATGACGGATTTGCGATTCGCACGCATACGGGCGACCGTATTTGGGGAGAGCTTCAATCTTGGAATGACAAGGAGTTGGTCTTGCAACCCAAAAACTTGTCAACCATTTCGCTTAAGCCGGAATCCATCGCGCAGATGAAACGTTGGAGCCAAGGACAGCAGATCCTTTACCAAGGTCCACAATCAATCGACGAATGGAAGCCACTCGACGAAGTCTACAAATGGTCGATTCAATTCGGCTCTCTCATGTCGACAGATAACGGAGCCAAAGTTCGAGGCAACCTCAAGTTGCCGGAAAAATGTCAAATCGATATCCGAATTTCTTGGTCCAAACAGCCTAACTTCGTTATTGCGTTTGGCGTCGACGAAACGCAAACCAGCGCTGGCAAAGCTTTCTCCTTTGAAGTGTGGGACGACAAGCTTGCATTGGTGCGCGACGTTGGTGCTAAAGCGGACGCTGCGTTCTTGCAAACACTCGACATGAAAAAACTGTCGATTGAGTTAACGATGTTCCTTGACCAAGTCACGGGGAGAGCCGTGGTGTTTTCGGACCAAGGAAAAATGCTTGCCGATATTCAACTGGCTGCGGACCCAGCGACTGCTTTCCCATGTGTTCTGATCGAGAATTTTGGTCGAGAGCTGCGTATCGATCAGATTCGTGTCCTTTCCTGGACAGATCAACTGCCCTCCGAACGACGTCAAGTCAGTGATTTCGTTATGGATCGACTTGGCAAAATCTACGAAGGCCGTGTTCAATCCGTGAATACTGCAACGGGCATGGTAATCAAAGGCACCGATGGTATCGAGACGACGCTCCCGATTGCGGATGTCTTGGAGGTCGTGCAAAGCGAACCGACTCCGCCCCCTGCAGCTTCGCCAGAGGAAAATAGCAAAGGCGAAAAAGGAAAAGATAATTCGGAGGCTACGGCGCAATCACCGACACCTCCGGTCGATAAGGGCGATGCCGATCCGACCAAGTCAGCGATTGCGAATACGGAACCTACGCAGAGCACAATCTTGCTACGCGATCAAACTCGGTTGTTTGGCGAATGGTTTCTCTGTGATGGCGAACAAATTTATTTTAAGCCGAATTGTGCCGTCAAATCAGTTTCCATTCCCCTTAGCGAACTGGTGGCTTTCCAAGTTATTAAATCGAATTTCAAACCTCAGACCTCCGCCAAGGATGGACAACTACTTCTCGATGGAGTCCAGCTTCACGGGGCATTGGACGTTTCGGATGCTGTCGAAGGGGCAACGTGCCTTCGATGGCAGTCGCGACTCATGGATAATACAGTCAACTTGACGGAAGCAGCCGATGGCCGAATCGATTTTCGTCGCCTTGATCAGCGAGTCCCTCCTGTCGTTGTTCCTCAACAGCGCGTTAATGGCCAAGTCACTGGGGCACCGAATCAGGCCACAGGGAAAAAGGCTGGCGTTCCCAATATCAAACTTCGCACGGGTGAAGTTATCTTGGCAGAGGTCAAAAAGATTGACGACAAGGGTGTAACATTCGCTTCGTCGACAACCCAAACAACTTTTGTGCCTCACGACCGAGTTCAGTCCGTCGAGCTGCGAAGGGTACGGCGGGATAGGGTGCAAGCTTCGCAGAAAATGGCGAGGTTGTTGACCGTACCCAGGATGCGGAAAAATGACCCGCCAACGCACTTGGTTACTTCGGTTGACGGCGATTTCCTTCGTGGGCGACTGATGCGGTTAGATGAAAAGGCAGTAATTCTCGAAGTGCGGCTAGAGGAAAACGAAATTCCGCTCGATTCGGTCGCGCAAATCATTTGGCTTCACGACCGCAATTGGGACGTTGCCAAACCAGAAGAACCGACCGCGAGCGACGGGGCAAAAAAGCCTGAAGTCGCAACATCAGAAAGTGCTAGTGCTTTCCAAGTTCACATTTCCGAAAAGGCTGGTTGGAAAATGACTTTCCAGCCCAAGCAGGTTACCGCAGATGCGATCGTTGGTATGAACGATTTGCTGGGAGAGTGTTCGATCGAATTGAAAAATATCGAACTGGTGCTTCTTGGCAAGTCACTGCAGCCGAAGATTCGCGAGATGATCGATAATCCTTGGTCCCTTTCGCTTGCAAAACAACCAAAGATTTATGACGAAGCGGACGCTGAGGCTGAGCCGGGTAAGGTCGGAACAGATTCACCTTTGGTTGGTAATGCCGCCCCGAAACTAGAAGGAGAGTCGCTAAGCGGCGATCCGTTCAAACTGACGGATCTCAAAGGTAAAATCGTCGTTCTCGATTTCTGGGCCAGTTGGTGTGGTCCTTGCATGCAGTCGATGCCGCAAGTCGATGCGGCCATTCGCGACTTGGCCAACTCAGATGTTTCTCTAATTGCCGTCAATCTTGAGGAACCTGCGGAGCGCGCTCAAGCGGCTATGGAACGGCTCAAGCTGGATACACAAGTCGTGTTGGATATCGACGGCGCTGCGGGTCAACGGTATCAGGCGAACGCCATTCCCCAAACTGTCATCGTGGATCGAAAAGGAATTGTGCGACATGTTTTTGTCGGGGGTGGGCCCAAATTGATAGAACAACTGCGAAAATCCGTGCAGAATCTGATTGATGAGCCTGCTGCACCGTGACGAAAACCAGATTTGCCCTTTTTAATCGGATTGTTCCTTGTTAGACTTAGAGCGTAAAGTAAGCTACAGTTCGTAATCCGACGTTGATCATCGAGGTTGTGCCAGCATGGCACCACCGCCCAAAAATTGGGCAACGTAGTCATTTTTGTCGCTTGGTTCTCAACTTGATTCGCGGTCACTCTGATGTCGCGAATACTATTTTCCAAGTGGACCTCGATCTCCGGCTTACACCGATTACCGATTCTTCGCTGCAATTTCGCACGCGCCGGAATCCAGGGACATAGCTGATTCCATGACGTTATTTTTCCGTCAGCGGCATAGGGTCCCTCACCATTTTCCTATATGGACCCGTTTATGAATTTTGTCGATTTCGGCCTCGCCGAAAACTTATTGAAAGCTGTTTACAACGAAGGTTACACAGATCCCACCCCTATTCAAATACAAGCGATCCCGGCTGTCATGTCAGGACGCGACGTCATCGGATGTGCCCAAACCGGTACTGGCAAGACGGCAGCGTTTGCGCTCCCGATTCTACAGAAACTGATGACTAACGCTGGCCCTCGAAAGGCCGCCGCTCGCAAACTACGAGTGCTCGTCTTGGCCAGTACTCGCGAACTTGCGTCTCAGATTCGCGATAGCTTTGAAACCTATGGTGCTTGCACTTCGGCTCGCGTCACCGCAATCTACGGTGGAGTCGGTCAAGGCTCCCAGGTTCGCGCGTTGGGTCATGGTCTCGATGTGCTTGTCGCTACCCCTGGTCGTTTGCTGGACCTCATGGGCCAAGGCTACGTCAATCTAGAAAACATCGATACGCTGATCCTCGACGAAGCGGATCGGATGTTGGACATGGGATTTTTGCCAGCGATTCGCCAAATCCTTGAGTGGGTTCCAACGAAACGGCAAACGCTGTTGTTCTCCGCGACCATGCCTGCGCCGATCGTGCAACTGGCTGGATCGATTTTGAGAAACCCGATTCATATTTCGATCGAGCCCGAAAAGAAAGCTGTGGATTCGGTTAAGCAAACCGTTTGCATGGTTCCTCAAAAACAAAAGATACATCTGTTGATTCAGATGCTCAAGGAAATCAAGCCGGAACGAGCGATTGTGTTCACGCGAACCAAGCACGGTGCCGAACGTATCGTCCGCGAATTGTTGGCCGCAGAAATCAAGTCCGATTCGATGCATAGCAACAAAAGCCAGAACAAGCGATTGCGCGTGTTGGCTGAGTTCAAGAGAGACAAGCCACCTGTTCTCGTCGCAACCGATATCGCAGCACGTGGTATCGACGTCGACAACATCTCGCACGTCTTTAACTTTGAAATTCCTAACGAACCTGACACCTACGTCCATCGCATCGGCCGCTCCGGCCGAGCAGGTGCTAGCGGCGAGGCTATCTCGTTCTGCGATTCCGAAGAACGAAAATACTTGCGCGATATCGAGCAACTGATCGGACGTCGGCTTCAAGTGACCACGACGATCGAAGGTCCTGCAACGTCAAGCGACGATAGCCGGCCTTCGCGAAACTCTCGGAATTCGCAATCCGAGCGACGAAGCGGTCCTGGCAAGAAGTCGAACTACTCGTCCTCCAAAAGCAGCGGTTCCACTTCCAATGGCGGCGGTTCGAAAGCTTCAGGTGGTCGTTCGAGTAGTTTTAAGTCAAGCTATGGTCCTCGCAAAAGCTCCAAGCCAGGTGCCAAAAAGCATACGAAGAAACGTGTCGCGACTCCATCGGGTTTCAAACCTGCTTAGTCGCGGGTAAGTCGTTTTGTTGAATTGTTTCCTCAAGCGTAATTTGGCCGTTGCCAAGTTACGCAACAACTGGAAAAAAATTGCGATTGCCTTTTGCTTCGCAACGAGCAATTTTCGGTATTAGACATTCTTCATTTGGGTGAAGTTCAAATGCAGTATGCGATTTGCAACGAAGTGTTTGGCGACTGGCCTTGGCAGCAAGGGATGAAACTGGCGAGTGACGTGGGCTACAGTGGTCTCGAAGTCGCTCCATTCACTTTAGGTCCTCGTGCCGATCAGATTTCAGCCGAGACCCGCGCGCAGTACCGAGATATGGCGGCTTCGCATGGGCTGAAGATTATTGGACTCCATTGGTTGTTAGCCAAGACCGAAGGGTTCCATCTCACGACCAATGATGTCGCCGTTCGGCAGCTTACCGCCAGTTACCTTGGAGACTTGGCTCGTTTGTGCAGGGATCTGGGTGGCGACTTGATGGTCCTTGGTTCGCCCATGCAACGCAACTTTGGCCCGGAAATGTCCCATCAGCAAGCGATGGATAACGCCGTCGATGTCCTCAAGCGATGCGCCCCTATGCTTGAAGAAACCCAAGTTGCCATCGCCGTTGAACCCTTGGGACCACAAGAAGGCAATTTTCTAAATCACGCTTCCCAAGCACGCTCGCTGATCCAGGCTGTGGATCACCCCTTTATTATGCTGCACTTGGACGTCAAAGCGATGAGCACCGAAGGTAAGCCCATCGACCAGATAATCCGGGAAAACGCCGACCTCATGATCCATTTTCATGCGAATGATCCGAATCGATTAGGGCCCGGGATGGGTGACGTCGACTTTGTTCCTATTTTTCGGGCGCTGAATGAAGTTGACTATGATGGGTGGGTATCGGTTGAAGTCTTCGATTACACCCCTGGCCCCGAGAGAATTCTGCGGGAAAGCATGCAAAA
Source organism: Pirellulaceae bacterium (assembly GCA_031374825.1). Lineage (GTDB taxonomy): Bacteria > Planctomycetota > Planctomycetia > Pirellulales > Pirellulaceae > JANMGV01. The sequence goes on from JANMGV010000035.1 coordinate 53,609, forward strand.
TATGCTTGGATCCCAGAAGTTGGCTCGTTCGCGATAACGGGTTTTTCAACGGATTTTGCTGGCTATTCTCCGGCCACTAGGAAGATTTGACGCACGGTCGCATCCAACAGATCCGCGCTGCGGTGTTCGCAAGTTTTGCTTACACTGGGCAGTCCTATACGCCGTGCGGTCGGAAGTGAGGGACGTGTTGTTGAGTGAGCCGCAAGGCGCTAGCCGCGGGTTGTACATTCGGTCAGCACCGGCGGCTAGCGCCTTGCCGCTCACCAAACCTCAAATCTGACCGCGCGGAGTATAATAGGGGGAAAATTTCGCCGGGATTGCCCATGGAAAACTGCGGCAGCACCCAAGTGTTTTTACGAGACACACGATGAGGCCTTGGCGACGAACGGGAGCTAATCCGTCGCGCCGGTCGTACGAATTAACAACGAGCTCAGCATCGAACTTATGTCACAGACTAAAAAGACAATCAACGATATTCCGAAAGCCAAAGACGAACAGCCGCACGAGAAGCCGCCTTGGTTTCGGGAGACGGTTGAGAGTTTCGGCGTTGCGCTCATCCTCGCTTTTTTGTTTCGCGCTTTTGTCGCAGAAGCGTTCGTTATCCCGACAGGTTCGATGGCACCGGCATTGATGGGTGCTCATAAAGACGTCCGCTGCCCGGAATGTGGATTCGACTATCAAGCCGGCGCCAGTGTTGAATACGACGAACTTGGATATCGAACCGATAACATTTGCTTGACGACGACGTGTCCCTTATGTCGATTCGAATTACCGCTCGACTTGGCCAACAACGCCAACCACTGGACGTTTAGCGGAGATCGAATTTTGGTAAGCAAATTTGCTTACATGTTCAAGACGCCCAAGCGATGGGATGTCATCGTTTTCAAGTATCCAAACGATGCGAGAATCAACTATATCAAACGTTGCGTCGGGCTACCGAACGAAAAATTGCAAGTTTACAACGGCGACATTTTTGTCACCAAAAAAGGGGCATCCAAACCTGTCGTGGAACGAAAACCACCCAATGTCGTCAACACGATGTTGCAACCCATTTACGACTCCAATCACCTGTCCAAGACATTAGTCAAATCCGGAGTTCCCAACGCATGGCAACCGTTTCCCAAAGCGAATACGAGTTGGCAAACAAAACAATCCGATTCGGATTGGCAAGCAACCTGCGACGCGACGTCAGCGAACGATGTTTCGTGGTTGCGGTATTATCATCGCGTGTTCGGTCCTGAAATCCTGCGGAGCAACAGCGCTTTCCCAAATCAAAAGCCTCCGATGCGTTTGAGCTGGGACATGGTTCAGGGCCCCGTCGATGGTTTGATCGATCCGTATTTTTCATCGCCTGTTTTTGACTTCACGTCCTACAACTCCAGCATCGTCGGGCACAAAAGTGCGTTGATGGACAAGAACGGCAATCCGAGCAAATTGTACCGTAGCGGCGTGAACCCTCGAGAGTATGCGCAATTCAGTTTTTGGCAATCCGATCAGCGAAACTCTATTAACTTCATGAACGACGGATTGAATTGGGTTGGGGACTTGGCTTGTGAATTCGACCTCGATGTTCAAGGTACGGCTGGCAACATTGTTCTGGATCTTGTCGAAGCCGGGCGGCACCATACTTGCACGATCGATGTCGTTACCGGAAAAGCTTCGCTGGAAATTACCAAGGGCGGTAAAGCCTTAACTGCTTTTTCGAATGGAGAAACACCAGCATCATCAATCACTGCGGACACTCCCGTTCGATCAGGCCGCGTTCGCCTCAAATACGCAAACGTCGATGATCAGCTGTTGCTTTGGGTCAATGGTCGACTGCAGCGGTTTTCATCGAGCAGTCAATTTGACGTCGGTGATCGTCCGGGCGTTGGCCAATCACCGGAATGGACGGCGCAAGATCCATTGGATGCCGCGCCCGTAGGTCTTGGCTTTAAGGGAGTCAAGGCGACCGTTTCTCGAAGTCGCGTTTATCGCGACGTCTATTACATTGCCACCAGCAGTAGCGATTACAGCTATAATCCAGTCCTAGCGCAAGAATCGTTGCTTGCCCCAGATAAATGGTCAGCCACAGACGTAATTTGTCAGCGTCGAGTTGGAAATTACACGCTCGGCGACAAAGAATATTTTCCGATGGGAGACAATTCTCCGGCGAGTTCCGATGCTCGCTACTGGGGGGCGTTACCAGAGGAATTGCTCATCGGCCGCGCGATCCTAGTTTTTTGGCCGCATCATTGGAATCGACCGATTCCGTATACACCCAATATCAAACGTTTTCGTTTGATCCGCTAACTGAATTTTCGACAAGGAAGTCTTGAGCCATGGATGTGCTGCAAGTAACGGATTTGGAAAAATCCTATGGACGACGCAAAGTTGTCAACGGCGTCAGTTTTCGCGTTGGATTGGGTGAAATCGTAGGGCTGCTCGGTCCCAACGGCGCGGGAAAATCGACTAGTTTCCGCATGACCTGTGGATTGGTCATTCCGGACCGTGGTAGAGTATTGTTGGGTGGTCAGGACGTCACATCCTGGCCAATGTTCCGTCGAGCTCGCGATGGCGGGATGGGGTATTTGGCCCAGGAATCGAGCGTTTTTCGGAAACTTTCGGTCGAACAGAATATACTGGCAATGCTTGAGCTTCTCGGCGTTGGTCGCCGGGCTCGTAAAGCTCGATGCAATGAGCTGCTTGAACAATTTGATATCACCCACATACGTAAATCACGAGCTTCTAAGCTTTCTGGCGGGGAACGCCGTCGACTGGAAATCGCGCGATGCTTGGTTTCCGATCCCCAGATCATAATGCTGGACGAACCGTTTGCAGGAATCGACCCTATTACGGTACAAAGCATTCAAGAAATTATTTTTAAGTTGCGTTCGGCAGGCATTTCCATATTGATCACGGACCATGCGGCTCGCGAGATTCTGGACGCGGTTGATCGCTGTTACGTGATCAGCAAAGGAATCGTGCTTTGCGAAGGATCGCCTGACGAAGTAAAACAACATCCCGAAGTGCGTCGCCAATACCTTGGGAACATTGATGGGTATACTTCGAATGAAGGCCCTCCTCCGCCCCATTGGCCAGAAAAAGCAGCAGTCGCAACCGTTGGCGCGGGTGCCAAACCCACAACCAAACGAAGTTTCTTGCGACGCCGAACAGATATTTGACAGAAGCCGATAGCCCTATTACAGTACTAATGTATTCAAGAGATCATTTTTAAGCTGCGTTCGGTCGGCATTTCTATCTTGATCACGGATCTTGCGTCTCGCGAGATTCTGGACGCGGTTGATCGCTGTTACGTGATCAGCAAAGGAATCGTGCTTTGCGAAGGATCGCCTGACGAAGTGAAACAACATCCCGAAGTGCGTCGCCAATACCTTGGGAACATTGATGGGTATACTTCGAATGAAGGCCCTCCTCCGCCCCATTGGCCAGAAAAAGCAGCAGTCGCAACCGTTAGCGCGGGTGCCAAGCCCACAACCAAACGAAGTTTCTTGCGACGCCGAACAGATATTTAACAGGAGCCGATGACCATGTCTCGCAACCCACACAAAAAACTGCGAGATAAAGCCGGGTGGAGAGTCCCGCCGCAAATAGGTTTTGGTAGTCGAACGCTTCGTTTTGAAATTCTTGACAGGCGGATTGTCTTTTCAGCCGAGGGCGCAGCTTTTCAAGTTGACACTCCGTTGGATGCTACAGGTCTACTTGGCAATCTTACGGCTAGCGCGAATTGGGGCGATGGGACAACTTCTGCGATATCGGTTTCCACGCCACCCACCGCCGGACCGTTGCGCGCGAAGATTGATTATTCGTTGGACACGTCGAATTTTTTTAATACCGCTGAGAAACGCGCGACACTACAAAATGCGTTCGATTCGGTTTTAAGCCGTTTCTCGGATACTTTGGAAAGTATCGTTCCTGCAGGCTCAAATACTTGGACTGCAAGTTTTACGAATCCTTCGACAGGAAACTTGGTGCTTCGTGACAACCTGTCGATTGCAGCAAATGAGATCCTGGTCTTTGTGGGAGGACGAGATTTGCCTGGTAACCAAGTCGGATTCGGAGGCCCTGGTGGGTTTGGCGCAGGCGGATCTATTGCGTGGATCAACACGGTTACCGCTCGAGGTCAATCGGGAGCATTGTCCAATCCTGCAACGGATACTTCACTGTGGGGCGGTCAGTTAGTATTCGATACGCAAACGAAATGGCATTTTGGAGAAAGCACCACCGGGCTCGATCCCGATGAAACCGATTTCTACAGTGTTGCCGTTCACGAGATTTCTCACATGCTTGGCTTTGGAACCAAGAATCCTGACGTTCTGAAAATAAACGCGTGGGAACGATTCCTGGTGGGAAATCAGTTTGCCGGGCCGTTAGCAAAATCGCAATACGATCTAGGCGGCAATATTCCGTTGGAGACCGACCAATCGCACTGGATCAACGGGACGACCGACAACGGTTTTGAAACTTTGATGGATCCGTCTATTGCTAAGGGGACTCGTAAGCTGCTTGCGCCGCTTGACTTAGCGGCCTTTGGCGATCTCGGGTGGCAACGCATCATTCCTTCGGTTCGATTGACGGGCGAGCATGTCTACGGCGACAACGGGACATTTCCAGTTTCGATTACTGTGAGAGGCAGCCGCGTCGGCGAACGTACGATTCCTTTGACTGCAAGCGTCACGAATGTCGCGCCCACATTAGCGGATCGTGCAGATACGACGGCACGCGTTGGTCAAGTTATCACAATTCCAAACCTAGGGACATTTACTGACCCCGGATTCGGATCGCCACTGGCCGCTCCTCCTCTCAAGGAAGAATTCACTTTTGAAATCGACTGGGGTGATGGCACTCCAACGGACAAGGGCAACGCAACAATCGACAAGAACGGCTCATCAGGAATATTGACGCTTGGTTCCTACGACGGTTCGCACACGTACAACCGAATCGGTAAATTCAACGTACGGTATTCTGCAACCGACGACGACGGCGGTTCCGCTAGTCAGTCGTTTCAAATCGATGTACTTCCGGAAGCGGCGTTGACGGTTTCCATCGACCGAACGCAAATATCCGAGAATGGAGGTAGCAATGCCGCAACATTGAAAATCCAGAGATCAGGATTCCCTATCAGCGAGCAAACAGTGGTAACGCTGACGTCGTCAGACATTACAGAAGTCATATTGCCAGCCTCCGCAACTTTCCCGGCCAACGTCAGCGAAATCAGTGTTCCCATGGAAGCGGTCGATGACGATTTATTGGACGGCATGGTGTCGGTCAAGCTCAATGCAAAATCGGGAACCGTCCTGTCAAACCAGGCAACGATAGAAGTTCTGGATTTCGAGTCTTTGCTGCTTGAACTGAGTTTGTCGCGAGTCAAAGAGAACGCCGGTTCGAAAGCGGCGCAGCTTGCTGTTCGCCGATCCAACACGGATCGTTCCAATGCGTTGGTCGTTACGTTACTGTCGTCGGACACGAGTGAAGCGAAAACAATTGACGCCGTTGAAATTCCCGCTGACCAAGCTTCTGTCCAAGTTGATATCGACGCAATCGACGACGATTTGCTTGATGGACTGCAATCGGTGGTGCTGTCGGCTCAGGCGGCGGGATACATGGTTGGCCAAATCGCGCTGGAAGTCGACGATTTCGAAGCAATTATTGTTTCGATCTTGACGACTGATATCGGCGAAGCAGAGCCAAAAAGAAAAGGCCGTGCATCCGTTCAACTACCGGCCCCAGTATCCATTGCTGGTGGACTGGAGGTAAAGCTTTCCAACGATTCGCAGTCGAACTTGACAGCACCTCCCCAAGTTCTAATTAGCCAAGGTTCTGCTGCCGTTGAGTTTGAATTTGACGTCATCAACGACTTTAAAGTCGAAGGTCCGCAGATTGTTCAATTGATTGCATCCGCCCTGGGTTACGTTAGCGGCACTGCTTCCGTGACGATTCAAGATGACGATTTGCCGCTCTGGCAAAATCCTGTGAAACATGAAGACGTCGATGGCAAGGGCACTGTACAGCCACTGGACGCTCTCCTGATCATCAATCGTTTAATATCTAAAGGTATTGGACCCATGATTCCGGGCATAGATCCTGCGTCACCACCCTACTTGGATCCATCAGGAAACGGAATCATAGAACCGCTTGACGCTTTGTTGGTTATCAACGAACTGAATCGACGTTAATAAATAGCGATCGGGAGTATTCAGGTATCGTCTCCGAAGGGACTTAGGAACAGTCCTGAAATAATTTCCGTGTTTGGAGCATCGGTGTCATTCCCGCGCAGGCGGGAATCCATCGCAATTGACCCTGGATTCCCGCCTGCGCGGGAATGACGTGCAACTCGGTGCCCTGGATCGACATTACGATCAAATTTCATTATTCGGGAAGTTAATTCGGGACAATTCCTAAGTTGCGAATGTGTATATCTTGGGCTATGCGATCGATGTATGGGTTGACGCGGTGATCGGTAGATCCATCCAGGACAATCGAGCTACAATGGGAGGAGTGGGGATGAAGGATTGAGGACAATCGAGCTACAGAGGAGTGGGGATGAAGGATTGAGGACAATCGAGCTACAGAGGAGTGGGGATGAACGATTGAGGACAATCGTTCTACAATGCGAGGAGTGGGGATGAACGATTGAGGACAATCGTTCTACAATGGGGCGGAAGCTAGTTCTTGGGTTTGCTGTTGCGGCGCATAGAGAACAATGCTCCTAAGTAAGCTGCGGCTAGTTTGGTTACGAATGAAATGGAAAATAGAATCGCGATCCGCCCCGTCAAGCCTGCTGCTAGAAGTGCGCTTAGGTCGATTAAGGCGTAGGCCAACCATACAATCAAAGCTGACTTGACGGAGTGCTCGCCATTCCACCAACTGCCCACCCACCAACCGGCGAGAAACATCAATGGAATTCCGCCGATGATGCTACAGTAGGGTGCCGCAAGTTGAATGTGATCTTGATAATATTGTTCTTCGTGACCTGGGTTGATTAAATATCCATAAACGACCATGTACAAGATGCTGGCAATGACATTCGCAACCAAGACCATAAGTGCCACGCCAACCAACCATGACATACGACCGAGCATCAACATTTATCCTTTACACAACATTAGTTGGCATCGTTGAGTGGAGTATGATTCATGGTTTCGTGCGTTCCCTGCCGCAATGTGCGCGACGTAAAGGGCAACAATTGATTAACCTGCGTCTAACTCGTAGGCAATTTTCAGCCAACGTTTGACTTCGGCATCAATATCGCCAACCGTTTCAATCGGGATGCGATGGGTAATCCGATCGCCTTTGGCTAGTCCGCCCGTATCGATCAATCTCGTTGGCGTTTTTGTATCTTTCAGAGCAAGACCTAGATCGAGTCGCGTGTTCGTTGTTGGCTTGATCTGGGCGAATACATGTCGGCGGTAAAGTGGAACAATCGTCTTGCAGGGACATGCTTTTGCGTCCTTGCCAATCGTCAAGGCGAGCTTGAGAAGCTTGTCGTACAGTGGCGACAGTGCCGCCTTTGAACCACTGAACATGTCCTCAACAAGTGCGTCTGGATCATATTCTTGTGCCTCTTTGCTTTGGAGCGCACCCATCCGCGCGAAACCAGGATGCATGCTGTAAAGTGAGTTTTCGTTCAGTGCTCGTTTTCGCATGCTTGTGTTCCCATTCATGAGTTGTTTGGTGACACGATCTAGCCTCAAGCTGGCCTCAAGCACACCAGTTATGTCCAAGAGCAAGAACTTGCTAAGCCCAGTCACGCGCGGGGCGAGTACGCAGTCGATTGGCTTCGTCGTCGTCAACGAACATTTGTTTGACAGGATCGAAGTTCAATTTGCGGTTGAGCATCCAGGACATAGCGGCGGCATGGCAAGCTACATGGGAATTTCGCATGACTTCAGGATTTGCCACGGTTGGTTTCCGTGACTTGATGCAATCGAAGAAATTTCTTGCATGCTGAAGCACGTCTAGCCCTTTTACTTTGCCTGCCGATTCTTCGAGTTCTCTGCGCAATTTGTCTGAGGAAACTTCCGTCTCTCCACTGTCGCCAGTTTCTAGCCAACCTTCGTCACCAACAAAACGAATTGGGCAAGTGCCGAGTTTTGTAATCCAGTTTGGCCCGCGATCCCCAAATGGAGTTGGCAAGAAATCGAGTATGAGTTTGACGCCGTTGCCATACATGCACGTGATGCCTTTGTCAGATGGCTCAAACGAAATGGGCATCGTGTCATCGGCTTGGTTTGCCCATTGGCAAAGGTCGACGGTGTGCGCGCCCCAGTCCAGCAATCGCGCTCCCGAATCGAAATCGTAATATCCTCGCCAACCCCCGGAAACATATTTACTGTTGTACGGTCGCCAAGGGGCGGGACCCAGCCACATATTCCAATCGCAAACATCCTGGGGCGGCGTCGGCTCGCCTGGTAGCCAAGTGCTGTCCATGGAAGGAATGTAAACCGATGCATAAAGCGTATGAATTTTTCCAAGTTTGCCGGCGTGAGCAAGTTTTACTGCTTGTACGAAATTCGGCACGCTTCGCCGTTGTGTTCCAGCTTGAAAAATACGGTTCGTGGTTTTCATCACATTGGCCAGTTTCTGACAAAGTTCAATTGTCAGGCCGCAAGGCTTTTCGCTGTAGACATCTTTGCCAGCTTGTGCTGCTAAGATCGACGCATCTGCATGCCAACGATCGCCAGTAGCAACAATCACTGCGTCGATATCTTTGCGATCGAGCACCTCTCGAAAGTCACGATACAGTTTGCAATCGGAATTGCCGTAGTGTCCATCTACGAGTTTCTTGCCTGCATCTCGACGACTTGCTTGGACGTCAGCGATTGCGACGCTTTGCACGTCAGGCAACGTAAGCATCGATTGCAGATCATAAGTGCATCGTGGACCAATACCAATAACACCAAGCGTAATTTTCTCACTCGGAGCGACTGCCCCATCGCGACCGAGTGCTTTGGCAGGAATGATGTATGGGAGTGAAGCAGCGGCTAGCGAAGTACCAAGGAAGTAACGACGGGAGAGGGAGGATTGGTCAGGCATGAGCGCACCGGCTTGTTTGCATGAGGAAGGTAAAGTAATCAGAACATTTGAATTTGTTCTAGCAGCTTGCATCCAAGGAATCAAGCAGGACGATGCAAACCTAAGAATGAGCTTTGTTATTCCCTGCAAAGCGTAGGAAAAACGAGGCTCGAGCCAACATCTAACGGAGTGCTATACAAAAGAGATTGAACTCGACCGCAGAGTTAACGGGAATTTGGAGATGATGACTTGCGAGGCCAAAAAGCAAGTTTTTTACGCAAAGCCAGTTTTCGTGTACCAATAAAAAAATCGATGGCGATGGCAAACATGTTTTTGAAGATTGGCTCGCTGTACCGAGAGCTATTTGCCGCGTAGTCGGGGTCAGTAACTACGTTCTCTTCAAAACTGTTAAACCATCGCCATCGTTTCAAGACCGGAAGGTCTAAAACGCTAAAGTCTTTTTTATCGATTTTCGACTGAATAGAAGTTGAGTGTTCCGATCGTGTTGCCTCCACCGTTCTGATAGGAATCTACTCCTGAATCACCGTACAGATTGGCTACGTTAATTCGAGTCGATTGCAATCGGAACAGATCATTATGCGATGAACCGAAGGCATTGAGCGTACCAATGTTTCCACCACTTACCGTTAACGCGTCATAGCCGACATCGAGTTGTGCATGAATGCGATTTGCAACAAAGCGTCCAATAATGACTCGGTCATTGCCAGCACCCGCGAATACTTCGGCAGCGTTTGCTCGGCCGAACAATCGAACGAGGTCATGGCCACCTTCGGAGAAGACTTGGAACAAGTTGCCAACGATAAGACCTTGGAACAAAATATTATCGTCGCCTGGCGTACCATATACAAAGCCAGAGCCTCCAACTCGAATATCGAAAGCGTCCACTTTCATGGCATCAGTTGAGTCATCGATTACCAGATCATTGACGGTACGTACGGACTGAAGATCGATCCAGTCAACGCCTGCACCTGGAAGAATCAATAGGCTATTGCGGAAATCATCGATCGTACCCCAGCCAAGATTTTCACCAAGGTAAATATCATCGGCACCGGCCCCGGTGTTCACTGTTGCATAACCAACGACGTATGCATCTGCAATTGCAACGAAATCGGATCCATCCAGTCCGAGAAGATAAAGAGTCGACAAAAAGTCGATCGGTCCTGAATCGGGTGATGGCATACCAACAGGATTTCCGGACACATTAGCGAAAGCGTCACCTCGGGAAATTCCTACAAAGAACTCATTGTCGCCTTGTCCCAAGTCAATATGCGCAGCACCTCGGACGATTGCGTTCGAGATAGTCATAATGTCATCGCCTTCGTAACCGTAAGCGAAAACACCACCCGTCCATCCATTCAGGACGACGGTGCCGTTGACTTGGCCATTGACAACCGTATTGTGGCCACCAGGAGTGGGAAGCCCGCGAACTTCAACTTGATTGCTACCTGCCGAGCGCACGACAACATTTGAGTCGAGTGGGTCTCCGTAGAGATACAGATTTCCACCGCTAATCGAAGCAGTCACGGCCCCTGCAAAAGTAGAGCTTGACAAACAAATCATTAATCCGACGGCTAAAAGCAATTTCTTCATTTTTCGTTCCTCATGATGAAAAGGGAAAAGAACAACAGTTCTGTGTGTTCACTTAAGCAACTAGCGTGCCGACTTTACCGGTGGTTAGGAGTGGAGCGACTTTGGGGAAGTCGGCGAAGCGGTTTGAAGTGAAGATATTTAGGAGAAACAGCTTTATTGTCGGAAGTCCACAGTCCCAAGGTATTTCCCAAGGTAAGCAACACCTAGCGAAAGGCGAGCTCTTTGATAATGGATGATCAAAAGCCAGCGCGAGCGATCAGAACTCGACTTGTATTTGCTCACGTCGATAAGACGCTAAGGGATTTGATGCAGCGGAAGAAAATAATGGTTGGCAATCTTTTAAGTTGTCCAGGAGCCGCGAACTCCTATAGGCGGTCGCAGTGAATACAATAGAACTCGCTCTTACCGATAATTTCTGGATATAACGTGGGACAATTCGAAGTGAAAAATTACCTGTTGCGTTCATTGATTGTTCTAGTTTGTATTCCTGGGGCATTGTTGGCAGATGATGCGAGCCAGAAAAAGGAACCACGTATCGGCAACATCGCGGCGGCGAAAATTCTCATTCTCGGGAACAGCATTACACTGCATGGTCCTGCGCCGGAAATAGGATGGAGCGGCAATTGGGGAATGGCGGCTAGCTCGGAAGACAAAGACTTTGCTCATTTGCTTGTGAAGCAGATCGCTCAAGTAACGGGTAAAGAGCCCCTGTTGCTTGCCAAGAACATCGCTTCTTTTGAACGCGGTTACTGGGAGTATGACTTTCTGAAGGAACTGAAAACGGAGTTAGAATTTCGGGCTGACATTGTGATTCTTGCCATTGGCGAAAACGTTGCGGAGCCTACCACTGAGGAATCGAAAAAAGCTTTTGCATCCGGTTGTGAGAAGCTGATACAAACCGTCCGCGCTCACGGAGAACCGACGATATTTGTTCGAAGTTCTTTCTGGGCCAATACGGTTAAGGATGAGATTCTCAAGTCGGCTTGCAAGGCGACGAAGGCGACCTACGTCGATATTTCAAACTTGGGAGCAATCGAATCCAATGCTGCAAGGTCGGAGCGCAAGATCGAGCACGCGGGAGTCGGTGCCCATCCCGGCGACGCAGGGATGCAAGCTATTGCCGACGCAATCTTTAAATCTATCGAAGAACAATCCAAGTTGGTTGTAGACAAAAAGTAGGTCGTCGGCGAGTCTTTGAAAATCCTTGCGAATCAAGCCGATAGTGATCGACGAATCTACGGGGCGATATCGTATCGCCAATGCAACTCAGGATCTGCTAAGCCGAGCTTCGCGATAGCTCACAAAACGTTCTAGTTTTGTATCCCACAGATTGAGCCGGAAGCATGCGTAGATATCCGACAGCTTGAGTGACGTCGACGATGGCTTCTGCAGTTCAACTAATGATTCCATCGCATCGTGGAGTCGATAGAATGGAATCTTTGCATTGAGATGATGCACGTGATGGTAACCAATATTGCCCGTAAACCAATGCATGATCGGATGCATTCGCATGTAACTTGACGAAGCGAGTGCGGCACGAACGTAGCTCCACTGCTCACGTCGATCCAGTTTGCAATCAGGAAAATTGTGCTGTGCGTAAAACAGGTACGAACCAATCCCGCAAGCCACGACAAGCGGCAATATTAAACACAGGATCAAATAGTCCCAGCCAAAACTTGCCAACCCAATCGCAATCGCTACATGCAGTATCAAAGCTAGTACGGAATCGATGTGCCGTGCTGGATTGAGAAAAATAGCTCGCAAACACATGCCGCCCATGAACACGGTCAAATAGCCTAGGCAAATCGTGGCAGGGTGACGCGAAAAAATGTAGGTAAGTTTTTGCCACCGCGTCGACGACGCATACTGTTGGCAGGTCATTACCGGAAACGAGCCAATGTGCTCATTGGTTTCTTTGCAGTTGTGTTTATGATGATGATCGTGAGAACGATTCCATACACTGCCGGGACTCAAAACCAGCAAACCATACACGTACATGATGGCTCCAGCGATTTTGGATTTTGCAAGAATCGCGTGATGCTGGTAGTCATGATAGATGATGAAAAGTCGCACGATTAGCAAGCCGCTGACTAAGCTTGAGATTAATCGCACGCTCCAATGCAATTGCGATAGACAAACGCCGAGCATCGCAAAGTAACAAGCCAAGGTCGAAAAAAGATACCACCAGCTTCGATATCGATTGTCAAAGGCAAAAACCTTTGTCGCCAGAAGTAATTCTTTATCTGTCCGCAAGGAAACGCTCACAACAATCGCTAGTTAGGGTCGATGGAAGTTTTCGAAATCCGACCGTTAAAGATTTCGAAGACAGTGCGTACACTAGCGCAGAGCATCGACGATCGATGGACCTTTCACAATGCCAATATTAGTCAATCTGGTGAATTGAACGAGAATTCAAAAGATTTTCAAATCGCGTCGATTGTATGCGTTGTGTAAATGCTCAAGACGCATATGAGATATTGCGTCTTTCGTAAAGATTTCTTCTGTTCAAAGACTGAGCCGTCGTGGGATTTGGGTCATCGACTTAGGGCAACGAAGAAATGACGAAGTCATCAGTGGCGAGATACCATTCTCAATACGAATGCGTCATCAAAATTCGCTTCGTCCGAGCGGGTGCGGAATTGCAAATGTCGATCAAATACGTAGCCAAATTCCCAAGCCCTAACATCTCCGTCGCGATCAATTCGCTCGACGCCTAGGAGAATTTTTATATCGCTGTAAGTCACTACATCGTTTGAGTCGTCAGGAAACTCAATGTCCCAAGATCCACCGTCCAAGAGCGACGATAAATACACTCGACTTCCCTGACTTAACGCATAGTCGATGCGAGGTCTTGGAAAAACGACATCGGCATGCAATCGCGGGTTTGACAAACTGTGCCAAGAAAATCCTACAACAGGCAATAGCTTGATATCATCTCTGCTGATATAGTCCACGCCGAACACAAAGTCCGAATTTTCTCGCCAGTGGATCATACCGACCGCGTGTCCAGGATATCGAACTCCGTCACGCGCGCTGTCTTCGAAGTCGCTGAAAATGCCAACGCTCGCGGCGATATCATAGCTGAAGGCTTGTGAAATCGATCCGCGTTTTTGGTATCCAATTCCAAAGTCGTACAATCGCGGAGGTAGGGCAACCGATGTTGGTCCGGATAGAAAATGAAAATTGATCATGCTCGTAATGCCAGAACGAGGACCGCTGGCCAAGTACGGCGAGGACTTCAAACTTAGCCAGCCCAGTTCGTTGGCGTCCGACGGCAGGAACGACAGCATCGATTCCGAAACCCGATAATTAGCGTATTTGTGGATCGCAAAATAATCGTTCAAATTCGCTTCGCGAATTTCACCTGTTTCCAACATCACCCCTGGGACTTGCATGCCTTGAGGGATACGGTCAAGCTGCTTTTCTTCCAATATGACGGAGTTGGAATCGATGGAGCCGTTCTGTTCAATGTTGTTTGGACTAATCGGCTCTCGTTCGAATCGACGCTCGACTTGAGGGATGACATTTGGGAGCGTTTCGTAAGGCCGCTCCCCCACATTCTGGCTGAATGCAAGTCGTGGGCTCGCTGAACAAAACAGGATTGCTAAGATTGCAGTCAAGCCACATCGCATGATGTTAAGTAAGGAATCCTAACTGGTGAGTCACTTGGGAACAGTCCCGAAAAAATTTCCGTGTTTGGAGCATTGGTGTCATTCCCGCGCAGGCGGGAATCCAGCGCAATTGATCCTGGCTTGCCGCCTGCGCGTCAATGACGTGCAACTCGGTGCCCTGGATCGACATCACGATCAAGTTTCATTATTCGTGAAGTTAATTCGGGACAATTCCTTGGTCGGCGTAGCGCACAATTTGTAAGCTGTATGCATGGTATCGGTTGTAGGTAGGTCTTTCTGAATCCTTTGTCAACATGAAACATCCAGGACAGATGATCAATACTAGCAGTCTGCACGGCTACAGAATTGCTAGCATGCCCGGGGAGAGGGTTAGCGCAACGGCAACCGGTACTGATGTCTTCGAGGAACATGTTCGAGCGAAAGTTGGATGTCGACACCGTTAGAAATTTTGAAGCGTGATTTTGGCTATGATCGTTTTCGATTCCCGCAGGAGCAAGTGATTCAGCGGGTCGTTAACGAGGAGCCCGGGCATTCTTTGTTGATCATGCCGACCGGGGGAGGTAAGTCGCTGTGTTTTCAAATACCTGCGCTGGTGTTACGAGAACGGGACGGGGCCGGTGCATCGCGTTCCTTGACGTTAGTCATCTCTCCCTTGATTGCTTTGATGAAAGATCAAGTTGACGCGTTGCAACGAAAAGGAATCGCTGCGACCTTTATAAATTCCTCACTGGACAAACAAGAACGTCAGTCGCGTTATGAACAATTACGTGAGGGCCAACACGCTTTGCTGTACGTAACGCCCGAACGATTTCGTAAGGCGGAGTTTCTTGAGGTCCTCGCGACGCGTACGATTCGACTGCTGGCCGTAGACGAAGCTCATTGTATTAGTGAATGGGGGCACGATTTTCGTCCTGACTTCGCGCGCGTAGGCGAATTTCGCAAAATCATGGGTTCGCCGACTACGATCGCAATGACCGCGACGGCGACGCCCGATGTTCAGCGCGATATAGTCGAGCAACTTGGCTTAAAAACGACGGAATGCCGACTTTTTCACCAGGGAATCGATCGTCCTAATCTTGAATTATTGGTTGATGAAGTTTGGGGAACCGACGAAAAGATTTCGGCCATACAACGAGTGTTTAATCGTTGGCTTTCAGAACATGCGGACGCCCAGCAGCAAAATGCAGGAAGCGGAATTGTCTATTTTACTCTTATCCGCACTTTAGAAGAGTTCAGCGAACGCCTGCGGGCCTTGGGAATCGATCAAGTTTGTTATCACGGAGATTTGCAACGACACTTGCGACGTCGAATCCAAGATGAATTCATGAGCGGTGAAACAAAATTGGTATTGGCAACGAATGCTTTTGGAATGGGCGTCGACAAAGAGAATATTCGCTTTGTGATTCATGCGGATGTGCCCGGTTCGATGGAGTCGTACTATCAAGAAATCGGTCGTGCAGGTCGCGATGGATTACCAGCGGAATGTTTGATGTTGTATGACCAAAGCGACTTGGCGACGCAAATGGAGTTTATTCGATGGAGCAATCCTGACGCCGATTTTTGCGTCAGGACTTACCAGCATCTCGTCCATGACGAACAATTAGTCCGATCGCACGGCATCGAGTGGCTTCGTCAGCGATTGTGCGATCGCCAACGCCACGATCGTCGACTGGAAACAGTTCTAGGCTTGTTGCAACGCTACGGGGTAATCGAAGACGAAAACGATTTGACAAACGTTGCAGTCGAAGGACCTTTGCCTGATTCGCTTGCCAGTGCCGAGCAGCGAGCAGACAAATTATTGCGAGACCAGAAGAAACTGTACGCTTTGGTTCAATACGTGCAAACAGAATTGGATCGTAAAGAATTTTTGGCCGAGTATTTTGGTTTGCGAGGCGTCGAATTTACTTGAACTTGTCGTCGACTGGAATTTGATATCCAACGGCAAGCCTATTGGTCATGTTCGCGGCACCTACGATGGCCAATAATTCCCCGAACATTTCCGGCGTCATCCCTTTTGCTTGCGCCGCAAATTTATGCGAAGCGACGCAATATTCGCAATTGTTCGTGACACTGACGGCAATGTAAATCAGCTCCCGCACAACCGGGTCGAGTTGACCTGGTCCGGCCATGATCTCTTTGAGCAAGTTCCAGGTGCGAACGAGCGTCGGCGGGTGGTTCGCAATCGCTTTCCAGAAGTTATTGATCTCATCCGTCTTTCGCGTCAACCGGATGTCATCATAAACTTTGCGAACGTCCCCAGTGCTGTCTTCGTATTCAACAAGCGGTGTCATCGTGCACTCTCTACAGGTCTAAGAAGAATTTTTTCTTCGCGATTATTTGATTCGCCTGAAGATCTTTTCAACTCAATCTCCAAGCTGTATTC
>JANMGV010000037.1:0-1752 GCA_031374825.1 Pirellulaceae bacterium
CGATTTCTAGCGTGTTCATGTCAGGAGGAATATCTAATCGAATCAAATGCGAAGTCTGGTCCACGATTCGCAAAAGATGCTGTCCTGCTTCCACGAAACTCGGGCCCGCCACGGACACTTCGGTTACTTGACCCTGATGCAAAGCCACGATCGGTATCGTCCAGTGCTCACTTGCAGTTGCAGATGGCGCGTCGATCGCGGCCAGGACCGATTTCCAATTATTCACTGCCGATTCATCCAGCGCTACTTGTGCGCGGGCTCTCGCAAGATTAGACAATGCGACATCCAACTCAGTGCGGGATAAAACTTCCTTGGCTGCAATACGCTGCAGGCCCTCAACGATCCGATTGAGTGATTCGACCGAGTCGCGATCGCTTGGCAATCGGGACTCTGCATCGAGCAAACGACCTTGCAAGTCAGCTCGTACCTCTGGCGAATTACGGACCTTGATTTTCCCAAAGACTTGATCCGGTTTTACCTCCGATGCAAGTTTTGGCCATGTTTCATCGGTGTCTAACTTGCCAGCAGAAGGTGAGTAGATATCAAAACTCGCGTTGGGGTTGACGATGACTCGACCAAAGACCTGTATTGTCGGCCGATAGACAACCAATTTTGCGAGCGTCGTTTGAATGCCGATCCGTCCGATCTGCTCGTTGGAGAGGCCAATCGAATGTTTTGTTGACGGCTCTATTGCATTTCCAGAGGGCTTTGCCAATTCGTCGTCGTCGACATTTTTTTTGCACCCACCTAGCGTTATGAGAAAGATGTAAACCAATAACAGCACTAGACTTGGTTGGCACCGATTCGCAAATGGCCAGAACGTGTCTGGAGTCTGTAGTACGCGCTGTGTGTGAACGAGGATTGAATTTGGATCGCGAACGTGTTTCATCATATTAAAAATCCCCTGCCTGAATCGCGCCTGGCAGATTGCGAGTTGTAGAACCTTGGGCACCCTGCAGCTGCTGACTGAGAATGCTTCTCGCACCATTTCCAGATGAGGTAGCCGAAGACTGCAAGGCAGTTCCAACTTCGGTCGGATTGAGTCCGCCAGTTAATTGCAATCCATCGATCTCGACCAAAGTCTTGTGGAGTTCCGACAAAGATTCGATGCGGGCCAGTTTCGATTGATAGAGTAACCGCCGAGCATCGATGACTCGCTGAAAGTCCATGCGTCCTGCCTTGAAGGCATCGCTGGTCAGTTCCAAATTCTGTGTCGCGCGCGGCAGGACATCCGACTCAATCCGTTTACTTTCATGTTGCAGTGACTTGTATTGCCGAAGTGCAAGTGCAAGTTGATCTGCCAGTGCCAGTTTCAATCG
Organism: Pirellulaceae bacterium; assembly: GCA_031374825.1. Classification (GTDB taxonomy): domain Bacteria; phylum Planctomycetota; class Planctomycetia; order Pirellulales; family Pirellulaceae; genus JANMGV01. The sequence goes on from JANMGV010000037.1 coordinate 1,320, forward strand.
CTCGTACTCCCGCAATTGCTGCGAATAGAATGCACGTGCTGACATTCGATTACCTTGATTTCGATTGAATATCGGCGCAGGGATCGCGACGAAAGTTCCGATACTGCTGTACTTGTCCGTCGAGTCACGTTGAGCCACCATTTGAGCCGTGATGTTAGGAATCGCTTGCGCGTCAGAAAGACGGATTTCAGTTCGAGCAGCTTCCAATTCAGCAGCCTGTGATTTTAGAAGCGGACTTTCACTGTGAAGTGTAAGCAAGCATTGATCCCAATCGAGAGATGGCGTTTCCTCCTCTAAGTCGTATTTCGCCTTTAAGCTACCGATGGAAGTTCCAACGATTGATTCAAGGCTATGACGCGCCGCTTCGAGACGCAAGTTCGCATCGTAGTTGGCTCCTTGAGCTGTTGATAACTGCATCTCCGCTAGCAAGACA
>JANMGV010000091.1:0-11584 GCA_031374825.1 Pirellulaceae bacterium
TCGTAATGTCGATCCAGGGCACCGAGTTGCACGTCATTCCCGCGCAGGCGGGAATCCAGGGTCAATTGCGCTGGATTCCCGCCTGCGCGGGAATGACACCGATGCTCCAAACACGGAAATTATTTCGGGACTGTTCCTTAAACGACTACACTAACATTTAGTCAATGATTGCAACTGCGTGTTACATTCGATTTTCGAAATAAGACAACGCTCGTCAGTATTCGCGATGATTGTGATCGCTTGATTGTATGCATACGACACTTGCCGAGTTTGTAGTAAAGCGTCACGGTCGATGAACAGCGAGAACGGGTTAATTTTTTTAGGACGCGTGTGGAACGAGTTTAGGGAGCTTTTATTATGGCTTTATTCCACAATCATCAGAATGCGTTCACGAGTTTTAACGCATTGCATCGCGAAGGTCTCGTTGTGTCGAGTCGACGCAATATGATCAAAGCGAGTATGGCTGGCATCGCCGGATTGTCGCTTCCAAATTTATTACAGAACCAATCGCGTGCTCTTGCGAATGGGCTTTCTACGCCTCGGGCCAAGAGCGTTATTTTGCTTTGGATGGCGGGTGGCCCAAGTCACATCGATACGTGGGACCCCAAGCCCGATCGGCCTTATGAAAATCGTGGACCGTTCGGAGTGATCAGTACGAAAGTTCCGGGCGTTTCCATCTGCGAGCACTTGCCCAAACAAGCTGCGATGATGGATCGATTCACGATCATTCGATCCGTTGACGCCAAGTTCAGTAATCATGAACCGAACATGGTTTTTCAAACAGGCAATCTAGATGCTGAGCCAAGGATTCGACCTGAATCGGCTCAGTATCCCGCGATCGCGTCGATCATCGCCAAGTCGCGAAGTGAACTCGATCAATCGATGCCAAGCTATGTTGGATTCTATCGTTCACCAAGTCACATCGCATTCGCTGGGGCATTGGGACAGCAATACAATCCAATGCAAGGCAATGCGGCAGCGAAGCTTCCCGTTTATGACTTGGTTGGCAACGACACGGGTACAACGACTTCGGCGGAGGTGTTTCAATTCCCAAGTGGCTTGGATTTTCAGCGTATCGAAGATCGACGGTTGTTGTTGGGTGATTTGGATCGATTGCGACGCGATATTGATTCTTCGGGAACCATATCTGCAACGGATACTTTTCAGCGGCAAGCAGTTGAGTTGCTGGTTGGCGAGAAAGCAAAACAGGCTTTCGATATTTCTTGCGAGCCCGACTCGGTTCGAGAGCGTTACGGGAAACACTTATGGTGCCAACAAGCTTTATTGGCTCGCCGACTTGTCGAAGCTGGCGTTGCTTTTGTCACGATTGACTTGAGCTACCACTCTGCGAGCGGGACGTGGGACACGCACGGCGATAACATTCCACCGTACGGAGGGATCAGTCGCGGCCTCAAGCCGTTGCTTCCGCTGTTCGATCATCTGATTACGACGCTTGTCAGCGATTTAGAAGAACGCGGACGATTGGAGGACGTTTTGATTATCGCAATGGGTGAGTTTGGGCGATCGCCTTACATGGGCACGCAAGGCAGTACGGATGGACGCGATCATTGGCCAGCCGTTATGTCGATGTGTCTGGCGGGCGGCGGTTTGCGGCATGGGCAAGTCATCGGAGAGAGTGATCGCGATGGAGGATCGATTAAAAATCGGCCCGTGACACCTGGCGATCTAGCGGCAACTATCTACCGACATTTCCAAGTTCCTCTCGATACTCAATATATCGATTTGCGAGGCCGCCCTCGCAATATCGTCGATCAAGGTCAGCCGCTCGCAGAACTCGGGTTTTCCTGAAGTCCGTCGAGCTGGCTTGATGATAAAGATTGCCGAACGTGCGGGGAACTTGTTGCGGACTCCGAATTAGGCTTAGTTGTTTCGTTGTCAAATTCATTAGGAACGCCGAACAACGCTACCGAATGATTGTAAGTTGGCGTATGATACGCACACGAGAAAATTGATAAGATGGCATCGAGGCACTCGATCGTTTTCTATGCCGAAAAGGAATATTGGATGAGCCTACAAATCGAATTGATTCGCCAAACGCATCGCTTGTTACGCCAAAGAGCCGATATCGAAGGGCAGCTTGAACGCGGACCAAAACAAGTGAAAGCGGCACAGTTACAAGTCGACGCCGCTAACGACGCCCTCAATTCAACTCGCGAACAGATAAAACAGAAACGAATGGAAGCGGACCGCAAACAGTTGCAATTGCGTGAACGCGAACAACGCGTCCTTCACATGGAGTCGCAGCTTAATGCGGCCAAGGGTAATCGCGAATATCAAACGCTCAAGGAACAAATTGCTGCTGAGCGTCAAGCGAATAGTGTATTGTCGGATGAGATCCTCGAAGCATTAGAATCGGTCGACTCAATCAGTGCGAATGTCGATGGCTTGGTCACAAAACTGGCCGCGTGCGAATTGGAAAAAAAGAAGGTAGCGGACTCCGTTCAGCATCGACTCGATGTTCTCAGCAGCGAACTAAAGCGAGTTCAAGAGGAACTGGCATCGTCCATTTCCCAACTGTCGGGAGACTTTGTTGCAGAACTCAAGCGACAGATTTCGAGCCGAGCAGAAGAAGCGATGGCGGAATTGGATGGCAACTCTTGTGGAGGTTGCTACACTAATCTGAATGCTCAGATACTTGACCGTCTCCAGATGAACTATCCTATTAATTGCCCAAGTTGTGGTAGAACCATTTATTCGCCGGAAAACCGTCGCGGGTAGCCTTTGTGAAGTTCGATCCGTCTTTTTTCCTGATTTTTCATGCCGCTAGCTTTTAGATTTCTCGATCTCGCTTGACAATTGAGCCTCGTAGATAAACGATTACACAAAACAACTAGGAAATTCACATACGACCTTTTGGACTAAAAGGTCGTTTCTTTTTCTACAAACAGTATTTATTAAACACATATCCAACGTGAGCCCTTGGTAAATCGCTTGGGTGGTGCCGTTTCGACGGTGAAGGAGAATTCCATGTCTGATTACGTTCCAATGACACGTGAAGGTTACAATCGTATTAAAGCTGAGTTGGACCGTCTCGAGCAGGAGGAAATGCCTCGTATCACCGAAAAGATGGCGGAAGCTCGTGCTGAAGGCGATCTAAAAGAGAACGCTGAGTATCATGCACAACGTGAAAACCAGGGCATGCTGCAAGCCAAGATCAACGCATTGAAAGCCAAATTATCCAAGGCGCATATCGTTGACACTTCGAACTTGGTGAAGGGTGAAGTTGTTTTCGGTTCGACCGTTCGCGTCAAAGATCTCGATTACCAAGATGAAGAAGAATTCACGCTCGTTGGTTCTGGCGATGAAGATTACGATGTCGGCAAAATACTAACGACTAGCCCCATCGGAACTGCACTATTGGGTAAGAAAGTTGGCGAGACCGTCAGCATTCCCGTCCCCAAAGGCGTGCTTCGATACGAAGTCTTGAACATTGAATTTCGCGATCTGTGAATCCAAGGGTTGCGATTGCGGTATCAAAAAAGACCGGTAGTTAGATCGTGGTCAAATCATCGTAAACCCACTGTTTGAAACTGGTCTTGCCTAATCGCGATGCTTTACAGTTGGGTACTGTTTTCTTGCCAATCTGGAATGGGCGGATGTTCATAGATTGGCGGCTGCAGTGTATTGCGTAGGCGAATCCGAAAATCGTTTCGCGTCTCAACTTTCCATTCGAAGGCTCCATTAAATGTCAAATCAAGATGCGGCGAGTGAAGTAAAAAATCAGCAAGACTCGCCGATGGGACCTGCCTGTTTGGTCGTGGGTATTTTCGTTGCCGTGGCAATCAGCGTTACGTTCATCGTGGCAGCATGGATGATGACGGGCAAGCAAGGCGAACGGGCCAACAAAGCGATTCAGGATCAATTGATTCCGTGGGTCGCGCAATCGCCGCTGGACCCAACCGACAAGCAAGCGGTTACCGAACAATTGTCCAAACTGGTTAGTGAAATTAACGCCAATCAGTATGACGAGCGGCAATTACTACGGTTGTTTGCTGTCTTGAGCGATTCGCCTGTTTTGCAATGGGGCGTCATTCAGCAAGTGAATGCGCGGACAGCAAAATCGGGCCTGACGGCGGCGGAACGTGAAGCCTTGCAGATCGAAAGCGATCGCTTGCTGCGTCTAGCATCCCAAGGCGGACTTGGTTTGCAGCAGTTAGAATTCGTCGTGCAAAAAGTGGCATCGAAAGAACGTAAATCGGGTACTCTGAGCATTTTAGACTCCGTAACCGATGCAGACCTTCGAGAATTCTTGCAGCGAGCCAAATCGACGGCAGACAAACGCGATGTCCCTCAGGAAGCGTTCCCCAGCAGCGTTTCGCAAGTGCTGAAGGGATTGATCGAGTTGGCTTTATCTACCTCTGGAGATGGTTCTGCGTTAGGGTTCCCTCAAGACAAATAACGTTTCAGCCAATTGTATGAAGTGCACCATTGACTGCAATCCTCGAAGCTTGATTCCTCGAAGCTTGTGTCAATCAAACTCGCCATGAAGGAACCAATTTCCTTCGTTGATCTCGCGAAACAGCCATAACCATTTGCCCTCGTCCGTTTCAACTCGATAATAATCACGTCGCTGGCTGGGGCCTCGCCACCAGCCGCTTTCAATTCGTTCGGGTCCCCAATATCGAACCACGTTTCGTTTGCATTGCTGGACACGAAATTGGCAAGGAATCCCATCCGGATACAACGCAATAACGTCGAGCGCAGTGGGAGGTTGAATGAGGTAAAGCGGTCGGCGAAGCGGCTCATCGATCGTCGGTTCGGCTTGCAGTCCTGACGAAGCACGCGGCAACTTGCGTTTGGTATTCTGAGCGCCTCCATCCAGTCGCCTGCCCGTCAATGGCCGCCATTCGCATGCAAGCTCTGGTTGGGGATCTCGCTGTAATTTGGGAGCGACTACGGCGCGACGGCCAAGTCGGTTGCTTAGGGAATCGATCAAGCGGGCGGCAGCATCTCGATGGCCAACCTCTTCCACTTGGAATAAGTCGGGTTGGCTCCAGGCCAATGGTCCAACCAAAGTTGCTTGCACCAAAACTCGATGAATCTGGACGGGCTGATTCCACTTCATTTCAAGCTGACCTAACAACAGGGGTGTGAGGTACGAAGCGTCCGCACTTGCACGAAATAGCCCCAATTGCAAAATGCGGGACGGATTCTGGACCGCGTCGAATCGGCAAATTAAACGCAAAGCGCCGATTCCACGCTTCTCCATTTTTTCCACCAACTGCTGGACGAGACGGCGCAGGATCTCCTCGAGTGTATCGCGACGCGTTGTGGGATATTCCAAATTCAATTCAGCCGACAAGTCTGGTAAAGAATGGAGACTGACGATTGCCTCTGCTGTACCATAGCAGGCTTGATCGATGCGATCCAAAACAACTTGGCCAAGACGTGAAGCTAATCCCTCACGTGGAAGCTCGATGAGCGAGCCGATCCTGGTAATGCCAAGGCGCTTGAGAGAAAGGACTGACGCGTTTTCAATTCGTAGAGCTTCGACTGGCAGCGCGCTTATGAGTTGCTGCAATTCGGTTCCGGAAGCGACGACCGGTTTAGGCCAATCGGGCAACAGGCCCGTCGTGACTTGCGAGTTTTCAGAGGACTGATCCAAAGAATGATCGGGAGAAAAATGCCCTACGTCAAACGGGAGCAAAGCGATTTTTCGACGTGACGCGAAATTAGCAAGAGCCCAGGCCGAACCGACCGTATCAGCAATGGCGACACAAGCGCAGTAACCTTGCGTTTGAAGCCAATGAATGACCGCGTTTCCTAAAAGTTCTTCTCCGCCAAACAGCGGCGAGATACCTGTCACATCCAACAGGAGACCTTGGGGCTGATGCACACTGCGGGCTGCCCACTGGCGGCTATCGAGACTTTCCAAGCCAACGATGGGGCTAAACTGTTGGGCTGCTTCGGCCAGTAGACTGAGGGTCTCGAGGTCTTCTTGGGGGTCGTGCTCGCGAACTTGCAAAGTTTGGTGACTGGTGACGGTACCCGGTGTGTCTGAACTCAAGTTGCCATTGGTCAATGACGCGGCGTTTGCGGGCGGCGAAGGCAGCTTGTTCGGCAAGGGCTTGTTTCGCTTTGCATCAGAATTGCGGTGAAGGGATGAGGCTTCGCTCATCGACATGCCGGGAGTAATGCCGAAATCGCGAGCATGCGCGTTCGCTGCCGCCACGACGAGGCCACGGCGGGCATCGCGCGTTTGCAATACTACTGGAGCGTTCCGGAGAGTTGGATCGCTGACTGCCATTCGCTGGCATGGCCAGTTAGGGATCCAAATACAAAGAATTCGTTGGTTCATAGAAACGTTTCTCGGAGAACGGGTTCGTCTCCATGTTAGCAGAAACTCGTAGCCATTTTGCTTGGTGTGCAAATTGCCATTCGCTCCGATTTTGTGAGGCGTTGCAACGTTGATTTTTTCGAAGGTCGAAGTTTATTAACAAACCGAGCAACGTCCGTGTTTTTTGGCTATAATCTCGCGTACTTTGATCGAAACGTCATTTCAAACATTGTTGGCGATAGTCTGCTTTCGTTAAATAAGTAAAATAGTGCGCGGTCTTTTTTTGCTGGAAAGTCGGCACGTATTCAATCTTCAAAAGGAATCTGCTCATTATGAATATCGGTCGATTGCAAGCTGGAATTCCGGCACTTAACGCGGGGCTTTACCGTCGCATTCGCTTCCTCGTGGGAGATCCTGTGGCTTTGGTGGAGATTCCCTCGGCGCAGGGTTATACGTCGACGCTCATACTTCGCGATATTGAAATGCAGCGAGCAAGGAAGTCTGCCAAAGCTGATACGGTGGCTTGCCCAAAAGATTTTGAACCGAGTGGCGGGCTTTCAGGAGATCGCGAAACAGCGACCGCTCAAGCTGCTGCAGAAAGCTTTCGCAGGGCGAACGTTTCCAAAGTGATCGTGGATCGATCGTTGCCGATGATCTTTGCAGAGATGTTGCATCGAGCATCCATCGAGGTCCAATGCGATATCGAGTGGGGTGTTCAAGAACGCCGTCAAAAAGATGAACAGGAGCTTGTATGGATTGAAAAAGCTCAATCGGTCACCGAAGAAGTCATGGAGCTCGCGTGCGTCATGATCGCACGCTCGACGGCGGATCGAACGGGGCAATTGGCATTCGAAGGCCAGAGTTTGACTAGCGACGTAATGCGTGCCAAGATCGATCAATGGCTGATTGAACGCGGATTTTCAAATCCGACATCCATTGTCGCGGGTGGTCCTATAGGCGCGGATTGCCACAACTATGGATCGGGCGGAATCTTTACGGGGCAACCTGTGATCGTTGATATATTTCCGCGAGATAAGACAACTTTGTATAACGGCGATTGCACTCGGACTGTAGTGCATGGCGATATCCCGGACAAAGTAGCTGAGATGCACCGCGCGGTGGTTTTGGCCAAGGCTGCGGCGACGGCTGCGACGCGTGCTGGCGTAACAGGCGAGCAAGTCCATCAAGCGACCATCAATTCGATCGAAGCGAGCGGCTTCAAGATGGGCTTGCCACCCGAAGGATCATCGCCAGATTTCACATCGATGACGCACGGAACTGGGCACGGATTAGGGCTCGAAGTTCACGAGCCGCCATTGCTGGATCGGGGTGGGCCTGCATTGCTTGTGGGAGACGTCTTAACCATCGAACCCGGTCTCTATTGCCCTGCGATCGGTGGTGTTCGAGTCGAGGACATGGTCGTGGTTACCGAATCGGGTTGTCGCAATTTCAACCGCTTGCCAGAAGGCCTCCGCTGGTAGTTGAATTGCTAGCATGGAGATGTGTGCGAGCCAAACGGAGTTGTCGTACTGAACTGGAAGATGCCAGGCGGATCATGTGAAGCTCGTTTTCGTTGGCAGTAACAACAAATGCCGCGAAATGGGGTGGTGCGTTGGTTTGGCCAACTGGAATTATCGCACTTGCCGATTTCTTTTCACTGCTCGGATTATGTCAAAACATCGCTTCATTTTACCTAAGCGAATTGCTAAGCTTGCCCGCGCATGTTCGATAAATTTCGTCGCACGCTTCGTGGCAATTTGAAACGAAAGCAGAGTATTTATCGCTGAGGATTTGAACCGGTTGCTCCGTCCATGACGCTCTTAGATGACATTGTCATTTTGTATTTGAATTGGTTCGATACAAAGCTAACAAGGACGGTGTGATGTTTCAGGACGATGCCTGCAAAGCCATCCGAGATTGGAGTGATTTCAATGAAACGTATTGAATGGAAGTCGGCGGTTCTAGGTTATGTTCTCTCAGCGGTGGGAACAGCTTCTGTTGTAGTAGGCCAACAGCCCCAAAATAACCTTTCCGAGCCAGTGCATCGCGTCGCCAAGATCGACGCGGTTCGAGCACCAGAGATGGCTGCTCACCCATTGGATCCTGCTATCGAACTGGCAACGAAGACGCTCGAACAAATTCGCGCCGGCATTCACGACTACACTGCCGTGCTGGTTAAACGCGAGCAAATTAATGGCGAGCTGACCGACTACGAATATATGTTCGCAAAGGTCCGCAATCGCAAAGTCGTAGACAATCAACTCAAAGTGCCTTTCAGCGTGTACTTAGCTTTTCTCAAGCCTAGTGCCGTGAAAGGTCGTGAAGTCTTGTTCATCGAAAACCAGAACGAAGGCAAGTTGCTGGCGCACGAAGGTGGTTTCAAGCGAGCTTTGGGAACGCATACACTGGAACCGACGGGCTTTTTGGCGATGAATGGTCAACGCTATCCGCTCACCGACATTGGCCTTGAGAATCTCGTCATCAAGTTGATCGAACGTGGCGAGCGCGATCGCAAGAACGGACTTTGCGAAGTCGAATTTTTGCCAGGTGCGAAAGTTGACAAACGGCCTTGCACAGTTCTCCAAGTAAAGCACCCTGATCAAAAACCTTGCTACGATTTCCATCTTGCACAAGTCTTCCTCGACGACGAGTACAAGATTCCAGTTCGATACGTTGCCTATGGCTGGCCCCAAAATGGCGGTACGAACATGGAAGTGATCGAAGAATATACGTATCAGAATCTCAAGATCAACGTCGGATTATCGGACGCCGATTTCGACGTCGCCAATAATGCTTACAGTTTCCATAAGAGATAGTCGGCTTTGCAACCGAAGTCGAAAGCAGCAAAAATTGCTGGCGTCCATCAAAAGACGTCAGCAATTTTTTTTTGCATTGACTATATGGACCGTAGTGGCGAGGCGTCGAATTATTTGTGACGGCGAATTGCTTCTTGTACCGCTACACCCATGTCGGCGGGAGAAGGAGCAACAACGATGCCCGCGGCTTCTAACGCTTTGACTTTTTCGTCGGCGGTACCTTTGCCACCCGAGATAATTGCACCTGCGTGCCCCATCCGTCGTCCCGGAGGCGCGGTTCGACCGGCGATGAATGCCGCGACTGGTTTCGTTACATGTTCGCGAACGTAATCTGCGGCACGCTCTTCGGCATCTCCACCGATTTCGCCGATCATCAGAATCACTTCGGTCTGGTCGTCATCTTGGAATCTCTTAAAAAGATCGATGTACGACGTGCCAACGATTGGGTCTCCACCTAATCCGATACAGCTTGATTGGCCGAGCCCGAGTCGAGAAGTTTGCCAAACGGCTTCGTACGTTAATGTTCCTGAGCGGCTCATGATGCCGACTTTGCCAGGTTTATGAATATATCCCGGCATGATCCCGATCTTGCACTCACCGGGAGTTATGACGCCCGGACAATTGGGGCCGATCAAAACGGAATTGCTTCGCCGCACGACGTCGTAGACATGAACCATGTCGAGAACTGGTACGCCTTCGGTAATGGCGCAGATGACGCCGATACCGGCATCGATCGCTTCGAGGATTGCGTCTGCGGTAAAGGGAGGTGGAACGAAGATCATAGTGGCGTCCGCGCCGGTCTCGCGAACCGCTTCTTCAACTGTATCGAAAACGGGCAAACCCTCGACCTTTTCACCTGATTTGCCGGGAGTGACCCCGCCAACCATCTTTGTTCCGTACTCTTTGCAGCCTTTGGTATGAAAAGCACCAGCGTTTCCGGTGATTCCTTGACAGATGACGCGTGTATTCTTGTTAACGAGAATGCTCATAGCGGAGGATTTTTTTGCAAAGGAGTTACGTGTATTTGAAGCTGAAACAGGCCGCAGTGCGGTGGAACAAAATTGGAAGGGTTATTTCGCGGCTTTGACTGCGGCAACGATCTTCTTGGCGGCATCGGTCAAATCGTCGGCGGAAATAACTGCCAAGCCACTTTCGCGTAGCATTTTTTTGCCTTCTTCGACTTCGGTACCTTCAAGCCGGACAACGAGCGGGACTTCAAATCCCACTTGTTTCGACGCTTCGATGAGAGCGGTTGCGATCGTCGTGCATCGAGCGATTCCGCCGAAGATATTTACCAAGATACCTTTGACATTGGAGTCCGACAAAATGATTCGGAACGCTTCGGTGACTTGTTGTGTATTGGCTCCGCCGCCGACGTCCAAAAAGTTTGCGGGACTACCGCCGTGGTACTTGATGATGTCCATGGTCGCCATCGCCAATCCAGCACCGTTCACCAAACAGCCGATATTCCCATCAAGCTTGACGTAACTTAGTCCAGTGTTGGCCGCACGGACTTCGGCAGGCTCTTCTTCGGCAAGGTCACGATACTCTTTCAAGTCAGCGTGACGGAACATTGCGTTATCATCAAATGTGATTTTCGCATCGAGAGCAATCATCTGTTGATCCGTGGTGATCACCAAAGGATTAATCTCCAATAGCGAACAGTCGCAGTCCACGAAAAGTTTGCAGACCTTCTTCATGAATTGTTCGGCGCTTCTCGCTGCAGGGCCGGTAATACCAAGCTTCTTGCACATCTTGCGAGCTTGAAAACTGTCGAGGCCGTGCGCGGGGTCAAACGCTTCCTTGAAGATCTTTTCGGGAGTTTCTTCAGCAACCTTTTCGATTTCTACGCCACCTTCACTGCTCACCATGACCACAGGTCGCGAGGAGGCGCGATCGACGACGATTCCCATATACAGCTCGCGACCGATCGAGCAGCCTTGCTCGACGAACACTTGATTGACCTTGCTACCCGTTTCGCCGGTCTGGATCGTCACGAGATGGTTGCCTAGCAATCGACTGGCAACGTCAGCGGCTTCTTGTGCCGACCGTACGAGTTGCACGCCGCGTTGCTGCGGGTGCTCAGTCACAGTGCCTTTGCCCCGCCCGCCCGCGTGAATTTGTGCTTTGATGACCGAGATAGGCGACGCAAGCTTTTCGAAAGCTTGTTTTGCTTCTTCGGGCGAACGCGCCACGAATCCTTGCAGCACTGGTACTTGGGCTTTACGAAAAATCTCTTTAGCTTGAAATTCGTGAATCTTCATCGGTGTAGTTCAATCCAAATTTGCTCCATAACCGCAATTCGCTGACGGCATGGCTTTGAAATAATTGTTCGTTTGATTGGAGAATCGTTTTTTAGAAATGTAAATTACTTGCAGACGATGACGCTCATCAGACTATTTATCAGCACAGTGATTTTAGATTTCCAGCAATCTGCAGTTTGTTCGGTATTATGAGCGGCAAGGCGCTA
>JANMGV010000109.1:0-123843 GCA_031374825.1 Pirellulaceae bacterium
CCAAGAACCAAGAACCAAGAACCAAGAACCAAGAACCAAGAACCAAGAACCAAGAACCAAGAACCAAGAACCAAGAACCAAGAACCAAGAACCAAGAACCAAGAACCAAGAACCAAGAACCAAGAACCAACCACCAAGAACCAAGAACCAAGAACCAAGAACCAAGAACCAAGAACCAAGAACGTCACTCCCATTCGATCGTTGCAGGTGGTTTTGAACTGATATCGTAACAGACTCGATTCACGCCGCGAACTTCGTTGATGATTCGCGTGCTGATACGAGCAAGCAAATCGTATGGCAATCGGCTCCAGTCGGCGGTCATGAAATCGTCAGTATTGACACATCGAATGGCTGCGACATTTTCATAGGTTCGGGCGTCGCCCATGACTCCGACACTTTGGATCGGCAGCAGTACGGCAAAGGCTTGGGAGGTTTCTCGATACAGTCCTGCGTTTTTTATTTCCGTAACGACGATCTCGTCCGCTTCTCGCAAGATTGATAGCCGTTCCGGAGTAACTTCACCAAGGCAGCGGACAGCAAGTCCCGGGCCCGGGAACGGGTGACGCCAGACCAGCCATTCCGGCAAGCCTAATTGCACACCGAGCTTTCGGACTTCGTCTTTGAATAAATCGCGAAGTGGTTCGATCAGGATGAAACCAAGTTGCTCGGGTAACCCGCCGACGTTGTGATGCAGTTTGATAGTTGCGGCGGGGCCATCGAGAGCAGCGCCGCTTTCAATGACGTCCGGATACAATGTGCCTTGCGCGAGGTACTTGGCGTCTTTGATTTTTTTTGCTTCGCGTTTAAAGCATTCAATAAAAGCGTATCCGATTCGTCGGCGTTTCTCTTGAGGTTCGACGATGCCCTTGAGTTCACCGAGAAAGTAATCTTGAGCGTCGACCACGTGCAAGTCGGTTTTGAAGTGACTGGAAAATTCCGAAATGATGGTCGCTTCTTCGTTTTTGCGAAGCAGTCCATTGTCGACGAGAATGCAGGACAACTGCGGGCCGATGGCTTTGTAGATTAAGGCTGCTGTCACGCTACTATCGACGCCGCCGGAAAGTCCGCAGATGACACGATCGTTTCCGACTTGGGCTCGAATTCGCTGGACAGCTTCGTCGGCAAAATCCCCGAGTTGCCAGCGGCCTTCGCAGCCGACGATTTCGTACAGAAAGTTGCGAAGTAGTTGTCCGCCGAGCGGTGTATGGGTAACTTCCGGGTGGAATTGAATGCCAAGGATCGCTTTGGTCTTATGCCGAACGGCAGCGACTGGGCAGGTCGCGGTGTGGGCGATGGAGTCGAACTGATCGGAGAGTTGGCTAACTTGATCGCCGTGGCTCATCCAGACTTCCATTTGTTTAGGAAGACCTGCAAAGAGACCCGACGTGCATGTCGAGCTGAGCATGGCTCGACCGAACTCGCGGGCTTCACCATGTTCGACTTTGCCACCGAAATATTCGGCGATGAGCTGCATGCCGTAGCAGATGCCGAGGACGGGGATTCCAAGTTCAAAAATTTCGCGATTGCATTTCGGCGCGCCGGTTTCATAAACGCTGGCGGGACCCCCGGACAGGATGATGGCTCGCGGTTTCCGTGCCATGATCGCTTCGGGTGAAATATCATGTCGAACGATTTCGCAGTAGACGTTATTCTCACGAATGCGCCGAGCAATAAGCTGGGCATATTGCGAGCCGAAATCCAGCACAAGGACTCGCTCGTCGGCTAAACTCCCCACCCCACGACCTCCTGGCAAAGGTGTGCTGCGGAGCACTGCCTCGCCCATGACAAATTCTGCAAAAAATCGAATCGCGTAGTATAAAGGCGATCCTGATTTCTCACCAGTCTACATCTGTCATTGGGAAAGGAATGCAAATGCGATCCGCCATGTGCTTAGCGGTCAATTAAGGCGCAGAACGTTCCACTTCGGCAAGATATACCGCCAGTGTCGATTCGAACGTTTCCGGTGCGATTTGGAATTTTGCTTCCGAAGTTCGGTATCGCTTGCAGTGATCGGCAACCAATCGATACAAGAACCGGAATAGATTGCGCGGCGTTTGCAGCGATTGCATCATGGACAAAAGTCTGGGTTCGGAAATCGCGGGATCGAAAAGCTGCGAAGGTCGTGGCGGCGAAGCCGAGTTGGAGCAAGCTTTGAGACGTGCGGCGACAACATCGTAGAGGGCTTCCCCGGTCCAATTGAATCCGCCAACCACATTTTGCTTGTCGAGCCGCGCTCGTTCGTGAAACTCGCGAGACTCGCGATTGACGAATTGCTCAAGTTCTTTTGGAAGAAGCAATTTGATGCCGAGCCCAGGATGCTTGAGAAGTTTGTTATCCAGCAGGGGCCAAACGAGTTGCCTGATGCGTTCGGGTTGGCCGTTGACCGCATCGGGTTCGTCGAAACGATCCATGAGCACGATCAGTCCTTGAAAGCCTAAGGACCGAAGCAGCAACTGAAACTTTTCTAGAAGTGCGTAGCGATCGTCGGTTCGATTCGCGGTGGGCATGGGTTGCGATGCGAGTTCTTTGCTTGGGATGCTCATCAATGTTCGAGTGAGAGTCCAAAAGTCATTTTTGCCGACTCGCATTCGTCTGCAAATCTTCCAAGCTTGCAAACCGTTTCGGCTGAATCGAATGAGATAAGGCATCCAGGCAACCAATAATGACAGTGGGATTGTCCATAACGCAGCCTTGAGGGAAAGCACCTCTTGCCTTAGAAGGACGTAGTGGATGCTAGCCGCAACTGCGATCATCAAGACGGCGGCAGCGACATCCAGCCAAGTTGCAAAATTTTGATACCTCAGTTTCTTGCGCAGTTTGCTCCACCGATCCTTGAGGGTACCGACTCGCGATTGATCGTAGAATGCAGCGAGAAGCAACAAATCTCGTTTTTGTCCTCGGTCAAGTTTATCGACGGCCTCGGTCGAGATCTTTTGGATGATCGTGCTATTATACGATTGGGTATCGAGCAGATCATCGACAAGTTCCGTTACGCCTTCGCACAGAATCGCGTCCATGTGATCCCATAATCGGACAGCCTGAAGAATTTTGTCGGGTTTTCCTCGGGCGCCTCGTGATAGATGCTGTTCCAAGGGACCTAGATATTTGTTGAAGTCATCGTATTCAACGATGAACAGACGCTTGTCAGGATGCGCCGCATTGTGAGCCGAATAATGTCGACCCAACTGAAGCCGAATGGCAGTCTTGCCCGATCCTTTCGCGCCAAAAACGATCGCGGTCGATGGCTCTGATGGATCGCCAAAAACTTTGCTCCAAGCTGGATGGTACGTGTTGTCGATGCAGGCGTCTTTGAAAACGGTGTCGGTCTGCGCGTCTTCGTCTGCAAATGGGTTTTTGCTAAGTCCGTGATGGGACCAGAATTCTTGTTCATTCATGAGAGTAAAGCCAGGGTGATATGTGTTTCAAAGTATCAACCAGCAAGTTCCATTCGGTTGAAGAACGTTTTGCTGGGGTTAGGGGTAGTTTGATTTCATACGGATTCGTGTTTGGGTCTTGATTGTACGCTCAGCCATGAGGGAGACCATTCGCTCCGACTTCTGTTATAGGTTGTCGAAGGGTCGCCCCGTGAGCGAACTTGCACTCTAAATATAGCTTAGTCCACGTTATTGGCTGCCAAAGTGACTGAAGTTCCTTTCGGATGATCAGCACTTTCCTGCGGATATTAAGGGTGTTGCGACTGGGAATCGACTTGACCAAGTGAAAAGCGTCAATTCAACGCTATCGGCTTTGCGAGCAGCATAGAACAACCTAGAATAATTCAATCTGCGGTCGAGTCAGCAGAGTCCGAGCCAACGTCCGTCGCTTAGGTTGACGAAGAAATTCGGCGGACGACGAGTTGTTGTTCATGATCCGTTTCATGGGAAATTTTTGATGCACTGCAATAGAAATCTTCGGTTAGCGTTTTTCGCCATGTTCGTGGTGTCGATATCGAGCGTATTTGCCATCGCTCAAGACAAGACGTCCAAACCAGGTGCGGTGACTTCGCGATTCATTCGCATCGAACGGGATGCCAAAGAAAACCCAGTTGCCCTTCAAACGTCCATTGTTCGGATGTCGGTTAACGAAGGACCCTATAAAGGTGCTGTGATCGACCTGATCGGTGCTGTTCACATCGCTCACAAAGAGTATTTCCAAGAGCTAAATAAAAAGTTCAAGGAGTACGATGTCGTCCTGTACGAGTTGGTTGCCGATCCGGAAGTTTCTAAACCGATTAAGAAAGCCGAAGGCGAAAACATTCGCCATCCCGTCGGCGCGCTTCAAGTGATGATGAAGGACATGCTGGGGCTTCAGTTTCAATTGGACGAAGTTGATTACGACGCCAAGAATTTTGTACACGCCGATATGAGCCCAAGCGAATTCATGGCGGACATGAAAGATCGTGGCGACGGATTTGCCTCGATGTTCGCTCGCATGATGGGGTCGAGTATTGCCGCGCAAAGTGCACAGGCAGGTAAAGGGCAGGACATCAACATGCTGATGGCCGTGTTCAGCAAAAACCCTGAGTTGAAAATGCGCCAGGCTATGGCAGAGCAATTCGAAAACATGGAAGTTCAGCTAGCTGGGCTCGCTGATGAATCAGGCAAGAGCACTTTGGTAACGGAACGAAATCGCAAGGCAATGGATGTCCTTGAGAGAGAGTTGAAAGCTGGCAAGCGTCGCATGGCGATTTTCTACGGCGCGGGTCATTTGCCCGATTTCGAAAAGAAGCTCGTTGAGAAATACAAATCGAGCCTCGGTAGTCCCGAATGGATTACAGCTTGGCGGCTCAAGTAACACGAGCCTTGACCGTTTGCTCCACTACTTTTTGGAGTCGTCCGCAGCGGCAGGAGTTTCTGCTTTCGCGGAGTTGTCTTCGGTGGCAGCATCATCGGCTTGGATTGCCGAATCGAGAGCACCTCGAGTGCCTGCGGCAATCATTGTAATTTGGTGATCTGCAAAGAACTTGGCCAGGAACGTGTCGAACTTTTGCCACTCTTCTACGATTTGTTCCGTGTACTTCTGTTCCGTTTCCATGCTCTTGATACCCTCAAGCATGACTCGGCGTAAATTGGTGTCTTGAGTATTATCGCGGTTAGCACGAGCTTGAGATAATTGCCCGTTCAACCAACCTTGATAAGTCAACAGACGCTGGAGCAAGGCCGTCGATGTTTTCGGGTCGGTTAAAACGCCTGATGGGATATTTGCGGATTTGTAAACCACTCCAAATCGTATTTCCCACTGTTTCGCAGGAATCGATTGGACGTTAATCAGCAATTCGCCCGGCAATTCGGGTGATTTTATTGACCACCCTTGGCCGTTTTTTCCTGCGATTTCGAGCTGCGCAGCAGGCAAAATATTCTTGGCCACGTCCGATGTCAATTGTAAACGGAGGATGGCCTCACGAAGTACTGGTCGAGCATTCATTCGCAGGATGTGTTTGGTGATAGACTTATCGAGCTTGAGAGAATCGCGACCAACCAAACTGCTAAGGTCAATCGATGGCGTTTCGGGATCGTCGTTGGCTTGGTCCGCGTTGCTTGATTGTTCCAAATCGGTTGCATTGTCAGAAACAGCAGATGCGACTGGCTCGTTCGCTTGGGAAGCATCTCCCATCGAGCCACGTACGATGTCTTCAGCGGAAACCATATTCTCAAGTTGCGGTTTGGTGAAATCGCCGATCGCGTTGGATTCGATTGCGGAAAAAAACGAGTCGAGACGATTTGCCATTAGGGACGGAGAAAGCGTTGGTGTCGCATCGAAGGAAAGAATTGGCGACGCACTAGGCTCTGTTCCTGAAATATCCAAATCGGGTTCTGGTTTCTGAGTTTCGGAGGACACAGATATTTCGGAGGACACAGACTTTTCGGAAGACAGAGAGGTTTGTGATTTAGACTGATCCGGCGACTCATCAGCGCTCGCAGCTTTTGAATTTGTATGGTCTTCAATTGTGTCTCGGCCCTTGGGTTTATTCCGAGTTTGCGAAATCGCAACAAATGGGATTACCACAATCGCAACTGCCGCGATGCTCCAGATTGCGAGGGCCTTAATTGAATATGTCTTTGTTGTTTGAAGTTTTGGCGTGTGGGTCTTTGTCGATCCCGCGTGCTTGGGTTGTTTAGGCTCAAGGGTGAATTTTGGGCTGCGAGTCGTTGACGAGCCCTTATCGTTAGTAGGAACCGCAGTCTTAGCAATCTGCTTCGCTGTCACGTTTGAGCTGGCCAGGTTGGTCAGTTTCGTATCGTCGATGTCTTGAGTGTTTTCCCGTAGCCAAACATCAAAGGACCGGGCCATGGTAGCGGTTTCGTTTGTGACTGGTTTAAGGGTCTCTGACGCTTCGTACTGTCCTGCAACGATAGGGCCGAGACCAACTAATCGACCATCGGGAAAGACTGCAATGTGAAGCATGTCAAACTGGAGACGCTCGTTGGCGTCGAGATGGGTCGTCATACGCTTCCATTGCTCGCGCCAATCAATCAATATTTCTTTGGGTGGAGTGCCCCATTGGTCGACCAAGTCTCCGGCTAAGCGGCAACCGTCAAGGCGGACTGCAATCCATCGTTGGTTGCCATGCGAGACGGTACACGATTGGAGTCCGTATTGTTGCAAGAATTGTTCACAGTTAATTGGTTGATTGTTGTTTGAAGTCGATTCGGGTGCTTGGCATAACCACCATGGCTTTTCGCCAGCTATAAACCAGCAGGTGTGGCCTGCCAGACGGGGAAGATTTCTGGCTGAGTCGCTGGACCGTAGCGAAGGCTCATTTGATTCGGAGACGCTTTGGATCAAAGCGTTATAAGCGATAGCGTCGCGTGTAAAGAAAGCCGAATTGGCCTCCCCGCGTTTTGTTTCATTCGTCGGTTCATTGGGTAATGAGGGCATCGCTAGCACTTGTGATTTTTAGATGACTATCAGATTTATGGGTATTGTAGCCAGGTTTTTGGGTCGCTTCCAATTCGCGATTGGGAAAGTTTACGGCTTGTAACGAAAGAAATCATCTGTTTGAGGAAACTTTTTGAAACGGCAATGCCGATAGTTCCGTTTGTGACGGGATTGCAGGTCTTGATGGATCTTCTCAATCTACCGTCTTCGCAAGGTTGCCAAACAGAGGTCGCGAAGATAGCGGCTAGGTTTGTCGATCAAGCGATCGCACCAGAACAACACAATTCGAGCAAAGCATCCACGGATGACTTTGGGGGGAGGCGAGATCGCACGGTAGCGATTCTTGCCAGGTATGCCGCTGGAGATGATTCAATGAAGTTGCTCAACCACTGGTTAAGATTACTTTCCGCTGGATTGGTGACATGGGTCACCGTTAACAGCCTTCACGCACAGGGATTGCCCCATCGGCATGGCCCCGATTGCGCTGGAGATCATGAAGCCACGTGCGCCGCACCTGATGGCTGCGACAGTTCGTCCTGCGATGGCGGGTGCGATGGATCGTGCGGTCGCGGTGGCGGACTGCTCGGCGGCGGCATGGGCGGCCGCGGCATGGGCGATGGCGGCATGGGTGGCCCCGGTCTATTCGGTGGTCCAGGCCTGATGGGTGGCATGGGCGGCGATCATAGCGTCTTCGGCGCTTGTCGCGGATGCGGCGTATTCGGACCTTGCAGTCCGGGCGGCATCTGTGGCACGTGCGGTCCCATGGGCGGCCTTGCTGGCGGCGGCGGTCTCGGCGGCGATATGATGGACTGCAATCAGTTTGGTGAAGCGAACAGTGATCCTATGTGTCCTCGTTGCGGATACCAAGGTTGTTTCCGCTGCGGTTGGGGACTTGGACTGCTTGCTTCTTCTAAGATGGGGAACATGGCCAAGCACCTGTTGCCTTACGGCGAAGGTGGCGTGTCAACTCCGCGTTGGTTCGATCTTTCAGCCGAAGCTGTTATTCTTAAACGAGATAGTGGCCCAGGCAATTTCAATTACTCGTCATTAGGCGCTGGCAGCAACAATTTTGTGCTGACAAACAACAGTGTCGACATGGGGCAATATCGAGCTGGCCTTGGATTGCAAGGCAATTTGCAGCTTGGCGTCGCAACCAGCCTCGAAGGTGTTTACTTTGGATTGAACCGTTGGTCGAGAAGTGCCACTGCGAACGATAATCCCAACGGGGCAGCCAATCTTTATTCCTTTATCAGTGCATTTGGGCTCGATCCTTTGAATGGATTTGATGATTCAGACCGCTCGCTAACTCACTCCTTGACTTACGAATCTCGTCTGAACAATGGCGAATTCAATCTTCGCCGACGTTGGGCAGGACAATATCGCTGGTTCCAAGGATCGTGGCTTATGGGGATGCGATACCTGAGCTTGGACGAAAACTTGTTGTTTGCAGCTCGTGGTGAAAACAACAATGGCGCAGCGAATAATGGCCCTCGATTCTTCAACTATAATACGGCGGCGACGAATTCCTTGACAGCTTTCCAAGTCGGTGCTGATCTTTGGATGAACGTTATCCCAGGTGTAAAAATCGGTACAGAAGCCAAGTTTGGTGTGGGTGGAAACACGGCAACGCAAACAACAACCATCAATGCCAACTCGCTCAATAACTTTGTCGAGAAGATCACCGATGGTCGCGAAGCATACATCGCCAGCTTGTCGATACCGCTTGTTTACAAGATCACTTACGGAGTTGCACTCCGCGGAAGCTACCAAATGTTGTACATCGACAACTTGGCATTAGCCGCCGACAACTTCAACAATGTACCGCCTGCGTTAATCCTGCCTGGCTCGATTCGAAACGTTCGAATTAACAACGATGCAGAAGTCTTGTACACAGGCTTCACCGCCGGTGCCGAGTTTACTTGGTAGACAAGAGCAGACGATAAAATACTAGACCGATGCAGCCAAGCTTAACCAGCTTGGCTGTTTTCGTTTTGCGATGCAATCGAAGAGTGAGTTTTGTGCACCCATATAATACGACCGGAACGAAATTAGCCACAGCGTCGGTCTCTGCAATCAACAATCGTCGCTAACATTTGGGCTAGTTCCAAGATCAAGTTGAATCGGAATACAAGTCCCTCGCCCTCATAGGAGAGTCGCGTATCGTCAGCTTCCATCGATAAAATGGCGCTGCGACATGTAACTCAAAGAACTCGAGACCAGAATCCATGGGAAACAAAATAGTCAATTCGAATGACGCGATCTTAACCCTTGGTCGAAGCAAAGAATTCCTCATTCGGAATTTGCTCGAATACGCAGGCATTGTTGCAGTGTGGCTAGCATTCTTGGCAATTCACCAATGGACAGGGTTGTCGAATACCGCTGCATCTCTTTTAGCGCTTGGATTATGTTGGGCAAAAACGGCGTTCTTTGGTGCCGAGAATTTGCGTCAGTTGTTGCTCGCTTCCGTTCGGAACATGCCTTATCACCGATTCATGTTGCTGATGCTGGTCAACATGTCCCAAATCATTTTGTCGTTCGGACTCGATTTCCATTGCCTCCATCAAGTGAACGCAGCAAGTTTCAGTGTTGAACCTGGGGCATTTGTAGGTTGGGAATTGGTGTTCGAGTATGTCTATTTCAGCACGTTGAATTTTACGTTTTTTGGATATGGGGATGATACGCCTCAGACGGTCGTCGCCAAATTGATGACCATGACGGAGATACTGCTCGCGTTTGTCACGGTGATATTCTTGCTTTCTGACTTTATTAGTCTCAAAGAATCGATCAGCCGGAAAGAACCGTCCAAATAATATCATGCTCTTCGTTGGATCATCGCGGATCTGTTGCTTGCCGAAACTGCGATGCTTGGAACGCGTGCAAACTGCGCGGCAAGTTCGACACTTCTCGCCGATCACCAGTAATTCAAACCCACAGTCGCGCTCGTGCTCAGTGAAACGGTGCTCGTGCACGTAATCGATGTTTCCTGCTCGAGAACGAGCACGAGCACCACCGTATCGGGCTGAGCACGAAAACGATCCTATTTCGATACTCTCCCATTGAATAAGCCGTGCGATCAGCGACAAGTGTTGAATTTTTTTGCCATCCAACATCGAGCCCCTGGGTTACGAAACCGTAGAACGGGTTTCAACCCGTTACCAGCCCCCAAACTTCATCGGGCCCATGACCTAAAAGTAACCCTCGTCCAAAGAAGCGGCAAAAAAATTACGGGCAAAATAATCAATTCGATACGACCGTGACTCAAAAACCACCAAAATCTTTTTGTGCTAAATTTTTTTGCCATCCAACATAGAGCCGCTGGATCTCGATAGCGCCCCATCGACTCGTAGCAAAGTTCGCACGAACAATCGCGTAGAGCGTTGCAATCGAGTGCTTCGCTACCTGGAGAAAGTCCGTTACGAATGGAGGCCAAGTCGAACCATCGTCCGCCACATCCTGCTCCAGTTCGCCAATTGGATGCAACGCAAGGAAATTCAACCAGCTTTGGCCGCCTAGAATGAAAACAGCACCGGCGATCAGCGAGAAGTGTCGCAAGTTCTTGAAAAAGATTCGCAATGGATTCGTGCTTGAATTTCGTTGTCAGCACGAAGAGACGCAGAAGTTTACTTCGGGCGAAGTGGTCCCAGAGCTCGTGGGTCTGGAATCGAATTGGAACCTGGTGGTTTTGGCGGTGCGGGCGTCTGGCCATTGTTTGGCCCTTGGAAATTGGATGGAATGTCGACATTGATTTGCGCGATTTGCGCGTTGCGAATTGTATTCGATCCGACATCGTAGTCAGCGGAACGGACAACTATTTTATTTTGTCCGGGTGCGTTCGTTGGCGATTGTTGCATCGTGATCTCAGCAGGTTGCTGTGCGCTTCCTTCGATGTGCAGAAGTTCTTGAGCGGAGGAATAACGAACTCTTGCCGCCAGCAAGCGATATAACCCGGATTCCGACATGCCATCGAGTTTGACACTATCGCGTGCTTCGAGTTCCCATGTGGACGGCGAGGGCGATTTATCGGCTTGGGTTGTACTCGTTCGATTCCAGCTTAGATCATCGACATTTTGAATCTGCAACAGATTGCATGTAATCAGTTTTTGATTTAGGCCCAACTGACGGATTTGTTGAACGTTCAGTTCATCCTCCCAGCTTTGTATTGGACCATCGACGGCTTCGACACGATCGATGAAACGAACCATGCCACGGCCAAACTCACCTTCCATTTTGCCGACGAAAACAAGGTGCAACGAAGCTAATCCCGATGAAGACTTCGCAGGCTCATTCATCAATGGCAAGGCCTTCGTGTTCGCTGCGGCCAGGCGGCGAGATCTTAAAGAGCCCGGTCCATGGCCGTGTAGAGTTTGATCGATAATGTCGATGTCGAGCTGAGGCAGCATGAGATGTTCGAGCGAGCGACGGTTGCCTTGCAGATCGGTTTGAGCTCCGCGAAGATCGACTTGATCGCGCAAGATAATCAGTCGCACTTGAGCATCGCTGGATGAGTTGCGGCCCATTGAAACGGGTTGCGAAAACACTAACTCAAGTTCTTGAGCGTTTCCTTCCATATGCCAGATGGTGTCTTCCGTCGTTTTGGCTCGACCGCGAAGTCGAACACCTCCATCAACCCGAGCAACTCGACCATTAAAAAGCAATTGGCCTTTCCATTCGATTCGAATCGGTTCAATCCACTCAATATTGGATGCCGATTTCGAAGTTGACGTCGATGCAGAGTTTCGGTTTGCCATCGCTTCGGGAGGAATGACGATAAAGCCGGGCTGTTTCATTTCGACTAATTGTTCGCGCTCGTTGAAAGTGATTTCGGGGCCTTCGAGCCAACCGCTGCCAATTTGAATCTTGGCAGGCTGTCCAGAAATTTGAACGTTTGCATTTCCACCATCGGTGTTCATTCGGACCATTTTTCCCGTGATTGTCAGTGGTAGTGGAGTCGTCACGGATATTTGTTCGCGAGTCAGTGTGACATCGCCATCGATTACCAAGTCATCGATGGAGGTTTCGTTACCAACCATCACGACGCGAGTTTTCAACGTGCGACCGGTCACGTTGATCGGTACCTTTGGCTTCAATGTCAGTTTGTCGGCGGGAGGAGGCTGAGGTCCAAACTGTGTCGTTGCCAGTTGTCCTAGGCCCGTCGAATTGTTCTGCGGCATGGGTTGGATAGGGGTGAGTTGCTTAGGCGATCGGACAAGATTTTGCGGGGGAGGAAGAACTGGGGCCGATTGCGAATCGGACGCGAGCATTGGGTAAACGAACCAACTTTGCAAATCTTGGATTTGAGCTCGCAGCATCGGTGATTTGACGATGACGTCGCCGCTTGCATGAATTCGATTGGGAAGCACTTGAGGAGGTCGTCGCGTCGGATCTTGAGCAAGCAAGCGTTGCGATTGTGCGGGAGATAGTTGAAACAACCAAAGGTCGAGTTGTTCTGCGGAGAAGCTGCCTTGGCGGTCGCTGCTGGCGTTCGCGCTACCGTCGATGGTGAGTCGGTCTTCTAAGCCGTCTGGTTGCAGCGTGAGCGTATTGGACCAGTAGAGTTTCCATTGATCCCCATCATCTGTCCGCATTCTAGCTTGACCCGGACCATCGGCAAAAACTTTGCCCATCCGGGGCTGCTGTTCGTTTTTTTCGAGCGTTAATGGAGTTGCTGGTTTGGGTTTTGCGAGAGCAAGTTCGGAGTTCTGAAATCGAATTTCTGGCGACCAGACTTGGACGTTCTCTTTTTCGAGATAGGCTGGATCGGATTCGGCTTCGATGGATCCTGGAAGCCGATTGCTGATTGCGATCTGACCATTCTTGAGATCTACTTCGAGCCAGCGGCCGTTGCCACGAGCTTGGATGCCCGGGGCGTCGACCCGCACGAGTCGAGAGATTTCCTTTTTGTCATCGGTTTCTTTTCCAAGAGCTTCGATTCGATCCACTGCCGCGTGATTCACTTCGCGTAGGGACGATGAGCCGTTACTTGCTTCTGACTTGGGAGTGGACCAATCAAAGTGCATCGATAGGAGGTGACAGTCGAATCGATCGTCAGGCAATCCAGCGACGCGATGGACGACTTGAACGCCATCGTCGATTTTTGCCAAAGACGTATGGAAATCAAAATGAAAGCTTCCTCGACAGAAGACATCGACACTTGCTAGTGGGCCATTGACTGGTTGGCTATTGGTTTGCGTTGCCGTAGCTTTCGAGCCATTGCCCCACAGGCCGCCATTGGCCAAGCCCAAATGAACCTCGTCGACGTAGATCAACTCCATGCGATCGAGGCCTTCGAAAGGTGTGTCGCCGGTCGATGCCGTGTTGGATTGCGGCGACAGCAAGTCCTTGTCAAGGAAAATCTCAAGCGAACGGCCGCGGATTCTGCTGTCGCCGAAATCGATACGAACTTGTTGGTCGGTCCAGATGTGACGTTTGTCGATTCGCAAATCACGCGTCTCGATCAGCATGTTCTGCTTTGCGCCGGGAGCGGCAGGTGGCGAGAAAATGCGAATCTCACCCAGCAATTGGCCACCCACAACCGGCGGTGGCCGTCCCGTAGTCCAGTCGATGGCGTGTTTGAATTGAATTTCTGCTCCGTGCGGAGCTTCGACGAATACTGCGTTTGACCTGGATTCGGTCGAAGCCGGTTCGCCTTGTTTGCCTTGGAGCATGATGATCGTGAGAGGTTCGAGCCTCCAGCGATCCGGGCCCAGTTGTTCCCACGCTTCGAAAAGGAGTACGCCATCGGCCGTTTGTAGAATGCGAGGGTGTTTGTTTCGCCAATCGTCGACTGGGAAATAATTGGCCCACCATCGATCGACCGACGTGGCTTTTTCTGTTTGCCACGTGCGGTCTTTCTTTTGAATTGTCGGTTCGAAATACGGTACGGCGAACATCCGGTATGCGAGGAAGATACCGATGAGGGGCAAAAAGACTTTGAAATATTCACGAATAGCCGACATCGAAGACCCTTATGCGCTGGCTCGACGCGGAACGAAGTCTTCCCACAAACTCTTGGCTTTAAGCAGTCGTTCGATCAATTCTCGCACTGCACCACAACCACCTGGGGATTTCATGACCCATGTCGCAGCGTCGCGGACTTCATTGGCAGCGTCAGCAACCGCGACCGACAGTCCGACTTCGTACATCACCGGCAAGTCCGGCAAATCATCGCCGATATAACACACTTCGTGAGGTTGGAGATGCAACGAAGCAATCAATTCGCGTGCCGCAGGAAGCTTGTCTGAAAATCCTTGACGGAGAAGTGATATTCCAAGTTCAGCCGCTCGCATCTTGACGATTTGCGAGTTACGCGCGGTAACCAAACCGAAATATAAGCCTGCTTTTTGCCAAAGCTTGATTGCTAAACCATCGCGGACGTGGAATGTTTTTGTCTCGACGCCGGAGTTGTCAAGAATGATCCCACCATTGGTCAACACACCGTCAACATCCGAAAGAATGAGTTGTATTGGGCGGGCGATTTCTGAATCACGACTGGCCAAAGCTATATTCCTCAGTAACTGTTTCGTTGCGGAATTTTACAAATGAGATAACTGGATCGTTTGGAAACTGGGTCTGTGTTTCCATGGGGTTAATCGTCGTGTCCGAAAAGGCGAATGGTTTTAGGGCGGTCGGTTTGATCTGTTTGGGATTCGTCTTTCTGACGATCTATGATGCCGATGACGTCCGTGATGTCGATCAGACCAATCGGCTCATCATCGTGGTTGATAACGGGCAATTCGCTGATTTTGCGATTTGACAGAACGTAGATTGCATCTTGAATCGAAGCACCGGAATGAACCGCTTGGAATCGGCGAATCATGACATCCGCGATGGGGCGGTCCAGTTGGTCTTCTTTGCGGCATTCGAGCAGTCGGGAAAGATCGCTATCGGTAAAAATCCCAACCAGCTTCTTTTGGTCGTCGACCAGCATGATTGCACCCGTTCGTCGGCCCGGCTTGGAAACGTGGATGAGAACTTGGCGAATCGTATCACCCGTGGTTGCGATTCGGCATTCTTCGAGCGGTCGCATCAAATCGTCTACCAGGGAAAACTTCTTTCCTAAAGCTCCGCCAGGATGGTATCTCGCGAAATCCTGCGGACCAAAACCTCTCATTTGGCTGACGACGATCGCAACGGCGTCGCCCAACGCCAACATAGAAGTCGTGCTCGTGCTGGGAGCCAATCCGTTAACGCACGCTTCGGCCATGGGTGGTAGGAGCAATACGACGTCGGCTGAGTTAGCAAGCACGCTCGAAGCGTTGCCGGTAATCGCGATAACTGCGGCAGCTTGATTGCGAATCGCTGGTAAGATTTTTGTAACTTCTTCGGTTGTGCCACTATAGGACAGGATGAGGATAACATCGTTGTTCTGGATGCGCCCAAGATCCCCATGGATCGCTTCGGCAGGATGCACGAAGTGACTTGGTGTGCCGGTCGATGCGAAGGTGGCGGCGAGCTTTTGACCAATCAATCCCGCTTTACCCATCCCGCAAACTATCAAACTTCCCTTGCAGTTTCGAATGGTGGAAACAGCTTCGACAAAGGGTGAACCGATGGACTCGGTCAGTTCCAAAATGGCGTTGGCCTCCGTCTTGAGAATGCGCCGAGCGAGGCTAAGCTGCTCAAACGGACTGGCCATGTCGGATCGATTGGTTATTGCTGGCTCGCCCATGATTCTTCCATGAATTCGTTTGGGACTACATTGCGCGTGTCGAGGCTAGCAGAAGTTACTCAATTTGCATTGAACAAGCAACGTAGATTGAGCTTGATAAGACAACGAAATACCGCGAATCAAACGCTAGCAATCGAGCTTGCGTCAGATTTTCAAGGTTAACGGGACCTAATCAAATGATCCGGATATCGGGCGGCGGCGGTGGGGATTTGTTTACTTTGGAAAAGCTGTTTGCGGGCTTTGAAGACCGATCCAAAACGGCAGCAACGACAAGCAAACCAATCGCACTGGCTTCTAATGAATTGAAGACTAAGCCAACGAAAATGAAAAGGTAGTTGGACGAGCTTCGGCTGAGTGCCGGACTTAAGAAATAAGGAGGAGTTGCGTAAATAATGATTTGGAGAACGGATTGAAGAATGCCAATAACGCCGCCAGTAATCAGCCACTTGCTTGCACGTGGGTGACGATTCAAGTTGATCGCGCCAACTACTATCGCTCCCGTAAAGATAAATAAGATCGGAACGTTCGAAATTGCATATCTTACGAGCAATTGCATGATCTGATCGACCACGAAACTTGGTTGTGTTAGAAATGGAAAAATGACCAGCATCGGCAAGAAGACAATTACACCAACGAGCCCCGTCAAGGACAGGGCTTTTCCGATTGTGTTCCCGCGATTGGCTTGGTGATTGTCCGGGGAAGAATTTTCGATTTTGGGCAACGTTGATAAAGTAATCAGGCCGATGGGACCAAGGGCACCGACCCACCAAAACCAGTCGTAGCCTTTTCGGTAACTTAAGAAGGCTAGTGCAACCGAACTGACACCGAGTAAGGCAGCCACGATGCCGACAATATTGAGGATCATGTTTTGCAGGTCAGGTACCATTTGCAAATCCCATCGCTCACCTTTATTGCCGAAACAGAGAGCCTACTGTCGGGAAGCTGGTGTTACCTTGATTCGAATGATCTCTTCGCCGCGTTTGACGACGATATCGGTCTCTTGACCGACTCGCAATGCTTCGATGGCAAAAGTGTAGTCGTAAATGTTTTCGACTTTCTTCCCAGCTAGTTCGGTAACGATATCACCTGACTTGACTCCAGCTTGCGCGGCGGGTCCTGAAGATGCAACGCCTGCCAGTAGGACGCCTGTGATATCGGCTTTGGCGTAATCAGGAATCGTGCCCAAATATGCGGTTAGCATCGCCCGTTGGCCTTGGTTTTCAGGAGCTTTTTGAGCCAAATATTCGGGGGCGTCGGTTGTTGTCGACAACGAACGAGTGATCATTCCCATGAGTCGGGCTGTTTTGGCGGCACCTTCGTAATTAATGAGATCGGGCGTGTCGCGCGGCGTGTGGTACTCTGTGTGCGAGCCTGTAAAGGCCGACAAGATTGGAACGCCCTTGAGGTAAAATGTACTCGCATCGGTTGGCAGATAGCTGTCGTTTTGTAGAGTTAGTGGGAGTCCGACGACAGCATTTCGGCGTTCGATTTCTTGAGACCAAATCGATGACGAACCGATTCCTTGGAGGACTAAGGCGTCGCGTAATCGGCCGATCATGTCCAAGTTAATACAAGCAACAACCGAAGGATAAAGACCGTTCGACACGGCATGCGGATCTTCGCTAGCGACAGCGCGGTCTGGATACAATTTGTTGAATTCGTCTGCAAAGTAAGCGGAGCCAATCAGTCCCAGTTCTTCGCCGGACCATGCCGCAAAGAGCACATCGTGTTTAAGGTCGAGTTTTCCTAATTTCTTCTGGTTCGCAAAATATTGGGCTATTTCGAGCATTCCGGCAACACCGGACGCATTGTCGTCGGCACCGCGATGCACGCCACCACGTTCTTCTTCTTTGGCAAGCGACGTGCCGCCGTCCCCGTTGCCCAAGTGATCGATGTGTGCACCGACGATGATGAGCGAACGGTTCGCTTTGTTATCAGCGCGTAGCAAGCCCAGAACATTTCGACCTTCTTTCTTTACTTGCTTGACGTCGATGTTCGCCGCAATTTTGACGTTTGGCAAGACAAAGCCCATCATCATCTCGCCTTTGTCGAGCATCTTTTGAAGTTCGCCAATTTTCTCTTCGGACTCGGCAAACCACGATTCAGCGACCGCATCGGTGACGCTGACTGCGGCGATACTTGTTCCCGACAGAGAACCGTCAAGTTGCAAGGGAACCAATTGATTGCGTACGCCGCTTTCCGGACCGCTGACAACGATCAAGCCAATTGCGCCTCGATCGCGCGCCGCAGTTGCTTTGTAACGCAGGCTGCTGTATCGAGCTAGATGTTGGCGGCGTTCCGGGGGTACATCCGCTGGCATTTGACGGAAAACCAGAACCCATTTGCCTTCGACATCGAGGTGAACGTAAGAATCGTATTCCTCTTGCTCGCCGTCTTTGGGAGCGACGATTCCGTAGCCCGCGAAAACGACTTCTGCCTCAGGGACTTCGCCTGATTTTGAAAAAGAGATTGGACGCCATTGTTTGCTTGTAGTGTATAGTTCTTCGCCTTTTGCAAGTTTGTTGCTTTGCCCTAACTCGATGCCAGCCGTAAAAGGGAAATTTTCATACCAATCCCCATTGGAGCCAGCAGGTTCCAGACCAAGGCTCTCCATGTAAGAAGCTACATAGGCCGTCGCGAGCTTTTCGCCTTCGGTGCCGGTCAATCGGCCACCTAATTCGGGGCGACACAGATAATCGACGTGGCGACCAATATCGGCGGCAGCAAACTCACCCACATTCTCCTTTGCATTGGCCGTGGCTATAGTGCGAGCTTCATTGTTGCCCGACGAATCTTGCGAATTTTCTGCTGAAATATTTAATGCGTCCAAGGCCGCTTGATGATTCCAGTCGGCGATGAAAAGCTGCGACTTCTTGTTGCTCGTACGGTTGCTTGTCCAGGAAAGTTGTTTACCGTCCGGGGTAAACACTGGCAGGCCATCAAAGCCGTCGGTCCATGTAACACGCACCGGCTCATGTTTTCCTTGTGCGTCTACCAAATACAATTCAAAATTTCCAAAGCCCTGCAAATTGGTAGCGAAAATGAGGTACTGTCCGGATGGATGGTAGTACGGTGCCCAACTCATTGCGTTGAGTGTCGTTAGTCGTTTGGCATCGGAGCCATCGGTATTCATCGAATAGATTTCTGCAGTCGCGCCATTCTCTGAAAATCGACGCCAGCAAATTCGTTTTCCATCTGGTGAAAAAAACGGTCCGCCGTCGTATCCAACGACATCGGTGAGTCTCCGCAGGTCCGAACCATCGCGTCGCATGATGTACAGGTCCAGTGCACTCGACGGGTCCATTTCGAAAAGTTGTTTTTCTTTATCCGTGAGTTCGCCGTTGTAAGCACGACGATTCGATGAAAATGCAATCCAGTTACCGTCTGGCGAATAGGCTGCTTCGGCGTCATACCCGACCTCGCTGGAAAGTCGCTTGTACTGGCCAGTACTCTTGGACCATTCAATTAAGTCGAATTGAGGATCATAATCCCAGCTATACCGACGGGTTTGGCCCGAAGCGCGAAACTCTAATTCCTTTTGCTGTTTCGAAACGCACTCCGGATCAAACTGTGTGGATGCAAAAAGAACATGGTCGCCGTCGGGATGAATCCAAGCGCAAGTTGTTTTTCCTTGGCCCGGCGAAACACGCTCGATATCTCCGTTGTCCAAGTCCAGCAAGTAGATTTGATAGAACGGGTTATCGCTTTCTCGTTCGCTTTGAAAAACCATCCGTTTTCCGTCGTGTGAGAAATAGCCTTCGCCACTTCGAAGACCTTCGAACGTCAACTGACGGGCGCCGGCAAGGAACTGCGTTTCGTTTTTTAGAGCGTCTGCAGGCGAGATCGCGGCGGGTTCTTGCGCAATGAGGAACTGTGCTGGTGGAGATGCAAAGGAAACTGCTACCGAGAGGGTGAAAGCACGCGAGATTTGCTTGAGCATTTTGGTACCTGAAGGAAGTCGTAACGGTTCGCTGCGGACCGGGGGTCGGGGCGAATTTGCTTAGTCTGAAATATCTTAGGCCTTGGCGACTAAACGCGCAAGGACCAAACCGAATCTTGGTAAGGCCGCGATTTGTCGAGCCGCATTCTATTTCCAGGTTTAACGAAATCGCTGCTTTTGGAAACCGGTATATAAGCTAGCTTACCTTGAGTGGCAAATTCTAACTAGGCAGCAATTTTTGCATAACCGGCAAAGTTTGACTAAACAGCCAGTTGTCCACGGGTCGATGCTAGGAATCAAGCAGTAGATTTTTACTGCCTAGGAAATATTATTAGTCCAAACAAGCTCGCGCCTAGGGTTGATTCCAATGCGAACGAAAAGCCTTCTGGCTGTTGTAGTGTCCTGCATGATCCCATTCAGCGGTTGCAGTTTATGCTGCACGCCCTATGACCATCACTATGCGACAACAGGTGGCAAGCATCAACGCGTCGACATGGTCCACGGTCGCGTGGGTTCGATATTCAGTGATCCTAACTTGATGTACGGCACCGCGCAGACCGAGCAATACCAAGAGGAGATGATGGAAGAGATTCCAGAAGAAGCGATCATCGAAGTCGGTGACTCTGACGAGATTTACATTCCGTCGTCGGACGACTCGGAGGCAGTCGACAACCAAGTCCAATTGGTCGGTGCGGACGACGGAGAGCAATCGCCTCCTTCTGCGAGCGACATCGAAATCGATTGACAATGATTCGGCAAAATGCGTCGATCAACAGCAGCAGTCTCGCGTCGCTTGGGTTCAATACGTGTTTGATGAACTGCATGCATTGGACAATCTGAACAATTGAAAAGCTTCAGATGTGTCATAGCGTTGAATCAACAAGCTTTGGCATTTTGAGCTTTTTTCAAGCGTTATCTTGCCCCTGTCTGGGCAGCTTGATAGCCCTTTATAATGATCCATTCTCCATTTCTCTTGACCGAGGCTGAATGACATGACTGGTCCTCTTTCCGCGCTCAAAGCGAATCGTCCGATTTCCACTGGTAATCGCGTGGGTGACGTTGCCATTGGCGACTACTTGATTCAGCGCCTAGCGGATCATGGAATCGCGGATGTTTTTGGAATCCCTGGCGATTATGTTTTGTCGTTTTATAGCATGTTGGAAAAGAGCCCGATTCGCGTTGTGGGTTGCACTCGTGAAGACTGCGCGGGATTTGCGGCGGATGCTTATGCGCGGGTTCGCGGCATGGGCGCGTTGTGCGTGACATATTGTGTTGGCGGACTGAGCGTCTGTAACAGCGTGGCGGGGGCTTTTGCGGAAAAATCTCCTGTGGTCGTCATTACCGGTTCACCCGGGATGAATGAACGAGTGAATAATCCGCTGCTTCATCACAAAGTGCGGGAGTTTCGGACACAGCTCGAAGTCTTTGAAAAGCTTTGCATTGCATCAACCGAGTTGTCGAATCCGTTAACTGCCTTTAGCGAAATCGACCGCGTTTTGGATGCATGCCAACGTTTCAAGCGACCGGTTTACATCGAGTTGCCTCGCGACATGGTTTCCGTCGTGCCGCCGATTGCGCATTCGTTCCGACGACCCGATACGACTATTGACGAGGAGGCTTTGGACGAAGCGATTCGCGAAGCCCATCATAGAATTCACTCGGCAAAGAAGCCAATCATCATTGCTGGAGTCGAAATACACCGTTTTGGATTGCAGGATTTGGTTGTCAAGCTTGCTGAGCAATCCAACATTCCGATTGCTGCGACAATGCTTGGCAAAAGTGCGATCAGCGAAACGCATCCTTTGTATGTTGGACTGTACGAAGGCGCTATGGGACGCGACGAAGTGACGAGTTTTGTCGAGGAAAGCGATTGCGTGTTGTTGCTTGGCGCTTTTATGACCGACATCAATTTAGGAATTTATACGGCACGTCTGGAAGTCAAGAACTGCATTTATGCGACGAGCGAGCAGTTGCAGATATCTTATCATCATTTCCCGAACGTTCCGCTTCGAGATTTTATCACGCGGCTAATCGCATCCAAGCCTGCAAAATCCACGCGGCCGATCGCCGACACGTTGCATATCAAAGCACCACCACCTTTTGTCGCCGTTGAAGATGCACCGATTCGCATCAATCGTGTTATGAGTCGCATCAACACGGCTCTCAACGCGAACACGATTGTGGTCGCGGATATCGGAGATTCGCTTTTTGCGGCGACCGAATTGGTTGTCCAAGATCGCGCAGAGTTCTTGTCGCCCGCGTATTACACATCGATGGGATTTTCGGTACCGGCAACGTTAGGAGCTTGTGTTGCAAGACCCAATATGCGCGTCATCACGATCGCCGGCGACGGAGCGTTTCAGATGACTGGCAATGAACTGTCGACGTTGATTCGGCACAAGTACAATCCCGTGGTCGTCGTGCTTGACAACCATGGTTACGGAACCGAGCGTTTCTTGCATGAGGGAGAATGGGCTTACAATGAAATCCATCCGTGGAATTACTCGCAGTTGCCGCTGGTCTATGGCGGGGGCAAGGGATATCTCGTAACCACGGAGGGTGAGTTTGATCGCGCGTTCACCGAAGCGTGGTCCGACACAACTCAGTTGCATTTGATACATGCCAAGTTGGCCGAGGGCGACGCAAGTCGTACGTTGTTGCGTTTGGCCGAGAAGCTTGGGCAGCGTATTCAACATGGACAAGTTGATTGAAGTTTTTGGTCGCCTGAAGAATCCATTTTTTAGAAGCACGCGTGCAGCCTGATTGTAGGTCGCTCGTCGGCCTTGGCCGTCCTGCTTAAGATTTGCGACATGAAAAACCTGAATTGCCATCAAGGCTTGATTCCAGACGGGTACGAATCTACTAAGATAGTGATCGGCTCTACTTAGATAGGGATCGGCAAAATTGGATACCCACGAACCTGCGGGATTGCACTCAAGTTGATTGGAGACGTCGAATGATTCGGGCTGGATTGATTGGTGTCGGCTTTATGGGCTGGATTCACTACTTGGCATATCAGCGGTCGAGTTTAGCAAATCTCGTTGCGTTTTCATCGCGCGATGCCAAGAAACGTTCGGGCGACTGGCGTGGAATTCACGGGAACTTTGGGCCGCCTGGCCATCAGATTGACGTATCGGGAATTCGAACTTACGAAGACGCGGATTTGCTATTGAAGGATTCCGAGATCGATGTGATCGACATTTGCCTCCCTCCCCATCTGCACGCCGACATTGCGGTCAAAGCACTGAATTGCGGCAAGCACGTTTTTTGCGAAAAGCCGTTGGCTCTGACAACCTCCGAATGCGATCGAATATTGGCCGCTGCGAAAGCGAATGATCGCCAAGTTATGGTCGCGCAGGTCCTGCCATACATCGGTCCCTATCAGTTCGCACTGCAAGCTGCGCAATCCGGTATCTACGGAAAAGCACGAGGCGGTTATTTCAAGCGAATCATTTCCAATCCTGATTGGATTCCTGATTTTTACGAAGCGGATCGAGTCGGTGGTCCGATGGTTGATTTGCATGTCCACGATGCACATTTTATTTCGCTGCTTTTCGGCAATCCCAAATCCATTCACGCAAGCGGTGCGACGCGCGGCCAAGTGGCCAAATTCGCTCATGCACTTTATCGATTTGATGACCCAACGATCGGTGTGAGTGCCAGTTGTGGAGTCATCGACCAAGCGGGTCGGCCTTTTACGCACGGATTCGAAATCTATTTCGAAAAAGCAACGCTGCAATTTGAATTTGCTGCGATCACGGATATTGCCGAATCGATGCCACTCAAAGTTCTTCATTCCGATGGGCGGGTCGAGCGACCCGAGTTACCGCCTGGAGATGACGTTACTGCATTTGAAAATGAAATTGCGGACATGGCAGAAACGATTCAGTCGGGCAAAGTAAAGCCACAATTGAGCGGCGCGACCGCTCGCAATGCAATCCATATTTGCCACTGCGTGCAGCAAAGCGTGTTGAGCGGTAAAGAAGTTGCCGTTTAGACGAGCATGGGATTGACGCGTATTGGAATGGCAACTGTTGGGTCAAAGTTGAATCGTGTCATTTGTCACTGATCAATTGACTCATTTGCTTGATGACCGAAGGCAAATAGATTACGCCTGAATAATGGTTGGCAAGCATCTTGATATGGTGCGATTCGCTCAAATGGGCCGCATCGGCAAGCTTGTTCGCGTTTTTTAACGGAACCACATCGTCATACTGACCCGAGAAAATCCAAGTGGATTCGGGATCGAGTCGATGCGCCAAACGAAGTGGCTCGACCGACGACAACAGTTCCTTAATTTGAACATCACTAACACCGTTGCGTTTCAGTTCCTCGCGGAATTTCGCGGCGTCTTTTTTGCCGGATGTGACAACATCGTAGAGATCGCCGCCCGCAAGGAAGATAAAAACGCGATCAAAAGCACGATCCAGGCCCGCAGTCGTTGCGGTGACAAAGCCACCAAGGCTTGTTCCTTGAATGCATATTTTTGAGCAGTCCACGAGCGGGATGGAGGCAACGGCGTCGCGAGCGCGGCGCGAGTCTGCGATGCCTTGTTTCATGGCCAAGAAAATTTGGTCACCGCTTGGACGTTTGTTTTCGGGGCGGCGTTCACCGTAAAAGGGTAACTGGATCATAAAGGCATGCACTCCCTGCCCTGCCAATCCTTTAGCGATGATACGTCCAACCGTCATACCGCTTCCAGATTCGTGGACGACCACAACGGCTGGCGCGACGATTGGCGAACCGGTTGTATTCTTTGCTTGGTACCATTCCATAGTAACTTGGTCATTGGCCGCGATTCCACAAGGTCGTGACGACGGAAAACAAACTTGCCAATCGCCGCAGTTCTTTCGCGCGTCGCGAATAACGACATCGAATTTGTTGGGTTGCCAGGATAGGTCGTTCAAACACTGTTGAGTGTCTTCGGAAGCGTCGGCGATAACATTGAGAGTGTCCGTGGCCTGGAATTTTGAATCAAGTGAAATCGTGTCTTTCGCAGGAGCTTTGGCGGCTGGCATCGATGCGACGAGTTCTCGAAGGTCGAGGCGAACGTAAGGTC
Organism: Pirellulaceae bacterium; assembly: GCA_031374825.1. Taxonomy (GTDB): domain Bacteria; phylum Planctomycetota; class Planctomycetia; order Pirellulales; family Pirellulaceae; genus JANMGV01. The sequence goes on from JANMGV010000109.1 coordinate 24,547, forward strand.
TTTCGGCGGCTGGCTGTTTGTGATCGGCGTTTGCGATGAACAGCACGCCATCTTCGGGGACGAATAGGACATTGTGCAAATTGGATTCCATTGCCACGGGCCGACACATCAAGTTTTGGCCGATGGTCGCGTCGATCTGACCGTAATTTTGCTTTACCCGTCGACGGAGTTCTTCGAGACGCGAGCCTGCTGAGAGAACGACGGCATCAGCGATGCCTTCGCCTAACAATTCATGTGATTCGCCTGGGGCGACAAACTGCAGCTTGTCGGGAGTTGCTGCGACGCCGACTGCGGTGCGGTCTTCGCCGTCGGCAAAAACGTAGTAGTATTCGCACGTTCTGGGGTTGTCTTGCCACAGGCGTTTAACTTGGTCTAACGACGAACATTCTTCGAGGCCTCGTCGCATGAGAGTCGCCATCGGAACGCCATTCCACTGCCCTTCTCCGCGCCCGCCCATTTCACCTAAAGAAATTTTTTCGAGGTTCATTCCGCTGACGCTGCCGATGAACCCGGCGTATCCGACATTGGCAAAGGGGATCATGCCGTCTGCTGCCACGATGAACGTCGTCGCGGCATCTTGAAGTCCGATCGTTGTCATATAATCCAAGACGCGGCCATGATAAAGTTTTCCATCTTTGGTCGCGTTTCCAAACACAGCAAAGCCCGAACAATGGAAAAGTTCTGGAAACACGTTGACGCATTCCAATAACCGTTCATCTTGATTCATGCTGGCAGCAAGCGCTCGTGTCTCGACCAAATGTCGCTGGGGAATGTGTGGAGCAAGTTGAGCGAATGCGGAATCTAGGTCATCGCGAAACCAACGACCGGTTGATATCGTCTGTACGGTCCCAAACGCATACAAGACCGAGTCGATGCAAAGCTGGGCTTCCGCCTTCAACAGTTTGCCGTGGGCTTGTCCAATTTGCTCAGGTGATCCGTGAAGCAATACGACTCGTTGGCCGTCGACCCATCTCAATTCGCCATGTTCGATTTTTTTGGTTTTCTGTACTGGCGATGTGAGTTTGCTGGAAGGAGCCAAGACTTCTAAAGTTCGACGAGTTCCGCGAGTCAATTGCCGTTCGATTTCCGTGCGATCTTTCGCAACGAGTTTCATCGACTCCCAATCATCGGCTGCGCGAGGCGTCGACGCATGCAGGTCCAGTTGCATATCCGAAGCGAATTCGTCTCCATGGACAGCCAAGCGTTTTCCTTCGTTCGTGAATTGGAACGAATTTTTTTTGTCCAGCCACGATTGCTGATCCTCGGAAAGCTTTAGTCCGGCGAGGCTGACGAGCGCTTGTGCGAAGTCGGCTGCGTCTGTCGATTTGAGGATCGGAGCGTAAAGAGATATTGCGGTACCTGGGCCGAGGAAGCGAGACAAGATTCCACTGGGGCGTAACGTATCGGGTGTATCCAGGTCGCCTTTTCCGTAATATGCGACGTTGTGTTTTGGGAGAGCAAAAGCAATTGAATCAGCGCGGCGTCGGATCTCGACAGCGTATTCTGAATGCGTCAGGGATAAATCGAAAGATTCATCATCAAAACGTTCCAATCGCAAATCGATTCGCTGCTGCTTGCCATCGATCTTTACATTTACGGTTCCTGCAATTGTAAAGGAATCAGCGCGACCGGATATGACGCTTAGCCAAGGATCAAGGTCATGAGCAAGTCGATCGATCGGTTGTTCGCAAGGGGCGGGCTGCGAGATGACCAACGACATGATTACCAACAATGCTAACCGTGCAGTACTTTTGATTGTCACGCTAGATACTCCAATAGTTCCAAGAGCCGATCAATACCAGCAGTTTCGATGAAGCGACGTTGTTTACCTTGCGCCGAAGGTTTGCCCTGCGCCGAAGGTTTGCCCTGCGCCGAAGTCTCTAAAGTACCAAAAGCTGACTTGAGAAACAAATACAGTTTCGATTGAACGGTTTTGAATTCACCAAAGTTCGGCGTCAGCATTTGGACAAGCAATGCAATTCGCGAAGAAGTTGGGTGAATAATTACTCGCAGTATCGGCTGAAAAACGAGGCAGTTTTCTGGAAGTCGCGATATCGCAGAATTCACGCCGCGATATTATTCGCCGATATCTTCCATCTGTTTCAATTCCTCGAGCCAGATCCGAATGTCGTTGTCGTATTCGGTGGCAAGATTGCTTAGCACGAGTTGACGATGGAACGAAGCTGCACCGTCCTCGAGGAGATCGGCAGCTTCGGCACTGGGGAAACGGAGCGAAGGGTCGGGCGCTATCAGCCCACGACAGAACTTCATCAGCAATTCATTGCATGCAACTTCCGGCGGCAGAATGTCTTTCAGTTGGTGTGGCAGTTTGCGTTTCGCTTCCATCAAGCTCTTGAGGGAATCGGTTTCAGTAAAACAAGGTCGACCAGACAAAAGTTCGATCAACACGTAGCCTAACGACGCCAAGTCGCTTCGTTCAAAACTTGCAATACCTTGTTCGAGAACTTCGGGAGCCGCATAGGTTGGAGTACACGATCGAATTACCGGTGGTTGTTCGATTTCAAATGCGGAACCGATGTCAATCAATTTGGCATGTCCAGAACGGTTGAGCATGATATTCGACGGTTTGATATCTCCGTGCACAATTCGCTCGCGGTGGAGAGCCGCCAACGCAGCCAAGCAATCGCGTACGATGGCGACTGCAATGCCTGCTTTGAGGCGGGCGTGCGTTGGTCCTTCGGTGACGATGACGCTATTGATGTATTCCCATCGCCGAGGTGAGACACGAGCTCGAATGCGATGTAGTCGATCGAGGGACATTAAACTACGCAAGTCGTAGCCGTCGATCCATTCCATCACCATGATGCGAATACGATTGCGATCAATAAAGTCTTGTACTCGCAATACGTTGTCATGTTGAATTCGCGCAACCCTTGCAGCGACTTGTCCGATACGGCTCATGGCTTGTTCGTATCGGGTGACTTGAGCAAATCGCTCGGGCGAAAAAATCTTCATCGCAACTGGCATGGTAAAGCCGTCGATGCCGCGTCGGTGACTTAGAAAAACGATTCCTTGCCCGCCGGAACCGAGTTGCTTTTCAAGTCTGTGGTAATTGGTCCACTGGAGTCGTGGGGAGCTTACCAGTTTCTCGTATCGCGACAGGAGTTCGCCACCGTTTTCAATTCGCCCTTCAAAACCAAGCGTCTTGGTAAAATGTTCTTCGGTATTTGTTGTCGTTTGCATAATGTTGCACCTCGGTGAGCAACGGTCAAAACAAGTTCATCGCAAACTTGTCGGATTCCATTCATCGGTCAACCGCTCGGGGGAAAGCATTTTGTGTGGAACAAGTTGCCCTGCATCCTAGCGGTTCTGGCGAGATATGCCAAGATTGCCAAGCGATTGCTTCGAAATTGGGGCGAGAACTGTCAACAACTGCCAATTCCGATAAACACCGAAACTGTGTGCAAGCATTCAGAAAACGCGTCGCGAACGCTGAGTTAATGAGGGAGAAATGGATTGCACTGCGTTATGAAGCAAAACATAAAATAGAAAAGTCCGAGCCACATGATGAATCGGACTTTTGAAGTAATCAGTCGAATTGGACGCAAAGGTCATGTTTGACTGGTGTTTTAGAAGTACATGCCTTGGTAAGCAAAGTAGCCGAGAGCGGCGATTGTCATTGGCACGCCGTAAGGCAGCAGCAGCATTCGAGGTTTGCGTTCGGCAGCTTGTTCGAATAAGACTTCGGAGTCTCGCGTGTTCAAAATGTCTTTGCCGATTTTCATGAACTGGCTGTAGTGTTTTCGCCATTCACCAGTTCGAGCTACCATAACAACTGCCATGATTGCGCCGACAACAGCCGTCGTTGCGAAGATATTAAAAGTGTGGTCAACATAGACCCAGGCACCGATACCTGCCAAGAGTTTGACGTCGCCCGCACCCATCCCGCCGACTGCATAGAGGAAGTAGAGCAGTCCGAGACCAAAGGCAGTACCAGCCAAGCTCCAACCGAGACCTGGAAGTCCGCCGTTGGCGAAACTGTAAATCCAACCGCCGAGGATCATCGAAAAAGTTAGCCAGTTCGGCACTTTCAGCATCCATCCGTCGATAACGGCGGCCACGATCAGGACGACCGAGACCAACCAAATGTTCCAATGTTCGATGAAGCCGTTGGTCAAAGTGTTCCAATCCATGTTTCGATTTCCTCTCGTGCAAATATGGTAATGCTATGTATTGAATGAGATCGAGTGATTCAAGCAACAGGCAGAATTATCTTGGTTGTGCAATCCACATGACGGCGACGGCAAACATGGTGCCCGCACAGCAAATGATTTCCCAAAGACCGCTGATGGCTTCGACTGGTAGCACGTTGGACGGCATAATCGATTCTCAATAAGTTAAGTCAAAAAAAGTGTTCGGTAGAAACGTGACAAGCCAAGGTTGGGGGGCGTGAAACCAAAGTTTCCTACGCCACCCTTTCCTTGACTGTCAGCAAGTGATGGACCCTTCAGGTCTAGACTGGTCAGCATCGATAATCGACGCTGATTCCCAGAACTATGAACCCGAAATCTGTGCTGCCACAGACGAGAAGGTCGAGTTAGCGTTGGTACCAATGGTACGAACTGCACCCAAGCAGATCACGATGATCAAAGAGAGCATAACCGCGTATTCAACTGCGGTTGGGCCATCTTCGGACTTTAGGAAGCGCTTGAGTTTAGTTGCAAAATTCTTCATGTCTTTCCCTCCAGACACAGGGCTCGGTTTTCGGACGCACCGAGCTTAACTAAGAAATACTGTCGACCGCCTTTACTGAACATTCCGCCACGAAACACTCAGCCGTACGGTGCGACCCAAAAAGCCCTTTGAAGGCAACGACCCAAAACAATTGGCTCGTCAGAAGAAAGTTATGTCACGCAGAGTGGTAGTCAAATGCTTTTTAGTCAACAAAGTTTTTGAAATCGCTTCAAATGGGTGCAGTCAGGGTTCCCACATCGTAAAATCGATAAAGACGGAACACTCTCGGATGGGGAGAGCCGTGAAAACGATATTTTTTGATTGTTATTCTAAAAAAAACCATGTGCGACTTCGTTAAGTCGTCCAGCGGCTACTAGGAAATTGCGACGTTCGGTAAGATATTGAGGACTCTGCTATTTCTCACGGCTCGACCGAAACGACCCCATCAAGAATAGCGGGACTGCATTTGCAGCACGTGCAAAACCAATCGGCTCAATCTTGACCCGTAGGCTTACAACTTATTTTTCTAGTTTAAAGGAATCACAGCATGAAACGCGTCATCCTGATCGCGTTATGTTTGACTTGTCTAACTAACAACATCCAGGCCCAGGAGCCCGTCGTGACAGACAAAAAAGCACCCCCAACCGATCATCCAAGTTATGCTATCGGACTCAACATCGGGCGTGAACTCGCTTCGTCAGGTTTTACAAACACCGATTTGATCTTCGAAGATTTTCTGAAGGGCATAATGGATTCGCTCACGGGAGCAGAGCCTCGGTGCAAGCCAGCCGAAATCGAAGCCGCTTTTCAAGTAATCTCGCAACGCATCGATGCGCGTGCAGCCGAAGCGACCAAGACGAATTCCGAAACGGCGAAAACGTTTCTTGAAGATAACAAGAAAAAAGAAGGCGTCATTACTTTGCCGAGCGGTTTGCAATATAAGATTCTCGCAACCGGCAAAGGTGCACAGCCAACTTTGACGAGCACCGTCAAGGTTCACTATGAAGGCAAACTGATCAACGGCAAAGTCTTCGACAGTTCTATCGCTCGAGGCGAACCAATTGAGTTTCCGGTTGCCAGGGTCATAGCAGGATGGACCGAAGCCCTCCAACGAATGCGTGTCGGTGACAAATGGCAATTGTTCATTCCGCCCGAGTTGGCATACAAAGAGCGCGGTGCACCGCCTGACATTGGACCTAACTCAGCGTTGATCTTCCAAGTCGAATTGTTGGACGTCAAGTAATCCGGCTTTCGCTTTGAATTGCTTCGATTACAACGTGCAATTCGTCAAATCAAATTCCGAACTCCTAAACCAATAGCCAAACGAAAACGACCATCGGCTGTTTTCACGCTGGCGATTGGTCTTAGGCGGTTCTGACGCACTTGTTCCCCCGTTACAAACATCCATCACTATAGAATTTCATCATGCGATTATCCAAGTCCGTTTCCATCGTCGGTTTTCTTATTGCGGCTTTTGCAAGTAATCTTTTGGTTTTCGGCGAGGATGGCATTTCTACAGAAGGTGTGGATATGTCGCCCATGAAAATAAAAGTCGAGCGTGCTTACCCGAACCTTCGAATAGAAAGACCGCTGATGATCGATCACGGGTACGATGGATCGGGTCGACTGTTCATTGCAAGTCAGCTTGGCACAATTCACATAGTTGGTAAGGACGAACAGATCGAAGAAGCGCCCGTCTTCTTGGATATTTCTAGTAAAGTAGCTTACCGAGATGATCAAAACGAAGAAGGATTTCTCGGCCTCGCGTTTCACCCGCAGTTCAAATCCAACGGACATTTTTTCGTTTACTACACCACCACCGACGAAAAACAGATGTCCGTCATTTCTCGTTTTACGGTCAGCAAGTCCGATCCGAACGTTGCCGATCCCGAGACTGAAGTTGTCTTGATGAAGATCAAGCAGCCATACTGGAACCATAACGGCGGCACCATTTTGTTTGGGCCGGATGGATATCTCTATGTCGGACTGGGTGATGGTGGACTTGGCAAAGATCCTTTGTTGAGTGCGCAAGACTTGAGTACATGGCTTGGCAAGATTCTTCGCATCGATATCGATAATACGATGCCTGGTTTTAATTATGCAATTCCCGAGGACAATCCATTCGTCGATACGCCGAAAGCGAAGCCCGAGATTTTCGCATACGGATTTCGAAATATCTGGCGCATGTCATTCGACCGCAAGACCGGCGATTTCTGGGTTGCTGACGTCGGTCAGGATCTTTGGGAAGAAGTCAACCTTGTCACGAAAGGAGGTAATTATGGATGGAGTATTCGCGAGTCGGCTCATCCGTTTTATCAGAAACCAGGACAAGATATTTCGAAATTGATCGACCCGATCTGGGAGTATCCGCATGTCGAGCCTTGGGGCAAATCAATTACCGGTGGTCTCGTCTACCGAGGAAGCCAAGTTCCGTCTCTTGAAGGGTACTATGTTTACGCTGATTATGTTTCGGGGCGTCTCTGGGCTCTCAAGTATGATGCAGAAAAGAAAAAAGTCGTTGAGAATCGAAAAATCAATTGGCCACCAAGCTTGCCCATCGTAACTTTTGGAGAAACCGAAGACGGCGAGGTTCTGTTCTCGACTACGACGAGTGGTGGACGAATTTATCGATACGTCGAAGACAAGTAAGGTATTGCCGAGCACCAAACTGAAGCCACAAAGTGCGAGAGTTAGCAGAGTCAACGCATTAGGAGCGAATGATGACCAAGTGTGAATGGATTTCGGTAAAGGAAGCTAGGAAAGCGACGAGCATCGATCGGGAAGTGCAAGTGCGCGGATGGGTGCGAACGCGCCGCGATTCGAAAGGTGGGTTTAGTTTTCTAGAAGTCAACGATGGTAGTTGCTTGGAGAATCTTCAAGTCATCGCCGACGCAGGATTGCCGAATTACGAAAGCGAACTGACATCGTTGTCTGCTGGTGCAAGTGTGGTGGTCAGCGGCTTGGTAAAGCAGAGCTTGGGGCAAGGCCAATCGACAGAATTGGCAGCAACCGAAGTACGAGTTACGGGTCACGCCGATCCACAAACATATCCACTTCAAAAAAAACGCCACACGCTTGAAAAACTCCGCGAGTGGGCGCACCTTCGGCCGCGAACCAACACAATTGGCGCAGTGACACGCGTGAGGAATCGAATCAGTTACTCCACGCACCAGTTTTTCCAAGAGAACGGATTCTTTTACATTCACACGCCGATCATTACTGCGTCGGACTGTGAAGGCGCGGGGCAGATGTTTCGCGTTACGACGTTACCGATGGATAAATTGCCAACGAGTAATGGGAAAATTGACTACGAGAAAGATTTTTTTGGTAAGCAGACTTTCCTGACTGTGAGTGGTCAGCTCGAAGGCGAAATTTACGCAACCGCCATGGGCAAGATCTACACGTTTGGTCCGACATTTCGCGCGGAGAATTCCAACACGAGTCGGCACTTGGCAGAGTTCTGGATGATTGAACCCGAGATGGCGTTCTTTGAGCTTATTGACAATATGAATTTGGCGGAAAGCTATCTGAAACGACTGATCGGTGACGTCTTGAAAGACTGCGATGAAGATATGCAGTTTTTTGAAAAGTGGGTTAGCCCTGGGTTAATAGAATCGCTCAAGTTGGTTCTGGATAAGCCGTTTGCGCATCTTTCGTACACAGAAGCTGTGAGTATCTTGCAAAGCAGCGGTGAGAAGTTTGAATACCCAGTAAGTTGGGGCACGGACTTGCAAGCCGAACACGAGCGATATCTAACTGAGAAACATGTGAACGGCCCAGTTATTTTGTTCGACTATCCAGCAGCAATCAAATCGTTTTACATGCGTCTCAACGAAGATGGTAAGACAGTTCGTGCGATGGATGTCTTAGTTCCCAAAGTTGGCGAGATTATCGGCGGCAGTCAGCGCGAAGAGCGTCTGGATGTCCTGCAAAAGCGAATGGCAGAATGTGGGCTTTCGGAACAAGATTACTGGTGGTACCTCGACCTACGTCGCTTTGGGACAGTGCCCCATAGTGGATTCGGTTTAGGATTGGAGCGAGCCGTTCAGTTCATAACGGGCATGACCAACATTCGCGACGTGATCCCCTTCCCTCGTTATCCAGGCAGCGCGGAATTCTAGAAGCAGAGTTCTAGTAACCGCCCCCTTCGCCAGCCTGATACAATACGCTGTCGGCATTCAATTTCTTGGTCTTAGGAACTGCCCGGACTCACGCAACTTTCGAGAATCGTTGTCTTCGAGAAATTGCCAAGAGTTTGAAGTAGACTCATGGTTGACGAATTCATTGCAACTCGCCGAAGCAAAATTTATTCTTGGAATAGGAAACTTCAATCGATGAGAACTTGCGCGATTGGTTACCAATGTTTGGCATCTCTTTTCTTTTTTGTTGGTTCCCTTGTCGGTGACGAGAGCGTTGAAAAGTATTTGTTGAATTCAGATACGGCGAAGCTTGTTGATCAGTGCAAATCGCAAGGAAACCCATCTCGTGGCGCGATCTTTTTCTATTCGCCATCCGTTGGGTGTTTTCAATGTCACGCCATGGATGATCGTCAAGACATCAAGACTGGCCCGAATTTGGCCATGTGGAAACGAGTTGTCGACGACTCACATTTAATCCAGTCCGTTCTCGTGCCTTCCAAAGTAATTGCCGAGGGGTTTCAAACCACAAAATTCCTTACGCAGGATCAACGTGTGGTGACGGGTATCGTATTGGCAAAGAACGCGGACGAATACGAGATTGCGACGGGTCCTACGTCGGTGGAAACTTTGAAAGTTGACGAAATCGAGGAAGAAACAGCGTCGTCGATTTCGTTAATGCCCGCAGGTCAAGTACAGGCTTTATCCAGCCCGAACGATTTCTACGATTTGATCGCTTACCTCATCGCTGTTCGCGATGGCGGACCCACGCGAGCAGCAGAGCTTCGTCCTTCGCCAGAGTCGCTCAAACTCAGAGTTCCAGAGTACGAGGCGATCGTCGATCACGCTGGGATGATTCAAGATTTCGATGAGAAGGCATTTGACCGTGGCGCAGAGATTTATCGGGGGCTTTGCATCAATTGTCACGGCACATTGGAAATGCCAGGCTCGCTACCAACGGCCTTGCGATTTGGCGCAGGCAAATTCAAACGCGGGAGCGATCCCTACTCGATGTACCATACGCTGACCCATGGATCCGGACAAATGTTGCCTCAGATATGGATGGTTCCGCAGCAAAAATACGATGTGACCCATTACATCCGCGAGCATTTTCTGAAGCCGCATAATGTCGCTGCATGGACGAATGTGGATCAAGATTACCTTGCGAGTTTGCCACGAGGATCGACTCGCGGACCAGCACCGAAGAAACTGGAGCCGTGGCGGACCATGGATTACGGGGCCATGTTGACGACTTCGGTGGAGTTTGGGAATTCTGGAGAGAACATCGCACAAAAATCGATCTGTATCCGGCTTGATCCCGGTGTCGGGGGCGTGGCTAGTGGGCATGCTTGGATGTCCTTTGAGCACGATACATTGCGAATGGCCGGCGCTTGGTCCGGGCAGGGTTTTATCGATTGGCAAGGTATTCAATTCAACGGCGCACACGGTATTCACCCTCGTGCGGTTGGAGATATTGTCAGTTCGAATCCGACAGCACCAGGATGGGCAATGCCTGGTACTACGTCCTTTGAAGACGACCAGCGCGTAGTCGGACGAGATGGCAAGCGTTATGGACCGCTTCCTAAAGAATGGGGCAAGTTTCGTGGCGTGTATCGAAATGGGGATTCCGTGTTGCTTAGCTATACGGTGGGTGGTACTGCCATCCTGGAAACTCCCGAATGGGCCTTGGTTCCGGGAAGCGATTCAGCAGGTCAACCTGAATTAGAAATTTTTGGTCGATCATTTCAAATAGGAGCACGTCCCAAATTCTTGACCTTGTCAGTCCACACAAGCTCCAGTGCAGATTGGGAATTGAAGAAGATCGGCGACGCTTGGTGTGTGCAAAATATGGATGGCACAATCGAGCTTATGGTAAGTGAAAAAGGTTTGCCGTCGGGCGCAAAATGGATGAAGCAAGATCGTCGTCTGTGCGTGAGTCTGCCTGCGAATGATCAAGATGTGCGGTTCTCCATTGCATTTTCCAAACTCGAAAATCGCGATCAACCCGACAAAAAGTCTGAAGAGGCGGATTCCTTAATTGCCTCGGCAGCAACGTTGCATCGTCAAGCGACATCGTGGACTTCGATTAATTTAGAACAACTCAAAGCGCCTGGGAGTCCGCTTTGGTCTGGGCAGGCTTTGTCGGCCACTGTTGGAGAGTGGTTTTCCGGTGAGGGGTGGGGCGTCGATGAGATTAAACTTCCGACATTCAATCCTTGGCAAGCACGATTGCGAGTGACGGGAATCGATTTCGTGCCGGAAACTGATTCGGCAGTAATATGTACGTGGGATGGAGACGTATGGAAGGCGACGGGACTTGCTCAAGCTAAATTGGCTGGCGATCAAATTCAATGGCGTAGAATTGCTACCGGTCTCTTTCAGCCTCTTGGAATTATTGCCGACCGCGACACGATCATGCTGACCTGTCGAGACCAATTGGTTCGATTGCATGATAACAACGGCGACGAGGAAATAGATTTCTATGAGTGCTTCAATTCGGACCAACAGGTAACGGAGCACTTTCACGAATTTGCGATGGGATTACAACGCGATGGAGATGGCAACTGGTACTACGCGAAATCTGCACGTCACGCATTGCCCGCTGTGGTGCCACATCATGGGACTTTGTTGCGCGTTGATCCTCAAGGACAGGGTACCGACATCTTGGCGACAGGATTTCGCGCGGCGAACGGCGTGTGCTTGAACCCGGACGGTACATTTATCGTGACCGATCAAGAAGGTCATTGGAATCCTAAAAACAGAATCAATTGGGTTCGGCCTGGTGGATTCTACGGCAACATGTACGGATATCACGACGTCACGGACTCGTCGGATTCCGCGATGGAACAACCGTTGTGTTGGATCACGAATGAATTCGATCGTTCGCCCGCCGAATTGCTTTGGGTCCCCAAAGATCATTGGGGTCAATTGTCCGGCAGTTTGCTGAATCTTTCGTACGGCTATGGTCGAGTTTACGTAGTTCCCTTTGAAGACATCGATGGAGTAAAACAAGGAGGCATGTGCCAGTTACCAATTCCCGATTTGCCCACGGGCATCATTCGCGGGCGTTTTTCACCCGTCGATCAAAGTCTTTATGTTGGCGGCATGTTTGCTTGGGCAAGTAGCCGCCAAGACCAGGAAGGCGGTCTATTCCGAATTCGGCATCTTGGTCAACCTGTGAACATGCCCGTTGGCCTTCATATCCATCCAAAGAAATTAGAGATTGTCACATCGGACCTATTAGACCGGGAATCGAACAAAAAGCTGGCTCGATATCGAGTGCGAGTTTGGTCGCTTAAAAGAACGGCCAATTACGGCTCGGAGCATTATGATGAGCATGAATTGGAGATAACGGATGCGAAAGTTCTCGCGGATGGAAAGACCGTCATTTTACAAATACCAAAATTGGAAACGACGATGGGAATGTCCATCTCCCTCGACCTTCGCACAAAAGATGGTCGCGAGGTTCGACGCGAGATTCATAACACAATCAATGTCATTCCTGAAGGCGACAATAAAACTGCGCAATAAAAACGACGACTTGATTAAGTGCTTTTATCAATTCGTCGTTGGAGTGATTCTTCAACGGTTAGGTTAAGAGAAGTCTCAGTGGCAGTCGGTTAATGCAAACCTTTTTCGGCTAAGTAGCGTTCTGCGTCAAGTGCCGCCATACAGCCCGTTCCAGCCGACGTGATCGCTTGCCTGTAATAATCATCGGAGACATCACCGGCCGAGAACACACCTTCGACGGTCGTGTAGGTTCTGTAAGGCGTCGTCCACTTGATATAGCTTTTGTCGGTCAGTTCGAGTTGTCCTTTCAGAAAGCCCGTGTTTGGGGTGTGGCCGATGGCGAGGAACAATCCTGATGCCTGTAAATCTTGCTTGGCACCGGACTGATTATTCTTCAGGCGAATTGCTGTCACGCCGTTCTTATCGTCGCCAAGCACTTCGTCGACTTCACTAAACCAGACCATTTCAATTTTTGGATTGGATTTGGCACGTTCTTGCATAATCCGCGAAGCCCGCATTTCGCCGCGACGTTGGATCATGTAGACCTTGGCAGCAAATTTGGAAAGATAAGTCGCTTCTTCGACAGCCGAGTCTCCGCCGCCGACAACAACGAGATTGGCGTTGCGGAATCGCGGCAGCGCACCGTCGCATACTGCACAAGCACTGACGCCTCGATTCTTGAAAGCTTCTTCGCTGGGGATTCCGAGGTAATTGGCGCGGGCACCTGTGGCGATGATGACGGTCTGTGCTTGAAACTCGCCGTTGTCTTGTGAAGTCAGCTTGAATGGCCGAGAAGAAAAGTCAACGCTAACAATATCGTCGGTAATGATCCTGGTTCCAAAATTGGTGGCTTGTTGACGCATTAATTCCATCAATTCGGGCCCGGTGACCGCATGCGGATGCTCCTCAATCGGCGGCATGTACGCGACTCGTTTTGGATCGATGGCACTTTCGAGGAAGGCTTTGAGATTGCCGGATGGAAAGCCCGCGTAGTTTTCGACCTCCGTTGTCTGCGCGAGTTGTCCAAGCGGCAACGTACCGCGAAGTCGATTTTCTTCGGTGATGGCACCTTCGAAGACCAAAGGGTTCAATTGAGCGCGAGAAGCATAAATCGCAGCGGACCAGCCAGCGGGTCCGCTTCCAATGATGATGCACTGTTCAACGGCCATTTTTTTCCTTACGCGGACTTACCGCAAATCGGGTCTTTGATGATGGGCAATATGCCGGGTCGAGTTTTGACTCGTTCGGTAACATGCTAGCCAACGCTGCAAGAATGCCAAGTTGGGGCGGCAAGAAGTTGCCATTTTTAAACACTGCTCAACCGAAAAAATCGTTTGCCTACGAGCGTTTCTGCGGAACGGCAAGTTCGGTATCAAACAGTGCTTGGGCAGCCAAACTTCGATAAAGTTAGTTCGATTAAGCTTTTGTCCGCATTCACGCCAACTTCAACATGGCCAATTCTTGATGGAAGAACGAAACCGATACGTCCATGCATTGACTTTTTATCGCTGGCCATCAAGTCGATAATTCGATGCGCTGGTATTCGATCAAATTTTGTCGGCAAGCCAAATTTTTGCAGAAGCGTGTTTTGTCGTTGCAGGCAATCCTGGCTCCACATTTGCAATTCTGTTGCAAGCAATCCGGCCATGGACATACCAATTGACACTGCCTCACCGTGCAGGAGTTGGTTGTAGCCCGTTGCAGCCTCCAAAGCGTGCCCAAAGGTATGCCCGTAATTTAGTATTGCGCGCGTTCCTTTCGTTTCGAATTCGTCCGCTTGAACAACTTGAGCCTTTAATTGGCAACAGCGCGAAATAACATGTCGCAAGGCATCCGTGTTGCGGTTGAGTATTTCCAACGTATTTTGTTCAAGCCAAGCAAAAAAAACTTCGTCCATGATAACGCCGTATTTGATAACTTCGGCAATGCCGCTGCGAAACTCCCTATCTGGTAGTGTTGCGAGCGTTTGTGTGTCGATGACGACGAGCGACGGTTGGTAAAAGGAACCGACGATGTTTTTTGCATGTGGCAAGTTAATGCCTGTCTTGCCACCAACACTGCTATCGACCTGCGAAAGTAAAGTTGTGGGGATTTGGATGAGTCTTAGCCCGCGAACAAACGTTGCCGCAGCAAAACCTGCCAAGTCGCCAACAACGCCCCCACCGATCGCTATCACAACCGAGGCTCGGTCTGTTTTTGCAGAGAGCATCTCAGTCCATATCTTGTCCAGCATCGTTAGGCTCTTGCTCGATTCGCCCGAGGGGATATCGATCGTCGAAACACGGATTTTAGCGGCTGTCAATTCCTGTATGACCTGATTTGCGTGCGGTCGGACAGCCTCGTCGATAATTGCTACAACGTGCGTGACCTTTTCCAAGTTCTTGGCGTAATGCATCACCGCGCTGAGGAGATTTGATCCAACAACTATTGGATAGGAACGATCTCCCAAGTCGACGTCAATAGAAATCGTATTTTGATCCGAAGGCATATTGACCAACTTAGTTCCGAATTCGTTTCGCCGTATTCCAGTTTGCCAAGAGCCAGCCGAGGAACATGCCGGAGAGAAGCCCACCAAGGTGGCACAGATTGGCCATTTTGAAACTTGAATCTCGCCAAGCAAATCCGATAGCGAGCCAGACGAGCATGATAACGACGCTCGTTGGATTCATAGCGAATCCCAAATCGGGCCTCAACGTGGATTTGATCCAGAGTAATCCAAAGATTCCAAACACGACTCCCGAGATTCCTACGAAGAAAGGACTACCGCCGAGGAAATCGAGCCCAAACGGACTTGGTGGAGTCATGCCTTGCAGTAAATTCGAAAAGATAGCGATGAAGAGGACGATCAAGGCAAATCGACCTGTCCCTTCGGTTGCTTCGACCAATCGGCCTAACTGCACGAGCATGATCATGTTGAACAAGAGGTGCATGAGGCTGCCGTGAAGGAATATCGGCGTGATGAGACGCCAGGCTTCGCCCTTCAAGATGCTTGTCGCTGGGTTGGATGGATCCTTTGCGAAATCTGCACGTTCGACGAACTGCAATTCTTCGCTGATTCCGTTTGCCATCCTGGCGCGAGGGTCACTAATGCCAAAGTTTGTCAGGAAACCGACGATTACGCAGAGGATCGTCAAAGTCAGTGTAAGCGGCGGGATTCGTCGAATTTGCGAAACTGGCGTTGCCATGGTTCGAGGCGTTCGAATATTTCTGGCGGCCTCTTTTTGCTTGATCTGCTGCTCGCGTCGGATATCGGCAGCTTTGCGAATCGCTTCGGTATATTTTGGATTTGTTGGATCTTGCAGGTAGCGATCGTACTCTGTTTTTGCAGCAGTAACGAAATCTTCGTCTCGAATCCAGATTTCCCAAGCGTCTTCCGCGCCATCGACTTTATCAACGTTCGTGTCGATATTCTGAGTCAGCAAATAAGCTGTAAATGATTCCGCTTTGGAATGGCCTTGAAAAGTGCACAGCAACCGCATAGCGTTTTCTCCAATCAATCTTTCAAATTTGACGCAAGTGAATCCACCAGTCGTTCGCTATCATCATAGTATTGACGATTGGAAAGTTTGCTGGCGGCCGCTTCGTCCAGAATGACTGTCACGGCGGAATGTGTTTGCAGGATAGAAGCGGGGACCATCGATGTCAGTGGGCCTTCGATGAATTCGCGGACAATGTCGGCTTTGCTGTCACCAACAGCGATTAGCACGATGTGGCGGGCATCCATGATTGTTTTGACACCCATGGTGACAGCGGATTTCGGGACGCGATCTACGCCGCCAAAAAAGCGAGCGTTGTCTTCAATGGTTTGACGCGTTAACGCCTTGACCCGTGTCCGGCTGGAAAATGACGAACCAGGCTCATTGAAACCGATATGGCCATTGCGACCAATCCCTAATAACTGCATATCGATGCCGCCCGATTCTTGGATCTTTCGTTCGTACGCAGCACAAACGTGCTCGAGATCGCTGGCGATACCCAACGGTACGTGCGTCGATTCCATCGGCACATTGATATGATTGAACAATTGTTCGTTCATGAACACGCGATAGCTATTGGGATCGGTTTCCGACAAGCCCACGTATTCGTCGAGATTGAATGTTGTGATCTTTGAAAAGTCCATCGCCTCAATTCGATACCTACGGATCATCTCCTGGTAGAGCAGTACTGGAGTGCTGCCAGTCGCTAGGCCTAAAACTGCAGCGGGATTTCGTCGAATGAAGACTTCAAAAATGTCGCACGCCGTCAAGCTGGCAGTTTGGGCATCTTTCTTAACTACAACTCGCAATGCAATTCTCAACTGTTCTGTTAGGGGAGAAATTCTTCGAAGGAAAAGTGTTGATCAGTATTCTGTTTCTTTGCGAACCTAATAAAGCTTCAACAACAAATTGCTGTTTGTACGCGTAAAGTCGAGTGGACCGGCAGTTACTCCGTTTCCCTCTCACAACCTTATCAAGTACCGCTTTCATGCAAAGCTGACGCGCGGGACTAACTTTGCATTGACTGATTATTACGCTGCCCGTGATTGCGGTGCTGGAGTCTGCACGTGCCCGCGCTGACCAGTTGCGGGTACTCAGTTTCGTGAAAATCCAGCAATTTGCAATCCGTCACCAGCGTCAGACTTGGCTAATCAAATTTTCTCCACGTAAACCGCGCTTGATGATAGTGCGTATTACTAGGGAAGTTGTGGATGTGGAGGCATTTGCCGCCAAGCCTTGCTATGTTCCAAAATCGCTGGTGTGGAAAAATTTCTTTTTTCTGCGACACACGTTCAAGAATAGCGTGCGAGGAGGACGGGGGCTTTCCGTTCTTAATTCGGATGGCAGCGGTTGTTAGGGTTGGAGGAGTTTTTCGGGCGAACAAAAATCAAGGAAGTTCGAAAATGTGCGAAATATTCCTTTGAATAGACTGAAGTTGCCACTGAATCGTTCTATGCGTGGCGAAGCAAAAATTCTTTCTAAAGTAATATACCGGTCTGAATCGAAACTAATTCTCGGACAGCTTGTTCCGCTTCTGCCATGAGGTAACTCGAATAGGCAGGAATCGACGAACTTGCTGGACATGTTAGGGGGGAATTCGATAGCGGCACGTATCATGGATGGTACATGCTGTCATTATGCGCGCATTATTGCATTCATTTGCAATAAGCATGCTTGCGCTATCCTTTCGCCTCGACATTGTTCTGCAGGCTCGCCATTCAGGCTTTTTGACTCGATGCAGTGGACCGTATGGGGTGCGGCTCTTCTCTATCGATTCGGGGAGTGACTATGAAGGGAACGGAACAAGACGGTTGAACGCAGTCTTGCTATCAACAAGATCAGAACGACCGAGGTGCCAGAACGATTACTGCCCTGACCCAGTGTCCTTTGTGGAGCACTCTCACAGAGCATGATAGAGCTGCAGCGATGAGTTGTAGCTCACAATGTGAATTCACTTGGGACAAGTAGGGGCGAACCTTGCTGCGCTTGCCAGTTTCTGAGCAAGTTCAGTATCCCCATGAACAGAAGGTAACGGAGAACTCGAATATGAAGGTGTTCACCACAGGACAGGTCGCAAAGATCTGTAAGGTGGCCCCGCGAACCGTAAGCAAATGGTTCGACTCCGGCCGACTCAAGGGGTACCGCATTCCTGGATCGCAAGATCGACGGATTCCACGCGAGTACCTCATCAAGTTTCTTAAAGAGCATGGAATGCCCTTGGGAGATCTTGAAGACGAGGCCATGGCCAAAGTCCTTATCGTTGCACAAGATCAAGTTTTGATCGAAAATCTCAAGCGAGAATTGCCGCTGGAGAGAAGTTTCAAAGTTTCCGTTGCTGCAAGCGGATTTGAAGCTGGAATCCAAGCGGAGAGTTTCCATCCCGATTGCATGATCGTCGATTTTTCGATCGGTAAGCTGGAAGCTCTGCAAATTTGCCAGAATCTCCGAAAGAATTCCGATTTCACCGAGATCATTCTTATCGCGTTGCTGCCAGATGATGGCAACACGATGAGCTTTGATCGCTCGAGCATCAACGAGACGTTCAAGAAACCTTTCGACGCAAGACTTCTTGCCGAACGGCTTCGAACACTCATCGGTGCTAAGAAGGAACTCGTCTAAAAAACGAGTATCCATCGGTGGTGTCGTTCTGGCGTTGAAACCTCGGGGCGACTCGAAATCACGTCGCTTCGATGTTGAGATTCTGCAAACCACGATACAAAAAGGCTCAGTAAGTTCCCGCGACTTACTGAGCTTTTTTCGTTTCTAGAGACTTCATTTTTAAAGGCAGTGACAATAGCCGAATTGGGATACGCTCGCAAACAATCTCGCAATCGAATACGATTTATTGAGATGCTTGTTTGCACTTAACCGTTTTCCCAATTCCATTCAAAGCGCCGTCCCCTATGGATTCTCATCAACCCCTGACGCATCTCGATTCCTCAGGGCAGCCGAAAATGGTTGACGTCGGTCAAAAAGATATTAGCCAACGTCGTGCGGTCGCCAAAAGCCGGTTGCAAATGCGATCGGAGACCCGACAAGCCATAGAAAATCAGGCAATCTCCAAAGGCAATGTCATTACCATCGCGATTCTGGCTGGAATTCAAGGAGCCAAGAATACGTCGCTTCTCATTCCCTTGTGCCATGTTCTGCCTCTGGATGGCGTCGACTTCGAATATCAGTGGTTGAGCAATACCGAGCTTGAATTGACAGCAACGGTCCGCTCAACCGGCCGTACCGGCGTTGAAATGGAAGCCTTAGTGGCCGCCAGTACGGCTGCTTTGACTGTCTACGACATGTGCAAATCGATCGATCGCGACATGCAGATCATTCATGTTGCTCTATGGGCAAAGTCGGGTGGCAAATCGGGCGACTATTCTCGAGTCGACTAAATTACGGGGACACGACTGATTCACGAGGGTCGATTCGTGACGGTTGAATTAGTTGTCGCGATTGGTCCCGTAAAGATGCAAGGCGCGGATTCGTTTCGAAGGGCATCGCGTGCCATTATCATGACGTCGTCTCGTCAAAGTCGCCCATAATCGAAAGTGTCTTGGTAATCGTGTGCGCCGTTAAAGGAGGATTCTTCCCTACTGCCCGCCGATTTTAAAATGCTATCAATCCCGCGAAATGACTGCGACGATAAACCGGGTGTTCGACAAAACGGTCCTAACACTCCATTCATGCTCGTGGTCCTCAACTATGTCAATCAATCGCAAGCGTTCACAAGATCCGGAAGCGGCTTACGAGGAAGATTTCAACGAGATTTCCCGTCGTTCGTCGCGTGAAGGCGCTCAGGCCCAGTCGCCGCTTGAAACCTACTTGCGAGAGATCAACGAGACCAAGTTGCTGACCGCAGAAGACGAACAACAGCTAGCCCGCTTGATTGGCGAAGGCGACGTTAGGGCACGGGATCGAATGGTTCGCGCGAATCTAAGATTAGTTGTGAATATCGCGCGGGGTTACGTTGGCAAAGGTCTCAGTTTGCCGGACTTGATTGAGGAAGGTAATCTGGGCTTGCTACGAGCTGTCGAAGGATTTGATCCGGCGATGGGTACCCGTTTTAGTACTTACGCCAGCTATTGGATCAAGCAATCGATCAAGCGAGCGCTGATCAATTGTGCCAAGACAATACGAATTCCAGCTTACATGGTGGAGTTGCTAAGCAAATGGCGACGCGCTTCGGCTCGCTTGACGGAAGAACTGGGCCGAACACCCACGCCGGAAGAAATTGGACGCGTGTTAGGATTGGCGAAAAAGAAGCTTTCGATCATCAAGAAAGCGATTCAGATCAACAATGCAACGCCGCAATCGGATCAGACGGATGCTGGTTGGTCCTTGGGTGAGATGGTGATGGATGAACGTCGAAAAAGTCCAGACGAAGAACTTTTGGAACACGACGTACTCAAAACGGCGTTGGAATTAATCGAAACTCTCGATCCTCGCGAAGCTACCGTTCTGAAGATGCGTTTCGGGCTGGACGATTCGCCGCCACATACGCTCAAGGAAATTGGGACCAACCTAGGGCTGACTCGAGAGCGTGTGCGTCAGATCGAAACCGAAGCGTTGGCGAAGTTAGCGAACTCGCTAAAAGACCCGAAAGAACGCGCGGGATTGGCTTAAAGAAGTAATCGCCATCACCATTTCTATCGCGATTTAATTCCAAAGATCGCCTTCTGGAACTTTCTGAGCCAAACCGATGCACTGTCGCGCCACGCGTGCAATGAGGTTTACAGCGATTATATGAATTGCTCAGCCTCGTAAAGCTGCGTCAAAAATATCCTTCGTCCGCATAGAAAAAAATAACCTATAGTTCGGATGAGGGACAAGTTTTGATCCAGACTCTCCGGGTTGATTTTCATGCACGGTCTGAACGATTTCCATCGAAAAAATCGAAATCCAAAACGAAGGCGGGGCGTTGCAGCAGTCGAATTCGCTGTCTGTTTGCCTGTCCTAGTTTTCGTTGTTCTTGGCACAATCGAAGTGTCCAATGCAATTTTCTTGCGACAAGGACTGGCTATCGCCGCCTATGAAGGTTGCAAAGAATTCGCCACGTCAGATGGCACTGTCACATCGGCCACAGACTGCATTCAAAATGTTTTAAGCAATCGTTCAATTTCTTCGACAACCATAACTTTGACTCCGACAGACCCCGCTCTCTTGGTCCGCGGTGCGACCATAACAGCAGAAATTGCCGCACCATTGAGTGGCAATAGCCCCATTCGCAGGTTCATCGGAGACCGAATGATTACTGTCCGTGTTGTAATGTGTCGTAAGTAGCTTTGCAGGAAAAACATGATGAATCAACTAACTCGACGCAAATGCTCAAAAAAACGAAAAGGCGTAATGCTGATCTTCGTTTGCATAATGATTTTCATCTTTTTGCTAATGTCCGCGATTACGGTCAATATCGCGTACATGCAGATGATTCGCTCAGAACTCAGAACTGCTACCGATGCAACCGTTAGCGCGGCGACCGAAACGCTCTCACGGACTCAAGATGAAAAGAAAGCTCGCGCCGCTGGCAAGGAAATTGCTCTCGCCAATACGGTTGGCGGAGTCCCCTGTGTTCTCAGCGATTCGGACATTGTCTTTGGGAATTCCGTAAAAAGTACTTCGACCGGTAGGTTCACTTTCACACCGAACTTGAAGCCATACAACAGCGTGAGGGTCTCCATTTCGAAAGCGAGTAATTCCGGTTCGGGCTCAGCCAATTTCTTCTTTTCGAATTTAGTCGGGTTATCTAGGTTTGAACCAGCGCAAGCCTCAATCGCGAGTTTCATGGACCGTGATATCGCGTTAGTGCTCGACCGGTCGGGGTCGATGACTATAGACAATAGACTTAAAGATCTTCAGGCGGCAGTAAAAGATTTCACAAGCATTCTAAAAGCTAGTCCAGCACAGGAGTACGTTGGACTTGCTTCGTATTCAAGCACTGCTACCCAAGACCAATCGATGACCACGGACCTAAAGAAGATCGAGGACGCTGCGAACAATCTTGTTGCATCAGGCGCAACAAACATTTCATCGGGAATGTCCGAAGGCTGGACAATATTGACGAATGGAACCAGGCCTTTTTCAGAGAAGGCCATGATTGTTATGACCGATGGATGGCATAACACGGGAATCGAACCCAAGCTTGTTGCTCAAGATGTTTCCAACGCGGGAATTATTATCTACACGATTACGTTCGGTGCCAACCCGGACGCTGCCCGCATGCAGGAAATCGCCAATATCGGAAATGGAGCTTACTATCATGCTTCAAACGGTAATCAGCTTAGGGAAATTTTCAAACAAATTGCAACTGCAATGTGTACCGTCATTACGCAATAGCCAGTTGGGATTTGCCGGGAAGAGATGACCTTTATGATCAAGAATCGCAAAACAAGTCAACCGCGTGGGCATCGCCAAGGAGCGGTGACCGTTGAGACGGCCATGACAATTGGCATTGCAGTGCTATTTTTTTTCGCATCGCTCGAGTTTTGTCGAGTGGCGATGATTCGGCACACGGTAAACAACGCCGTATACGAAGGCGCTCGTGTTGGAACACTCCCCGGAGGCACGGTAGCGGATGTTGTGGCAGAATGCAATCGAGTGATGAACACAATTTCTTTGAGGAATGCTGACGTAACGGTAAGTCCGTCTCCAATAACTCAGAGCACCATGGCAATCACCGTAACCATCTCGGTGCCCATTAACCAAAACTTGTTTTCGCCTGCTTACTTTTTCAAGAATCGAAACGTCGTTAACTCAATCACGATGCAAATGCAAAGATAAATCTTGGCGTGTGCACGATTGTCATTTACAAAACGGCTGTCCGAATTAGCGTTTTTGGTTGCTGTCAGGGTAGCGTTAGCAGCCTGAGTTCGTCCTATTCGAACCGATCTAAAAGTATTGCAACCGTCATGTCGCCCATTACGTTAACTGCCGAGCGAACCCGGGCTAATATCCAGTCGACGGGTAAAATGAGCGGCCAATAGACGGCTATTTGGTCATTGGAAAAACCGGCAACTGCCAGGACTAACGGCAACATCACGTAGCCGGCTTCCGGGATTCCTGCGATTCCGATTCCCGCCATGATCGAGGCTCCGAGTATGGTCGCTTGATCGGACCATCCCAAATCCAATCCCGCGGCTTGAGCCAAAAACAACGCAGCCATGGCTTCGTAAAGCATGATTCCATCGTTGTTTAAATTGGTTCCAATGCAAGTCGATAGTCTTGCCGACTGCTGACTAACACCGAGTCCTTCGGTTAAACATCTGAGCGTAATTGGAACGGTTGCCAAACTGCTATTGGTTGATAGCCCAGTCAAGATTGCATCGGCACCTTGGCCAAGAAATTGTGCAGGCGTTCGTTTTCCAACAGCCCATACGACCGACGTGTAATAAATCAATGCGTGAATACAAAGCGTCAAAAGTATAAAGCCTAAGAACATCAGCAAACCTTGGAAAGCTTCTAGTCCGTGTTTGGCAACAACATTCGCGACTGCTCCGAAGACAGCGATGGGGACAAGCTTGATCAGCCAGTCCAACATCTTTAAGAAGACGCGGTAAAGCAAATTCACAACGACAGATATGGGATGTTCGAGTAAGAACTTGCTGGGCTCTTGGTCTGTTGCAACTGGCGAGTTTGCTTGATCGGCATGTTCGTTCACTGGTTGACGAGCAGTGTCGTCGGATTGAATGACTTGACGGATCGCAGCGCCAAGAAGGATCGCCAAAATCACTGCGCTGATGACGCTATTTTTTACAAAAGGATCAATAATCGATGCGGGAATAAATTTCTTAAAATTCTCGATCGGCGACAGGCTTCCTTGAGTCGTGGCGAGGGCCTCTACTGTTTCTACGACAGGTAATTTCGATTGCCAAGCTAATCCAGGTTGGAAAGTGTTGATCAATACGAGTCCCACAGCGAATGCTACGGAGACATTGACTGCGCAAATCAAAATCAGACGCCCTCCGTGACGTACAGACATTTGAGTTCGAATCAGTCCGTCGACGATTGCAAAGAAAATTAATGGGACTGCCAATGCCTTGATAGTTTCGATAATCAGTTTGCCAAGCTCGCCAAAAATGGCAATTTTGTCGATCGTCAAGAAACTCCACCACTGGGCGTGAATTGACTGACCTACCAAAATGCCAACGAAAACGGCTAGCAGCACTTGGACATAAAGCGGCAACCGTGATCTTGGCGAATTGGTTTTGGTGGTAACCATCAAACGTTGATGCTCAAGATTGCCTTAAAGAGCTTTTTGGTGCAGATCCGTTTGTTGAACTCGATTATCTAAATTGCGTTGATATCAGAATGTCTGGGCTCGCACCGAACTTTGCGGGAAGTGCTGGCACGTCAAAATTCTGTTCGTCATCCCAACGCGCTTCCCAGTTTCCACTTAGATCGATTTGTTTCCCGCCTTTACCTGCGAGTTTCGGCACGGGTATTTCGAATTGGTCTGCAGACCCCGCGTCAAGGCAAACGATAAGCCAATTTGCGTCCACCGTGGAGTAAAAGTCCTTTGGGATCGGTTCGCCGGATTTGATAGAATGTCTATCGATCCACATTTCCGCTTGTGCGTTGCTTGCCGTCAAGTTGATTGAGAACGGCTGCATTGACGCTGCGGTAGCATCAAGAAGCAAAGCGCATCGATACCACAGTTTTTTGGCCATTGGGGGTCGGTCCATTTTGATTAGTTTTGGGCCGAGAGACATTTTAGTCCACTCGCTATGGATAGGCTGTTTTTCGATAGCAGAAAGATTCTGAACGTCAAAAACGGCGCGTTTATCTTTTGCGAAACGAAAAGGTTTTCCACCTAAAATTTGGTCGCTGGTAATTGTCGGACAGACGAAACGTTCGATGTGAGAAACGATCAAATCGTTGCCAGTAAAGTGATCGACAGAAGGGTACCTGGCTGGGTTGTACATGCAGTCGGTCATGTCGCGCATCAAGCAAGTTCGTTTGCCATTACGGACCATTTGGCGTAAGCCGAACGGCCGACCGAGTACGCACATGTTCGTATGGACACCGACCAAGATTACGTTTTGAATGCCTTGGGCTTCAAGAATATTCCAGACCTCATCGCCTCGATCGCTGATGTAATCTTTTTCAGAGTCAATTTTGATTTGATCGGATTGCTTCTTCCAAGGCATTTTGGGATTGCGACCTTGAGCAGTGAGTTTTTCTGCCCAGGCTTTGTGTTCTTCGGGGTCGTCGTCTTCTCCGCCGTCGGATTGATCGATTGGATAGACGGCAGCTTCTTCGTTGGGAATGCGCGAGCACCAGTTGCCGATTTCGGCTGGAGGATTTTTTACTACAGGCGTATTCATTGCACGAAGCCGTCCGGGGTGCTTGGCGTATGCATCCATGCAATCGCTGGGTGAATGGATAATCGTTGCGCCGCGTTTACGAGCTGCTTCGATCACTCGATTGAGAGTTGGAAGGAATTCGTCCATCCGGCGCACAGCATTTAAACAATGATGTGCGTCCCAGACGTCGCAAACAATGACAGCCGTTTCATTAGCTTTCCATTTTTGATCTTCGACTCGCCGTTCAAAAGTTTGTGGGTCGGTTGCCTTGGATTGAGATCGTAACTGTAGAGCAAAATCCTGAGCGATGGTCATCTGTGGCAAGTTTATGGAAACAAGCGAAACTAGGATTAAAGTCAGAGTTCGCATCTTTCAAAATTCCAATACAAAGGGTGGGATGCCGCGAGGCGAAAATTGATTATTGTTCGCAAATTACTAGATTCACGATGCTCCGATGTGTGGAGGCGAGGCAGTTAGATTCTATCGAATCTTGAAGGCGAGTTGGGAGCAGAAACTTAGGTAAACTAAATATCGCTACCCTTGGCTATCGCTTCCGCTTTGATCTTCTTGATTCTCGCCATGTGCCAAAAAAAGAGGATTCCAGCCACAATAGCTGGCAGAATGTAATAGATTAATCGGAAAACGACTAAACCCGATATCACGGCCACTTTGAGAGCTTTGGATTCCTCCGTCGAATCCCCATTGGCCAGCATATAGATGACGACGACTTCCAGGACGCCAATCCCTCCGGGCGCGTGAACGGTCACGACAACTATCATTGCAGCTAAATACGCGACGAGGCATGTACTAAAGTTGATGCCTTGATGCGGCAACAGTACGTAGAGTACGAGCGACGCAATCAAGAAATCGCCAGCGGAGACGAGCAACTGCATGATGGAGAGCTTAAGGGGTGGTAACGAAAACTCTTTATCGCGCCAACGAATCGGCTTGCGTAGGAACATGCATGCAAGTAGGTAGAGAACTACCACGCTGAGGAAAATCCAGCCGAGCATGTGGGGTTCGAGGAAAAGTGCATCGGCATATTCTTCAGGTAGTTTTACGGGCAGCGCGACAAAAGCGATTCCCGCAAGCATAAACATGCCCAGCCAAAATGTCAGGGAAAGAATCGAGATGAAGGCAACGATTTCGAATACTTGAAATCCCCAGCTTGAATACAAAAAGAAGCGAACGGCTGTGCCACCAAACAGCCAGCCGAAAACATTGCTGGAGGCATAACCGATGATTGCGCCGGTCATGATTCGTTTCCAGGACAGGTCTTTTTTCAGATAGCGAATAGCAATCCAGTCGTAACCAGTCAGTACGACGAAATTAAAAACTGTCAGTAGGAGTGCAAGCAACAACTGGTTGGTAGATATGCTTTGGATACCGGATGAAATCTGATCCCAGGTCACGTCACCAAGCTTTTTACGAAGGAAGTAAAAGGCGAAAAAAATGATCGCCAAAGCTGCGGAGTATTTTGCAGCTTCACCGAATCTTTTTGGATCGCCACCGGTCGCCATACGTATTTCCTGATTCTACGAGGTATGTTTGGTCGCAAGAATTCGACGTGGATAAATGGTAAATGAGACAATATTAGCAAAAGCCCTTCTCTACGGAACGTCCAAGTCTATCTACAATCGTGCCGAATCGACAGGGGAAATCAAACTTCAATAAAGGTGTCACGTGAGCCAAGTTCAAAAAACCGAGGAGCGGCCCAAAGAGAAGTTGATTTTTTCTAAGGCATTAGGCGTTTTCTGCTCCTTTGTTCCCGCGTTTGAGTCGCTACGAGGCTACAGTTTCACGTTTTTTCGGCGTGACCTGATCGCTGGTATTACCGTCGCAACCGTAGCCGTCCCGCAAGCTATGGCCTACGCCAGTATCTTTGGGATGCCTGTCGAGCTTGGTCTGTATACCGCTGTAGTCATGACTATTGTTGGTTCGCTGCTAAGCGCCTCTCGACAGTTAATCAATGGTCCGACCAATGTAATCTCAATCGCAATGCTCAGTGCATTGAGCATTTTGCCGGTTGAACGACGAGTCGAAGGCGCCATCCTCATGTCGTTGATGGTCGGCCTTATTCAGATAGGCATTACTGGCCTGCGACTGGGGGATTTGTCGCGATACATTTCTCATTCCGTCATCATTGGCTTTACGGTTGGTGCGTCGATTCTGTTGATTTTAGATCAGCTAAAAAATGCGTTGGGTTTGACCGCAAAAGGCGACCTTCATGATCACTTCCTAAAACGATTTTATTTGACGATGACGCAAGGAGGATCGATTCATATCCCGACGTTGGCGGTTGCAGTCGGGACTATGGCCATCGCGATTATTCTTCGATCCATAAACCGCAAGTATCGTTGGCGACTGCCAGAGCATTTCACCGCCGTTGTGTTGGCAGGATTTGCGGCCTGGTATTGCAAACTCGGCGCAGATTATGGAGTCAAGCTTGTTGGGTCTATCCCCGGTTCCCTACCAAGTTTTGAACTGCCAAAGGTCGATTTCGCTTTGGCAAAGGACCTAAGCGGCAGCGCCGTTGCCATCGCATTGCTAGGGCTTTTAGAGGCGATCGCCATGTCCAAGTCGCTTGCTGCCTCAACCAAGCAAAAATTGGACATCAATCAACAGTGTTTAAGCGAAGGAGTTGCGAATCTTGCCGGAAGCTTTTTCCGGTGTTTCCCAGGGTCTGGTTCACTCACCCGTTCGTATATTAATAAGCAAGCCGGTGCCGAGACGCAGTGGGCAGGCGTCATTTGCGCGATTTTTGTCGCGCTGACGATTTTGGCATTTGCTCCGCTAGCGCAGTTCATTCCCCGCTCAGCGTTATCTGGAGTACTGTTCCTGGCAGCTTTCCGAATGGTCGATTTTAATGGTCTAAAAAGCGATCTTAGGGCAACCCGGTTTGACGCCGTCATTATCGCGGCGACCGCAATGTCAGCGGTTTTTGTCAGCATCGAATTTTGCATCTTGATCGGCGTGTTGTTGTCTTTTTTGATTTATGTGCCGCGAGCTGCACAAATCTATATGACGGATCTCGTTCTGGATCAAAATCGAGCCATACGAGAACGTTTGCCGACGGATCCGAAATGCGATCGTTTACGCATTTATTCTTTCGAAGGAGAAATGTTCTTTGGAGCTTCACCGGAATTTGAAAGGCTACTTGAGCAGATCGAGCAAGATATAGGTCCCAACTCCCGGGCGATCATACTGCGGCTTCGTTACGCTCGTAATCCTGATGCGGTGTGTTTGAATTTGCTCAAGCATTTCATTGAGGAAATGAAAATACGAGGGATTAGCGTGCTCTTGGCCGGAGTCCGAGAAGGTATGCTCAAAGCGCTCAACAACATCGGAATTACGGAACTAGTTGGGCGAGACAATGTCTTTTTGGAGGAGCCCAAACTTTGGTCAAGTACGATTGAAGCGATTAACAAAGCGTACACGATTTTAGGAAATCAACGCTGTTCAACTTGTCCGGAAAAAGCCGATTTGTCCCGATCGGCGACAACTGCAGATTGGCATTTCTCGATTTGAGGAAATTTTTTTTCTCGCCGTGAAACCAGAACGACATTTGGGACATGCTTGCCCAAATCATTTTTTGGTCGATCGGTTCTTGCCGGTATGACAGCGGAATGTACTAAAGCTAGCCTAAATAGGTAGATTTCTCGTTGCAAACGTCTTGACCGTAACCCCTATTCTGGCAAATTGCCACTCGGCAAAGTTCAATCGCCAATGAAATTAGCGATTTGTGGTGGAACTGAGGCTAATGAAGCGGCATCAGAGAAGGTGCCCTTTTGTTGACAGGGGACTGAGGGCAATTAGAATCGAGTTCGCGAGTCTTGTAAACTTTTTATATTCCCCAGGTTATCCAGTTTATGGATGATTGAGGATTGTAGGCGTTTCGGGTTCGTTTGTCTAATCATTTTGCGACGTTGCAGGTATGCTCTGATTGCTGCGGCAACTTCTTTTCACCGAAATCAATTCTTGGGGACGTAATGGTGAAGTCACGTAAGACTAACGTTGCGGGAAAACGTTTTCATCGATGGTTTAGCATAGCTGCTAAGAAGCGGGTTGCTCATCGGCTTCAATTTGCAGAGCAATTGGAGCGTCGCCAGTTGATGACGGCCGATTTCAGCGATGCTGTAAAAGGCGTCATGGGATCGATGTTCTTCACCGACCAAACTGCCTATGAATCGACGGCAGTCCGCGTCCAGCAACGGCTTTCTAGCGGTGGTGGCGGTGGTGGCGAAGGCGTTTCGAATAATTCGTTCACCACGACAGAAGCTGAACCTAATAACACTCGTTTTCAATCCAACTTTTTGCCGCTTGGGACAGCCCCGGGCAAGTCCGACGAAGTGATTGTTGGCGGCCAAATTGCTTCGCGATTCGACGAAGATTTCTTCTCGTTCGATCTTCGCAAAGGCGACATTATCGACGTTCGAGTGCAAGCTCAGTTGGGGCTTCTGCCCTGGACAGCAGGTCTTTATACCTCGGTTAACGAAGAGCTTGTCTTTGTCGAAGGCCAGTTGAATACTCCAAACGTTCCAGGTCGACCACCGTCTATTAATCCAACCATGACCGACGGGTCTGCGAACTTTTCGTATGTCATCGATGAAGACGGACGATATTTCTTAAGAGTTGGCGAAGGCAGCGGAGTCTACACTACTACTTTGCGAACCTACCGCCCCACAATCGAAAAAGAAGCCATCGGGAATTCTCAAATCATCTTCTTGGATTTCGATGGAGCTCTCCTGCCCCGCGAAGCAGTCAATGTGGACTTGATCACAGGGATCGGCGGAACGATGCGCGTTCCTCCACTTCGCAATGATCTTCCTTTGCTAGGTTTGGCACCTTCCGATGAAGGCCGACTAATCGACGAAATCGTGCGTCGCGTGACCGATAAACTCCAGACCAAGATTAAGCAAACTGCAAACAATGGATTTTTTCCAAATTCTGGTATTCCAGGCGAATTCAACGTTATTGTCTTGAACAGCAAGGATCATCCAGATCCATGGGGCCAAAAGAACGTTTCTCGCCTTGTTTTTGGCGGTACTCAGCTGCAACTACTTGGAAGCGATATAGGTCTTCTTGGTATTGCTCAGTCGATCGACGTCGGTAACTTCGATCGAGAAGAGTCTGCGTTGGTAATGACCGATATTCTGGTACAAGGAGCTACGGCCGATCTCGTCTACTCGGGCAGTTCAACGATACTTGAAGGTTTTGCCGAATTGTCCTCAATGGTGCTTGCTCACGAAGCGGGCCATTACCTCGGCGGTTGGCATCAAGATCCAACCAACCAGATATTCCATATAATGGACCAGTTTTACGATCCGTTGATTTCTAGCGGGTCTGGTCCCGACCAGATATTCGGAACAACCGATGATTTGCCGCTCCGGTTTGGTGAAGATAACTACTCGCCGCTAAATCCCGGAATTCCAAACACGGGCTCCGGTGTTGTTAATTCCGATAACGTCTTAGCTTTCGGCATGTCGACCGGCAAGCAAGGTGGTACGGTTACTGGCACGATTTGGAACGATAAGAATCGTAATGGTCGAATTGATACAGGCGAACCAGGACTCGAAGGTTGGACGATATTCGCCGATCTAAATGGCGATGGTATTCGAAACATCACCGAACAGCAAACGACGTCGGGTACGAATGGTCGTTATACATTGACTGCTTCTGCAGGCACGATTCTCATTAAAGCAGCTTTGCAACCGGGTTGGCAAGCAACCAATCCATCCAATGGCGTTCAATCGGTTGTGGTCGCCGTGGATCAGATTAAGGATGGAATCAACTTTGGTTTCGTCAATCCAACGCCAACCGCTACGGGTTTCAAATGGAATGACTTGAACGGCGATGGTATTCGCGATCAAGGTGAACCACCGCTCGAAGGAATCTGGATTTACCTCGATTTGGATGGTGACAAGAGGCTCGATATCGGCGAACCCGCCGACAAAACAAAATTGGATGGTAGTTACCGAATCACACCTCCCAGTGCAGGTACCTATACGGTCCGCGAAGTGCTTGATCCGGGTTATGTCCAAACTTTCCCTGCTTCGGGCGAGCATGTTGTTTCTTATGACGGCTCTACTTTTCTCGTAGGCCTGGACTTTGGTAATCAAGTTGCACTCGATTGGGGCGATGCACCTCGAACTTATCCGGTTCTCGCTGTCAACAATGGTGCCGTTCATGGTTTCGTGAATGGTTTGAGCTTAGGTACAAAGATTGACACGGAAGCCAACGGTGTCCCGTCGACGACAGCTTTGGGTGACGACAACAGAGGTCCTGTTGATGCCAATAACGTGGTCATCGACGATGAAGATGGAATTCTATTCCTGCGTCCAATCGTTGCCGGCGACACAAAGAACGCCATCAATGCAACCGTTACCAATACAACTGGTGTGACCACCTATTTGCACGCTTGGATCGACTTCAATGCCGACGGCGATTGGTCCGATGCAGGTGAACAGATATTGAAGAACGTTGTTGTTAGAAATGGATCCAACGTCCTGAACTTTACCGCTCCTGCGGGAGCGATTATTGGCGATACATTTGCTCGTTTCCGCCTTTCCCAAGAATTTAATACGGCTATCGGTGGTCGTGCACGTTCGGGCGAAGTAGAAGACTACAAAGTTGCCGTTGTCGACAAATTGGTGCTTGCTCGCAATGACGAAGTCACCGTCTCACGCAACTCCATTAACAACCAAATCGACGTTCTTGCAAACGACTTTAAGTTGCCGAACGAAACGCTTCGAGTTGTTTCTGTTTCTCAAGGCACCAATGGCGGTCGAATTTCGATCGTAACTGGTGGCGGCAAAGTCCAATACACGCCGGTGAACGGATTTGTTGGAACGGATACTTTCACTTACACGATGCGAAATGCCGCTGGCGTAAATTCAACGGCAACGGTTACGGTAAACGTCGCATTGGTTTTTGACAAACCAGTTGCGGTTGACGATTCCTTCGACGTCGTCGTGAATTCAATTGGCATTCCACTGAACGTTCTGTCTAATGACATCGAAGGACGTCCAGGACCGCTTCAAATCGTATCGGTGAGCTCACCCGACCAAGGTGGTGCAGCGGTTATAGGTGCCGGCAATCAAAGTTTGCGATACACTCCTGCCAGAAATTTTGGTGGAACAGAAACATTCTCCTACTCGGCTGTCGATAGTGCCGGGAATGTGACTACTGCTACCGTAACGGTTCACGTTCTGCCAGGTGATCGCACGGATGATGTCGTCGATTTTAGCTTCAAGTTCGTTGACGCTAACGGCAACGTCATGTTGAATCCTCGCGTTCGTCAAGGCGAACAATTCGGACTTCAAGTCTTTGTCGATGACCTTCGAGGTCCTGCGACGGTGTTCCCGGGCGTTTACGCAGCGTACTTGGATTTGCTTTATAACGCTTATTTGGTGAGCCCTTCGACCCCGGCCGTTCCTGGCGAATTCAACTTTGACGTGACTTTCGCGAATTTCTATACGGCATTCAAGAAGGGTTCGGCCGAGATCCCCGGCGTCATCGATGATCTTGGAGCATTCGATTCGAGAACCGATGTTCCCGATCGTCCGGATCCCGTTTTGTTCGCAACACTCAAGTTCAACGCTGTTGCCCCTGGACTGGCTACGTTTGCCGGTGATCCAGCAGACAAGTCGCCGTTCACGGATGTGTTGTTGTCCAATAGTCCAAACACACCCGTAGCAACTCGCCAAATTCGTTATGGCCGAGCATCCATCGAAGTGGTCGGTGATGGTGTTGAGTTCCCGCAGGCTGTTGACGATTCAGTTTCGCCACCAGTTGCCGTAAACAGTGCGAACAACATTATCAATGTGCTCAAAAACGACAGCGCGGGTTCTACCAAGGTCATTCGGTTGTCGTCAGTGTCTGCTCCGATGCACGGTACAGCGTTCATTAATACAAATGGAACGACTTCGCCAGCGGACGATTACATTACCTACACGCCTGACGCGAATTTCCGAGGCAAAGATCAGTTCACCTATACAATCCGAGACGGACGAGGCTTCGCTTCGACAGGCACAGTCACTGTTCCGGTTGGCGTTCAGTCCGGTGACGTAACCTTGCAATTGACCGTTACCGATACGAATGGTACGCCAATTGAACAGGTTGAGGTCGGCAAGAAATTCCAGCTTCGCGGCTTTATACAAGACACTCGCGCTAGTGCGACTGCTAAGGGTGTATTTGCTGCGTTCCAGGACATTCTCTACGATTCGGAATTCGTTACGATCGATACTTCCGCTACAAATCCTCTGGGCTTTCAAGCGTCCTTCGGTGCCAATTACGACAAGATTCCTTCCGGTGACATTGTTACCAAGAATGTGATCAACGAACTTGGTTCCGTTCAAGACATTCAAGATGTACCTGAAAGCCAAAAGGGACCGTTGGGCGGTGGACGTTTCCTTCAGTTTGTCATCACGATGACAGCAAAGAAAGTTACGACTGTCGACACCAAATTTGTCGGTGACCCTGCCGATGTAAGGCCATTCCACGATACCCTGCTGTTTGAGCCACCGACACCTGTCAGCTTTGAACGCATCGTTTATACGGCAGATAACTTGAAGATCGTTGCTCCAACCGGCGGAAGTGGTGGCGGTGAAGGCTTCCATAACTTCGCTAATCCTTTCGACGTCAACGGTGATGGAAATGTATCGCCAATCGACGTGCTGGGTATCATCAACCAATTGAATAAGGGCGGTGTGCAAAATCTGTCCGGCGGTGGCGGCGGCGGTGAAGGCGAGTTGACCAAAAAGCTCTTCATCGATGTCAATAACGACGGAATGATTTCGCCGATCGATGCTCTCGGAGTTATCAACCGACTGAATCAATTGCAAAGTGGCGGCGGTGGAGGTGGTGAAGGCGAAGGCGAAGCGGCCGATATTGCAAACCTTGCATGCGGTGCACTTTCTCATCTCCGTTCTAGCCAAGGACTGTCATCGCAACTTGTCGCCTCGCAGAACGCAGTTGTCTCGCAATCGCAAGTGGGACAGTCAGTGTATGGTCCGGTTGCTCCTCAACAATCGTCTAATGTAGCTGATCGAGGAATCGCAAGCTTCTCCGCATCGGAATCAGAAGTTGACGATGTCATTGCCAGCTTGGCCGCAGACGTGCTTTCAGAATGGGCAAGCGATTTGAACTAAGTTAGATTTTCTGCCCGCTTCGTTATTAAGTTGGCTTACTAGTCGAATACGAAAAAAAGCTCGGTGTGAATCACCGAGCTTTTTTGTAAAGTTGGTCGCTACATCGTGTTATGCTACCGCGAAGCAACTGGCGTTTTGGACCTTCTCGATCGGGTCAATCGCAGTAAGAATTCGAGACATAGGTTAAGCACAGTATGTTTCAAAATGACGAAAGATCAGTTCGATACAGCTCGGCAATCACGATCGCGAGATAATGTTTGCGATCACTCGTCCTCTTCTGAATTGCCATCCGACTTTGGATCTGGTTTCCACTTATCGTCAATGCCGAAGAACATCAAGTGTTGAATGGGTAGCCCGTCGAATTCCGAAACGAGTTTGAACCCGTTGGCTTTGTATTCCTTGTTGATTTGCGCTTTGGTCATCTTGTGAAGCGGCAATATGGGAACGGTCGGATCTTCGCCTCGAAATTCCACCAAGGCGATAACACCTGTGGGTTTAAGCGATTTACGAATGGCGTCCAACATGAATTCGGGGTTTGAAAACTCATGGTAAACGTCGACCATCAAGATCATGTCGATTTCACCCTTGGGAAGTTTGGGGTCGACCACTGTGCCCAAGATCATATCGATGTTGTCGATTTTCTTTTCCGCCGAGCGTCGACTGAGAAGTTGAAGCATTTCAGGTTGGATGTCGACGGCCAAAACTTTGCCATTGGGAGCCACCATCTCCGCGATCGGCAGCGAGTAAAACCCATTTCCGCAACCCATATCGCAAACGACCATCCCCGGCTTTAATCCCAGTTGCTTGAGGACGACAGTTGGATTTTCTTCTTGTTCTCGAGTTTCGCGAATAAGCCAGGGTGCTCCTTCGTAGCCCATCGTGGGAGCGATCGTTCTACCCAAGTACTTTTTTCGGGGTGGAGGGATTCGGTCCTTCGATTTCTTGGCAGTCTTGTCCTGCGAGTTGATTGCGGGAGACTCCTGGCCTTTCGCGATTGGCGTACAGACTCCAACTAACTGGAAACAAATGACGGACGC
The DNA here is from genome assembly GCA_031374825.1 of Pirellulaceae bacterium. Classification (GTDB taxonomy): domain Bacteria; phylum Planctomycetota; class Planctomycetia; order Pirellulales; family Pirellulaceae; genus JANMGV01. The sequence goes on from JANMGV010000109.1 coordinate 59,846, forward strand.
GAAAATTGCACGAATGCATTTGAGGAAATTGATTTTCATTCGAGCTTTCAATATTGCTTGGTAATGAGGGAAAAGTTTTGAGGAAATCAACTGGCTTCGACGAGTCTCTTCACGTCTAGGAATGCTCGTGTACTAATTTCTTGAATGCCTGAATTAACTGTTGTGTGATGGGGCCGACTGTTCCGTTTCCAATGGGGCGGCTATCGATCTTGACGACGGGGATGACTTCCGCAGCGCTGCCGGTCAGGAAGCATTCTTCAGAAACGTAAACGTCATGACGGGTCATTGCGCATTCACGATTGGGAATTCCCCGCTTGGTCGCCAATTCCAAAACGGCGTTGCGGGTAATCCCTTCAAGAATACCTGCGTCGATCGGTGGAGTTTGGAGTATGCCGCGCCGAACAACGAAAATGTTATCACCCGTGCATTCTGCGACTTCACCTTTATGGTTCAACATAAGGGCTTCAACACATCCAGCTTGGAGTCCTTCAATTTTCGCCATGATGTTGTTTAGGTAGTTGAGTGACTTGATGCGGGGATTCAACGCAGCAGGATGATTGCGAATAGTGCTTGCAGTAATCAACTCAAGTCCGCGCTCATAGTATTCCGAGGGGTACAGCGAGATCGAATCGGCGATGATGATCACTTGGGGATTGCTAGTACGATTGGGATCAAGTCCTAAAGACCCCGCGCCGCGAGTCACCACCAAACGAATATACGCGTCACGCAGTGAATTGCGTTTCAATGTTTCGTTCACTGCAGCGGCCATGGATTGTTTGTCGATGGGGATCACGAGATGAATTGCTCGTGCCGATTCGTACAGCCGATCAAGGTGTTCATCCAGACGGAAAACTTGACCGGAATAGCTTCGCATGCCTTCGAAAATTCCGTCGCCATACAACAAGCCGTGATCGTAGACACTGATCTTGGCATTTTCTTTGTCCACGTACTGACCGCTAATGTAAATCTGAAGAGACATCTATTTCCCCGAACATGAGTTTTGCTGAATTAAATTTTCAAACGCAATAAAATTACCGGCACCGAACCTCGAATGCACGAGATTGTCAATTGAATCGAGGAATTAACGGTTTATTGGATTTCTGACTTCCGGCCAACACGCCCTAATTTAACATCTAACAGGCTACCAATTTATCACCGTCCTTGGAACTACCAAACTATTCCGCGTTCAAACATCTTATACTGGCATTTGTCGTTGACGTGAAATCGCGCAGAGCATGGGTGGTTGTGATATTCGTTTCGCGATCGACGGCGTGCAAAAATAAAGCGATTTGGTAACGGATCGCTCGGACTTCGCCAAGAAAAACAAGAGGAAATTATCGTGTATCTCTCCGACGACCTGGACCGAACGCTCAAGCGATACATTGGGAAATACGTGTCGATCTTTACGTTTGGCGGCCACCGCTTCGTCGGCCGTTTGGAATCACTTCTTGACGGGGGACTGTGCTTGTCGAATGCAGAGCGATTGGACGATTACGATGAAAGCAATTGGTATTCTGCAATGCGCGACATTGAGCGAGCAGGAAAAAAGCAAGGTGGCGGACGTGAGACAATTGTCCTGTTTCCTCAAGTCGTTTGTATTTCGTGCCCAGAGGAAAACCTCGAACCGATCGCAAGCAATCAAGAAACAAACACGGACGAAGACTTTTCGCTTGCCGACAGTGTCGTGAAGAATAACATCGACGAGTTGCAACATGTCGAGCTTACGATTGGGCGTGACTTGTTGGCTTTGTTACAGCAGATGGACCAGTCGTTGCTAACGTGGATCGCGCAGATCCGTAGTTCACTATCTGAAGAATTTGGTTTTTCTTTTCCAAGTATCCGAGTCAATGACTGTAGTCAGATGGAAGCGGTTCGTTGCGGTCTCGCATGGCAAGGACTCGACTTGGGGCAAATGCGTTTTCCGCTGGGATGTGAATTGTTATTGAGTGATAAAGCAGAACTGATTGGACCTGAAAGCACATTAGTCAAAGATCCCGTTTGGCATGCTCCTGCTACATGGATTAATGCAACGCAATCCGAAGATCTTAGAACCAGTGGAGAGGTGGTGTGGTCACTACAGGATGCAGTCGCAGCTTTTATCGCATCGACGCTCCGGGCTCATTGCGGTCATTTTTATTCGTTTGACCAGACCTCCAAACTGATTACCGCATTACGAACAAGCTCACCATCGCTCGTGGATGAAACAGTGGAGCGGACCTCCTCGCTTTCGAGTCTCCATACGCTTCTGCAAAAACTGGTTCAGGATCGATGCACCATCCGACCGCTCAACCGCATACTCAGCGAGTTTGGGTGTCGTTGGGAGTCGAGCGATGGATTCGAAGCCAATTTTTCGCGATGTCGATTGGCGATTTCGAGGTGGATATGCAATTCGTATCGAGACGAAAATGATCGTGTGCGAACGATCCAATTGCCTGTGAATCTTGAATATCGATTGGTTCACGAAAAACTTGGTGCTGAGTTAATCCAGTTGATCAATCAGATTCGAATTGTTCATCGCGCTGCGGACATGCAAGGCAAAAGTTGCTTGATGGTCGAAGCGGCGCATCACCGGGCAATCATCGACAAGTTGAATTGGCTGATGCCCAACTTGACGATTGTTACCTGTGAAGAAGTCGAAGCGGCAGGTGCAATTGCAGCACCGTTTGCTTGGCCGGATAACTCGCAAAAACCGAAAGCGATGAAGTCGCAAGGCATCACCACACGATTAGCAACGCGACAACCAAAATAGGTGCTCAATTTGCTTTTGCCCGAGTTCAAGTCACTTGGGCTTGGATGATTGCTCAAACGAATTGCCCACAACATTCAATCTGAACACTGATCAATCAATCAAAACACTGGCTATGCAGGCCGTCATATAGCAGGCCAATATTCCGCCAAACATCGCGCGAAGACCGATTCGAACGAGTGTTCCTCGCTTCTGCGGAGCCAATGGTCCAAGTCCACCGATTTGGATGCCGATCGATCCAAAATTCGCAAATCCACAAAGTGCGTAAGTGAGTATTGTGACACTTCGCGGCGATAGTTCGGGTTTGTCAGCAGCGATAATCGTACCCAGGTCGAGGTAGGCAATGAACTCGTTAGTCATTATTCGCCTTGCGAGTACTCTTCCCGCTGCCATACACTCGTTGGATTCAATTCCCATGAGAAATGCAAATGGCGTGGACAGATAACCAAAGATATCCGTAAAAGTGAATTGATATCCAGCATAATAAGTTGCATTGAACAACAAGCTGTCGAACAATTTTACCAAGGCGAGGAATGCAATTAACATTGCCCCAACGTTCAGTGCAAGGGTCAAACCGTCCGAAGCACCACGGGCTGCTGCGTCAATTGGATTGACGGCTTCCATAGGCGGCGAAACCTCTACTGTCCCAAGCGTCTTCGGCCGATCCACTTCGGGCTGAAGTATTTTCGCTACAACGAGCGCTGCAGGCGCACTCATCAAACTTGCAGTGAGCAAATGTACGGGATCGATACCGAACGAAACATAAGCGGCCATGACACCCCCTGCGATCGTAGCAAACCCGCCTACCATCACGGCCATGATCTCCGAATCCGTCATTTCATTGAGATAGGGTTTAATCAAAAGTGGTGCTTCCGTCTGTCCGACGAAAATATTTCCAGCGGCGGAAAGACTTTCTGCTCCGCTTGTTCCAAGTGTTTTTTGCATAATCCCTGCTAGCGATTTCACAATGAGCTGCATGATTCCAAAATAATAGAGCAGGGACATCAGCGACGAAAAGAAGATGATGGTTGGCAATACTTTAAAAGCCACAAAATGGACTTTGAATGCTGGCGTCGGCACCATCGATTTAACGCCCCCGTTATCTTGTTCTACCATTACCGGGGTGTCTCCAAATACGAACGATGCCCCAGAGTCGACATAGCTTAGTAGTTCTGTAAAGCCATCGCCGATTTTTCGAAAAACAAAATCGCCGCCGGGAACCTTCAATGTTACCAGAGCAAATACGACCTGCAGAATGAGGCCCCCAGCAATCACTCGCCAAGGAATTACTTTGCGATTGGCGCTCATCATCCAAGCGACAAACATCATGACGACGAGGCCCAATATTCCTGTATAGCGTTCCACAGTGTAGTCCCCGCATAAGACAATCAAGAAATGACATTTAGCATTTACAAAAGTGCAATGAGTTTAAGCGTCGCAACGTGCTTCGCCAAGCGAGCGGGACGGCAATAACTCAGGGGAATTTCTAACAAAGCAATCCAAAGTAGATATGCGCTTGCACAAGTTCGCCTTTGAGCAGAACGAGATTAGTGGCGTCGCAGTGGAAGATGTCCAAGGGTTAGTGGAGCAGATAGATGCAATTTCGCATTCTTCCTGGAGCAAACAGTAGTATCGGCAAACCAGGAGCTAGGAGCCGGCATCAATTGGATCGTGTGTTAAAAATCCGGTCACCGGCGTCGCCAAGGCCGGGAACAATAAATTTATTTGCGTTCAGGACTGGGTCAATCTTTGCGACCCAAATACGAACCTCGGGATGTTCCTCCAGCAATCGATCGATGCCGAATTGTGTCGCGATAATACTCAGAACGCGAATATCGGCCACGCCCCACCGTTTTAGCGCCGTCACCGCAGCTCGAATTGACCCACCCGTCGCCAGCATGGGATCGAGAACTAATCCAACTTGAGAAGGATTTCCTGCTGGCAATTTGCAATAGTATTCGACCGGCAGGGCAGTATGCTCATCCCGATACATTCCCAAGTGCCAGATTTCCGCGTCAGGAATCAACAGCAGTAACGGTTCAACCATTCCCAAGCCTGCTCGAAGTATGGGCACGACAGCAACGCGAACCCCAAGTTCATGTCCCGTCATGACTGCAAGCGGAGTTTGAACTTGGCGTTCCTTGAGGGGAATGTCACGCGATGCTTCGACTGCCAAAAGCATGGACAATCGCTGGATCTGAAGTCGAAACAATTCTGGCGGCGTTGCAACATCGCGCAGAATCGACAAATGATGCACAACAAGCGGATGCGAAAGTTCATTTACAGATTGCAAGAATCACACCCTTGTATTGCTTGTTGTCCTCGCCATCGCAGACATTTTCTTATCGATTCGACTTGGCAATTAATCCAACAATGCACAACGTTTCCTTCAGATCAAAAACCCAAAAAAACTTTGCCACTGATAAGTTGTTGAGTTAGCGGATGGGGAGGGATTCGAACCCACGGACGCCTTTCGACGTCTCCGGTTTTCAAGACCGGTGCAATAAACCGCTCTGCCACCCATCCAATATCGTTTTCGCCAATGAAAACATTGGCTTTTCTTCATTGCTTGCTAACCCGTTGACTAGCTAGCGTTTTCGTTATACCCTTATTTGTACCCTTTAACGGGTTTCTAAGGGTAAAAAGTGGCTTCCAATTGCTTGTGACAATCGGAAGCCGTACCCACCTAACACCATTTCAAAGCAAGAGGTGAGCAATGGCAGATTCTACCGCCAAGCCGAAAGTTCGGCGACCCCGATTAAATTCGGATTTTCCGCTTTATGTCCACAAAGGTACAGGCTATTGGGCCAAAACTATCCGTGGAAAGCGTATCTACTTCGAAAAGTTGGCTAACGACCCGAACGGGCAAAAAAGCCTTGCCAAGTGGCTTGAACAGCGTGACGACCTCTTAGCAGGCCGATCACCGCGACGGACGGACGCACCGCGACTAAAAGACCTCTGCAATTCGTGGCTAACTCATAAGAAGAATTTGCTTCAATCGGGCGAGCTAACGAAAAGATCGTTCGATGAGTATTACGCTACTTGCGAATTCGTTTTGGAGACCATCGACGGAGAACGTGACGCTGGCAGTATGCAGTCAGTAGACTTTGCAGATTTGCGTAAGAAGCTGGCAAAGCGATACAACCCAGTAAGCCTATCGAAACGCATGGGGCAAATTAAGTCCGTTTTCCTTCATGCGTACAAATGCAGATTGATCGACAGGCCAGCGGATTTTGGGCCAAGTTTCGAAAAGCCGTCAGCTAAAAAGTTGCGTCAAGTCCGACTGGCAAAGGGCGCCCAAGACTTTACCCGCGATGAGCTTCATAGAATGCTCGAAGTTGCCAAGCCAGTTGTTCGGGCGATGATTTTGCTAGGCGTCCAAGGTGGGCTAGGGAATTCGGACGTAGCGGACCTACCATTGAAGGCCGTAGACCTCGAAGGCGGTTGGCTTGATTACCCAAGGGCCAAGACTGCGATAGCAAGAAAAATCCCGCTATGGCCCGAAACCATCGAAGCAATCAAGCTGGTTATCTCACAACGACCCGCGACCGAATCGCCTTATCTTTTTATCTCCGCTCGTGGAAATGATTACACGGACAAGCACCGTACCGGATACCGCGTTACAGGCGACTTTCGCCAAGTCACGAAGGCAATCGGCATTCAAGACGGGCGCGGCTTCTATGGCTTGCGTCGGAGCTTTCAAACGCAGGCCGAAGAATCAGCGGACCTCGTAGCGGTGCAAAGTATTATGGGCCACACGCCATCCGAGCGTGATATGTCAGCACGATACCGACAGCGTATATCAGAGCAAAGATTGAGGGCAGTAGTTGAAGTTGTACGAAGCTGGTTAGCCCCGATTCCAGCATCGAAAGGCGGTGCACAATGAACGAGCTAGAACAATTGCGAGATCGGCTAACATACTTGCGAGATCGTTTTTTGCGGTGCGATTCTGAAAGCCTACTTGGTTCGGCTATGGTTGAAGGCGGTTGCGTTGCAATGCTCTTATTCGAATCGGGAAAGGTGAAAGGGTTTGAAGATATTATCCCTACTTGGAAATCGGTGATTGACGGACCGAATCGAATCTTTGCCGAGAAAGCTTACAAGGGCCTATGGTTATTTTTGGTTAGGGAATCGGATGATCCAAACGCAAACGCCCTAAAAATGGTAGGCCAATTCGATGGCGGTGCAATGCTCTCGACTAAGCCCGATTCCGTTCGGGAAAGGGCCGAGCGTTATGCAGCGTTTTGCATGGAATTGGTTAGGTTTTTGGACCTCGAAGGCGACGAAACGAAAACGAAAATAGAGTCACTAAAAACGCTAGACCCACTCTTGCAAATGTTTGTGAGAATGAAAAACAAAAACAAGAATACGACTACCAGACAAGCGGCAATGGCATACCGCGACACACTCGACAAGAAACACCTCACAGAGCCAACTAACGGAATTGATGAGCTCACGAAACGCATTTACAACAACAAAGCCAAATGGAGTCCGTTTATCATCGAATAGCCAAACGGACCTAGAAAACCATTGCTAAGAATCCTGCTAAATGTTGCTAGCAGGATTTTTTTTTGCAATTAGTGAATAACGAAACGGTTGCTCGAAAATACTCTGCCTTGCTAAAGACTCTAGCAAACATGGTTTCAAAACTAAGCCTCAATAGGATTTATTTCGTTGATGATTCATTCATTCAAACGGAGTAAAGGCACATGGTAGACACGGCATATTACACGGTTCCAAGGGCCGCCGAGCTGCTTGGAACGGATACCGATAAGGTATTGAACTGGATTCATTCTGGCGAACTCGAAGCCGTCAATATCGCGACGAATCGAAACGGGAAACGCCCTAGATGGCGAGTCGCGGAATCGGCACTTGGAAAGTTTCTTCTAGCTCGAAGGCATCCAGCATCGACGCAGGCCCCGAGCACTCCGCGACGACGCAAGGCCGCTAACGTCACGGAGTTTTTTTAACATGGAAGTTTCACGACCGTTAAACGCGCCCATCGAAATCGACCTATCCGACTTTCAAGTTTTCTTGACCACTCGGAAGGCAATGACCTCGACGGAAGCAATCGCCATTTGTCGAGATCACTCGCACGAAGCCTATCTTCGTTTGTGGGCAGAATTCGAAGCTGCTTGCAAGCTGGAATGCGAGGGCAGCAATGGATAGCGCAACAAAAAAGCCCCTCGACGCGACGAACATCGAAGGGCCAGCAAGTTCAACCGAAGAAAATTGTAACGGGAATGGCAAGCAAAGTAAAGTTTTCGACGCTGCGGAATTCTTGCGGTTGGTATTCGTTCCAGGATGCTATCACGAAATCAGAGCGGTAAACGTCCAAGCGTGGGCGAATAGCGACAAGCTGCAAACTCAGTACGGTTATTTTTGCGATCCGGACAAGGCAGCAAGAGAAATCGCAAGAGTTGAAAAGCTTAGCCCAAGTGCGGTTTACTTTACTTTGAACTATGTACCAGCGGAGCTGGCGGCGCGTTGTGCTGACAAGATCAAGCCAGCGGACCGAGGGACAAGCACAGCGGACAAAAACATCGTCAAGCGTTCATGGTTCTTAATCGACATCGACCCGCAGCGAGTTTCCAAAACATCATCAACAGACAATGAGCTGCATTCGGCACTAGGCCAAGCTGAGTTTATCGCGATCAAGTTGACGACGGACTACGGATGGCCCGAAGCAATTCGGACGATGAGTGGTAATGGTGCTGGGTTGCTCTATCGAGTCGATGAGCCAAACGACACAGAAACCGAAACGCTATTCATCAATTGCTTGAAAGCAGTTTCGGACCTATTCCCGAGGAAAGGGCTAAGCGTCGATCAAACTGTTTATAATGCGTCTCAACTATCCAAAGTCTGCGGGACATGGGTTAGGAAAGGCAGCGACTTTCAACCAGATCATTTGCCAGAATGCGAACATCGACCACATCGGCAAAGTTACTTCATTCGTCCCGAGTCAGATTTGCGGTTAGTGACTCGTGAGCAGTTAGAACAATTGGCGGCTCTGCGGAAACCGGATGCAAAGCCAGAAGCCAAGACCGAATCGAAAACATCGTCAAACGGTTCTTTCAATCTCGATGATTGGCTACGCGATCACTCCGTACCAGTGGGAAGTCCAGAGCCATATGCAGGCGGTCGCAAGTGGTTATTCGATGAGCTACCACCACCCTGTAAAAGTCACGATGGCGGGCATGGATGCGATGGCGCACAGTGGCTAATTGAAAGACCGGATGGCGTTATACAGGCCGGTTGTCATCACAATGGTTGTCAGTGGTGGAAGTGGCAAGATTTGCGTTTGGCGTATGAACCCACCGCATACGATGACAAGCACAGCCCCGAAAATATAGAACATGGCGGCAAAGTTGCTGACGGTTTGAAAGCGGAATTTGAGCAACAAGAGCAGGCCAAGCAATCGACCGAGCAGGCTCAACAATCGCAGCAAGCCGACAAGAAACCGGAACAAGCTGCGGACCGGTTTGAGAAGATCCGCCAAGCCTACTTTATCGAGCCAGGGTATAGCCTTCGGGAACTGCTCGACGCAGACATTACCGACAACTATCTGATTGACAACGTACTTGTGGAACGACAGTCAACGCTACTGGCAGGCGTTTACAAGTCATTCAAGACAACGACAGCGGCGAACATGGCGTTAAGCCTTGCAAGCGGTTTATCGTTCCTGGGTAGGTTCCGAGTCAATCAGAGAAAGCGGGTATTGATCGCAAGTGCTGAGTCAGGCCAAGCGACCCTTAAGAAAACGATAATCGGGATGGCAGCGGCGTTAGGTGACGACTTTAATCGTTGTGACCTCGATCGACTAGCAGCGGATAACATGCTGCGGTTTGAATGGTGGGTTCCAAAGTCATCGAATGCCGAAATGCTGGCGTACTTCGTTCATTTGATCGACAAGCACCAAGCCGACGTTGTATTCCTCGATCCGCTTTACATGAGCTTGGACGATCAACAAGCGTCGATGATTTTGAACGGACGACAGCTAGCAGTTTTGGCAAATGAGATTTTGCGGCGCGGTGCTACTCCGGTTTTCCTCGATCACGTTAAGCGTTCCAGTGTCAACGCAAAAGAGTATCAGCCAGTTGAACTTGAGGACGTTTCAGGAGCTGGCAAGGCAGAGTTTTTCCGCCAATGGTTACTGATTGGCAGGCGTCAGAAATTTGAAGCGGGACAGTCAAACAAGTTGTGGTTGTCCATCGGTGGAAGTGCTGGGCATTCGTCACAGTGGGCGTTGGACATCGACGAAGAAAACGACAAGGAACGAAGATCGTATTCCATCACGTTGCAGGCCAAGCACGAATACGACCAAGGCACCCGAGAGGAAAAGCAATCCAGCCAAGTTGATAAACGGGAAACCAGGGAACAAGCTGCAAACGAGCGTTTACAGCGTAAAGCCAATGACCTCGTTGAACTGGTAATGAAACGAGATCCAACTACCGGCATGACCAAGACGCAGATTGCAGAGCGACTTCGCATATCGAACCAAGACGCTGGCCGAGTCATTGGGATACTACTCGACGATGGCAGAGTCAAAAGCGTTCCGAATTCGGTAGCGATCAGCGGTAAAAAGTATGACGGTTTTTACTTGTCGGAATTCATGCCAATGGGGGGTGAGGAATGAACTACGGAAACTACGGAAACAAGTACGGAAACAAGTACGGAATTCCAGAGTTGTGGAACAACGAGGTACACACAACGACAGACTCTCTATAGGAGAGTCGTTGTGTTTCCGTAGTTGTCCACATGCGGTTTGGTTGTGTTTAGGAAATAGAAGTACGGAAAGGTTTTGAACATGGAAGAAAAGATTACCCGCCTACTCGACATCACCCGCCAACATGGTCACGGCTATTTAAGTCCTGAGTCAATCGGCACTATCGTTGCGGCGGTAGTCGTTGCCGATGAGATCGGGAAGCTAAGGAATGAGCTGCAAGGGCAGCGGGATTTGCTGGCAGACTTAATCGAAACAATTCGGGAACGGGAATAGTCATCATGCGAATAGCGACCATGCGATTGACCGCCGACAAGAAAGGGATGCAAGGCTCTTGCGTTGACGCTATCAGCCTAGACCGTGGCTGTCCCTTGTTCGTGATGCGTGTTGCTGGCACAGATCGGTATGAGCTGCATTCGATGGACGTTATGAAGATCGACGCGACCGCCGACACGGTTAAAGCATTCAGTTGCCTACCCGATGGCGCGCTGGACGTTGGCACCGATTCACGGATTACGGGCGATGGCAAGACCAAGACACGAAGGAGCGTAAAGCGATGAGCAGCGAGCTATTCGAGTTGATTATCAGCGTTTGGGCACATGGGCTAGGCATCGGTTTATTTGCCGGTATTGGCTTGGCTTGGTTGCTGATGAGGAATGAACGATGAGCGAACCATTACTTATCAGCGAGCGAGCAGCGGCAAGGAAGCTATCGGTATCAGAGAGGACGTTATGGGGCTGGCGTCGTGCTGGCATCGTGCCACACGTTAGGGTTGGGCGAACGGTCAAGTATTCGGTTGATTCGTTGCGTCGATGGGTTGCAGAGCGTGAGGCGGAGTCTTTGCACTCTCCCCTGCCTCACAAAGTCACACAGGCTACCCCAAAAGAGGTATAGCTAGGCCTACGCAAACAAAGGCATCAAATAACTTTTTAGTCCAGAGGTTTGAAAATGGCAGGAACGGCAGGCCGATCAGGCGGAAATCGAAAAAAAATTGGCGTTGATCGAACGAAAAAAGACGGTTTACCCGTTTGTCCGAAAACGGCATCGGCAGCGATCAAGCGGAAATGGAAAGAGCTGCTTGGACAACTCGAAAACTCAATTTTGCGTGGCGTCGATTGTCACCAACTATTTGTACTCTGCCAGCTACTCGACAGCGTGGACGTACTCGCAGAGCGATTGCGGCAAGATCCGCTTGACGACCGAGCAAGGCGGTTGCTTGTGCAAACAGCGGCGTCGATCAATCGGCTGTCGGTGCAATTCGGATTGTCACCACTCGACCGCAAACGACTTGACGCAGAGCCAGAGCGTGAACCAAGTGCATTTGACGACTGGTTAAAGCGAGCGGGGGGGGCGGTATGAGCGTACCAACTAACGAATTCAGCCTAAGCCAACTATCCGCAAGGCTCAATTGCAATTGTGGCGACCTTGCAATCTATCTCGACCAAATTGGCATCGACGTAACTGTACGGTTGTCGCATTCGCAGCTATCGCGACTTGGTGCACTTCGCAGAGCTGACGAAACCAGAATTCAGAATTTTGAAGATTCCGTCGCAAACTCTCGCAGCAAGAAAATCTAAGACTTTACTTCACTAAGTTTTTTTGAAAGATGAAAGCATGAGCACAACCACTCCACAACTTAACGACCGTATCAGCGATTTGACCAACAGCGACATTGCTGTTTTTCGTCATTGGTGCCAAACGCGAAACGAAAAATTTCCGGTTGCTACTGCTTGGCTATCGGAAGTCATCCAGGCGGAAGAATCGCGAAGGAACAACCAGGTGCGTGAGCATCTCGACTTGCGGTTGCCGGCGTGGAATGGTTCGCAGTTGTCAGACTGCTTGCAAGCGTTCTACACGTTATCGGAACAACCACTAACGCCAAGCATGGCCGATTTTGCCGACGATGTTTTTCGAATGGTTGTTTGCGATGCAAGCGCGGTGCTCGATTGGCAACATGAACAATTAACTCGGAAGGTGAGCTGAGCATGACACATAGCCAGACTATTCCAAGATTTTGTAGCGAGCGTGACCTATGCGACGACTTAGGTTTGCCATTGGTTGCGGTTCGCGAATTGATCGACCAAGGTTTACTACCTAAGCCGATTAGGATTCGACGACGATATTTTTTCGATCGTGTAGCGGTGCAAATTGCTTGCGATCGACTTTCACACATTGAACAAAAAGAGGATTCACAGGATGAAAACTGCAAAAGAATTGAAGAACGAACTTGACGGAATGCTGGCCCGAGTCGAAGCAATTCACGGCGATGCACAGCGAAGCAATCGCGAACTCTCGACAGCCGAGAAAAGCGAAATCGACGCGATTTTGAACGATGGCGGAAAAGCTGAAGCACTACGCCAAGACATTACTCGAGCTGCGAAGATCGAAAACGAAACCCGCATTCGTGCTGGCGTTGCACTTAATGCGATGGCTGGCAAGCATTTTGGCAGCGATGAGCAAGCAAGCATTGCAGACCGTTTTGGCAAGGGCTCTATCGTGCTCAACAAGCACCAAGGCATTCAGGCCAATCGATCCAACTGGCCAGCTAACCCTATGGGTGAATTGATTCGTGCTATGGTCATCGGTTCGCAACATGCAAGCCCAATGATTAAGGCGGCACTGTCTGAGGGCTCCAATAGCGCGGGCGGTTTTTTGGTGCCAGAGGAATTGTCTGACATGGTTCTCGACAAGTCCCGAGCACAAAGCGTTCTGGTCGATGCGGGTTGTCAGATTGTCGGCATGAAAAGCGATTCGAAGATTTGGGCCAAAGTTGTCACAGATCCCGAAATGGAAATCAAAGCCGAGAATGCCGCATTCAGCGAAGGCAGCGTCACGTTCGGTAACGTCCAAGCAATTGCTCGTACAATCGGTTGCTTGCTAACGTGCTCGAATGAGCTGCTTGAGGATGCGCCAAACGCGGCGGAATTGCTTGACAGCGTTTTATCGAAATCGCTTGGTGCCGAGCTCGACAGACTTGGATTAGCCGGTTCGGGTTCAAGTGGTGAGCCCATTGGGTTGCTCAACAATAGCGACATTCCAAGCACCGGTTCCATTGCTGCGATTGCATGGGCGGATTTGAGCAGCGCAGCAACAGCTATTCGAGTTGCTAACTATGTTCCAGGTGCATTCGTATTCCATCCAAGCATTGCAGAGGATTTGGCATTGCTGGCAGATTCGACCGGTCAACCATTGAACCCACCCGAAAACGTTCGGGACGTTCCTCGAATGAATACGACCAATTGCACAGTGACCAAAGCTGTCTGCGGTGACTTCTCGAATCTGTATTGGGTGATTCGTCGAAATCCAGTCATCGAAGCTTCACGGGTTGCGGGTGATGCGTTCAAGAAAAATCAAACGCTGATTCGTATTACGTGGCGTGGTGATGTTCTCTGCACACAGCCGACAGCGTTCTACAACTTGACCGGCATTACGACCTAACGAATAAACGATACGTTGCGGCCGGCGTACCCTTTCGCCGGTTTGTTACCTTCGCAGTTTACGGGAAATGAGCTGCGAAGGTTTTTTTACGTCCATAGTCGAAAGCTAGTCGAAAACTGACCGCGTAGGATTGCGTTTAACGAGCGCGGGCGGGTTGGTTCGATATTCGAGTCATGGAAAAAAGCGATGCGTTAAACGATGCGTAGTAGATGGCAAGCGGTTTTTGGTTTGGCGTGGAAAGAGCATGAGCAGGCCGAAGCAAAAAAACGTCAAGCGAACTTGAACGGCAAGAAGGTGCTTGTGGAAATGTTTCCACAAGCTGACCAAGGCAAGGCCCGTGATAAGATCGGCGAGCGCGTCGGAGTCAGTGGTAAGTCCATCGACAAAGTTGCGACTGTGGCAGAGGGTTGGGCGTGGTTGTTTGGTAATGGCGAAATCGAACGAAAAAGACCGTCACAGTTTGCGGGGGGGATTGCATCGGTTCCAATAACCTTTGATCGACTAAAAAAAGTCAAATGGTATACCCTCTTAACTACCGCCAAAGGCCGTTTAATGAGGGTTTTCGAGAAATGCGATTTTGCAGAATTCGCAAGGGAAAACAGCGTTTTCCAGAGATCGAAAAAAGTGGGATTTTCCTTTCAAGACCGGTGCAATAAACCGCTCTGCCACCCATCCTGTTGGTGTTTGGAATCGCTGGCGGTGCATTCGCAGCAGTTTGTGTTGCTGGATCAAATGCGTTTGACGCGATTCGGTTGCTTGGAAACTTTATGACACTTGGGATTAAACTGTCAATTCCTAATCGACTATTTCTCAGCCAAAACTGCAATTGTCCCGAGTTGCTCTTTCGAGGAATCGCAAAATTTCGGCATAAACTGAAGGACACGATTGTTCTAAAAAGGCTCGTTGTCGTTGCCTTCTTCGTCTTCGGGATCATCCGGATCGAAAGGGTCAAAGTCGTCTATTTCCTCAAAATCGGGATGAAGCGGGTCGTCCGGATCAAAGAAAAAATCCCCCAGTCCCAGCGGCACTGCTGAGCCGCCAAGTGAACGGGCTTTGCGTTTCGAGAGTTCCTCAAGGTCCAAGGCATCATCGCCCAAGCAGTTCTGCAACGCTTCGTGCCAGATTTGGTCTTTGCTCAACGGGTGGTCCTGAGTTTGCGAAAGCCGCTTAATCGCGTATCTCAGCAAATTAATTCCGTCGCGAGCAGAAAATTCGAGCTTCAGTGAGTGGGATTTTTGCAAGAGATCCACAGTCAGTGCGAGCATCTCCGCTTCGGCGAACGGAAGGTGATACTTGAGAATTGCCATTTCGTCTTCGCGACTTGGAAAACCGAGTGGCAATGTTGGCTGAAGGCGGCTGAGAATGTAATCGGGGATTTCATATGTCGAATCATCCTGGTTCATCGTAACGGCGCATCGAAAATCACGATGGGCGTGTATGGTGATCCCGGCTACTATCGATTCCACTTGGCGACGCTGATCGAATAACGGCGCGAGACTGGCCCACGATTTTTCGTTCATGCGATTGCCTTCGTCGAGCACGCAAACAGCGCCGCGAATCATGGCCGTTACAAGCGGCGAAGCGTGATATGCGATCTTGCCGTCGCTTGAAAGAACCGGTGTTACGAGCAAATCTTCGGGACGCGTGTCGGCTGTACATTGGAAAATGTAAAGCTCCTGTTTGCGAACGCGGGCCGCTGCCATTGCAAGCGCCGTTTTGCCAATTCCCGGCACTCCCGTTAAGCGAGGAGTCAGCGGAATATCTTTATCATCAACGACAAGCCAGCAAGCGAGTAATTGTTGCAGGATTTCGCCTTGGCCTATCCAGACCACATCGTTCGCCATCGGTTGACTTAGCTTTAAGCCGACGCCACCGATTTTTGCGATTTCAGACATTCAAATAGTACCTATCTCATTTCGAAGGGGATTCAATCAGTTGCGGTTCAACCACCATGATACGAAAGTACGGTCGACCTGTCCAACGAGCACGGCAGAGAAGGACCCATCCCCTCCATGTCTTCGCCGATTCCGTAACAATTAAAGAGGTAGAAAAAGGCCTTAAAACAGTTTTCGGTCCGCGACCCCAATCGTTGTTCATGCCATGGCAGTCGTATTTGAAGCTAACTGAATTTTAGTTCAAACGATTTTCCGTTTTGTCCCTCGTTCCCGCCGATCGTGTGAAGTGTCAGCGATATAGCATTCTGTTCAGTTTGTGCCGACATCCAACCGACTGGCTGGGTGTCCGAAAAGTTGTAACCGACAGCGGGGAGATTGACTAAATGTACTTGTTCTTGTTTCTTAATATCAAAAACATGCGAGTGACCATAAAAAATCGCTTGGACGTGTTTATTTTGCACTGCCAGTTGTTTCAAAAAATTGGCATCAAGCAACTCACCATCTTCGTCGCCCAAAGTGTGATGGACCATCATCAACGTGGGCCTGTCTGTGTGCGCACCTAGATAATTTGTTAACCAATTTCTTTGTGCTTTGCCAAGCAGTCCTGCAACGCGGTCGACGTAAAGCAAGGAATCCAAAATAACCCATCGAACGTGCTCGCCATCCACGATAGAAATGTGTTTGCCTGAAACGGATACATCGGCATTCGCGGCGGGTTCAAAGACTTTGCGGAAATTCTCGCGATCGTCGTGATTGCCTAAAGCGATTGCAGTTGGAGGTGCTTTATGCTCGGTGAATATGGTTTTAAGTGCGTGATAGTCGTCAATCAATCCTGTTAGCCGAGCAGCATCTCCGCAAAGCAATGCCATCTGCGCGTTGGTCGTAGGCACTTGAGCCAAGACCGTTTCCAAATTCTTGTAAGGGCGAAAGCCACGATATTCTTCGTCGCGGTTTGCAGGAATATGCGTGTCGGACAGCAATGCAAATCGCGTTAGCGGATCGGGATTCGTAACTGTGTCGCCGAATGAAAATCGCGAAGCGATCCCTCCGGCAACCATCGCAGTAGAAAATCTCAAGAACGATTGCCGCGAGATTCTAGGTTCGTACCAGCCAGGCATATTATTGTCCTTATGATTGTTTTGTAATCATGAATCAAATTCCGATGTTGTTCGAGCGAACGGTATTCTAATTCCGATCGCCGCGTGATGGACGTCTGAAACTGAAATTCGACCAGCTTCATTTGTGGCAGCCACGTCTATTCTACCGCGATCTTGAGATGGAATGGTCGGCAAATAGCCTCAACGAGTCGACGACGCTACACGTATTCTCAGAAAATGGAATCGAGATACATTTACAGCCTTGTAAGAATGGCAAAATGGTGGCAATCGCCTTGGGGAAATAGCAGCAAGCATGAGCACGGTAAAAGATAACTCAGAAAAAACTTGGTACGACTTGCCGCATTACTATGACTTGGGTTTCCGCGAGGAAACGAAGCAAGAATGTAAATTCCTCGAAAGTGTTTTTGCGAAATTTGCGAAATGTAAAGTGAAGCGGGTTTTTGAAGCAGGTTGCGGAACCGGGCGTTTGATCGCTGAAATGGCAGCGCGTGGATATGACGTGACAGGTTTTGATTTGAATCGAAACACGCTGGACTATTGCAGCAAAAGATTAACACGCCGCAAGCTTCACGCGACTTTGGTCGAAGCAAACATGGAGAAGTTTAGTTTAGGCAAGAAATTTCACGGCGCATTCAATGCGATTAATACCTTTCGGCATTTGTTGACAGAAGAGTCCGCAAAAAGCCATTTGAATTGCGTTGCCAAGCATCTTGTATCAGGTGGCGTTTATGTGCTTGGCCTCCATTTGCTACCTATTGATGCCGACCCGCTCGATCAAGAACGCTGGCAGTATAAATCTAAGTCGCTGAAGATTAACTATTTTTTGCGCGTGACGCACAGCGATTTGCGCAAACGGATCGAGCATCTCAAGCTGACGATGACTATCCATAAAAATGGCAAGTCTGTCAAAGTGGCTGACGAATTTGATTTGCGAATCTATCGAGCCAAACAGATGAAGGCCTTGCTGAAAAAGATTCCTGAGTTCGAATTGTGCGAAGTTTACGATTTTTGGTACGAGATCGATGAACCACAAAAATTTGATGACTACTTGAGCGATGCCGTTTTCATTCTAAGAAAGCTCTGAGTGAGGTTTTCGTTTTGAAATCAACCAAGTCCCTTGCGAATGCAAACGTTGCCAAGAAAGCCGCTCGATTAGCAAAGCGAATGCGAGATCGACTTATAGAGGTTGACTTCTCCGATTCGGTTCCTTGGGTATATCATCCGCTCGACTACGCTTGGCGAGCACATGCCGAATACATTCGCAGGTTTGGAGATAGTACGAAGAGAGTGCTTTTTGTCGGAATGAATCCTGGACCCTGGGGCATGGTGCAAACCGGAGTGCCCTTTGGTGAGATCGCTGCGGTCCGAGATTGGTTAGGCATTAGCGACGGTGTGTCGTGCCCGAGTTCGATACATCCAAAACGCCCGATCGATGGCTTTCTGTGTAAACGCTCCGAAGTATCGGGCCGAAGATTTTGGGGTATGTTTCAAAGTGTTTTCCAGACGCCCGAAAAATTCTTTGAAGAACACTTCGTTGTAAATTATTGCCCTGTTGCATTCATGGAAGAAACTGGCCGCAACGTCACGCCCGACAAGCTTCCCAAACCAATGCGCGACACAATCGTGGAAATCTGCAATGAACATTTGTGCGGTTTAATTGAGTTGTTCGAGCCGCAGTGGATTGTCGGCGTTGGTGGTTTTGCGGAAAAATGCGCGTCAGTTTGCGTAAGCTGTCTAGCCGATCAAGGAGTGGTGCAAATGCCGCAAGTGGGCAGAATGTTGCACCCCAGCCCTGCTTCGCCTGCCGCCAATCGGGACTGGGAAAGCCAAGCGTCAAAACAATTACATGACCAAAAAATTTGGAGCAAGTAAAACGCGGGCTTTTCGTGCCCAGTCTTGGATTACCTACTCGTTAGATTGAGGCTTTTCGGTTAATTTTTCTGCTGCAAATCGGTTTCACTGATATTCAATAATACGTCGGCGAGAATGCAAACTGCATTCTGGCCCAGCGAATAACAAATGGGGTTTCAAGAAAATGACCACTGCGAGCAAAATTTTGATTCGGGTCGGGCATAGCCCAGACGCAGATGATGCCTTCATGTTTTATGCACTTGCCAAGGATTGCTTGGACACGGGTCGATATGAGTTTTCGCATGAGTTGGTCGACATCGAAACGCTCAACCGACGCGCTTTTCATGGTGAGCTAGAACTCACGGCGGTAAGCCTGCATGCTTATGCGTACTTGAGCGATATCTACAAACTATGCTCATGCGGTGCGAGCATGGGCGACAATTATGGTCCTATGGTAGTAGCTCGTAATCCAGGCGACCGTGACAGTTTGGTTGGTAAGACAATCGCCGTTCCAGGTACGCTCACAACCGCCTATTTGTCCTGCAAGCTATGGCTTCCCGATTTCGATTATGTCGTCGTACCATTTGACGAGATTTTGGACGTTGTTGTCGCAGGAAAATATGGCGACAAAAATATCGATGCGGGTTTGATCATTCACGAAGGTCAGCTTACTTACCAAAACGACAATCTGCATTTGATTGTCGACTTGGGTAAATGGTGGATGCAAGAAACTGGATTGCCGTTACCGCTTGGCGCGAATGCGATACGTAAGGATTTAGGTGAGGATGTTATTCGCGACGTCAATCGTTACTTGTACATGAGCATCAAGCACGGTTTGGATCATCGACGCAGTGCCCTTGATTACGCTCTCAGTTATGGACGCGGCTTGGAGCGTGACAAAGCTGACGAGTTCGTGGGCATGTATGTAAACGATTGGACTTTAGATTTCACCGAGCGCGGTCGTCAAGCCGTTCGCGAGTTGCTTCGTCGAGGTCACCAAGCTGGCCTCATCCCGAAATACGTCGAACCCGAATTCGTCGATCCTCCGATGATATGATCTGGCAGGTCTATGAATCCAACTGGCGCATAAAAAAACGCAAGGGACACATGATTGTTCTTCGCGTTTATTTTTTCTAAAAATCCTGGGTGAGCCTACACCATGACTTGACGTTGCGATCGCGTCGTCCGATCGCCATGATTGACTTCGCTCATTCGAACAAGTCGCTGATAGGATAAGTCTTCGCCGGCAGCTTCCAGTACGGCGATTGCGTTAACGCAATCTTCGGCGGTTTGTAAATTGAATTTCAGATCGTCCGATTCGAGCATTTCGGGAAGCGGAATTAATCGGGCATTGAAGGACTCAGGATCGCGTCGCAGCAGATTTGGAACGGTATCGCAGTTTTTTTGCGATTCAGGGAGGTGGCTCAGCGTTTCAAGTGCTTTTCGATTGCACATTTCGCCAACCAAGCCCAGCCGAGCCAAAGAAAACTGAGGTCGCCGCGAAGCTACAAATCCTACATAGTCCGCTTGAGGCGACGACCAAGCCGAAGCGATGAGTCGATCGAGCAAGACAGGGTCGGCGAAGGGGCAAGTGGGGGCTACGAATACTAGCCATTCACCTTTGAAACGTTGGGCGACTTCATTGGCCCGATCCACTGTCGATGTAAGCGTCGAAGGAAACCATTTGGCCGAGCACAGGCTCGCTTCCAAAACTTTGTTCGAGAGTGACTCATGACCTGTGATGACAATGTCATCAAGCATGGCACTCTCTACTAATCGACGGACACACCATTCGAGAACGGTCAATCCGTCAAATTTGCGAAATGATGCCTCTACTAGATTGGAGGAACTGTAATCAGATGAACCGAGATCGAGAATTGCAACCGTAGCATTTGGGCGAGTGTTCATGGGAGCGTCCTTGTATTTCCTGTTGAAAAGGTAACTCTGTTTCCGTTGATCAGAATAATTTGAGTTCGACTCCTTCAGCCTCAAATTCGATTGCTATATTCGAATCCGCTTTGCACTTTACAAAGCACGATTCATATCGCGGTCCGTTGCCGCCAAAGCTATAAATCAATCAGAACAATCTTAGAAAGAGCTTTGACGAGCCAAGGCAACCGACCATCACGCTCAGTTGCTCCGACCTACGCGTAGTGTATCCCGTCGACGTTACCTGCGTCAAGAATTTGTTCATCTCAATCACATGCCATTCGCAGACATTTAACAAATTTAACCTTTAATGAAAAAGCCCCCAAGATTGTTAATCTAGGGGGCTTGGGTTGATGCGTGAAATGGTTCGATAGAAGCTAGCGTATAGAAGCTAGCGTATTGTCTCTACCGACTCGCCCTCTCGTTTTTCCTCTTCCTCTTCTTCTTCGAAGAACTCTTCTTCGGATTCGTTGACAATGGCATCGGCAGGTGCCGTTGGGTCACGTTCGATCGATAGGACTTGTCGGTAGGTTTGGCCGTCGACGGTGAGGGCGACCAAGTATTTTCCTGCAGGAACGCCACCGAAACCACCGCCAAATCGTTGACCTCGCCCGGCACCTGCGCCGCTCGATGCTCTTCGAAGATCCCACTCCAAATGGTGCAAGCCAGCGCTGCGAGGAGCGTCGACGAAGGAATAAATCACGGAACCTTTGATGTCCAATATTTGGAGCGAAAGGTCTTGGGATTCTTTGCCAAGGGTGTAATGGAGGTGTGCAGATTGTGATGGATTTTCGCCATGGAAAGCTCGGTTGCCGGGAGAGCCTTGTGAAGGTTTTCGACGCCATCGAATCACTTCGTTGGGTTCGTAAAGGAATGCATCCGATTTAATTCTTTCGCTCGACAACTGGCGGATCGCTGAAACATCGAGAATCCACAAACTGCGTCCGTGTGTGGCTGCAACAATCTCCCCGGAAGTTGGATGTTGCGCGAAGTCATGTACTGCGACGGTAGGTAGGTTGCCGTTGAACTTGGTCCAAGAGGCTCCTCGATCGATCGAAACCCACACGGAAAATTCGCAACCAAGGTAAAGAACGTTTTCGTTCTTTATGTCTTCGCGAATGGCCCAAGTGGTGCCCGCGCTAGTAGGAAGATTGCTTCGTATCGACCGCCAAGTCTTTCCCGAATCTTCGCTAACGAATAGGTAAGGCTCGTCATCGTTGCTGCGGTGACCATCCAGCGTAATGTAGACTCGCGAAGCCTTGAATCTTGAAGCTTCGATTGAACTAACCCAACGAGGACCAGGAACGAGATCCTGGAGCGCTTTTGTTTCCGCAGACGCGGCAGCGGCAGGGGAAGCACTCGCTTCAGAATTCGCTGCGGTTTTCTCGCCAGTGAACTCTATGTTGAAACTGTCGTTGATGTTGATCGAACCAGAAATTTTCTGACCATCGATTGTCGCTTGGAAAACAAAGTCAGCTTGACCGGTATCTGCCACAAACGATAGTTGCTTTGTTTGCGGATCGAACTTTCCGTCACTGATTTCGCCTTCGCCTCGCATGGACTTGAACGAGCCAGTGACTTTGTTGTCAGGCTGTAATTTGAGAGTCAGGTCAAACGTTGGACGTTCGCCGCCTCCGCCTGGACCTCGGCCACCGCCTCCTTGTCCGCCAGCACCAGTTTGTCCGCCAGCACCACGTGCCCCGGGTGGACGACCAGCGCCGCCGCCACCAAACCCTCGCATTTGCAGGTTCAAACTCCAGTTGCCGGATACGGGGTCATCCGTAACGTTGGGAGCCGCAGACGCGTCGCTTTTATTTTCGATGGCAGGTTTTGAACTCTCGGATGGCGATTCTGACTTGGGTGTTTCAGTCGGTTTCGATTCTGCGGCGGGCGTTGTAGCAGTCGATTCCGATTTAGGTTCGTCGACAGGAACTTCCGCTGGTTTTTCTCCAGCGGTTTCAGTTGCAGGCGCATTCTCTGCAGGACGTCGTCGACCTCCGCCGCGCGAGAACATGGTTCTTAACTCGTCTTGGTCGAGGGCTCCATCTTCATTGGCATCAAGCTGATCAAAAGCGGATCGCAACCGTTCGGAGACTTCATCTTTTTGAAGTTTGCCGTCTCCGTTTTTGTCTTGTTGTTCGATCATTTGAGCCAATCGATTTGGTCTGTCACCTGAAATTGCTGCAGGAGCACTTGGGGCCGGAGGAGCTGCATCAGGCATTGGTGAATTCACGTTTTGGCCCGCTGGCACGTTGGGATCGGCAGGCTTTGATTCTGCCGGCTTTTCCCCAACTGGTTTGTCTGCTTCAGGCTTGCTACTTTCGGGAGCAGTAGGTGGATCTTTTGGTTTGTCGCCTTGTGAAGCTTCCGGCTTTGCCGTTGTTGTTGGATCGGGCTTGACGGGATCCTCCGTTCCTTCAGCTTTTTTTGCTTCAGGTTTTGGTTCTTCTTTTTTTAGCACGTAAATCGGTTCCCAAAGTTTGCCACCGTCGCGTGTCACCCAAAGTGCACCGTCGGTTGTACCGGCGTAGATCAAACCGGCTTGGGCCGGTGATTCCGAAACCGCGCTGCCGGAACCTTTGTCGGTGTTGGTGATTTCAGGCGAAATGGCTTCAAGCGAATTGCCTTTGTACCAAGATCGGAAAACATGATTTCCAACCGTGTAATAGATTTTGGAGTTGTGCGGCGAAAGAAGAAAAGGCGTCTTCCAGTTAAATCGATATGCAGTTGCGGCGGCTTGCCCAGCACCGCGACCTTGGCCTCGCTGTCCGCCCGCCCCGCCTTGGCCACCTGGGCCTGCTGCCGCGCCTGCCCCTGCTGCCGCCCCTAGACCTGCTGCCCTGCCTTGACCGGCTTCGCCGCGACCGCCCGTTTGACCCGCACCGGCTCCGGCTTGTCCACCAGGACCACCTTGGCCTTGGGGACGTCGAGGACGCATGCCGGATCGTTCACCGGTTCGTAAATTGATTCGCGACATCGCTCCGTTTTGGCTTTCCGAATAAATCTGATCGGGATCTTCGGGGTCGACAAAGCATACAAAGCCATCACCGCCGCCAACGTTGAACCAATCTGTGTTGGTTGGTCCGCTGGAGTTGCTCGATCGATTGGGACCACCCCAACTGCCGTTATCCTGCAAACCGCCGTAAACAAAGTAATCGCGATTTGCACTAACACCTACATGGTAAAATTGTCCGATGGCGACGTGGTTCAGATGATCCCAGTTGTCCATTCGATCATGTGTCACATAGATTCCACCGTCCCCGCCAAGGATCATGTGCGTTCCGTCTTTCGGATCGATCCACATCGCATGATGATCGGAGTGCACGTTATTTCCGCCGTCGTCGGTAAATGTTTCCCCGCTGTCTTTGGATCGGTAGAGTTCGGTACCAAGCACATACATGTACTTGTTGTCGGCTGGGTCAATCCGAACTTGGCTGTAGTACATGGGACGAGGGTTCAAAGTGTTAATACGTGCCCAAGTCGTCCCACCATCTTTGGAAAGGTAGATACCACCAAATTCATGTTCCTCGCGACCTTGTTGGCCTTGCAAGTTTTCGGCTTGGCCACCTAGCGTTCCTGTAAACTCGTTATTTTGGCTGGCAGCACCCCCGCGACCTGCGGCTGCGCCTTCGCCTGATGCTCCTGATTCCGATTCTTCGGGTTTCTTCTCCGCCGTCTCGGCTTCGGCACCTTCCTTCTTTTCCTTAGGCTCCATACCTGGAAAGTATCCAAGTTCGACTTCGATTGTTTCTATCTTGCGATCGCGAACCACTTCGAATTTCATTTTTTCCGAGGCAACATGTTTTCGGATAGCCTTGAGAAGATCATCGTTCGAGATGATTCGAAGGCCGTCGGCGCCAACGACAATATCATCTGTTTTCAAACCAGCTTTGGCCGCAGGACTATCGCCTACGACGTCGACCAGTTTTGCACCTGCTTCGATGTCTTCGCTTCGTATTCCAAGGAACGGGGCGTTTGCTGGTCTCTGTCCGATTTTTTCAGACTCGATGATTGCGTAAACGAAATCCGGATTGCTTCGGTAATACTGCAATCCGATCCGGCCAAGTTTGGAAGTGGGCAGGCCTTGCGATAGTTTTTCCCAAGTTTTGCCGCCGTCTGTTGTTCGGTGGATGGCAGAGCCCACTCCGTACTTTTTGATCGGGTCGTTTCCGTCAAATCCGTCTCGCAAACGTTCGTACGTTGCAACGATCAACGTGTCTGGATTTTTTGGGTGCATCTGAACATCGATCACTCCGGTTTGGTCATCGACGAACAAGATGCGTTCCCAGGTCTTGCCGCCGTCCGTCGTTTTATACAGTCCGCGATCTTCGTTTGGCCCCCAGAGTCTTCCAAGGACGCCAACGTAGACAAGGTCGGGATTTTCGGGATGGATCGCGAGACGACCAATTTGAAAAGACTTGTCCAAGCCAAGATGTTGCCAGGTCTTGCCGCTATCGGTCGACTTGTAAACGCCCTTTCCCCAAGAAACACTATTGCGAGGATTCGCTTCGCCGGTACCGACGTATAAGATGTCTGGATTCGAAGAGGATACTTGCACATCGCCGATCGATACAACCGCTTCTTTGTCAAATTGGTGTTCAAAGGTCGTCCCGTTGTTTGTGGTCTTGAGCAATCCGCCAGACGCTGTTGCAGCCCACCATGTCGATGGACTTTTTTCGTTGACAGCGATGGCTGTAATTCTGCCCATCATGTTCGTTGGTCCAATCGATCGCCAATGGAAACTGTCCATCCAAGCCATGGGCATCGTTCCCTCTGGCGTTTTTTCGCGTTGGGCATCTGGGGTTGGCGGTTGCGGTTTTGCGGACACCGGTGGTTCAAGAGTTGATGTTGCTGCAGGTACTGATGCTGCTGTTGGCGCTACAACGCGAGGTTCTGTTGCGGGTGTTGCGGGAGGTTCAGTTGCGGGTGTCGCAGGCGGTTCAGTTGCGGGTGTCGCGGGAGGCTGCGAATCAGGAGATTGGGTCGCTTCGGTCGGCGCCGCTGGTTGAGTTGGCGTTGATTCATCTGGTGGAGCAGCAGCAGGTGCAGGAGTCGTTGCAGCAGGCGGTTGCGATGCACTGTCTTGGGCATTGAGAATCGACGCGCTGCTAACGGAAAAGGCTACTGCAAACGAAACGGCGATTAAGGTTTTGTAGGACATGTTGTTCATTGTCATTTAGCTTGGATCCTCGAGGCGAAACGATTTGGATTTGGATAGTGAGTGACAAGCGGACCAATTTGAAACCGTTGCCATGATGCCGAAGAGCAAGCCTTGCTTAGGAATGTTCCTAAAATTGCAATGTTGCGAGCAAAACGAGTGCAAGCGAGAAACATGACGAAAATTTAAGTTTGGGGGGCGGACGGCTTCTGTTCCTAGTGTGATCGCAAGCTTTTCGAATTACACCTAGGGGCTGATGGATTCTTGTTTCAAAACGGCATTTTTTTCTTCAAATCGATACTGCCTACAAGAGATTATCAAGTTGTTTTTCCGCCGAAAATTGCGAGCGTTTTTCAATTCGTGAAAAAGAGTAATTCGAGCCAATGGGTCTCTACCGCGCGTTGGCATGGTAAACGGCAGAATAGGTTCTGGCGAGCAATCTAAATGTATCACTGCGTTTGTCCATGCATTACAATAGAAACGGTAGTTGCAATCATCCACCTTTTGGGTAAGCTCATAGAGATGGGCTTTCCAACTTCGCCACTGCGAATTTCCCGCCATTTTGTAATCCTCACCCTTTAAGGACTATCACTCATGTCAACGAAAAGGCGAATTGTAGTTGCCGATGCAAACGGCGTGGCTGTTGTGCGGTTTGTTGATCGGAAGATCGTCGATTCGGGAAATATTGAACAGCTTGGCGAAGAGCTCGTCGCGTTAGTCACGACTGACAAGAAGTCGAATTTGCTCCTTAACTTCGAAGGCGTCGAATTCCTTTCCAGCGCTGCGCTTAACAAACTTATTTCGCTCAACAACAAAGCCAAGCAAGCGGGCGGCAAGCTACGTTTGTGTAACTTGCGGGCTGAGATTAAGGAAGTTTTTACAATCACCAAACTCGACCGTGTTTTCGATATCCGAAAAACCGAAGCCGATGCTATAGATGCTTTTCAGTTGTAAGGTGCGACTCGCCTGTCAATGATTGCCCGCTCGCTTTTCTGGCGATCAGCCTTTTCCGAGTTCCTCGAATGCCACATAACAGTTGGACGTGGGTACTAGAAAAATCCGTTGCCAGCGTAACTGACAATGCACATGAATTAATCGAAGAGTTAATGAGTGCGCTTGATCGGATGGGTTGGGGGGGGCGAGATCGTTTTCATATTCATATGGCGGTAGAAGAAGCGATCGTCAATGCCATCGAGCATGGCAATCAACGTATGCCTGAGAAAAAGGTCGACGTCGTTTTTAAGCTTTCACCGGAAAAAGCTTGGATCAGAATCTCGGACCAAGGCAAAGGATTCGATTTCCAACATCTGCCTGATCCAACCGACGAAGAACATCTCGAAGAGCCTCATGGCCGCGGAGTCATGCTCATGCGCGAACTGATGTCGGATGTTCGATACAATAAACGAGGCAACGCCGTCGAGATGCTTAAAATACGCAGTGCCGAAGAGCAAACGCCCGAAGAATAATTGCTCTACAGTTGATAATTGCTAGGTAGATAACTGATGGGTGCTGGCTAGATGCCCTTTAGTTGCAACGGCGGTTGAGAAAATTTCTGGCTAGACACTAGCTTGGAGAGTAGGCGGTGGTGAATTTTTCCCAAGAGTCCAATCGGCCAAGAGTTGAATTGGATTGCCCAGGGTCTTTTGAATCCGCGCATTGTCAAAGGCTGCCTCTAATCTGCCTTTCTACCGCATGGACCTGACCCGATAAGTCAGCTTTTTCCGATTTTCGCGGTCACAACGCCGCAGATTCGGATAATGCCGATTAGTCGCAAATTGATCTTCGAAGGAACCTTTTTTGCAACGTACCATCCAATAGTAGATGTGAATTCCTTGGCAAAATTGGTTCCCGAGGTTGGTTGTGGTTTGGCGAAAAAAGAAAACCAACTTTACGCAAAAACTCTGCAAAAACGGGGCCTACGCTTTTTCGCGTCGATCGCGTCGATCGCGTCGTTTGGCAATTGAGCCATGCGAGTCCCGGACGCTGTTCGCATCATTGCCGTTTGGTGCATCGCCGCACGATACGGCGGAATTCATGCTTGGTCGGATTGCGGTTACTCCTGTGCTCCTGGAGAGTAACGGTCAAGTCGATCAAAACGTTGAAAACTGGGATCAGACACAGATTGCCGACGTCTTAACCAAGATCGATGAAAGCCTGCAATGGTGGGATAATCTGCTGGCTTCGAAAACCACAGTTCACGATTTACAATTCGTCATAGATCCCAAGTTCGCAAACACGCCCGCTCCGACAGTCTATGAGCCCATCAACCGTGTCTCCAATGATTACTCCGAGTGGGTTCAGGAGTTCTTAACCAATCAAGGCTTTGCAAATTCGACGGACCTCGATGACAACATGCGGGACTTTAATCAGTCTCAGCGATTGAAGTTGAATACAGATTGGGCTTTCACTATCTTTGTCGTCAATTCGAAAAAGGATGGCGATGGAACTTTTGCAACCGGCGGCACATTCAGTCGCGCTTTCGCATTTGCCGGAGGCCTTTTCAGTGTCGTTCCGTCGACCCGTCCCGTGTCTACATTCACGCATGAAACGGGGCATATATTTTGGGCACGCGACGAATACACCGGCGGTGCCAGCTACTACAGTCGCCGAGGATATTACGATACGCAGAATCTGAATGCGATCGATAACAACCCCGACCCCAACTTTGTGCAATCCACAAGCATCATGTCGGCTGGTTCTACACTGCAGGCGGCTTATGATAATTTGATTAGCCCGCCGAGTACGCTGGCGATGCTGGGATGGCAAGACTCAGATGGAGATGGAATCTTTGATACGTTGGATGTTCCGCTGCAACTCGATGGCGTCGGGCAATTTGACGCTCAATCGGGCAAATATTCCTTCAAAGGCACTGTCAATACTGCGACATTGCCGAACAAAAACAGTTCGGGACTGCAGAACGATATCACGCTTAACAAAGTTGCCAAGATTGAGTATCGATTCAACGGAGGGAATTGGCTGGCCGCAGCAGTTATTAACGACTACAAAAAAGCATTGGACTTGTCGATTTCTACAGGCCAACGCAGGCAAGGAACAATCGAGATTCGTGCAGTTGCGAGCACGCCCGGAGTTTACAGCAATTTGTTTGTTGGAGTGCTTTCACCCAAAGCGGACGCGACTTGGAAAAACGGAATCAATGGCTTCGTGTGGGCCGACACCGATTCCGATGGCATCTGGGACGCAGGCGAACGAAAACTACCCAACGCGACTGTTCAGTTGATCGACGACAGTGGGCAAATTCTTGTTCTGCAACAGCGAGTGGAGCCGGACGACCAAAGTGTGGGGCTGCTTGAGTCCAATGGCTATATCGGAGTTTCGCTGAACACGGTGGGGCTTGAGGCGGATGGAGGTTTGGGCGTCTTTGTCGATAGCCAAGCAACGACAGGCAACAAAGTTTTTCGGCCCTACTCAATTTTTACGCAAGACTTTTTGCCCGTATGGCGCGGCGAAAATCATAAGCTGAAGATCGATTTTTCCATCGACACTAGTTTTGTATCTGTGGACGTGATCGGTGGGGAAAGTTCCAGTTTCGGACGTTTGGAAGTCTACGACAGCAATGGTCAGTTGCTCGATCGAGTGACAACCCCGTCGCTTGCACTCGGCCAAGCCGCATCATTGCAAATCGGTCGCGATCAACTGGATATTGCCTATGCGATTATTAAGGGATCTCAAGGTACGGCAATCAAAATTGACAACTTACGTTATGGTCCTAAGACAGCAACCAGGACAGATGCCAGCGGACGATACTACTTTGCCAATCTCCCCAACGGTGACTATCGAGTTCGAGCCACTCCGCCAACGTCATTATTTACTCTGACATCGCCAACCTCGGGAATTCAATCTGCGAGTGTCACTTTTCAAAGCCCCACAACGCATGTCGATTTTGGTGCCCACTTTGATGGAAGTCGCTGGAACAATTTTCTTTTTCCCGTCGATGTAGATGACTCAGGGACTGTCACGCCACTGGACGCGTTGCTCATTATCAACCTGTTGAACTCGCGGGGACTAGGACCGCTGGACAGCAGCGTTTCGACGCCACCGTTCGTTGACGTGACCGGTGATGGCAACATCACGCCCCTCGATGCATTGACCGTGATCAACTTCCTAAATGCCAACGGTGGTGGTGGAGAAGGTGAATCGCCCGGCGGTGGAATTGGGCTATTTGGAGGGGATTCTGGGGGCGGCGAGGGAGAAGCTCACGTACACTTGCATGCACCTATCGCATCGCTTGCCGCAAAACCACTTGCACGAACTCTCGAGAAAAGTCTCTCGGATATCCCGCACTACACACCTTCGCTGAGTGTTTTTTCGCTAACACGCGATGTAGCGTTCATTCGTGCTTCAACCACGATTCAAGTTGATCGCGAAAACCAAATCGATCGTCGGCTTAGCGCTGCAGATGCACTAACCAAAGCGCATGTCGAGGTTTTGGACCATTCCGCGAGAGCAAAGTTGAGCATTGACTCTCTCAAGTCAACATGCGATCGGCTACAAGCCGTCTCGCTCCCAAAGTCAGATGATCAATCAAGCCGACCGGCAGCGCATGCTTTCGCTGATTTCGAGTTTCTTGATCTACTAACAAGACGTTCTTAATTGGTTCGAATGAACATTCGCCAAGCGAAGCATTCGGGAACCAACGGATGATGTGAACATGCTACGTCGCTTCGTCAGGCTTGTCTCGAGGGCATGAATGTATCCAAAGCAGTTAGGTCCTTCGCAAAGTTCGGAGCGGTTACTGAATTCTTGGATGCAATTAATAATTCACTCATCGTCTTGTAGCAGGGATCGCAGATACCGTGTGTCAGTTCGGGAAGTAACGTCTTTTCTAAGAGATGAGACTTACTAATTGCTTCCTCGACTTCGACCCAACCTTCAGGAATGCGAACCTTTTTGCACCAACTGCACACAAGAAGAAACTCGCTGGACCGTGCGAGGTTTGGATCGAGTAGCATTGTCGGCGATCGCATCTCTTTGCTGAGTGTATCCACAGTAAACTCGATCTCACCGTTTTCACACTTCGACACACTCATCGCCATCAGTCTCCGGCAGTCAGGCGAGTCGCAACGAAACTGGAATTGTATTTGATTGCCATTTCGGACGCGTTTGACGACTTCTCGATACAATTCTTTCGTGGTGTCGCCTGCAATGAAATCCCATAGTGACTGGTTCAAAACGGACTGAGACACAATGGTCGGACTGTCATTGCTCAGAGCAAACTCATCGTATTGTTGATTTACGAAGCAGATTTCATCGCGATCGTTCAGTCGATAGATGACTCGTTGGAGCCGGAACATGCATAGTCCTTTCGTCCGTCGTCAGGACAGAATAATGGAAGTGTTTAATCGACTGACCTTGTCGTCTTGCAATAGTTTTGATTATCTCGTTCTGTCGTAAATCGGCAAATTCGAGCATTTTAGGGGGTGCGGTTTTACGGACGAAAACGCTTGGGATAATTCTTTCTCGTCCCACACGCAGTTGCTGTTCTGTCGATCAGAAACATTACGTTGTTGTAAAGAAAATGCAATTGACAAAGCAATAGATCATCTGACTCGAGTCAACAAGCACGCTTCCATGCAAAGCCCCGGCCCGAATGCTAGCAGTACAGCGTTCTGGGCAGATGGATCGACTTTTGAAAGTCGGTCCAGGATGAACAAAACGGTTGGAGACGACATGTTGCCACAGTCTCGCAATATGGAAAAAGAATGCTCAAGCTGTGACTTGTCCAATCCTAAAGCTGCTCCAGACGCTTCTACAATTCGCGGTCCACCGGGATGAATTGCCCAAGCATCAATCTCACTCGGTTCCAAGTTTTCATCACGAAGCCATTTTGAAATCACTGGCGCTAAACTCGCTTGGATCTTGTCAGGCACTTTTGGATCCAAGCTCATTTGAAAACCAAAATTGTTGATTTGCCAACTCATCAAGTCCGATGTGCCCGGGAGTATTTGCGACATTGTCGAAGCGATGGTCCACGGCAGCGCCGCACCTTCGTTTGATTCTTCAGTGCAATCTTCTGGGGAGTTGACGCCGATCACCATCGCTGCCGCGCCATCAGCAAATAAAGAATTGGCAACTAGTTGTTGCGCATCGTCCGAGTACTGCTGATGAAGACTGCACAGTTCGACCGCGCCTAGCAATACGACCGCGTTAGGGTCGGATTCTACGATTGCTTTTGCTATACGAATTCCGTTGATCGCACCGTGGCAACCCATAAATCCCACGTGGGTTCGCGCACAATCGAACGGTAATTTCAATTCATCAATAACTTGAAAATCCAATCCTGGAGCAGAAAAACCCGTGCAGGATACCGTTACGATATGCGTTATCCTTGACGCAGACAAATATGACTTGGCAATCGCTGCTCTACAAGCTTGGATAAGCAGTGCTCCTGCTTTCTCAGCGTACATTTGCATGCGTTGATCCGTCGATGGACCACAGGGAAATTCTGCACTTGCAACTTGATAAAACGACTGGCGATCCATGGGAGGACCACCTTCACGCTCGATCAAAACGCTACCACGCTGATGTACCCTCGACTTGCGATACAACGCGGGTAGTGCATGAAGCCATCGTTCGCTGATTCGCAGCTCTTGCGCCAACGTGGCTGCTTCGTCTTGGCGAATTGTAAATTGGGGACTGGAGCACGAAAGCCCCAAAACCCTGGCTGTAGTCAGAACTTGACGACGTTGTTGTTCAACCATCCGCAGAGTCATGAACTTACTTTCTTAATGATTACAGACCGAAGCGGACCAAGAATATTGCATAGCCGCACAATACAGAGTGCGAGATGCGGATGACGCAATTTGCGCGCGATCCACCGACAAGTCCCTTGTTTCCGTTTTCTTTGTTGTTGAATCCACTTGGTCCAATGTATTTCGAGCTTAGGTGACCATCCATGTCGTACATTTTCTAAGACTAACGGGATGACGGCTTCCGCACTTGCTAAAGCCCAGGACATTCCTTCGCCAGTGAAAGGCTCGACATAACCGATGGCGTCACCCATTAAAAAGACTCTTTCGTCAGCCACCATATCTGAATAGCGCGTCAATGCCGGAGTTGCTAGCCAAGTCGTATTGCAGTCTAGGGTAACATTAGGAGGAAGGGAGCCGATAGACAATCCGCGAATAACATCCGAAATGCTCTTATTAGCCCGAATTGTTTCGGGCGAAATTGCTGCCGCGACATTGAGAAATGGACCATCCGTCCGAGAAACTCCAACATATCCGTCACGTTCCACGAACATGGAAAGACAAGCTTGTGATTTTTCCGGTTCTATGCTGTCGACAGGAAATATTTGCTGAACTCCAATGCGAGAATTGGGGGCAACGACGCTGCCCCAACGCTTGTCCCGATGAAGGCTAGAACGCGTTAACCCATCCGCAACGAGCACAGTCCGAGCAAATACGGAGACCGTTTGCTGATTGACTTGGATACTAACTTGACGAAGGGTCGCACCACTCTTTGTTGACTCAGAAAGCGGAACGACGGTTGCTTTAGTTTGGTCGAAAAATATCGCGCCAGCTTTCATTGCGAAATCGACAAGAATTCGATCCATGGTCGAGCGTCGAATCGACAACATGGAGGGAATCGACCACTTGAAGGACTTGCCCAAGATTTGAACATGAAACTCATTGATGGTCACTGCGCCCGATTGTTGCAGTGATTTGAGGACGCCTAGCCTTTCCAGGGACTGTAAGGCGCGTTGATTCAAGCAGCCACCGCAGACTTTTTCGCGGGGAAATTTTTTAGCTTCGAGCAGCAGTGTCCTGAGCCCATTCCGCGCCGCGAGGATCGCGGCTGACGCGCCTGCCACTCCGGCACCAATGATCACGACGTCCCATTCGGAAGCGCAATGGTCGTTTACCGGGATCTTGTTCATTGGTCCTTCTCCAACCGAAGGCAAAACCGTTCGGGCCAATGACGCCGCAAAATGATTTTCTTAACTCCCGCACGATTCGCAATATCGAGTGCTTCGATATCCGAAAACGCAGCACGAACCGATTGCGGGCCATCGAAATGGACGACCGGAGATCGAGAAAGTGCGTAACAGCCGAATTTGGCTAGCAGCAGCCCGAATCGCGTACGACGCAAATCGTCTATGAATACCGCATGTCGAGCTAGCTTCAGCATGGAAGCAACGATGCGGACGGCATCCGATAACGAGAAGTGATGAAGGAACAAGCAGCAATAAACAATATCAAATTGACTATCAGGCGGTTCAAATACATCGATTTGACGGAATAAAACGCTGGTGTAATGAGGGCGATGAACGCGAGTGCGCCTTTCAATATTCCTTTCCCAATTCTGTTGGGCACAGGTGACGGACGTGGGGCTAATATCCCAGCCTTCTAACTGGAGAGTTGTCCGTAATGAAATCTGGGTTGCAACTCCGATTGCGACATCGCCACTCCCGCAACCAACATCCAGAATCGATATCGATTTTAAGTTCTTTTGTTTGACGATCTGGTTGATTTCGCTTACAAGGTGGGACGAAGTACGGCTGAAAAAATTGATCCGACGTAATCCGGCGAGTGCTCTGCGATGTTCATCTGGATTTAGTCCCGGATCGTCCATCAGTTCGGGAACCAACATTCGATTTTTCATGTTGGTGTCTTTGAGAGTTTCTCGGGGATGGAATGAATTGCTTTTCCAAGCGGGCTTAACAATAGCGATGGTAGCAACACAAGATCTCCGACAATTGCCCCCAAGAGCATCGCGATCATTAGTTTTGCAAACTGACCGGTCGGCATGAATTCTGCAAAAAGAAAAGGCGACATTGCCAAACAGCTAATCAACGTCGTACTAACCATCGCTGGGGAGCAAGCAACAAATGTTTTGATGATCGCTGACTTTTTATTCGGGTCAACACTCAGTATTTGAACATAACGACAAATAAAGTGTAACGTGTCGTCAACCGCGATTCCCAACGCAATACTGGCGGTGAGGATTCCAGCAATATCAAGACTAAATCCTAACAGGCCCATTGTTCCAAAAACTAATGTCACCGGTAAGATGTTGGGGATCATGATTAATAAACCGCCAAGGAAACTTCGCGTCACCCACATCATCACAGGCGTGATCAACAAAAAAGCCGAAAGAAAACTGAAACCTAAATCTGTTAGAACAGACACTTGGGTTTCATGCATAACCGGAGTGAGTCCCGTGCAGATGGCACTGAGGCCTAAGTCGCTCGGTGCAGTTTTTACAATTTCGTCCGTTGCATAGGAAACTTTTTGGGTAAGCGTTCCGTAGTCCACGTCATTCACAGCGGAAACACGCGCGATCACACGCCAAACTTGACCGAGGTCCGTCGAAGCGATGAGTTTCTTGTCGTAAAGTTGGTCAAGATTGTTTTCAAGTGCCTTGCGAATGGCGGCGCGTTTGGCGACTTGTCCAATGGAACCAGAGTCCGACCAATTTGGTAAGAACGTCAACGCCGACAAAACACTACCGACTTCAGGTTGCTTCCGTAGGTGAGTCGATACACGCGAGATCCATTCCGCTCTCTCAAAAGATGACATGGTGCAGGTCGGAGCGAATCGAAGCAGTACTTCGACGGTTGAAATTGGGCCGATGTGCTCTTCGAGCCACGCCATATCCTGGCTCGTTTTGCTTTCTTTCGAAAACATATCGCAAAACTTGGTGGAGGACTCTAGTTGACTCAATGATAAGAAAGTTAAAACGAGAGCTGCAATTCCAGCAACCGAAATCACTGTCGAGTACTTTGCAATCCAGCCAACATACTTGTCGATGAAGTTTTGGAATCGCAGCGACGTATTAGATTTCGCCAGATCGCGATTCTTCCCAGGGCGTAAGACGAAATCCATCATCGCGGGGAATGCCAACAACAGAACAACTGTCGCAATTCCAAGACAGAAAGCGCTGTACAACCCGAATTGTCGCACGGGCGCTAGATCGCTTGTCAACAACGAACCCATTCCAATCATCGTTGTAATGCTCGACAAGGCACAGGGCTTCCATCCAATCATAACAGCACAGACCCCAGCATCGCTCGTTGTCCGCAGACAGTCGTCGTAGTAAAAAACTAAGTGAACTGCGCCGGATAGAGTGAGCATAAATACGAGCGTCGGCAGGACGATGAGCACAGCGCTAAACTGCAGGCCGGTGAAGTAAACGGTTGCGACCGATAGAAGTTGTCCAAAGCCTGCCAACAGCAAGATGACTATCGATTTCTTGAATCCTCGCAAACTCATCCATGCGACCAACAGTCCCAGCAAGCTCGAGGGGAGGACCAGTCGCCGCAAACTGGACTCAGCGGATTGGTCTATGGCAAAAGCTTCATAAACAGAGCCAGCGATTCGAATATCTTTCGATCCCAAGCCCGGAGTGTTATCAGCCGCCTTGAGCACTTTTGATATCGATTCATTTTGGTGTAGATTGCCGTGTTCCGTCACATGAATCAGAACGACGGCAGTTCCGTCCGCGCCTAACAGAAATCCTTTCAACCGCTTTTTCGCTTCACGTTCTGAGAGTCGAAGCGGGGGATCGGTCAGTTTCCTCAATAGCGTTTCGGACGTTTCCGTTTCGGCGAATGATGGTATTGATTGCGAATCCACAGCTCTAATTTGATCGTAAAATGCGACCAATCTTGAATCGCCAAGTCGGCATTGGTCCCAAGAGATCAATAAATCATGATCGTCGCCGAATGCTGCTAAAAAATCGTCATACTCTTGGCGTTCGGGTCTATTTTGTGGCAGCCATTGATGAACGTCGGCAGATCCGATAGGAATATGGAATAATGCCCACAAGCAAAGAGGCAATGCGGCGACGCACAGAATCACAACTAAAATGGAAATCTGTTTCAAACGAAGCGTAATCGAGGCTTTTTTGTCCGCAAATTTCATGTCAACCAATTGCTAGGGACGCTGCGATCTCATGTGGGATCCACCAAAAGACGGCTTCGCGACATTGTACCCAATCCAAGGAAGGTAAAACACGTGCCAGTCACAAAGATAAACGCCATGTCGTCTAAACTCGGTATTATGCTTGCATCATTTGGCATTCTGATGGTACTTGCAGAAATTGCAAAATCGCAAACGGTGCATCACGAGCCGGGATCGGTGAACACTGAATTCAGTCGGGTATACATCTTCGTTGACAAATCCGGTCCAGTGGGACATCAGCACGCAATCGAAGGACGTCTTAAAAAAGGATATTTGACCTTCAATGCCCAGGACGATTGCAGCGTCGTATTCGATATGAAATCGTTCGATGCCGATACCGTTCGAGCGCGCGAGTATCTTGGCCTGAAAGGCGAAACAGATTCAGCGACTCGCGAAAAAGTCAACGCAAACATGTTGGGCGCAGAAGTGCTGGATTGCGGCAAATACCCAACTGCACAATTTGATCACATAACTCTTGAACCCAAAAACGCGATGAGCAAGCGAAATTTTCCCGAATATGTTTTGAAGGGTGACTTCACTCTGCACGGTAAGACGAAACCAATAACGATCGTAGCTGACCTTGAAGAAAAAGACGGTTGGCATCATCTTCGCGGCAGCTTCCGAATTCGCCAATCCGAATATGGAATCAAACCATTTAGCAAAATGTTAGGAGCGATAGGAGTGGCTGACGAGTTAATCATCGCAGGAGATTTTTGGGTGATGCCCAAATGATTGAGTGCCCCAATGTTCGCAGCAGCGTAATTAAGAATCATTACGATGTGTCGACTTTTTTTTATAGGTTGTTATGGGGCAAACACATCCATCACGGCTATTGGCTTGCTGATGAATCTCCCTCAGTCGCACAAGTTCAGCTGACGTCGACACTTGCAGGACTAGCAAAAATAAAGTCCAAGTCCGTGGTCTACGATATAGGTTGCGGAATGGGCGGTTCGAGTTTCTGGCTAGCGCATAATTTGGAATGCGAAGTAACCGGTGTAACCCTTAGCCCGTTTCAGCGGGTATGGTCGGGTGTGGCTTCAAGCATTTCTTTTAAGCGACCGCGACCAAAGTTCTTATGCGCTGATGCAGAAATCGTTAAGCTTCCCGAAGAATCCGCCGACATCGTTTGGAGCGTGGAGTCGACAGAACATTTTTTTCATAAGCCTGAGTATTTTGAAAGGGCCGCTCGTTGGCTAAAACCAGGCGGTCGCTATGCGCTATGCGCTTGGTTGACAGGTGAGGAACCGTTGAGCCCTGAGAATACATCCCTAGCCATTCGTGTATGTGAGGGTATGTTTTGCCCATCATTGGGAAGTCAGTCCGATTATGTCAAATGGCTGGAGAGTGCTGGATTGAGGATTGTTGAAAAAGATATTTGGACGGAGAAAGTAAAAAAGACTTGGGAAATCTGTCGCCGCCGAGTCGAGCGACTCGGTGTGCCGTATCTTGCAAAAGTTCTAGGCAGAAATCACGTCCTGTTTCTTGATCGATTTGATGCTATTTTAGATGCTTACAACTCAGGCGCGATGGAGTACGGAGTTTTCATCGCCGAAAAGTCTCGCTAATCTTTGAAGGGATTCGTACGTGAGTTCATTGGTAGAATCATCGCCGGTTTCACAAGACCCTACCTCATTACACCAGTTGCCCTTAGAACAGCAGATCCAAACCAAAGAGCAGGTACATTCGCGATTTTGTAAAACGCGAATGGGATGGAGTCGTCTGTTAGGAATCGTTTTTGGTGTCGCGACCTAAATCGCGTTTCTTTTCACGGTTGTGTACTTTTTTCTTTTCCTAAGAAACGGTGGATGGCAGTCTTATCCAAATTGGTTTACTGCCGATGTGATGTTGGCAATTGGGTTTGCATTGCCGCACAGTCTGCTCCTTGCACCGCCAATTCAAAAGCTAATCAAGAAACGAATTCCCAGCGGATTACTCGGGTGTATCCATTGCTCGGTTACTTGCGTCTACCTTTCCATAATGTTTCATTATTGGGGAAAAAGCGAAATCGTTGTGTGGCAATTTAGAGGTGCGGGCGAGTCGATCATCTTGGCCTGTTTCTATGGCTCATGGGTCGCACTACTTTATAGCTTGTATCTGACCGGCCTAGGTTATCAAACGGGACTTACGCAATGGTGGTACTGGTTACGTCAAACCAAACCTCCACAACGCAAGTTCGTCGTGCGCGGTGCGTTTAACTGGATGCGCCACCCCGTCTACATGAGTTTCT
This sequence comes from Pirellulaceae bacterium, assembly GCA_031374825.1. Taxonomy (GTDB): domain Bacteria; phylum Planctomycetota; class Planctomycetia; order Pirellulales; family Pirellulaceae; genus JANMGV01. The sequence continues at coordinate 98,853 of JANMGV010000109.1, forward strand.
TGGGACTGATTTGGTTTACTCCAATAATGACATTGGATCACGCAGTCCTGACTGGCGTCTGGACGATCTATATCTATGCCGGAAGTTATTTTAAAGATCGGCGACTGATAAAGTTTGTTGGCCCGCTCTACTTGGAATATGCGAGTCGTGTTCCTGGATTACCGTTGATTGGAATCGGTTTGCTAAGGCGAATGCAGCTGTAGTCGCGCTAATGGCCAACGATTGGCTGTTCAAATCAATCTATATTCTGCCATTGTAAAATCAACCTCACGGCTTCGCCGGCCGGGGCGATTCTGTGCAATAACTTCTCACCAAAATTCTTGGCCGCAATTGCGCTATGCGTCGATCATTCGAAATCGGCGGGTGACGGGACGTACTCGTCCACTTCGCTGACGTGCTTCTCAAGTTTGTACAGTTTCGATGCCCCGTCGAGTATCAATCGAAAATCAGCAGTAACCTGAGGCTTCTTGTTCTCGTGAGCATCCAGCACAGCGCTCATGGTCGTCGCATGCAAAATGGCATCGGTGGGGCCAGTTGCGTCGACGACAATGAGTCTTTGGCTATGTCCGGGCATTTCGGTTTGGCTACGAAGATAAAATTGGACGAGCGGGTATGGCGTTAATTCCATATCCGTGTTGGCGCAAAATCGATCGTAAGGTGCTTTATCCGAGAATGCATAAATCGGCGCGCAACCGCTTTCAAAATCGGCCAAATCGACCAGTGGCCCGATTCGGCTATTGCCATCCATCAAGACAAAGACGGGCGTGTTTACGATTGTAGCGTCTAACGTGTTCATCAAACTTCTTTCCGTATCGATCATTAAAAGGCAATATCATCAGACTCAATCATTAGACTCAACAATAAATTGCCCCGATTCGTCCCAATTCGTTTCTACGTAATGTACTACGCCTTGGCCTCGATCGAAGTTGCTACATTGCGAAAAATTTTAATGGAGGTAACGCGAATTTTTGAGCCGACTTTTAAGTCTTCGAATTTACAGGCAACGCCGTCGCACAGGAACGTTGCTTCTTTTGCAACGTGGTGGCAGCATTCCTTGCCTTCGGCGTTCGCCATAATCAATTTTTTGCCCTTGCGGCGGACGAAAAATCCTTCGGAAGTGATAGGAAACGCTTCTGTTGTTTGGGCGGATGCGTCGTGCATTACTTCTTTTTTGTCGTCATGATTCTTGCTCATCGTGATTGCCTTTCGGTTGGGTATTAAATCAAAATGCCGCTTGGAAAAAATTTCCATTGGCTCCTCATACTCTTGCGTGGTTGCACTACTGTACTTGTAGGCGCGAATCGGCTGGCTTTAACGCGTTTGGACAGCGATTATTTCAATCTTCGGTCAAGCCGGAGAAGATTAGGGTTGAAGGTCGCGAGCAAACCGGTCGATCGCGTTATCGGTCGCTTGTTTGTCGTAGCCATAGCGTTCTTGAAGGATTGCAGCTAATCGGTTGCGATCTCCGTTGATGGAGACAAGATCAGCTTCACTGAACTTGCCCCAAGTGAGCTTTATTTTTGTACATGCGATATCCCAGTTACTCGTGACTTGTTCCCACTTCATTTTTGGGGCTCCTTTGTTCTGTTTCGGTTTGCTGAGAAAAGTATTTCCGAATGTGGGCGGCGACTTGCGGATCGGTCATTTTGTCTGCAGCTTCGACGCTGGAGACGCGTCCCTTAACATGCAATGCTTCGAGTCGTTTGGTGAACTCGCCTTTTGCTTCGCCGGGCCCGAGAATTAGAATGGACTCGGTATCAGCGATAGAATGAATGACTTCGTCGTAAAATTTTTGAGTATGAGCGGCTGCTTTTCGTTGCAGGCGATCTTCGGCAACAAAATCATTGCGCGTATAGTAGTTCTTGACACGCTTTTCTCCCGGAGCGGATGCATGCGAGTCGGATTCGCTGGCGAAATGCAATATGGTTTCTTCGTCATCTTTAAGAATGACGACGACTGCTCTCTGATGGTCGATCCAAATTCCCGCTTGGTTTTTCATTTTGGTCTACTTTCTGCATACAAGTTTTTTGTAAGTGCTATCTGGCACGTTCGTTTGCGGATGAAATCGCTTTCGCTAATTCTTTCTAATACTTCCTTCGCGTATGGAAGCTCATTGCATAACAGCGATAAATAAACAAAGTTATTAGCGATGCATTCATTGCCATGATGAGGCTGAAATAATCAAAACCGGGTTTGGTGCTGAATTGCGATAACGATCCCATCCAGCCACCGAGCAATGCGCTAGCAAAACCTAGAGGCAAAGCCACAGCCAGCCCTCCTGCATTCGGACCGGGTAATGCTGGCTTGGCAATTAAGCCAGCCAGTAATCCAAACACAGCCCAAGCGATAAAATTCATAATGTCCACTTTCAAGGAGATGAATGGTTAAGTCTTTTTTTTTAATACGTCGGTCATTGGGGTGGCTCAGGCTAAACGCCGTTCGAAGTCATGGGCAATGATCGACGTGTTGTCGATTTAATTGGGTTCGGTTTCGTTCTTTGCAAGAGCATGTTCCAACAAAAACACTTGCACCATCGCGCCCGTTGTAAACGCATGCACGATCGCACCGTTGGCTAATTCAATTTCCGCTGAGGCTTCGAGCACTTTCCGTCCTGTAACGCGTTCGATCTCCGATCGCATTTCATCGGAAGAATTTAGAAAAAGTTGCCGGTGGAATTCTTGGACCTTTGCTGCTCCATCTGGACTTTGAGCCAAATCCCTTTCGGCGGGAGATAAAGCATCTTGCAGCGTGACGACCAAGGTGAGTTCACTAAGAACTGCGGTCACAGATCGAGGGACATGGCCCGTCCGCAGTTCCTGCAACCGACATGCAATAATTGCAAGCTGCTTCTCGGAGTCTATCTTGGTTTCGGTCATTTGATGTTCCATTCGAGAGCAGCTATTTTCGTCACCAAATTCAGGAAAGAACGGAGCGGCTTTAAGCTGATCAAGTGGCTTTGTAATCGGAATCACGAATTCGTGGGCAAAAAAAAACCGATGTGACGGAATTCACGCAGGAGTTCCGCAACATCGGTTTACTTTTCAACGGGCCGTTCGGCTTATCCGAATTGCTCTTTTAACTAGTCTTCCGAAAAACGCCTTTGTCAAGTGAAGCGAGCATTATCATCCTCCTCACTTGATCTCTATACAAACAGTGTACAGAACGTCGAACTTGAAACAAGCCAGAGATATGGAGAATTGAGTGGAGCTAGACGTGGAAACATCTCAAGGCGCGTTGATGTCATGTCTTTTGTAACCTTCTCACTTGGAAAAATTATTCGCAAAGAATTTTCAGAATGTGAAGATTTGTTTTCGCGAACACTTTGGCAAAAAGAGAACTTTAGCATGACTTTTACCATTGGCATGTACTTTGGCTCGATGCTTCCATTAATGCGAAAACAAGGAAGAGTTGGGCGAATTGATTGTTCGAGATGCGGCCAGAAAGCGGCATATTATGAGTAAAATCGGAAACTTTTGCTGTAAATGGTCGCTCTGAACGTTTCGTCCTTTGGGAAATTCGAATTGCATTTCACGCCGTAGGAGAGTGCAATGATGTCTAAATCACTAACGTTCACTACCGTTTGATTTTGAAGGACTGCGACAAGGAATGCTGTTGATTACTTTGCCCACCGTTGAAGTGCACTAGTCGCTCATGTAGCATTTCTTGATAGCTGCGGTTTATTGCGAACAGAAACTCAAGTTCACTGTTCAGGAACTTTGTGGGCAATAATCGAACTTGGTAAGGATGAAAACCAATTGGGAGAGAACGCGTGAAGTCACAGGGCGAAATCGAAGCGGCTGTGTGCAAAGGCATGGCGCAATTCGAACAAGAGTATATGGGCCGAGGTCCCAAAGACATTCGTGCTTATTTGATTGGTGATTTACTGGTTGTTCGTTTGCAAGGCGTCCTCACTGCGGCGGAGCAGCATCTGGTTTCTACGCTTCCGCCAGAAAAAGGTCGTGACTTGCTCAAGCAGGTTCGTACGCAGCTTATCGAAATCGCACGACCAGCTTTGGAAAAACTCGTTCAAGAAATAACCAACACCGAGCCTCGAAGCATGCATCACGACATCAGCACAGTGACTGGTGAAGAAATCGTGATCTTTTCATTGAACGAAACGCCGCTGTGTAGGGATTCGAAGAAGAAGTAAACGCACGAGTGGTTCGTCAAACTTAAAAGTAAGGGTTGCTAGGTTTTGGTGCGCGGACGTCCCGTCTGGAGAAAACTAGAGATTGCGGGCGAGACGCCCGCGCACCAACCCCAAAATCCAAGTTGGACAAAGCACTAGCTTGGGTTCTTGCGTCGTTCCAACCATTCTGTGTGGAAAGTTCCCGGCATATCGGTGCGTTGATAGGTGTGAGCTCCAAAATAATCACGTTGAGCTTGGAGAAGGTTGGCTGGCAATCGCGGAAGTCGATAGCTGTCGTAATAAGCCAAGGCTGTTGTAAACGCGGGCGCTGGAATTCCCAAGTGAGTTGCAGCTATAACAACTGCTCGCCACGAGGACTGGGCTTTATCGATAGCCTGTTGGAAATACGGATATAGCAGCAAGTTTTCCAAGTTCGGTTGTTCATCAAAAGCTTCTTTGATGCGATCGAGGAATTGTGCACGAATGATACATCCACCGCGCCATAACAAAGCGCAATCGCCGTAATTCAAATCCCACTTGTGCTCGCGACTAGCTTCTTGAAGCTGAACAAAGCCTTGAGCGTACGAACAAATCTTGGACGCATACAGCGCTTGGCGAACTGCCTCGATAAAGTTCTTTTTGTCGGCAACAAACTTCTTGACCGGATCGGCGAACATCGGGTTGGCCTGTTCGCTGGGTCCCTTGAGAACTTTACTAGCTCGAACCCGAGCCTCTTTGACTGCGGAAAGAGTACGTGCGTAAACGGCGGCAGTAACCAGCGTACTTGGAACGCCCAGATCGAGTGCCAATTGGCTCATCCATTTTCCGGTACCCTTTGCACCCGCGACGTCGAGAATTTTGTCGACCAAGTACCCATCGCCCTTGTCGTCCTTGACGCTAAAGATATCGCGAGAGATCTCGATCAGATAACTTTGCAATTCGCCTCGATTCCATTCTGCAAAGACGTCGTATAGTTCCTCGTTTGATAGTCCGCCGACTTCTTTGAGAAGAGTGTAGGCTTCGCAAATTAATTGCATATCGCCGTACTCGATGCCGTTGTGCACCATTTTGACATAGTGCCCTGCCCCACGCGGGCCAACCCACTCACAGCAAGGAATGTCGTTGTTGGGTCCGACCTTGGCAGCGATCGATTGGAAAATGGGCTTGATTGATTCCCATGCCGCCCGGCTACCACCCGGCATCATGCTTGGTCCTTTGAGAGCACCTTCCTCACCACCGGAAACTCCAGAACCGACGAAGAGCATGCCCTTGCTTTCGACGTATTGGGTTCGTCGTTCGGTATCGGCAAAGTGCGTGTTACCACCATCAATCAAGATGTCGCCTGGTTCGAGATGGGGAAGCAATTGTTCTATGAGATCGTCAACGGCCGGCCCTGCTTTGACGAGCATCATGACCAAGCGAGGTCGCTTGAGGTTCTTGACCATTTCAACCAGGGAATGGCAGCCAAGAAAATTTTTGCCCTTAGCGCGACCTTGGATTAGTTCGTCCACTTTCTCGGTGGTGCGGTTATAAACTGCGACGCGATAACCACGGCTTTCGACATTGAGAGCCAAATTTTCGCCCATGACAGCCAAACCGATAAGACCAAAATCGCACAAGTTGCTCATTAGAAATTCTCTATCGAAAAACGTTCTCAAACGATTCTGAGATCGCCTAAAACTCTGTTGGCGAACATCGAATCCTCAATTCTTGTCAAAACTCATTCGGCGACGTTTAGTTTCAGGAAGTTGCCGGACTGAAGATTCTAACGGAATGATTTCGGCTCGCAATTGGCCAACTTTTCCCAGGTTGACCATGGATAGCAACATACTCGAATCGATAGAGAGTTTCGCAACAGAGTCCCTTTCGCAAAGTCAGTAAATTTCCTACAATCCTCACAATACTGCTAAACCCGCGATCTTAACTTGTCCGATAACTAGTTGAGTATCGATGGAAATCGACGTGCAAAAAAAGGCGCCGTAGCCAAGTGGCTAAGGCAGTGGATTGCAAATCCACCATCCCCGGTTCGAATCCGGGCGGCGCCTCTTTTTTCTTCCGGATCCCGCTGCTCTTCTTCTACCAGCGGCAGCTTTTCCTCCACCACCCACTCCTCGGGGTAACCGTTCTTGTCCGGTTCCGACAGATTTCTCGGGTAAACAACGATTGAATTGAGCCGGTTTCTCGTTTTCTGCGTAGTCCGAGTCTGTAAGGCTGGGCGATCTACTACAATCCCGTTGCCGACCGCTTGCTTTAACTAGTTGACGAACGCCGAAAATGCTTTCCGAAAATGTGCTTATCCAGAATTGCTAATAATGACTCGCTGTGGCTTTGGTTGCAGTTCAGAACTATTTCTGGCAGTGCCGAGTCAGGTTGGCAAAGGTCAAGAAAACCTCCTCACGACTTTTTTTGTTGATTACGGTACCTCATGATTCTAGCCAACCAACTTACAAAACGATTTCGGACCCGAACGGGATGGTTGGTGGCGGTCGACAAGATCACGTTCTCGGTGGCTTCAGGCGAAGTTTACGGCCTACTTGGTCCGAACGGAGCTGGCAAGACCACGACATTGCGTATGGTGATGGGCTTGCTCGACCCCGACGAAGGTTTTGTTGAAGTCGACGGCATACGAACGGGTTTGCGATCTCGCGAAGTTCGCAGCAAACTCGGTTTGATTTCCACAAACGATGGCGTGTACCCTTGGCTGAACGTCGCCGAAATGCTGTTGTACTTTGCCGATTTGTACGCGGTGCCCGTGGATGTCGCCCATGAGCGACTCAAGTCCTTGGGTGATATGTTGGATATCCGAGGCGTAATGAAACAACGATGCAGCACGTTGAGTACCGGCCAGCGTCAACGCGTCATTTTGGCTCGCGGTCTCATGCATGATCCGCCGGTGATGTTATTGGACGAGCCCACGCGCGGTCTGGATGTCGTTGGTAGCCGCACGATTTTTCACTTTATCGAACATCTGCGATCGGCAGGTAAAGCTGTCCTTATCTCCACACATCGGCTCGACGAAGCCGAACGACTGTGCGATCGATTTGGGTTGATTCATCGCGGTCAGCTTCGACACGAAGGAACATTATCCGAGCTACAACAAAAGACCGGTGAAACGCACTTGGTGGATATGTTTGTGCAGTTGATTGAATCGCCGGAAGCAAAGGTTGTGCTGTAATGGAGCGTTTCTGGCAACCTGGGCGTATTTGGCGACTGTGTCTTAAAGAGTTACGCGAGACTTTGCGAGATCGTCGTACCGTCACGACTTTGCTGTTAATGCCGATACTCGTTTATCCTTTGCTCAGCGTTGCGCTGAATCGACTATTGTTCAGTGCGCGTGTCTCGACCGGTCCTCGCGTTTTCTATGTTGGGGTCACAACGGAAAAAGATCGAATAGCATTCGAAGAAGCCATCCAGGTTGGGCAAGCGATTCAGAAACAGCGTCCGGATCAAGCTATCCGTGTCGAGCGTCGGGACCCAAAGTGGCTCAGGGATTTGAAATCGGAACCTGAGCCGAGGTCAGAAGAACCGGCCGTTTTTCGAATAAGTACCGCGGCTCTCAGTCTTGAATCGGTCGTGGTGGCAGAAGACGTCGATATCGGAATCGTTGCGGAATCAGAAAGTGCCGGACAAGCGGAAATCGCTCAAGAATTACGGTATCGATTTCGAGTCCTGTATCGGCAAGACGACGGAAAGAGCGAATCGGCGTTACGCGAGTTTCAAAGCATTTTACAGCTCGTGAACGACATCCAAAGTCGCGCGTTGATGGAAAAGATGCACGTCAGTTTCCCCCCGGCGACCAAATTGATTGCCGAGCCGGTGCGCGGATCGTCCACAGCGGGGAGCGGGCTGACGACCATCATTCCCTTGGTCTTGTTGCTGATGACCATAACGGGAGCCGTCTATCCTGCGATCGATTTGACTGCTGGCGAGCGAGAGCGGGGAACGATGGAGGCACTGATCGCTTCGCCGGTCCCGCGTTATGAATTGCTCTTGAGCAAGTACGTCGCGGTGGTGGCGGTTGCGATGCTGACAGCGATCGCTAATGTTGGCGCGATGTGGATTACGATGCAAGCGAGCGGGATGGGGAAAGTCCTCTTTGGGGATTCCGGTTTTTCGCTATTCGCCGTGATGCAGATTTTGCCTCTACTGCTTGTATTCGCTTGCTTCTTCTCAGCCATCCTGCTGGCCCTCTGCAGTTTTGCCCGCAGTTTTAAAGAAGCGCAAGCTTACCTGATTCCCGTCATGCTCTTTTCATTGGCTCCTGGCGTATTGAGCCTCATGCCTGGCATTGAGTTCACGCCGACGTTGGCTATCGTTCCGTTGGTCAATGTGATCTTGCTGTCCCGCGATATCTTGACCGGGACTGCTCCATTTTTACCAGCCACAGCCGCGATTCTCTCGACGATTGTTTATGCCGCAGCGGCACTTGGACTAGCGGCCCGATTGTTCGGAATGGATGCGACATCCCATGGAGCCGAGGGAAGCTGGGGCGATTTGATTAGACGCCCCACACTGCTTCGCGATTTGCCGCGTTTAGATCACATGGCATTTTACTTAGCCGCATTGTACCCCGTCTATTTCGTTTTAACCAACGTCTTAGGGCGGTTCGAAACGATTTCGCTGTCGACGCGACTATGGCTGAATTTCATCGTGACTACCGCGTTGTTCTTAGTAGGCCCGTTATTGTTTTCTCTCTACCGGCGAATGCGAACCACGACAACTTTTAAGCTTCGTATCGACTGCGTCTATTTGATCGTCGCTTTGCTCGGTGCAGTATTGTTGTCCACTGCGTTGTGGATGGGAGCGCATGAACTATTTTTGCTAAGCGAATGGTTTGGCTGGAAAACATTGAACGCCGAGCAAATGGAGGCAGCCAAGTCGACAAAAGACCAGTTGCAACAATTACCGCTCGTCGTGATCCTGTTCACCATGGCTTTGGGGCCGGCAGTAGCGGAAGAATTTTTCTTTCGCGGTTTCGTTTTGTCGTCCATGCATCGGTTATCGGCAATACGAGCGATCGTCTTTTCTTCACTACTGTTTGGGTTGTTTCATGTGATGACCGGCAGTGTCATGTCGCTCGAGCGATTTCTTCCGACAACATTCTTGGGACTAGTGCTGGGCTTTGTGGCGTGGCGAACTCAATCGCTATTCCCGTCGATCGTGTTGCATACATTGCATAACGGATTGCTTTTCACGGCGGCTTACCATGACAAATGGCTCATGGAGCGCGGTTGGGGGATGGTCGAAGGTAAACAATTGCCGACCACATGGATTGCCTACGGTATAACAGCCACGTTGATTGGTCTGGTGTTTGTCTGGTTCTCTCGCAGAAGAATTGCAGAGTCGCCCGACGCATAGCGAATGCGATTTTCGCGTTATCGCCATCAACCACAACCGAACGCGTTCACCATGGATTACAATCGTTTAGTCAAGGTGTTGACGTTAGGTATCGCACAACGATAAGTTACCGTTTTAGCGGAACGGCGCGAGCCGTCCGGTGCAGCAAACCGGAGCGCTCGCGCCCAGCCGCTACGATTCCAAGTCGGTAACTTATTGATGTGCAACGCCTTAAGTTGTTGAAACAATCTCATTCGCACTTTTGTAAGGCGAGGAATTGTGTCGGACGAAGAAAGCCTGATTCCCAAAATTCGACTTGGTGATGTAAAGGCTCTCGCTGCATACATCGAATCAAGCCGTCCACGTTTGCTGGGGCTTTTGCGGACGATTGCGGGAAGCCATCTCCTGGCCGTTCTGGACCTTGACGATTTGGTCCAAGAGATAGCCGTCAGTGCCATCGCTGCATTGCCAAGAATCCCTCGCGAAGAATTGGACGTGGATCGTTGGTTAGATCAACTGGCGAGACGGCGTGTCGTGGATGCACATCGACATCACTTTTCAGCCGAAAAGCGATCTGCGGCAAAGCAGCGGTCGATTCACGGAAACGAAGACGCTAACTCTTCTGTTTCCAATTTTGAGCAGATGCTGATTTCGAGTATCACATCGCCGAGCGCGGTAGTGAGTCGCGATTTTCGATTGGCGAAGATTAATCGAGCGGTTGCGGAGTTGCCCGAATTACAGCAGCAGGTGCTGCGGCTTCGGTTTAGCGAAAATCTGTCGACAAAAGAGATTGGCGAGCGCTGCGGCAAATCGGATGGTGCAATCCGAGTATTGCTTTCGCGAACTTTGCAGCAATTGGAGAAAGACGCAAAATAAAGAGATCGTTGACTGGATATTGTCACCATCTAGGGAATGATTGGGTCGGTCGACTTGCAAAGAGGAGTCGTAAAACGATAATGCCTTGATCGTTTAATTCAAGGTTGAGAAAAGGACTCCGTCATGCGAGGCGACGCACTATTAGAGATCATCGGGAATACGCCCTTGATCCCTCTCGAATTCGCCCCCGAAGGCAGGACGATCTGGGGCAAGTGCGAATTCCTGAACCCCAGCGGGAGCATCAAAGATAGATTAGCTCGTACGATCATTTGCGATGCCGAAGAACGCGGGTTGCTCAACTCGGACTCAGTAATCCTCGAATGTACCAGCGGTAATACAGGCATCGCGTTTGCTATGGTCGGGGCGGCGCGAGGTTATGGCGTCACGATCGTGATGTCCGAACGCGCCAGTGGCGAACGACGCAAGATCATTAAACACTTTGGCGCTAACTTGATTCTATTCGCTGAAAGTGGTTATCAGCACGGCATTGAAATGACTCGACGAATGGCAGATGCCGACAAGCGATATTTTCTGCCTTGCCAGTTTGAAAACCAACTGAACGCTCTCGATCACGAGCATGAAACCGCACAAGAAATCATTCGACAGTCGCCGCGTCCGGTGGATGTGTTTGTAACAGGCTACGGCACCGGCGGAACTCTCGCAGGCTGCAGTCGCGGGCTGAAGGCAGCGAATCCATCGACTCGCGTTGTAGCGATGGAACCCGCAGAATCTGCGTTGTTAGCAGGCGAGGAAGCTTGCTGTCACTGGATCGAAGGTATCGCCGGTGGCTTTGTGCCGCCGCTTTTGCGTGGCGTGGAGATTGATGCCACGTGTAAAGTATCCAGCCTCGACGCGATGGAGATGACCCGGCGATTGAATCGCGAATTCGGATTGCTTGTCGGATCGTCCTCGGGAGCCAACGTGGCGGCGGCCCTCGATCAAGCGAAAAAACTCGGCCCAGATGCTATGGTCGTGACTCTGCTGTGCGACCGAGCAGAACGCTATTTCAGCACGCGACTTTTCGGAGAACATTGCGAGTAGCGGCAAAGATGCTATTCGACAAAAAACTATGAGTAAACGCATCGTTGTGGTCGGGGGAGGAGTCATCGGTCTAAGTGTCGCATATTACTGCGCGCAACGGGGGCATCGCGTTACTGTTCTGGATCGGGAGGCAAACACGGGCGATGGCTGCTCGTCGGGCAATGCGGGGATGATTGTGCCCAGTCATTTTGTGCCCTTGGCTGCTCCAGGCATGGTATGGCTCGGGTTCAAGTGGATGTGGAACCCAGAATCACCTTTTTACATTCGCCCAAGATTGAATCTGGATCTGTTTCGATGGGGACTGCGGTTCTGTACGGCCGCGACAGCGACGCGTGTCAAGAACGCGGCTCCCATACTTCGCGATCTCAACCTTGCAAGTCGAGAACTGTATTGTCAACTGGCCGATTCAGGCGTCGAGTTTGGATTGGAGCGACGCGGACTTTTGATGTTGTGCAAATCCCAACACGCGATGGACGAAGAAGCAGTTGCGGCGGAGAAAGCAAATGAACTTGGTGTTCCCGCTCAAGTTCTCGATTCACGGCAAGCTGCCGAGTTGGATCCTGCAGTGACTATGGACATCTGCGGTGCAGTTTATTTTCCCAAGGACTGCCATCTTCAACCGGACCGATTCTTGAAAGCTCTAGAGGCAAGCATCCAAGCCAACGGCGGTACAATCTTGCGGCCCGTTCATGTCCTTGGCTTTCGAAAACAAGCCGAACACATTCAAGCTGTGACGACCGCAGATGGCGAAATCGAAGGCGACGAATTTGTTTTGTGTGGGGGCGCTTGGTCGACGGAAGTGGCCCAAGCATTGGCGCTTGCTATCCCCATGCAAGCGGGCAAAGGATATAGCCTTACCGTTCCGAACCCAATCGAAATGCCGAAGATCTGCTCGATCTTCACCGAAGCCCGCGTGGCAGTGACTCCGATGGGCGGATCGTTGCGATTCGGCGGTACCATGGAAATTTCTGGCCTCAATCTTGAAATCAATCAAGCTCGCGTTCAAGGTATCATCAAGAGTGTTCCCAAGTACTATCCCAAGTTTTCGACATCGCAATTCGAAGGGATTCAACCTTGGCGTGGGCTGAGGCCTTGCTCGCCCGATGGCATGCCGTATATCGGTCGAACCAATCGATACAACAATCTGGTCATCGGCACAGGCCACGCCATGATGGGACTTAGTCTGGCACCCATTACCGGGACTCTGATTGCCCAGATAATTGATGGCGAAAAAAGCGCGATTGACTTGCGATTGCTCGGACCAGATCGCTATGCGTGAATCGACATATGACACGGAGCCGACTCCGTCCTTGACTCCGATTCAAATGCGAGGCATCCGAGTCAACAACTTAAAGAATATAGACGTTGACATTCCTCGCGAACGGTTCGTTGTGGTTTGTGGAGTAAGCGGAAGTGGAAAGACTTCCTTGGTGCTCGACACACTCTACGTCGAGGGCCAACGACGCTTCATTGAAAGCTTTTCAGCTTACACGCGTCAGTTCCTTGGCCGATTTGAAAAGCCTGATTTCGATCGCATTGAACAATTACCTCCCGCAACCGCAGTGGCCCGAAGCTCGCATTCTCAGAAAAGCCGTGCGACAGTGGGAACGGCCAGTGAGACTTACGAATACTTGCGACTGCTTTTTTCGAAGATAGGTCGGCTAAAGTGCTATAGTTGCGGTCAATGGCTAGTGAGTTCGACACCGCAAAGCGTGGCTGCCGAAATTCGCGGATGGCCCAAAGATCAACGCGCGATTTTAGCTTTTCCATTTTCTTGGAACGATCGCGCTGATCTTTCGCTCCAGCTAGCGGACTTGCAGCAATCGGGTTTTGTTCGGCTCATTATCGAAAGCCGGATGTGGCATCTCGGACGCGATGATCGTCAGCAATTGGCCCAAGAGATTCCTTCGGCGGGGCAAGGTTGGATCGCGGTTGACCGCTTCACGGGAGGAGACGAAATAGCTAGGCTAACCGATTCCATTGAAACCGCATTTGCGCGCGGCGAAGGTCGATTTGCCCTGTTGGTCGAGCTGGCAAATTCAACAGACTCAACGAACATGCCTCAATCGGATTCGAAACTCGGTACTTTGTCTATTTCTGGTCAGCATTACTCGACTCAATGGTACTCGCGTACGCTCCGATGCCAGCGATGCTCGATAGATTACCCGCCACCGGAGCCTCGACTGTTCAGTTTCGGGAATCCGGTAGGTGCTTGTCCTGAATGCGAGGGGTTTGGAGATTGTTTGGTCGTCGATCCTTCGTTGGTAATACCTGACGAAGCTAAAACGATTTCCGAAGGTGCTATCGCGCCGTGGATCGTCGCATCTTATCGGCACGAATTGCAAGAGTTAATGGAACTCGCGCCGGAGTATGATTTGCCATTGGATGTTCCCTATGCTCGACTGAGCGAAACGCAACGTGCAATCATTTGGCAAGGCGTACCGGAACGCAATTTTGGTGGCCTGCGAGGTTTCTTCATTTGGCTTGATCGGCACAAATATAAATTACCAGTTCGGGCATTTCAAAGCCGTTGGCGGTCCGCCAAGCAATGCCCCGTATGCCGTGGCGAAAGACTCAAACGCGAATCGCTGGCTTTTCATGTAGGCGAAAAAAACGTTGCCGAGATTTGTTCGATGGAAATCGATGACGCGAGCGGTTTCTTTACGAGTCTCGATTTAACGGAGCATGAAAGAAACGTCTCCAAGGACCTTCTAGCTCAAATTCAACATCACTTGAATTTTTTGCGCGAAGTTGGACTTGGTTATTTGACCTTGGGCCGAAGCCTTCGGACACTCAGCGATGGAGAGCTGCAACGGGTTTCCTTGACGGGGGCGCTTGCGTCAAGCTTGGTTTGCATGCTGTATGTCTTAGACGAGCCGACGGCGGGGCTTCATGCTTTCGATACCGAGAAATTGGTAAAGTGCATTGGCCAGCTTCGCGATCGGGGCAATACCGTAGTCGTCGTTGAACACGATCCTTTGGCTTTGGCAGCGTCCGATTGGTTAATTGAGTTGGGGCCGGGAGCAGGCGATGACGGAGGGAAAGTGACCTTTCAAGGAACCCCTCAGGATTCATTATTGAGCGACAGCTTAACGGGCGGCTATCTCAGCGGTCGACTGGGTGCGAATTTTCGGCGTGATCGGAGGCCGACGAACAAGGGTTGGTTGCGACTCGAAGGAGCCACTGGAAACAACCTCAAGAACATTGACGTCGAGTTCCCGTTGGGAGTGCTGTGCTTGGTCACAGGCGTAAGTGGTAGCGGAAAAAGCTCGCTGGTACAAGAAACGCTGTACGGTGCGGTTGCACGCCGGATATTAAAAAATAACGCAGAGTGTTTGCCATACAAAGAAATTTTGGGTGACGGACAACTTGGCGATATCGTCCTGATTAGCAAAGACTCCATCGGCCGCAATGCTCGCAGTAATCCCGCGACCTATTTGAAAATCTTTGACGAGATACGCCAAGTTTTTGCTGACACGATCGACGCCCGTACGCACAATCTTTCGACAAGTCATTTCAGTTTCAATCACGAACTTGGTCAATGCGCGACTTGCAAAGGCGAAGGTACCATTGCAATCGACATGCAATTCCTAGCCGATGTCGTGATGCAGTGCCCGGATTGTCATGGCAATCGCTACCGAAAGGAGATCTTGAATGTTCGCTATCGCGATCGAAGCATTTCGGACGTTTTGCGAATGACCGCTAAGCAAGCGATGTACTTTTTTCGCGGGCAGAAAAAAGTTCAAGAAAAGTTACAAGTCGTTTGCGATATCGGATTGGACTATTTGAGGCTTGGCCAAGCGGCACGTACTTTGTCGTCGGGTGAATCGCAACGATTGAAGCTGGCCAGTTATTTGGCTTCGCTAAAAAGCCGCCGGACGTTGTTTGTCATGGACGAGCCCACGACAGGATTGCACTTTCAGGATATTGTGCGGCTACTCGACTGTTTCCAAACGCTGCTGGATGCAGGTCACTCGATGATCATCGTTGAACACAACGTGCAAATGATGCTAGCCGCAGACTACATCATCGACCTAGGCCCCCAAGCCGCCCACCGAGGCGGCACCCTAGTCGCCCAAGGCACCCCCGAGGAAATCGCAAAGTGCGAAAATTCGCTAACAGGACAAACCATCGCAGTGACGTTACGGATATAAATCGCCTTCTTAAGACGAGAAAAGTGTTTATGAAAACACAAACGATACAGATGTCGGTGCGGGTTCCGACGATTCCGTGACGTTGTTCAAGCGATGAAAACAAAATCGGCAGAATCACATTGAAATCGAAAGAGATTGAGTTTAGCAAAAGTACCATGAAGGGACAGGTTGGACACAATATTCAATTTGCTCGCTATGGCGAACAAATTCGGAATGATACATAGCGCTTATCAACTCTTGGCTTCGAACGACCCTCTGGAAATGATGTACTATTTCTGCGGAAGAAATAGAGTTAGCAATAACAGGACAACTCAAGCGAACTGCTTCCTCGGCCATTTTCCAATATCGTTTGTTCTCTATTTCTTCGAAAGTTGCTTCTTAATGGCGACGACCTCTTTCGTGAGCTTGAGGATTGCTTGCAGAATTTCTGTATTTTCAACTTGTTGAGCAGCAGGACCGGGAGGAGTGGGTGCGCCTCCTGGAGGGGCACCACCGTCGTCGGGTAAACGATTTTTAAAATCTCTTAGTATTTCAATCAACACAAAAGGCGTTTCTTTGAGATTGATAATATTCCCGTATCGTTTGACAACTTCTTTGATAATTTTTTCTTGTTCTTTTCGAGTAAGCGTAAGTTTGCTCATGAATCTACTCCTAATTAGTTGATGCCAATCTTTCCCAGGTTACTAAGGTAGTTTTTCGCCCGCGCCGCACGGGCAAACTAGAGTGAACCATTGCATGGTTACAGTTTCCGTCAGGCAAAAGGTTGTTCCATGCGACAAGTCGACCCGCGTTGGGTTCTATTCGTTGATCTAGAGCGCGGAAGTGAGTTGCGCCACCGCGAACAGGTGACTCAAGATATATCAAAAAAGTATGAACGCGTCGAGCGAGCTCGCTATGGTATGTGCCTCCACAATCGAGATGATAATCGAACTGTTCGCTAGTGCCGTAGCGGGTTGCCTGCCAGTTTTCGAGATTATCAGCGACCATGGTAAATCTCAGCGTAAGTCGTCGCTCAATTATTCGAAGGGTTCGTTTGAGAAAACCATCGAATGCGTCTTCATGTACAGTTTCACTTGACCGAATTTTCTTGTTGACTACATTCAATTCGCGTGCGCGATGGGTTTCAACGACCCTACTTGAACCCCAGATCAATGTACCTAACCGACGCAATAGGCTTTCGCATTCCTTTGCAGACAAGAAATTCTCGATCACGATTACCGCGTTCGGTTGTAGATTGAGTTGAGGCTTGTGCAGCTTGCTCATATTTACTCAATTAATCTGTGACTGATGAGGCATTCATATTCTTCAATACTGCGAATTGTCGACAAGAATCCTTTAGGACGAAGGTGGCCTTTGATGATCTTTCGCATCCTTAGAAAGGAGTCGGCTTCCTGCACGTGCCAATTCGAGTGATCGTCCCAATGTGGCACACGCGTGGCCCGGTTGTAAGAATGCCATCCCAATACCCGGTGAGGATGAAACATATCATAACCGAAAGTGTATGCTCGCAACCCAGTAATCACTTCGTCCCCAAAAAAATATATTTTCGGATCAAAAACGATCTCCTCATTAAAACTCCCTGCAGCAAACAAGAAATGTAATGACGCAAAACTAGCCGTTATTGGAAAGCGGTAGGATTGAGGAAAAGGCAATGGACGTCCGGTCAGATGTGTTAACAGTCCAGCTGTTCGCTTCAAGGGATAGATCTTGAGCAGTTCTCGAATCCTGCCACGTGGATCGCAAAGCGGATCGTATGGTGGCAGATATGCGGTAATGATTGGTTTGTGCACCTTTCGAGAAAGTTGTTCGTACATCGCTCGCAGTTTTTTGTCCCAACCCGCTACAAATCGATGATGTGAATCAAGGAACAGCGTAAAGGATTCCCCCGAATATTTTTGTTGAAGCATGTGGCGGGCCCAGTTCGGACCACGACTCTCATGAGCTGGAATCGGTAATATCTCCAAGTTCTTCCATCTGAACAGCGATCGTGGCAAACTTTCGTCTTTGCTATGTTGCCAAGCGACCGCGACCCGCAACCGTTCAGGATTAGCGGCTTGCGAAAAAAGATCCCGCAAAGTCGGAACCAACTCAGTATCTCGATAGGCCGGGATTTGAACAAAACAATCAGCATTCATGTCCTGACCTTTGGCTGTTGATCCAATCGCGACCGATCGTTAGGCCTTCAGAGAGAGATTCAACAATCCCTTGAAACTGCCAGCGGCCATATCGACCGCATTGGATTATGCCGCACTCTTTTAATTTAGAAATACAAATTTGTCGCCACTGAGATTGAGGCCAAGACCAAGTGTAACCAACGTTGACGTAAGAAACATCCAACGCTTCAACTTGGTCAATAAACTCCCAGTCAATTAGCTCTTGTACGATGGGGTTTGGATCGAAAGTCAAGGCAGAAGCGGAGCCTGACTCAAAAGAAGTCTCGACATACAAACTAACATGGCTGTCCAATTCGCTGACGGAATAAGGTAGAAAGCGAGCGTTGATATTGCTGTAAAAACCAATTCGGTGAAAGCCGCTTTTGGACTCCGGGACGTAAATCCAATGCTGACGCGGACACCTTCTGCCTCGTGTCGCTCCAATATTCACTACTACTACGGAGACTGCAGGATCTTCACGCTCTATCGTGGACATACCTGTGAGTCGAGCCATCAAGTTTAACGGAAGTGTTGAGAACAGTTTAAGGTATCGGATTGCTCTACCGTCCGACAAGTAGAGACATCGGTCATGGCAATCAATACTAGTCACTTTGCAATTGTAGCGCACGTCGCATTCATTGGCGATGCGATCAAATAGAACACTCAGCCCTTCCACTGGATATGCGAAAGTTTGATTGTATCCAGCCGCCGCACCGCTTGTTGATGCAACCGGTGACTTAGCCGGATCTTGTGGCGCAACCAGCCGATAGAGTCCACAAGTGTAACGCTCGTGGAAAGGGAAGAAAAAAAGGTCACAGAGCGTTGTTCCGAATCGCTGCAACATCCATTCGTGCAAAGTGCCTTCCGCGACAATCAATCGATTCGACTTTAGCGAGGTATTATTTGGCTCGGTTGGTAGCAATTCGCAATGATTTTGAATTGGGTACGGAGTGAAATGCTGTTTGTGCGCAAAATATACTGCCGCTTCACGATGGTAAGTTTCCAAATCGACATAGTTTTCTAAAAAAGCTCGAGTCGATGCTGTTAGGCCGAAAAGCCAGTGACCGCCCCCATTCTCGAATCGGTATGCATTGTCGGTCAAGTCACTGGAATTGAGCTTACTACCATTTCGATCCAAAAAAAATGATCGACAAATTCCTCCGGCGAAACTTTCGGCCTCCAGAATCGGAAGCTTCGAAGCTATGCCAATTCCGAGACCTGTTGGTCCAGCTCCCAATATCATATTCGCGCCAAACGTCATGCAATATCTCTTTGTGGCCAGCCCCACTCCCAATTGCTATGGTTTTATTACCCGAGTCGTTTGCTTAAACAACCAAATCGGAAAGACGCCAATCGTGCCAAAGCAGTAAGAAAATTGAAGGATTGGAAGTAAGTGCAGTAATACGTCTTTGGGCCATTGCCAGTAAACCGCTGCAAATGAGTGTGCGGGAAGAAAACGAGAATACTGTTGATGATAGGAACGCCAGTAACAGATCCAACATGCAATCGCAAACGGAGTTACCGATTGCGAATCCGCGGTTAAACCGTTTTGTTGCAAAGCGAACTTGCTAAACTTGTAAGTCAGAGCACGCATCATTCTCGTCTACTAACACGCTTCGGGTGGTCTTTGTTAGTAACCGGTGGGGGCGACTCCAGTTCGTTCAACGAATCCAAAGCACTCGACGACAGTCTAACAATTCGTGTGAGTGCGTCGCGTTTGGCGCTGATTCGCAAAACCGGGTCAGCAATTCGATCTGCCGTCGAGTGCGAGACCATATGGAGCAACAAATCCTTGAGCGGGCCCCACGGATCGATCGGATGCGGGACGCCCCCGATTATTATCACCCCGCCTCCATCAACATCGACTCCTCCGAAGATTTGGCCAGGACCAACCGAGGGAACGGGAATGTGAAGCTTTGGCTTATGTTTTATGGTAATTTTCGCGAAATGACGCTGCTCATTGATTTCATCAACATCAATTGATGTAAACGATGAGAACAACGCGAGCGGATTACCTGACGAAAACCGTTGACCTTGAATCAGATCGCTGTTACCGTCGACCCCCAACATCCGATAGGAATTTCCATCTTGCATTCGGTGGACGAATACTGCCGCGCGAGGGATCCCAGAGTCCCAATCTTCTGGAACGCGGAATTCTACTAGAAAACCGCCAACCTCTGCTGCAAGATTACCCGGGGATCCCAGCATATGCAAAGGCCTCAAAGTGATCTGCTGATCGATGGATGATGAACTCTGTTTCCAAACACGCGATTCGTCGAGCCAACCCATATACCGCATGTTGCTGGCATTCAGCCCAGGTCCGATTAGAGTGTAACTGGGATCGCTAGCCATGTAGCAACTGTCCCAAGTACTCATTGTATCCCAGGGATCTTGGTATTCCTCGTTTGATCCATCCAACCGGCTGTGATTCAAGCCATAACCGTGGCCCATTTCTTGTCCGAGCACTGCTGGCTGAAACGATCCATCGCTACAAAGTGCGGCCATACCGCCGGTCCAACCGCATAGATCGGTCGACGTATTCATGCAAACCACTATTCCAGAATACTTAGACAAATCGACGCCGTTTTCAGAAGCCTTCGAACGGGCTAGGCTAAGAAGTTCATTTCGACCGATTGATTTACCATATTCGCTCTGTGGGCTATCAAGAGTGAACCAGCCATGAACGGCGTTACCCGAAAGGTCTAGGTTCCCATGCGACATCGTTTCGAAATAGTCGGTCATGTTGAAAGACCCTGCCCCAACCTTCGTAAATAGGTTTTCGAAGAACGAACGAGGCTGCGGTTCGGTGTCATTGTCCTTCCACTTGATTAAGAGAATGGCCCACGGCGTAGCGTTTTTCATCGGTCTCTCCTTGATCGTATTTCTCGACTTCATAACCACAGTCCGAAGTGTAGCACATTATGGTTATGGATTCTCGCATCCGGTTTCTAAATTAGGTTCGGATGACCGTTACAAGTCGCGATGGTGGGTGTGACCGGCATTCCGCGAGTTACGTTGGGGTGAACGTATTACAATCTGTGCGTCGGGAATGGGTGCGTTGTTGACCCTAAGTAGATTGTTGATCCCCGACGTATAGTTTTGGCGTTGAACTGAGCCGACGCAGCGGTTTGATCGATCGATGCAAGTGGCTTGCGAACGTCAATTGTGCTTCGACGGCTCACCGGACAGTCAGCTTATCAATCCGAATGCGAGTTTGCAAGTTTTCGCGAATCCGCGTTTGTGGGCGGGCAGCGGTTTTGACTCCGCGAACGCTTGTGCGGGCTGACTTTCCGGCACGGCGCAGCGTTGAAACTCGCAGCCTTCGAAGCGTTTTCTGGTAGCCGCTCGGACGGACGAAGTTGTCAGTGCCTGAGGGCACGTTCGATTGAATCGCGGCATGAACTGTTACGGGCCGAGTTGTCGGGTCAGAACTCGGTCTTGCCGTTGCATGACTGATCACAGATGTTTCGATCTAGACGATATCCATGTGGGTATTCTATAGCAGCTAAACTATTGCAATCTATGCGTCGGGGGAGTTGAATTGTTGCCCTTGAGTAGGTTGTTGATCCCCAACATATGTCATTGAACCTGAACCTTTACGAAGTTAGTAAACTTGAACTGTTACGATTGTACAAACTGCTATGGTAGCACGAACAGGTTATCGGCAGTGTCCTTTTGTAAGCCGACCAAAGCGGGAAACCGGGTTCCCATAAGGACTTGGACGTCAAAGATCTCTTCAATGTCCTGTTGAAACTCGACGGTCGCAACCACACTGCCAGACAGCACGTCAAGCACCCAAATGCCGCACTTTAAATCGGACGACTGATTATTGAGCTCCAATCCTCCGAACAACGATGACTCACGTATGCGGCTAAGTCCAACGAACAAAAAGGGTTTGCAAAAAGCTAAACCTCGTGTGTAACCTGGTAATTGCGCTACTGTTTCATATCGTCCGGTCAGTTGATCGACAATGACGATTCGCCCGCGTCCTGAATCACAAAGCCAAAGTTTACCTTGATGAATTCGTGGCGAATGAGGCATTGATAAATCGCGCGCGACGATCTCATTGTTATTGATGTCCATGACTATTCCATTGGTCGCTTTGCAGTCACGCCAGCCTTCGGCAGTATCGCTGATACCCAAGGCTGTTGCGTACCTTGGACGCACTTCATCTATGGCGAGCCCAT
Source organism: Pirellulaceae bacterium (assembly GCA_031374825.1). Taxonomy (GTDB): domain Bacteria; phylum Planctomycetota; class Planctomycetia; order Pirellulales; family Pirellulaceae; genus JANMGV01. The sequence continues at coordinate 120,730 of JANMGV010000109.1, forward strand.
TGAGGTGGCATCGGTCTTCAGCTACAAGAGACGAAACAAATCGTGGTCGCCACCTCGGGACAAAGCTACAATGTGAATCGAGCGTGCAAAGGCAGGAAAACCGTGTGTTGACAAACCATAAATCGTCCCCACCCCAAGCCATTTCGTGAATGGCAATGTCACCCGTAAAGTACGAAACCCGCGGCAAAAAACAAGCGTCCGTTTGGCCCAGTGGTGGATACTGTGCTGCAATTTCGGGTGAATTTTCGAACAACACTATCTCGCGTCGAGTTCCCAGGGCAATCCGCTGATGCTGGACGGCAACTCCCATGGGTTGCTCGAATGTTCGAAGCAACATTGACAATCGACCCTGCGCCGCTCGGATAAATATCAATTTGCCAGCTTGATAGGTGGAAACAACTAGCGACACCTCGAGTTCTGACAGCAGAGATTCAAACTTGTCCGAATGTACATACTGAAAGAAGCGGTCGCGATTTGGGGAGCTGCCGGAAAGTTCCAGAAAAGCAAAGGGGACGGGGGTAGTTTCAAGGATGTGTTGTCTTCTTTATCTTAGGTGGACGCCCGGCAGGACGTAGTGTAGACCAGACGCCGTGCTTTTCTGCCATCTCTTCGGTCCATTCGAGGTCGCCAAACGGACGGTCTCGATCAACGCTTGTTCGTATTGCATTGAGTTCCTTATCAGACAAGGATTCATTCACACGCCGATTCCAGTTAGGCAATCTTGGAAGGGGCCACGGTGATAAAACCTGGGGACTGGGTTCCACAGATTGGTTCCAACGATACAACGAGCCATACTGCCAGCGCTCCGCACGAACAACTAAGTTGGCGCGAACAGGATTGCGTTCTACATATCGACATAGAACGTAAAAGTGAGTGTCGTCTTGGACTGGAAAACTCTTGTAACGAGACTGGTAAATATGTCCTTCACCACGAGTATGGTAGTGTGCATGGTAACGCAGCGAGTGCGTAGCCGTCACCCATCGCAGGAATTTGCCCATCTGTCCATCTTGCGTCGGTCTTAGAACCAAATGCCAATGATTTGGCATCAGGGTAAACGAATAAAGTTGAACCGAATATTTTGTCAACCCTTCAGCCAACACGCGAACAAACGCGTCGTAATCTTCATGTTTGTGGAAAATCGTCTGTCTCGAATTACCACGATTGAGAGCATGATAGATTGTACCGGCTTCATCAATTCGTTTTTGTCGTGGCATCACACCGCTAAAGTGTCGCGAAAAAGCCAATGGTAACATCCGCTTTAACGCGAAACTACCCCCGTCCCCTTTGCTTTTTCCCCGTTAACGTATCCATTCGTCCCCCACCCCCAAGGTAAATCACGCAGAACCCGTTATCTCAAACCAAGGAAGCTCGCGCAATCAACAAGCCAACTTCGTTTGGTCCAACGCACTTTCGGAACGGATCGATCGCAGACCGAGTTGCTCAACACAACCACCAAAGCCTAGATTTCCGATGATTCTTGCACCCATCGTCATCCACCACGCTGCACCAAACAGCGTCCAAAAGCTCGGATCACGATAAGAAAAGAACCCCGAAAAAAATCCTGCCAACTTCTACCTCTGCTACGCCTACGTACTCTTGACGCCAAGGGGCCCTCAAGATGTCCGACGATTATACCACCGTAGTGTGATTCGAGTACAATGATTTTGTCGTCGATAATCGTTTCATTTGGAGGTCGTCAAGGTGAATCAACAAGTAGGAATCCCAGGCATTGTCCGCAATGGCGTTGTTGTGCCACAATCGAAGCAACCGTTGCCCGAAGGAAGCCACGTCGAAATTCGGATGGACCCTGGTGATGTTCCAGCAGAACTGAAGTCAGAAATCGAAGCATGGGACAGAGCAAGCGATGAATCATGGAAATGGATTGAGTCGCTTGAGGCAAACGAACGATGACGATTGGCGAAATTCGTTGGGTTGATCTTCCCGATACGGGCGGACGTGAACAAGCCGGACGAAGGCCCGCGATCGTAATCCAAAACGACGAGTTTGCTGGAAGCCTCCCGACGGTCCTCGTGATTCCATTGAGCAGCGCTATCGCAGCTCTCCGATTCCCAGGCACGGCGCGAATAAAAGCTGACACGACGTCCGGCTTGAGAACTGACTCTGTCGCTCTTGTGTTTCAATTGCGGGCAATTGATCGTGGAAAGCTCAAAGAGAATATTGGCGTCGTTTCCAAATCAGAGATGGCTGACATTCGAACGGAGCTCTCGAAGCTTCTCGGATCCTGAATTCCTCGAAGAAAGTATTGCAATCTATGCGTCCGAGGAGTGGGGTTGTTGCCCCTAAGTACTTTATTGATCCCCGACGTATAGATTGGGCGTTGAACTGAGCCGACGCAGCGGTTTGATCGATCGATGGAAGTGGCTCGCGAATGCCAATTGTGCTTCGACGGCTCACCAGACAGTCAGCTTATCAATCCGAATGCGAGTTGGCAAGTTTTCGGGAATCCGCGTTTGTGGGCGGGCGCTGGTTTTGACTCTGGGAACGCTTGTGCGGGCTGACTTTCCGGCGTGGCGATGGTACTGACGGCCAGGTTGCGAATCTGCATGTCCTGGGCCATGCGATTGATGACCGGATTGAGACGCCGATCGTAAAGGGGCCTAGAAAACGACTACTTGGACAGGTTGAGTAATTGAAGACGACCCAACATCAGGTCGAAGAACACAACCGTGTCTCACGAGAGGACTTGGTGCAAGGAGAATGAGTGTGAAGCTTAAAATATTTTTCAGATGCCGTATCTAAAATCGGCTCAGCCTTCACAGCGCCGACAATCAACACAACGCATCGCCGCGAGACGCAAAGATGTCTTCGCCAGCGCGCGCCCAAAGCACACCGCCCCTCCAGAAACCAAACGCAGTCGGCTTAGTTCAACGTCCAAAATCAACCGGTTGCCGCCAAGAGACTTTGATTTCAGGAAACGCCCGATCGGCAACTCGGGTGCATTTTTTGGTTACTCGGCTTTTGCAGACAGGCCATCATTCCGATCTTTCGATCCGTCGGCGCAGTCGTTGAAGCAGTTCCACTGAGGCCTCAATCTCCGTCTTGCGAATGGAGATACTTTCAACGTTTACGCCAAGCGGAATACCCTTGTCGCGG
>JANMGV010000122.1:0-6429 GCA_031374825.1 Pirellulaceae bacterium
GTCGGCGTGGACGGTTTCGCAGATGATGTAGCTGGGCTGGGAGAAGCCGAATTCGAGCGAGGCGGCGGTGCTGACGGGGCCTTGCGGATTGTGCGGCGCGAGGGCAATGCGGTGGGCTTCGGCGAGGGCGGCGATGCGGCGGGCTTCGGTAAAACCTCCGACGTGGGTGATGTCGAGCTGGCAGACTTCGCAGCCGCGCTTGGCGAAGAGGTCGCGGAAGGCGGCGAGGTGGGTCATGCGTTCGCCGGTGGCGACGGGGGTGACAAGGGCGGCATTGATCATCGCGAGGCCCTCGATGGATTCAGGCCAGCAGGGTTCCTCGAAGAAGTAGAGGCCGTAGGGTTCGAGGGCTTTGCCGAATTTCAGGCCCATCGCCGGCGAGGGGCGCGCGTGGCAATCGACCATGATGTCGATATTGTCGCCGACCGCGTCACGCATGGCTGCTACACACGACTCTGCCGCCTTGACCGCTTGTAAACCTTCGATCGGCATCGTCGGTGGAACGGCCATGGACTTGAAAGCAGTAAAACCTTCGGCAACAGCTTGTCGCGCCAAATCGGCAAACTGCTTCGCATTATCGACGGGCGTTTCGTAAAAGCTCTCCATGCTTCCGCCGCCCAAATGACAATAAAGTCGAATAAAGTCCCGAACGGGTCCGCCCCAAAGCTGATGACAAGGTACGCCATGAATTTTGCCGACAATATCCCAGAGCGCGAGATCGATTCCAGCGATTGCCGTGGAGCGTACGATTCCGCTTCCATGCCAAAAATGCTGGCGCCACATCATCTGCCAAAGATGCTCCACGCGTGTCGGGTTTTGACCGACGAGCAGTTGCGAGATGTCCTCAATGGCACCCACAATGCTGCGAGTGTGCCATTCGAGCGTAGCTTCGCCCCATCCAAATAGACCGGGCTGGTTCGTGATAACTTTCACAAAAATCCAATTGCGCATGCGTGCATGGCAAACCAAAGTCTCGATGCGTTCAATTTTTATTTCCATCGTAACTCCGCATGAAAGTTCTGACATATCCGCATCGTTCGCAATTGTATCCTCAAAAAGCGAAGGTTATGCTAAGGCGAATAGGCAACTTGTGGTTAGAATGTATCCTATAGATTGGGCTGTTGCCACCTTCCCCCTGCTACTGCCTGTTCCCACCCCCACCATCATTTACATTCGTTTGACCCAAGTTCCCCAAGAGTAGAATAAATCCGCGTCAATTTGAATGCACTGGCGATCTTATGTTTTGTAAACTGAAAACAGAATTCGAGACGTTCCTGATTTACGCGAATTCAATAGGAGACAAATGAACTATGCGAGCTTTCCGTCGCATCCTGGTCTCCTCGGTCATTTCCTTTTTGATCGTCACGCTCTCGCTATGCTTTGAGTTGTCCGCTCAAACGCAAGTTGACTATTTGTCTCAAGTCAAACCGGTACTTGCCGAGCGATGTTTAGCCTGTCATGGCGTATTGAAACAAGAAGGCGGGCTGAGACTTGATACAGCAGCATTGGCACAAAAAGGCGGCGATAGCGGCCCTGCAATTGTTCCAGGCGATTCGCTGGCAAGTCATATTTATGCGAGAGTAACGTCGACGGACGAATCCGATCGTATGCCTCAAGAAGGCGATCCGCTCAAACCAGAACAGATTGCAGTTTTAAAAGCATGGATCGAGCAAAATGCAACCGCTCCGGTCGATGAACAGCCCGAGAAGGATCCGCGCGAACATTGGGCTTTTCGTCCAATCGTGCGGCCCGAAGTACCCACCGAAACGAACCCAGACCAAACACACGACTGGTCTCGAAACGCAATTGACGCGTTCATCCAACGCTCCCATCGCGAGCATGGACTTACGCCGCAATTCGAAGCGGACCGTGCGACACTCGTTCGACGACTTTACATTGACTTGATCGGCATGCCACCTACGACCGATGAATTGGCATCAATCGATTCTGATAGCGGACCGGATTGGTATGAGAAACTCATGCTACGATTGCTTGAAGATCGCAGGCACGGTGAACGATGGGCAAGGCATTGGATGGACATTTGGCGTTACAGCGATTGGTGGGGGCTAGGCGATCAGCTTCGAAATAGTCAGCAGCACATGTGGCATTGGCGCGATTGGATCATTGAGTCGTTAAACGAAAATACACCGTACGATGAAATGGTCCGGCAGATGCTCGCCGCCGACGAAATCTATCCGGATGATCTGGGCAAGCTACGAGCCACCGGTTTATTGGCGAGAAACTATTTTTTGTTTAACCGAAATCCTTGGATGGAGGAAACAGTCGAGCACGTCAATAAAGCGTTCTTGGGACTGACGATGAATTGCGCGAAATGCCATGATCATAAATTTGATCCTATTACCCAAGAAGATTTTTACGCCATGCGAGCCTTCTTTGAGCCGTATCACGTTCGGCTGGATATGGTTCCCGGCGAAGTCGATCTAGCTCGCGATGGCATTCCAAGAGTGTTTGATTCGCTGATCGATACGCCAACCTACGTCTACGTGCGCGGGCAAGAAAGCCAGCCTGACAAATCGAAAGTGATACCGCCCCGCGTCCCACAGTTGCTTGCTTTTAAAGAGCTTGCCGTTGAAAAGGTCGCGTTGCCTGTCAGAGCATGGCAACCAGAACGCCAACCGTGGGTCCTCGATAATCATATCGCCGCAGCAAGGAATAACATTGTAAAGGCCGAGGCAGCGTTAGCAGATGCACAGAAAAAAGTTGATGCGGCGTCGGAGAAGTTGCACGAGCTAACGCAGCATGCTGAGTCAGTCGCGAAAAAAGCCAAGCCACTTACTAGTGGTTCCGATCGGGCAGAAGAGCGCGTAAACGACAGTTTTGTGACAATGGGTGAGAGTCGTTGGAAACTGCTTGGTGGCGACTGGGTCCATGAAGCGGGTCGATTGGAACAGCGGCGCGATGGACCTGATCGTGCTGCTTTGCGATTTTTGCCGGATCTATCGCAAGACTTCGATGCGACACTTCGATTCACGATTCGCGGGGGAAGCCAATGGCGAAGTGTGGGAATCGAGTTTGATGCATCAGGCGACCCAGCGTCGGCTTTACAGCACGACAGTCAACTGATTTACATGAGCGGATACGCTGGCGGATCCAAGATTCAAGCTGCTTATGGACGTTCTGGAAATTGGGAATATCCGCCGGACGGAGCGCGAACACTGCCGATCAGCTTAGACCATGAGTACACACTCCGCGTGCAGGTGCGAGGGGACGTTATCAATGCTTATGTCGACGGCAAATTGGAACTTGTCTATCGAACGCCTCAACCAAGAACTCGTGGCGTGCTTCAGTTCATCACCTTCGACGCTCTCGCAGTGTTTCACGAAGTATCTGTAGCCTCGTTGGCAAGCGATATCGAACTTGTCCTGCCGACAAACGGTAATGGAGCGACTCCAACGACCGTGGAATCCGCTCAATTATCATTGACTCAAGTGAAATCGGAATTGTCAGTCGCACAGTTGTCACTGGACGTTTCTCGCGCCGAGCTCAAAAGCGTTCAGGAACGATCTGCAGCAATGCAAGCCGCTTGGATTGCTGAGAGTGCAGCTTCAACGGATGATGTTACAAAAACAGCGGCCAGTGAAGCAAAAACGAATGCGATTAAGTCCAAAAGAATTGTCACCGTCGCAAGAGCAAAACAAAACGTTGCCGCCGTGGAGTTGCGACTCCTTCGGGCAACTGTCGAACAAAAGTCTGCGATTGAAAGTGAATTGAATACGGCTCGCGAAACACTGAACAAAGCAGAGCAATTAGCCGCAAGCGAAGTAAAACCCGATGATACTTTTACAGCTTTGTATGGAGCAAAATGGACTCCTACCCGATTCCTTTCTTCGACAGGAGACGACCCAACCGTCAGCTTTGTTGCCGAGAGCAGTGGTCGGCGACGAGCGTTGGCGGAGTGGATCACCGATCGTCGCAATCCTTTAACGGCTCGAGTCGCTGTAAACCATATTTGGGCTCGCCACATGGGCAAACCCCTTGTTGCAACTGTGTTTGACTTTGGAAGGAAAGGGAGCCCACCGTCCAATCCCGAGTTGTTAGATTGGTTGGCTGCGGAACTCATCGATAGCAATTGGGACATGAAGCACATTCATCGGCTGATTGTGAACTCGGCAACTTACCGCATGGCGTCTTCGTCCGCAGGTGCGCATTCAAACGTGGAACGAGATCCGGACAATTACTATTGGTGGCGACGTGTGCCTATTCGTCTCGAATCTCAAGTCGTTCGTGACTCGATACTCTCGCTGGCAGGAACGCTGGATTTGACTTCATTCGGTCCCTCCGTTCCGATTGCAAATCAATCCGACTCCACTCGCCGCAGTTTGTATTTTTTCCATTCGAACAACGAGCGCAATTTGTTCTTGTCACTATTTGACGAAGCCCTTGTGAAAGAGTGTTATCAACGTGATCAAAGCATCGTGCCACAACAGGCACTTGCACTAGTCAACAGCAAAATGGTTCTCGACGCTTCGGCTCGAATTGCGGAACGCATTGGCAGTGAAACAGCTTCGCGAGAAAATCCGCTCGATGACGAAGACTTTGTACGTCGAGCATTTTCCCGCATCTTGAACATTACTGCCAACGAAAAAGAACTGAACGCAAGTTTAAGAGCGATGCAAAGATGGAAATCAGTTGACGGCGGTTCGGCAGAAGCAGCAAGAACGAACCTTGTGTGGACGCTCTTAAACCACAACGATTTTGTAACTTTGCGATAATCTGTAATCGCCGAACATGAGATTTGAGAAGAAAAATTATGTCGATATTTCTCCCGCAAGCACGACCGATGCGACGCACTTTCCTAGCGGACATAGGAATGGGCTTTGCTGGGCTTGCAATGGCCTCCATGTTGCATCGAGACGGGATCGCGTCGGATGGCAAATGGCAACCACCTGATGGCCAACCCCATTTCGCTCCGAAAGCGAAAAGCGTGATTTGGTTATTCATGAATGGCGGCGTCAGCCACATGGAGAGCTTTGATCCAAAGCCCATGCTGACCAAATATGCGGGAAAGACGATCGCAGAAACGCCGTTCGCCGATGTGCAAGACCCGAAGAAGTTGGCACTTGAGCGGTTGGTTGTTCCAGATGCGAATGGCAACCAGCGAAACACGCTTTATCCGATGCAAAACACTTTTCGCAAGTACGGTCAAAGCGGGATTGAGATGTGCGATTGGTTTCCTCATATTGCCAAGAATATGGACAAGCTCGCGATTGTGCGTTCTATGTGGACCACCGATAGTAATCACGGTGCGCAAACACAATTCCATTCGGGTCGCCATATGAATGACGGTGAGTTTCCGACGCTGGGTGGTTGGGTGCATTATGGCTTAGGCTCACTCAACGATAATTTGCCTCAGTTCATTTCGATTGGTACTCGCGAGTACTGGAATAAACGGGATGGGCATTATCTGGGACCGGCGCATGATGCAGTCCCATTGCGAATCGATCCGAACAATCCCATCGACTTTGGTAGACCAGAGAAATCTTTCACTGCAGCCTCGCAGGAGGTGGGACTTGATTTGATACGCGAATTGAATTCACTGCGAAGCGTCGAGTATCCCAGCGATCCTGCGATGGCAGCGCGTATCGCTTCGTACGAACTAGCTTTTCGCATGCAGCGATCCGTACCAGAGGTAATGGACTTTGCCGATGAGACTGCCGAAACGCGTGCGATGTATGGATTGGATCTACCCCATTGCCGAGATTTTGGTTCACAGTTGTTGGCGGCTCGAAGATTTGTAGAACGCGGTGTCCGGTTCATTCAGATACAACATGGCGGCGGTGGCGCAGGTGCTTGGGATGCACATGGCGGGCTCCGTGCGAATCATTCGGGGAACGCGTTAGCGGTGGATCAGCCTATCGGAGCGTTGCTCGAAGATCTCGAGCGCAGAGGCATGCTTGACGAAACGATAGTAGTCTTTGCAAGCGAGTTTGGACGCACACCGGGTACACAAGGCTCCGATGGTCGCGATCATCACATCTTCGGCTTTTCAGTTTGGATGGCTGGCGGGGGGCTTAAGCGCGGCGTGGTCCACGGTTCCACCGACGAAATCGGATTTCACGCAGTCGAAGATCGCCATTACGTTACCGACATACACGCAACGATATTACAGCAGCTTGGCCTGGATTCGCGGCGTCTAGAAGTGCCCGGTCGCAAACGCCTCGACATCGATCACGGAAAACCAATCACAGAAATTATCGCGTAACGATTGCCGATCCCGATCGAGTCAAGCAATTTATAATTGAACATTGAAACTCTCCATGAGCGGCCAGGCGCTAGCCCAATGCCGCTGACTTTGGAGAATTGTTTTCGAATCGTGAGTTTTGGCATAGTAATTGCGCATGCGAGGTAGGTTCGCTACGAATCTGCCATTATTGCTGAGTTGTGTTTATGAGCAAGCCTCGCGCCAAA
>JANMGV010000179.1:0-11006 GCA_031374825.1 Pirellulaceae bacterium
GACGGGCCTGGAGACCCGTCCTACAGGTGAAATATTTCCTGCCGATCGCCTAAGTGCGTTTTAGCCCTGCAATGCTGAGTCCTGGATAGCTGTATAAGATTACTGTTTTCACGATTGCTGGTACTATGGTTTACCTATTGCAAAAAGGTAAATCAAGCCGAACAGATAACGTTGTATAAAAACTTTTTCTGTTTATCGCTTTGCGCCACTCTGTCAGCCGATTTGATATGCTGTTGGCTGTTTGAAAGCCATTCGGGATTGGTTTGCTGGGAGCTTGTGATATGGGTGATCATACAGCGCAATTTGGAGCGACGCCGACGGAGTTGCGGACGTTTGCCACGCGATTGTTGAACGATGTTCGCGCTTTGGAAATGATGCAAAGCCAAGGTTTGTTCGAAACCGGAATTCGGAGAATTGGTGCGGAACAGGAGTTCTGTGTTGTCGATGGAAATTTTAGGCCCTCCATGCGCGGCCCTGAGATTCTGGATGCCATCAACGAACGACATTTTACGACCGAAGTGGCACGATACACTCTGGAAATCAATCTGGATCCGCTCGATCTTTGCGGCAATGCTTTTTCGCAGATGGAAAAGCAGCTTAATGAGTTGTTAGCCTACGCTGAGCAAATCGCAAACAAGTTCGGCGACCGAATCGTCTTGGCGGGAATCTTGCCATCTATTGGCATGTCGGAGCTCGATTCGCGATTCATGACACCCGCACCCCGCTATCAGAAGTTGGAGCAACGCATTCGCGAATTGCGGGGGGGCGGTGACATTGAGTTGGCGATTCAGGGCGTCGACGACTTGATGATGAGACACGACAACATCCTGTTTGAAGCGTGCAATACAAGTTTTCAAGTTCATCTACAAATAGATCCGGATCAATTTGTCGATCAATACAACTGGGCGCAAGCCATCTCGGGGCCGGTTCTGGCTTTGGCGACCAATTCTCCTTTGCTGTTTGGCCGCGAGTTGTGGGCCGAAACGCGCATCGCATTGTTTCAGCAAAGCGTGGACACGCGGTCGCGCGATTCAGGACTAAGGCAGCGGCAAGCTCGTGTGTATTTTGGCAATCGCTGGCTGCGACACAATCTGGCCGAGATTTTTCAAGAAGACATTGCTCGCTACCCACTGTTCCTTAGCAAAGACGTTGAGGACAGTATCGAAGTTTTAAAACGAGGCGAGGTCCCTCGCTTGCCAGCACTGGCATTGCATAATGGAACGATTTGGAAATGGAATCGACCTTGTTTTGGATCAAACGGACGGATCGCGCATCTGCGGCTTGAGAATCGTTATTTGCCAGCGGGTCCGACGACGATCGATGAAATCGCCAACGCAGCTTTTTGGGTGGGCTTAATGTGCGGAATGCCAGACGAGTATCGACAAATATGGACGCGTATGGAATTCCTCGAAGCGAAAGATAATTTTCTTAAGGCTGCGCAGCATGGTCTCGATGTCGAGCTGAGCTGGCTCGGGGTTACGAAGAATGCCCGAAGTATGATCATCGAGGACTTGCTGCCCATTGCTCAAGCTGGCCTGGAGAAGAATGGTGTCGATTCGAGCGACATCGATCGCCTATTGGGAGTCATCGAACATCGCGTGGTGCGCCGCATGACAGGTTCCAAATGGTTAAAACAGTCCTTGAGGGCCGCCGATCCGAGCATGGAGTTGTTGCAGAAGCAGACGGCTTTGACGGAAGCCTATTGGCGAAACCAAAAATCAGGAAAGCCCGTCGCCGACTGGCGAGTGCTTCCTTTGACTGCAGTTCAGTCGGATTCGATTTTGGACGAACGTGTGGATCTGTTGATGGCGACGGATTTGATCACCGTATCGGAGAACGATTTGTTGGAGATGGTCCAGCGAATCATGGAATGGCGAAATATTCGGCACATTCCGGTCGAAAACGAAAATGGTGAAATATCAGGTATCATCACGTCCAATGATCTGGATCGATTTTGCCGTGATCACCACTGTAAAGATGTTTGTGAGATATGGACGCCAAAGGGAAGTGAATTGATGGTAGGGCAAATTGTCGTCCGCAATCCTGTCTGTATCCCACCGGAGACGACCGCTAGCGAAGCGCGTCGCATCATGATGGAGCGAGGAATCGGGTGCTTGCCAGTTGTAAAAGGCAAGAAACTGATAGGACTCTTAACAAAGCAGGATGTGATTCGAATCGAAGAGAAATCGCGCAAGTCGTCAGGTTGACAGATCGTCGATCCATGGAAAAATTGTCGTGTAGCTTCTGACGGGATTCAATGCGCGTGGATGGCTTGGCAAGTTGCCAATCGACACCGAAGCACTCGCAATCCAATCCTTGCCTCAGGAATTTTTGATTCGAGAAAATGACTCTGGGATGACGTTTACCATTAACAGTCCAGCTCTAAACCGATCCGCAACGTTCACGCGGATTCTTGGCCAATACGGCGACGGCGAGGGCCCGACAGTTGTCGTTACTGCGGGACTACATGGAAATGAACCAGCGGGCGTGTTTGCGATTCAAGATGTGCTGGATCAATTGCGTCGCGAAGCTAAACCATTTCGCGGACGGTTTATTGGCCTTGCCGGGAACCTTCCCGCGCTCGTCAACAATGTGCGTTACATCGACGAAGATCTCAATCGGCTGTGGCGACCATCGCATGTTGAACATGTTAAGCAAAAGGTATCCGAGGGCAAAGACGCTGGTTCCGTCGAAGCCAAAGAGATGCTTGAACTGCATGGTGTCATCATGGATATTCTGGATGGTGGATCGGGCCCTTTTTACTTTATGGATTTGCATACGACATCCAGCAAGTCGCGACCGTTTGCTCCCTTTGACGACACATTGACGAACAGAGAGTTCATCAAGAAATTCCCGGTCATTCGGATATTGGGAATCGAAGAATTTTTGCCGGGAACTTTGCTGAGTTATTTGACGAGATTTGATGTCGTGACATTGGGCTACGAAGCCGGGCAGCACGTCGATCCGGACTCGATTCAGTTTCATGCTTCGATGCTTTGGCTAACCCTCGTAAACGCAGGCTGCTTGCCCAAGGAAGCTTTGCCGAACTACGACGAGCATTATTCTAGTTTGCAAAAGAGTGCAGGCGGGCTTTCTGGGTTCTTTGATATTCGCTACCGCTATGCAATCCATCCTGGCGAAGAATTTCGCATGCGGCCCGGCTTTGAGAGTTTTCAGCCGGTCCAAGAACAGCAGGTATTGGCAGATAACAAAGATCACCCGATTCCCGCACCGTTCGCGGGCCGGATCTTTATGCCGCTCTATCAAAGCAAAGGTGACGAGGGTTTCTTCCTCATTCGACCCGTCGCGCCAATTTGGCTGACCCTGTCTCGATGGCTAAGGCAATGGCGTTTTGAGCGATTTTTAGCCTGGTTACCGGGCGTCAAAATAGATGCCAATAATCCCTCGGCAATTTTTGTCGACACACGTGTCGCCAGATTTCTTGCAACAGAGATATTCCATTTGCTCGGATATCGTCGCCAAGTGCGCGATGGAAAAAAGATTTGCTTCTCGCGTCGCGATCATTGAGTAAATCTCGTTATTATGGTGTAACACGACTATCGTCAATTTAGTTTTCGATAGCTCCGGAATGCACAGATTCACTTCGTTGATATCGAGGACGAACGCATGATTAACGCCATGACGAGAAAAACATTCTTCGTCACCATCTTCTTCAACCTATCTTGGCTGTTGGTTTATCCAGCTTCCGTGCAAGCACAGACAGCCGACGAAAGATTGGAAAACTTTTTCAAGGATCACTTGGAACAATCCTTCGTGATGCGTCCCCTCGAAGCGACGATGTTAGGCGATCACCGGTTTGATCATTTGCTAGACGATATCTCGGCACCAGCTCGCGAAAAATGGCTAGCTCATTACCGGATTCAGCTTGACCGTTTAGCTCAGGAATTCAAGTCTACGGACCTTTCTGCGAACGGGCAATTAGACTATCAGATCTTCCGCGACGAGTTGGTTCGAAACATTTGGTTGGCTGAAAATACCAAACCCTTTGCCGAAGACCCGCGCACCTACGGAGCTTACATCAACGACAGCGTCTACTCACTGCTTACACAGTCCACGCTGCCCAAAGAGAAGAACGTCGAGAATGCGATTGCTCGAATCAAGCAGATTCCTCGCATTATCGAATCGGCTCGGGCAACGATTGAAAACCCACCTAAGCCTATTTTAGAAACAGCTATTTTGCAAAATCGAGGTGCTGTTGATTTTTACAATCGTGGAATTTACGAACTGATTGGACAAACGGAACATACAGATGACTTGAAGATCGTCTGCAATGTGGCTGCTAAGGCACTCGGCGAGTACCAATTATTCCTTGAGAAAAACGTGTTGCCCAAAGCTACCGGCGAATGGCGGCTTGGCAAAGAGAAATTCTCCCGAAAGCTTGAATTGGTCCTCGACGTCGGGTGGGATGCTGATCGCGTCATCCAAGAAGCTGACAAAGAATTTGTGCGTGTCCAGCGCGAGATGTATGTAATCGCGCGGCAGCTTTGGAGCCGCTATTACCCGATGCAACCGTTGCCTCCTGATGATGAAACGGGCCGGCGACACACGATCGCATTGGTAACCAACGCCGTCAGCCAAGAACACGGTCAACCTGAAACACTGATTTTGGATGCACGCGCAACTGTCAAAAATATTCAACGATTCATTCGCGATAAAGATATCCTTCGATTGCCGGAAACCGATCGGTGCCAAGTAATTGAAATGCCAGAGTTTCGACGTGGCAATTCGCTGGCCTATCTGGACAATGCTTTGCCCCTCGATCCTAACGGAGCAAGTTACTATGCCGTTAGTCCTCCGCCCTCAATTTGGGGTGACGAAAAAGTACGAAGCTTTTTGGAAGAATACAACAAACACATGCTCCAGATATTGACCATTCACGAAGCATACCCCGGCCATTACGTGCAGTTGGAGTATTCCAACCGCTGCCCATCGCTCATTCGTCGCGTTCTGCAATCCGGTGTCTTCATCGAAGGATGGGCAGTTTACACGGAACAAATGATGCTTGACCAAGGCTACGGCGAAGGTGATTTAGCGCTGAGGCTCAATCAATTGAAGTTCTATTTGCGAGCGGTTGCCAATGCGATACTTGATAACAAAATGCATTGCACAAATATTTCTGATGAAGATGCTTTGCGGTTCTTGGTTGAGCAAGCGTATCAATCCGAAGGCGAAGCACGCCTGAAAATCGTGCGAGCCAAACAAAGCTCGGTGCAGCTTAGTACGTACTTTGTCGGACGAATGGCTCACTACGAACTTCGTAAAGCAATTCAACGAGAAATGGGCGACAAATTTGAACTGGGCAGGTTTCACGAAGCAGTTTTGGCTAACGGTTCAGTTCCGACAAAATTCTTGCCGGATCTAGTTCGCCAGCGACTCAAGCAGCCTCGTTAAGGGGAAAGTATCGCATGATGTGGTTTGAAAAGCTGACCGGTTTTCGAGAAAGTTCGCCCGACAAAGTTCGTTCGCAAATTGTGGTCGACGGCGAAGTAATGACTTCGCAGGCAAATGGTCGCGAAATGCATTGCGGGCGATTAGAGATTCCGTCGCTGGATGAATTGCGGTCGCAATTGCCTCAGATGGAGCGTAACACGGTATGATTGCAGATTGAGGAAGTTGTCGCCGACGTGCAGCGGCTTCAAATGGATCCATCAAACGCGAACGCCCTATTTCAAGTTGCCTCGCAGTTCAATTTACTGGAAATGGTGTCCCCTTCAGTAACACCTGAGGAGGGTGTTGGTATTTACGAGAATGATCGCACTCAAGGCCCAGCCTGCGCGGTTGCTTGCGGTGCTGGCACGATCTACCGTAACTACTTCGCCCCCGTCAACGGAAAAATTGGACAGTCTGCGACGCATCAAATTGATTGCCTAGCTGATTTGGGAGCAGAGCTCGGCAACGAGCAGTCGAAATTGTGGAGTATGAAAAATGGATACGCATTAGCGACTTCCGCAGGCCTGCAAGCGATCACAAAAAGAATTGAAACAGCGAGCGAATCGGAAGTGGAGCAATTGCGGGGCAAGCTACGGATCGGCTTGCAATGGGATTCCGAAGTTACAATCGCAACGGACGGCCATCGCGTCTCTCAAGCTTATTGTTCTGCATTGCCAGTCGCTTATTCAGAACAGCCCGAGGCTCTATGGTCGGACTTTGCGCAGCTTGTGCTAGAAGCGTCGTACGAAGCAACACTTTGTGCCGCAGTTATCAATATGCAAAAGACAGGATGTAACAAGTTGTTTTTGACACAGATAGGCGGCGGTGTGTTTGGGAATCGATCCGAGTGGATTTTGCAAGCGATCCTTCGCGCTCTTCGAATATTTATCAACGCCCCGCTCGACGTCAAGATGGTGAGCTACCGACAATCCAATAGCACTGTCCAAAGCTTGATCAAGCAATTCAGAGCTACGAGTCCGACATAGTAATCGCGTGACGGTTCAGAATCAACTCAAGAGTCATGATCCAATTAGATCGCGAATTCCTGATGAATTGCGGCATTCAAGCGATTGATCTCTGTTCGCAATGCCTGTAAGCCATCGTCAATTTCCTTCGACGAATTTGCAGAAGTCATTTGTTCGAAAGCAAAGGCAGCATCGTATAAAGGTTGAGCACAGAAATTCGAAGAAGCTCCCTTGATCGTATGCGCAATTTTCGAAGCCGCGCCGATATCGTTTTTCTCCATGGCCTGCGTGATGGCTTCGGAAAGCTTGGAGACCTCGTCCAAATAAATGCCCGCCAGTTCTCGGAGGAAATCTCGATCACCTTCAACTCGTTCCAAAGCACCGTCTAAATCGAACACGTTTGGCATAATGTTTCCTTGCCCTTCGGGCACTTGAAGAGTCTCTGGTGGAGGGATTCGAAGGATATCCGGTGTACGACAGACACGCGATAAAGCTGCAATCAATTCCGGAGTTTGGATAGGTTTGGAAATGTATTCGTCCATTCCTCCCATTAAAAATCGCTCGCGATCGCCACTCATTGCAAAGGCGGTCATCGCAATGACGGGCATATGTAGCCCCGTTTCGCGTTCTTTTTCGCGAAGTATCTGAGTCGCTTTCAGCCCATCAAGAATGGGCATTTGGATGTCCATCAAGACAGCGTCGTAGGAATTCGTATCCAGAGCATCCAATGCGAGCTGTCCATTGTCTACAACATGAACTTGATGCCCAAGTTTTTCTAAAATCCGTGTCGCGACGCGTTGATTGACCAGATTGTCTTCGGCTAGCAGGAGACGAAGGGAAAAGGCTGTTTCGTCTTGCCGGACAGCAGTCGTGGCCGGTTCGGAATTATTGGCTGACGAGGCGCGCGCGAGTAGACTGCTGATTGTGTGTTGTAACTCGGCGGGGTCAATGGGCTTGAGCAAAGTGGCTCTTATGCCGAGTTGCTGGCATCGTTGGTAAGCTCCCTGGCGGGCTGCAGACGTCAACATCATGATGGTGACAGAACCCAATTCGGGATATTTTTTCAATTCCTCGACGAACATGAATCCGTCCATGACGGGCATGTGGCAATCGGTCAATACAAGCTCGAATGATTCATTCTTTTGAGACGCTTCACGCAATGCATTCAAGGCCAGCGGACCGCTTTCCACTGCAGTGGGAATCATGCTCCAGTTCTTGAGCAAGTCGACGAGAATTCGTTGATTGGTTTGGTTGTCATCAACTATCAATGCTCGAACACCAGCCAGTCGCATCAAGGTTTCATCCGCTGATTCGGCAGCGAGCGAATTCACAACGGGCAGATCGATTGAAAAATAGAAGGTGCTGCCTTTCCCAAGCTGGCTTGTCACAAACAATTCGCCACCCATTAGTCGAACAAGCTGCCGTGAGATCGACAAACCTAAGCCCGTTCCGCCATATGACCGCGTCGTAGAAGCATCGGCTTGTGAAAATGCTTCGAAGATTAACGACCGTTTGTCAGAGGCAATTCCGATACCCGTATCGAAGACAGAAAATCGTAAACGGACAGCCGACTCCGTTCTCGATTCCACGTCGACCATCACGCCGACCTCGCCTTGTTCGGTAAACTTGATGGCATTGCCCGTTAGATTGACCAGAATTTGCCGCAGTCGTCCGGCATCGCCAATGAGCAATTCGGGCGCTTCTGGCGCTGTTCGCCACACCAATTCAAGGTCTTTGCCGTGCGCCCGCATCGCCAGCGTCTTCATGGTATCGCCAAGCACTTCGCGCAATCGGAATGCATGCGGATCGAGATCCAATTTACCCGCTTCGATTTTCGAGAAATCGAGAATGTCGTTGATGATTCGCAGCAGCGAATATGCCGATGATTTAACAGTATCGAGATACTCGCGTTGTTCATGCGTCAGGTTCGTATCGAGCGCAAGAACGGTCATACCGATGATGCCGTTCATCGGAGTTCGAATTTCATGGCTCATATTTGCCAAGAACTCGCTCTTGGCTCGATTGGCAAGTTCCGCCGCGATCTTGGCTCCTTTCAAAACCTCTTCCGAATTTTTCCGTTTGATGCCAACCGCAACTGCATCGGCCGCAGTGCCGAGGGAGTCAAGCGTAGCGTCGGGCAATGGTCGGCGAGCAAAAAGTGCCAGGACCCCTACTACTTTATCATCCACAATGAGTGGATAACCTGCGAACGAAACCATTCCTTCGCGTTTGGCCCATTCTTGATCGCCGACTCGAGGATCGCCTACAACTTGGTTGGTTAAATGGGGTTTGCGTTCTTGAGCGATGAGCCCAATTTTGAATTTTCCAACAGGGACTCTGCTATGCGGACCATCAAGATGCGTGTAAAGTCCCGCACTCGATTGCAGCTCAAGAAACTCGCCCGATTCGGATAGAGTCCAGATTCGTGCGAAGGCTGCATTCAAACAAGCCACGATCGCTTCGGCGCATCGTTGTAAGGTTAGCTGCAGACTGTCGCTGGCGGTGATTGCGACGCCGATGTGTCCCATCAGTTCAGCAAGCCGCGAACGCTCGTCGAGAATTTGTTCAGCTTGCTTGCGTTCGGTAATATCAATAATAGAAGCGAGCGTCGAAACACCTTCTTCCGCCTCGAAAGTATTCAGCGCGACCTCGATAGGAAATTCACGATTCAGTTTATGTCGTCCCCGAAGTCCGTAGGATGCATTTAACGCGAGCACTTGCGGTCGACCAAACGAATCCTTCCGCAGTTGCATTGTTTGTTCTACGACCTCCTGTGGAAACAGTATTTCGATCGATTTCTCGAGCAATTCTTCACGGGAGTATCCAAAAAGACGTTCCACTTGGGAATTTACCAATGTGATTTCACCGTCTTGGTTGATCATGACCATGCCAGTTGGTGACGCTTCGACAGCTTGACGAAGTCTATTCTCAGCAAGTTTGCGATCGGTCACATCGCGTACGAATCCGGTAAAGACACGGCGATCGCCCAAGTGAACTTCGCTCACGGCGAGGTGGCCGTGGAATTGACTTCCGTCTTTTCGGAGACCGATGACTTCTCTGCCGGCCCCGATAACACGCTTCTCACCTGTATCGCGGTAGCGTTTAAGATAGGAATCGTGTTCTTCGCGGTAGGGATTGGGCATGAGCATATTGACGTTTTTTCCGATGAGTTCGGAAATCGAATAGCCAAAGATACTTTCCGTTGCCGGGTTTGCGGACTCGATACAGCCGCGTTCGTCAATGGTGATGATCGCGTCTACCGCAGCCTGCAGGACCGCCCGTATTTGTTGTTCACTATCGTGGAATGCCACTTGTTGATACTCAAGCTCACGCGTGCGATCCATCACGCGATTTTCGAGTGACTCATTGGAGAGCTTTAGAGACCGCTGAAGCGATTCGGCGGCCTTCCAGGCAACATACATTTCCGTCAGCAGCCCAGTAAAGACGAGAGCATAACTTACGATTTTCAAAAAATGGGCGACGTCGAACATCGGATCGAACAATGAAAACGACCGAGACATAAACAACGCTTGGCATATCACACTCACCAATAACGAGAGTACGACCCAATGATGAAATGGATTGCGTTTCCATTCCTGCTCGCGAAAATATCCAACGAGCGCTGCCAAGAAGACGCCTGCCGATAATAATTCTTCTGGCCGTCCAAGCGGGAAATCTGGAAAGTAAGCGTGACCCAGTGGTACGAATGCAAACAAGCAGAAAAAAGAAATCGTTAATCCAATCACTCCGCAGTAAACTATCCATTCTGGAACACGACCTTGGACGCCATATCGTTGTTCCCTGCGCCAAAGCCACCAACTTAGCAGCATCATGGTCGCAAGGAACGTGCGGGAAGAATTCCAACTCCACGTGATCAGCGACGTTTGCGGAGTTGCCATTTCCAAATGATAAAATTGCGAGGTGACGATGGCGTGAAACGCATCCAAAACGGCGGTTCCTAAAAATCCCACGCCGATCAATAGAATCTGATTTTGCCGATCAGAGTAATAACGCACCAAGCCTACAATACCGACGATCAGAGCCAGCGTCGTTGCGATCGCTTCGACAACCGTGTGCGTCCCCGAACTACTGGTCGAGGCCGGGATAAATTCTAAAAAAGCGAATAGCGCAATCAGACTGACAACGACCGCAACATAGGTTTGGACATGCATTTTCTCGTTTGACTTCATGCGGTTATTCATTTCGGTCCGCCTAGCGAATCAAAGGGGATTTAAACTCAAACGATAACCTTCGCTGCACTATTGCCAATAAAAACAAAGGTTTTCGCAAATAGCCAAAACGCATTTGCGTCCCGTGTTCATACAACGTGTCGGTTGTGAACTCCGCCGACTGAACCTGCGAGACAGTGGTTAAAAATCACAAGTGCACCGCCACTTCTGAATTTTGGGGTTGTAGGACGGGTCTCCAGGCCCGTCTGGATCCACAAAAGACGGGCCTGGAGACCCAGGGCTTTAAGGGTGTCTATTTTATGTAATACCGAGCAACTTTGCAGTTGAGACGTGGCTTGAAGCCACGTTTCGAGACCGGAACGGTTTTTTCTTCTTGGGTCCCCGTGTGGACTTCTTGAAG
>JANMGV010000193.1:0-4879 GCA_031374825.1 Pirellulaceae bacterium
CGCGTTGCGTAAGCCACGCGAGGGTCGCCACCAAGCCTCCTACTCCTCGAAGCGAGATCACGTCGATCGGCACTCCCGAATATTTCAATGGTCCAAGACTGGCCCTTAGCAGTCTCGGCAATTTGGATGTCAGGTGCGTGGCGGTTGTGTCGGATTCATCGAACTAGGCACCATGAAACCGGCTCACTACGTAGCACCGGTCACCCAACCCGGAGCAGTTTTGACATCAGTCCGCCGATGTGGTTTACCTTCCACATGGTGCCTGGAAAAAGGAAACGATCACTCTTGCAGGGCGTCATCGAACAATCCCATTTTCAGTAATTGAGCTGCTTCCGATCTCCAAATCGAAAGCGTCTCGAACACTCCAAATCGCCTACATGCAAATTCCCTGTGTTTCAACAGTTTCGCAAACAGAGAACCTTACGTAAATGGGTTGCTTTCGGGGAGCCTTAGTTTTTTCTATGGAAGAAACGCCAAAAAGTTAACGCCGGACGACGAGAGATCGACGCCCGGCGTTTTTCGTTTCTACCCAACGTTTTGGGCCTTTTCTGCGTCCGCAACGCCCGCCCCAAGTATCTCGGTTAGGAAAGAGAGATCTCGGGCCGCGACAGAAACGCGAGCCGTCCCCTCCGGCACCCCAGATCTCTACTGAGAACTCTCAAGATCTCCGTTTCCAAAGATGGTTTTGATTAACACAGCGTCTGCAAATCCTAACGGCCAGAAACCTTCTCCAATTTTGGCCCACCGAAACGCCTGATCCCCCACTCTGTGATCGATCCGGTCGCAATGCCGACCGTGTAGCAAACGAGATCAGTCCAGAGAAATCCGAACCCCAGCACCAGCCCACCCAGCGTGGACTGACGGATTGAGTCGATCCACGGGGCGTGAAAGAGCTGGCTGACCTCCACTAGGAAAGCGAGAGCTAGCGAGATCGCTGCCCTCGCCAGCACCGGACGTCCAGCCAAGAGCGTGCTTATCAACAAAAAAAGCATCAGCGCCCACAGCGTATCACCGGCGTACTCGGCCAAGAACGCAGGCAACTGACCTCGGTATCTGCGTGATGCCAGGCCTGCAATAACGACAACTGTGGCGGCGATTAGGTAAACGAATCGAGTGCGAATCAATCAATAAGTGTTTTCTATTTAGGTTGAGCTGGCTGACATTCCCTCGAACGCTTGGCATTCAGTTCAATGTAATGCAGCCACGGCGTTGGCACATTGTCTTCATAGAAAATGGCTTCGACAGGGCACTCCGGAATACAGGCTTCACAGTCGACGCATTCATCGGGATGGATGTAGACCATATCGGCATCCTCATAAAAGCAATCGGTTGGGCAAACCTTCAAGCAAGCCTTGTCTTTGCAGCCTTTGCATGGCTCAGTTACGACCATCGTCATATTGGAGATCCTCAGGTTAGAATTGTGGAAAAAAGAGTGGGTACCGGAGGAGGTGAGAATCTGGACGACAAAGCGGACATCAAATTTCAAAAAATTTCGGATTCGAATCTGACGAACCGAGCCAGCCGTGAACTCGTCGAATTGTGGCGGTCGGGTTCACAGGATGCTGCTCGCGTACTTTTGGCTCGGTACGAAGTCCGTTTGATTGCGTTGGTTGCGTCTCGACTCAATCGCAAGTATCGAGACGGCATTGCCCCCGAAGATGTGGTTCAGTCTGCCATGGGCAGTTTCTTCCGAGCCTCACGAGCAGGTGCCAAACCATCTATCAAGCTCGAAAGCACTGCGTCCGCATGGAATATCCTGGCGACATTCGTTCGCAGGAAACTGGCGAGGGCACTTGAACGCGAGACAGCTGTCAAACGTGGTGGCGGACGGATGAGAATATCGCTCGATGATCTTGAGACCGATCTAAGCACGAACCCTTCCGTAACCGAAGCCAATGAATTATTGGATGAGATCCATTCATTGCTAAATTCGGATCATTCGCAACTTCTCGAACTTCTCCTGGAGAACAAGACTCAAAGGGAAATCGCGGAACAGCTAGGAGTCGACGAGCGGACGATTCGCCGGCGCATCAAATCGATGCAAGACATCGTCAAAGGGCAACTTGCTTCTGCCGATGAGCGAAATGGGGCATTACTCGATTCGGCAATTGAGACGATCAATCTTCCCAACATCAGTTACCGACAGTTTGTGCTTGGGAAACTCGTTGGCAGTGGGGCACTCGGGAAAGTCTATCGAGCAAGATTGCAGACAGATGGTCAAGTCGTCGCTGTGAAGTTCATGCACCGACATTTATGGACAGGCCCTACCAGCAAACTCTCATTTCTGCGAGAAATTGACCATGCATCGAAGATCAATCACCACGGCGTTGTGAAGTATCTGGGCTGGGGACAGTCGCCACACGGTGGGCCTTATCTTGTCTGTGAATATGTCGAAGGCCAGCCACTCACCAACGTCAAGCCAAACGACTCGTCGACTTCAGTGCAATGGCTGGCTCAGATTTGCGAGGCCGTCGCAGCCGCACATCAAGCCGGAGTCGTGCACGGTGACTTAACACCCAACAACATTCTGCTTGATCACAACGGACGAATCGTCGTTACCGATTTCGGTTTCGCAACGTACTCGCAAAAACCAACAACAGACGATGCTGCATTTGAGTCTATCGCATCACCTGGTGGAACGCTTGGCTTTGCCGCTCCCGAGCAGATCTCACCTGCTTTCGGCAAGATTGGCTTCACTTCCGATATCTACGCGATCGGCGGATTAGCCTTCTATCTGCTTACAGGTCAAAGCCCTCATGATTCCTGTTCATTGCTCGATACCGTTGCCGACGAAGATTTGATATTACCCAACACACCAGTCACGCCAGCAGAGGCAAAGTTGGTAGCTGTTGCAAAATTGGCCATGAAAAAAGCCGTCAACCGCAGACCTCATTCAGTAGCTGAGTTAGTCCCGTTACTTTTCGACTAACTGCAACTATTTCTCCTATTCGCTTCGTCATTTCGCCTTCCTTGCGTGTAACCCTACAGATAGAGACCTGTTGCTTTCGGTCTCGCTCGATACCCGGTTGTTAATCAAATCGACGACTAGTTCGTAGAAACCGGTGATATCGGGCTTCACATTGCCTCTGTTGGGAGATTGCTATGCCGAAGGTCCGCGCTGTGGATGAGATGAATGAAACTGAACTGCGAGCCGAGCTGGTTTCGCTCCTGGCGGATGGCGTCTTACGCTACATGCGAAGCGAACAGTGCGCGATTGATCACGCGGATCGCGAATTCGATCAAGATTTCGAGACAGCTTGCCTTGAGCTTCCTGCCAAACCAGTGCTCTCTGTGACCGCTCGAGTTAACGATCGATAGGTCTTTTTCAAAAAGGAGAGCTTTTCAATGACAATCAACGTCGCCAAAGAGGTCGCAACGCTCCGGCACATGACCGTGTCGGAGCTTCGCGATCGGTACCAAGAAGTGTTCGGCGAGGACACGAACGCTCGCAATAAACAATGGCTCATCAAACGTATCGCTTGGAAGCTTCAAGCCAACGCTGAAGGAGATATCTCCGAACGAGCTAGGCAACTGGCGCATCAGATCGCGATGCAGACGGACATACGAACTTCGCTGCCTCGAGTGACCAGGCCGGCCACCATAGAAACGCTGGAAACGGCAACGATCACGATTTCGCCACCAGCGGATAACCGGATTCCGCTACCCGGGGCCAACTTGGTCAAGACGTACAAAGGCCGCAGCATCCAAGTGATGGTGCGACCAAATTCATTCGAGTTTGAGGGGACGCAGTACAAGACACTCACAGCTATCGCTCGAGTCGTTACAGGGCAAAAGAACATCAACGGATTTCACTTCTTCGGACTATGCAAAGCGGAGGCTGCTCAATGATCAAAGAAAAGCAAACCAGAACACTGAACTGCGCCATCTACACTCGCAAGTCAACCGAGGAAGGCCTAGATCGAGACTTCAATACGCTTGACGCACAGCGTGAATCAGCAGAGGCGTATATCAAAAGCCAAGAAAACGAGGGATGGGTATGTCTTCCCGATCGCTACGACGACGGAGGCTTTACCGGTGGCAACATGGAGCGACCGGCGCTCAAAGCCTTGATCCGCGATATCGAAGATGGCAAAATCGATTGCGTGGTGGTCTACAAAGTGGATCGTCTCAGCCGTTCGCTGATGGATTTTGCAAAGATGCTCGAAGTTTTCGAACGCAAGAGCGTAGCATTTGTCAGCGTCACCCAGCAGTTCAATACCACGAACTCAATGGGCCGGCTGATGTTAAATGTACTCCTGTCCTTCGCCCAGTTCGAACGCGAGATCATCTCGGAAAGAACACGAGACAAGATGGCGGCCGCTCGTCGCAAAGGCAAATGGGGCGGTGGGCTTGCACCGCTTGGTTACGACAACGATCGCGACGGCCGAAAGATCGTAGTCAATGAAGACGAGGCCGCACAGGTCCGTGGAACGTTCGAGTTGTATATCGAGTGCCAATCGATCATTCAGACAATCAAGGAAATCGACCGGCGCGGTTGGAAGAACAAGCTGACCGTGACCAAGAGCGGGAAAGAACGGGGTGGCCGCCACTTCGATAAAAGTTCATTGTTCAAGCTGCTGACGAACGTCGCCTACCTCGGCAAGGTTCGCTACAAGGAAGAGATTCACGAAGGCGAACACGATGCGATCGTGCCGATTGAGCTTTGGGAGAAAGTTCAGAAGCAACTGAAACACAACGGCCGAACTGGTGGCATCATGGTCCGAAACAAATTCGGTGCATTGCTTAAGGGATTGGTTCGATGCGTTTGCTGCGACTGTGCCATGACGCCTAACCATACAACCAAAGGCGGCAACAAACGCTATCGCTACTACGTTTGCACTGCAGCACAGAAACGCGGCTGGCATACCTGTCCGTCAAA
>JANMGV010000242.1:0-3240 GCA_031374825.1 Pirellulaceae bacterium
AGTCTGGCGTTTTCCTCATCGAGCGAACGATTTTCGGCAAGTTTCCCAGTCGTGAGGCTGTCGAGTTCAAAGAAGTACCAATCCTTCATTGGATCGTTCGGTGGAAGCTCTTTGATCAGCAGTTCAACTTCGTTTGCTTGATAGGACAACTGTTGTTTAAGGCATACTTTGTTCATTTTGAATAAATCCGTGCCTGCGGTTGTTTTGCTAAAACGAGCACCTTGATGTATAGACTCCAGTCACTATGTGAATCGAGGATAGCAGTTTGGGAGGCGTAGCCAACAGATTGTCAGAGAAGTGATTCGGATTCAATTTTTGAAAAAACTGTTTTGTCTTCAACATCTTCCCTCGTGATTGCCTCCGAACTCGCAACCCAATTCATATTCGCGATCAGAGTTCACTTGTATCATGAATCCCTACTCGCAACGAGCCCACGTGAACAGGATCATCAATAATCGGTGTTCCGTCAAAGATTCGAACAGAGCCATCTCTTCCCGCGCTTGCCAGCCGCCGACCACACGGACTAAACGCAACTCCAAACATCGGTGAGGAATTACCTAAAGGCGAAGCGACCTCGAGGCCAGTCGACATGTCCCAAATCTTTATTCCGCCGTCCATCCGCTTGTTAGAATAATATCCCGACGCAACTGCCATTCGAGTGCTATCTGGCGAATGTGAAATTGCCATAACACATCCACGATGATTAGGAAGTAGCTTTTCCAATCGCCAAGTCGACGTGCTCCATATCCGCACTTCACCTGGTGCTGAAGTCACTCCTCGCGGTTCTCCGATCCCAGCCGCCAAGTATAGTCCATCTGGGCTAAATTCAACGCACACAACGTCATCCCTAAACCCTTCAAGCGATTGAACCACAGTTCCAGACGCTAGGTCCCAAATTTGAAGCGTTCCGGGGAGAGAAAGCCGCGATGTTAAGCTACCAACGGCCAAATAGCTGCTGTCTTCATTGAAAGCAACACAGCAAGGGTAGTAGTAAGGGTTGTAGTGTTTCAGACCAGGGGGCATGTTTGTCTCATTTTGGAATGACTTAAGCAATTGCCCCGTAGAAACGTCCCATACACGAACCGTCTCGAGGTCGGCGACGGCAGCGAGGTATCGTCCATCGCGGCTGAAGGTAGTTCCCATTCCAGTAAGTCGCTCCATGCCTCTTTCCACATCACCAAATGAATCCACTTTTCCCGACAGGACGTCCACCATCCTATTTCCCACGGCTACACGTGAACTATCGGCACTGAAGGCAAGTCTCTGTAAATAGGAGTTGGGGACCTTGTTCGTTACCTCTTTCCCGGTTCGTGAATCCCAAACGTATCCTGCTGCTCCAATAAGGCGGCCATTGGGGCTGAATTTCACGTTGTTAACTGCGCGGTCTTGCTTCAGTAAAGTGCGGGCTTCTTGACCAGGAGCAGACCACAGCTTGATCGAACGATCCTCACTACCAGAAGCGACTCGAAGACCGTCCGGGCTGAATGCAGCATCGAGCACGGCCGCTTCTTCATAAAAAGTTTGAAGTAGCTCGCCGTTGTGAACGTTCCAAATCTTGATCGTGTGATCCGCGCTAGAAGAGACTAACCGATCTCCATCTTTGCTGAAGTCCAACGACGAAATAACATTTTCGTGCCCATTCAGCGTATGCTTGAATATCCTTGAATTCACTTCCCATATCTGAATGAGGAAGCTCTCCGCAAATCCCGATAATGCCAATAGTTCTCCGTCCGGGCTGAATTGAACAGACGCCCAAGATGTGCCTAGCTTTTCGCCAATTATTGATAGCACGTTTCCGCTATCAGAATCCCACACGATTGCTTGTCCGGAAGGCGAAGTTGCAGTGCCGCTTCGACTTACACCGGCAATTTTCTTTCCATCATGGCTAAACGCGATAGCACTAATAGGCGCACTATGTCCCGCAAATTGAATCGGACTATTACTGCCATCCAAATTCCAAACGCGAACCGTTTTGTCCTCGGATCCGCTGGCAACGCGTTGTCCATCTGGACTGAACGCAACGCTTGTGACCGATCCTTCATGTCCCTTGAATACGTGCAGTGGTCGTCCTGTGGATGGATCCCAGACTATCACGTTCATGTCGACTCCACCGGACACCAACCCATTCCCGTCTCGACTGAAATCAAGACTTGTGACGCGCGCGGTGTGGCCATGCAATGATCGTATTTCTTTCCCAGTGATAACGTCCCAGTACTTCACCGATTTGTCCGCGCTAGCTGAGGCTAGATGGTGGTCGTCAGGACTAAAAGCAACGGCCGTCACGGCGGCATTGTGCGCAAGCAATCGAGACTGTTCGCCATTGTGGACTCTCCATAAGTGATGCCATTCGAATCCCCGCAAGTCTTCTTGTTCTGCACTTTCAGGAATCAAGCTTCGCAGCAACTGCATTACCCGACCGATATCTCCTTCTTGACGCGCACGCTCTGCCAACGCCATTTGCGATATGTATAAGTAGCGACGCGCGCGAGCCCGCTGTGCTTTGGATTCCTCAACGGCTAGTTCCAGTTGATCTTTTGAATTCGCGAGTTGTGAATTGTTTTGTTCGAGCGTCAGCTTCGTTATTAACAAACTTTGGTTCAAGATATCAAGCCGACGGTTGTAGTAGAGTCCGAAACCAAATCCGACTATCGCTAGAAACGCAACTACGCTTGAAACGATGAAAGCTGCGGGCATTGGGTGACGACGAACCCATTTCAGGCTGCGCTCCAAGGTTCGGGCTGGACGGGCGATGATGGATTCGCCGTTAAGAAATCGCCCAACGTCTTCAGCCAAAAGCTGTGCGGTTCCGTACCTACGATGGGGTTCCTTCTCTAGGCACTTCAGACAAATCGTCTCCAAGTCACGGGGAATGTTCGCGTTGAGCGTTCGCGGCGCGGCGGCCTCTGCATGGATGACTTGCTCGATGGTCTTGATAACCGACTCGGCGCGGAACGGCGGGCGACCGGTGAGACATTCGTATAGGATCGCACCCAGTGCATAAACATCGCTGGCCGGACCAATCAAAACACGCTTGCCTTGCGCTTGTTCGGGCGGCATGTAACTCGGGGTCCCAAGAATCTGCCCCGTCTGCGTTAGCCCCAGATCACCCTCGACGCGCATGGCCAGACCAAAGTCCGTGATATGTACTTGGCTTTGTCGATCAATCAGAATATTGGATGGCTTCAAATCGCGATGCAGGATGCCTTGCTGGTGCGCATAGTGAATCGCCTCGGCCATCTT
>JANMGV010000007.1:0-30951 GCA_031374825.1 Pirellulaceae bacterium
CAGGTCGATCAAACCACACGAAAAGTGTTCCGACATACATATCAGAAGGATGTAAATCAATACCGAAATCTTCAAGCGAAGGTTTTGCAACAACACTTTGCCGCATAACGACTTCGGCGAAAACGAACAGACACTAGCTATTCTCCACCTGCCAAGTTTGTGACAAGAATCAATAGCCACGCCGATCCGTCAGCGATGCTAGGTTGATTAGCCCCCCGGGCTTTGATGCAAGTCGTTTTTAATGATTGATTCAAGTTGAGAAGTCCGAGTCGATCCCCCACAATATTTTGTGCCTGTTTTTTGCGGGCACATAGAGCTTTTGAGCGTTAGTAGGGTCTACGAGGATTCGCTTGAACAGACTACAATCGACGCGCATTGAGATTGCGGATTTTGTATTTTGGGAAAACACTGATGAGAGTTCTTGTTGTTGGAAGCGGCGGACGCGAGCATGCGTTGGCTTGGAAGATTTCGCAGAGTCCCCGTATCACGAGACTGTGGGTCGCTCCTGGAAATGCTGGTACGGCTATTGATGCGGAAAACGTTCCGATCGCTTCGGACGATATTGCGGGCTTAGTGAAATTCGCCAAAGCGGAAAAAGTTGACTTGACGGTTATTGGGCCCGAAACACCCTTGGCGTTAGGGATCGTCGACGCTTTCCAAGACGAAGGACTTCGCGTGTTCGGTCCGTCGAAAGCTGCATCGCAACTCGAAGCCAGCAAGATTTTTTGCAAACAAGTCTTACGTCAAGCCGACGTGCCGACAGCCGATTATCAGGTGTTCCGTGATGCAGATAGCGCCATGCGATATATCAAGGCGCGCTATCCATACGAACGGGAAAAGACTCCAGTAGTGATTAAGGCGGATGGGTTGGCCTCAGGCAAAGGCGTTTTCGTTTGCTCTCGCCGCGAAGATGCACTGACGGCCATCGACCGAATCGGGCGTCAAAACGAATTCGGCAAAGCGGGCAGTCAAATGGTTATCGAAGAACGACTCGATGGTCCCGAAGCGAGCATTTTGGCGATCACGGACGGGAAGACAATTCTAACTTTGCCGGCCGCTCAAGATCACAAAGCGGCTTACGACGGCGATACAGGTCCCAACACCGGCGGAATGGGTGCCTACTGTCCAACGCCCGTCGTCGATGACGAAATGATCGAGATGATCGAAGAGCGAATACTTGTCCCGACCATTCATGCGATGAAACGCAACCGCAAGCCATTTCGCGGAGTACTGTACGCGGGACTCATGCTGACTAATGCGGGCCCGAAAGTGTTGGAATACAACGTGCGATTCGGTGATCCGGAGTGCCAGCCGCTAATCATGCGTCTTAAGAGCGATCTGCTCGATATACTCGAAGCGACCGTCGATGGTCGACTTCACGAAATCGATACTCCCGTCTGGGACGAGCGAACAGCGATCTGCGTGGTCGTAGCGAGCCAAGGCTACCCTGGGAAATTTGAGAAAGACCAAGAAATCACCGGACTTGAATTGGTGCAAGGCATGCCCGACGTCAAAGTCTTTCATGCGGGAACCAAGATGGTCGACGGACGAGTATTGACCGACGGGGGACGAGTGCTTGGCGTCACCGCGATTGGCTCGAGCATCTCGAACGCCAAACTCGAAGCCTACACTGCCGTCCAAAAAGTTCGTTGGCCCGGAGCTTGGTGTCGCATGGACATCAGCGACAAGGCATTGCAGTACTCGCAGGCCAAAGAAGCTGCGGCTAAGCTTGGTTAGAGCCTATCGCTCTATGAAAAGAATAAACGAGACCTCTCGCTGATCGCCAGTTTTGATCATATCAAATCGTACTCGTACTCAGTGAAACGGTACTCTTACTCGATCGGGGGCATACTCGCGTACGAAAAAGCTGTCCCTTCCCGAATTTTGTCGTTCGAAGCAATAGCGTTCAGCGAGAAGTGCCGAATATACAACACCCGTCGCGTTGACGATTTGCGTTCTGGTCAAGGTTCTGCGATTTGCGCAGCGAGACCAAACTCCCCACTGACGCTCGCATCCGTCTGCAGAGTACGCGGGCTTCGTTGTTTGTCCAACTGTGCAAACGCTTGTTGCCTTATGAAACTGTCTGACTGAACTCGCAAGGTTGGCAGGACAGGCACGCGAACTGGGCGAGGAACGAATGATCGGAATACGACTTGCGAATCTAGCCCCGAACTAATTGTACCCTCCGGCGGATTGTTTAACGCAGTTACATCGCGACCGTTGGTCTCGGAACCGGTTTTGGGTCTAGGTTGTTTTGTGGGTGGGATCTGAATTGGTGGAGGTGGGCCGCCGACGACTTGCGCCCAGACTTCGTTGCCAAAATTTTGTCCAGTTGCAACGAGGAACATTCGGGTTCCTACCAATGTGATTTGATTGGGAAAAGAACTGGTGGAACCGAGCGATATGTTTTCTTCTAAAACCGTTCCTCCCGCCGTCCCGTTGCTGCTCCACACCTCGACGCCGTTCACGCCATCGTTTGCAGAAAAGTAAAGTTTACCGCTGATCGCGGCAAACTCCGATGGATGGCTAGATGCAGCACCTGGGAAGATGTCTCGTACAATAATCGTGCCCGCAGGCAATCCATCGCTCTTAAATAGCTCAATTCCCCGCGTGGCATCTTTCGCCGAAAAGAACAGCGTTCCGCCAACGTTGGTCAAGTTCATCGGTTCTGAGCTATTAGCGCCGACCAACAAGTCTTTGACCAACACCGTACCTCCCGCGGTCCCATCGGATTTGTATAACTCGAATCCGGTTGCTCCGTCGCTTGCCACAAAGAATAAAAGACTGCCGACAACTGCCGCACCATATCCAACTGAGCTGCTGACACCCGGATTGATGTCCTTGACCAGTCCCGTAGTTGCAAAAGTTCCTTGAGTCGACCACAGTTCGGAACCAGTCGCACCATCGTCTGCCGCGAAGAACAATTTGTTGCCAATGGCCCCAAGGATTTGCGGGTAAGACCCACCGCTTGTGTTGATGTTGCGAACCATGATCGTCCCGGCCGAGGTTCCATTCGACTTCCACAATTCTGGACCGGTTCCATTGTCGGCGACAAAGTACAATGTAGTGCCGACTCCGGTCAACTGAGAAGGATAGGATCCAAAGTTCGCCGATATGTTTCTAACGATCGATGTGCCGCCCGCACTACCGTCGCTTTTCCACAACTCTTGACCTGCGGCGTCAGTAAAAGCAGAGAAATAGAGTGTGCCGCCAACGTTCACCAATCCCGACGGATAAGAGCCGCCAGGATTGATATCGAGAACCATAAATGTTCCCGCTTCCGTTCCATCACTTCTCCACAGTTCGGAACCATCGACACCGTTGTCTGCGACAAAGTACAGGATACCATTCATTTCAATCAACTCTGACGGGAAAGAACCTTCGCTACCGGGATTCATGTCCTTGACGCGAACTGTCCCTGCTGGAGTTCCATTGCTCTTCCAAAGTTCAACATCCCCTTGGCTATTGTTTGCAGCAAATAATAGAGTACCGCCCACATTGATCAATTCGGAGGGATCAGAGCCTCGCGTTCCCGCCGCCACATTCCCAACCGACACTGTGCCGACCGGAGTACCATTGGTGTTCCATAACTCCTTTCCGATTGCGCCATTGTCTGCTGCAAAGTAGACTTTACCTAATGCGACCCGCAGTAGCGTAGGATAAGACGACAAGGGACCGGGCATGATGTCTTTGAGAATGGATGTCGTTGCCGAGGTCCCGTTGCTTTTCCATATTTCGCGGCCCACAACTCCGTTATCCGCCGTGAAGATTAATGTACCGCCAAGGTCGACAAGCTCCTGAGGAAACGAACTCGCCCCTACAGTTAAGTTGATGTTCCGAACGATGACTGATCCAGCCGATGTTCCGTCCGTTTTCCAAAGTTCAGTTCCAAGGGAATTAGTCGCTGTAAAGTAAAGTATGCCGCCACTTGCTGTGAGGCTGCTCGGATACGAACCTGTCACGCCCCCAACGAGATCTCGAACCAAAACAGTTGTCGCCGCCGTTCCTCCGGACTTGAATAATTCTGTTCCATTAGCGGCGGTCGTTGCGGCAAAGAAAAGTGTTCCACCGAAATTCGTCAAGTTATGAGGGTTGGAACCGGTGGCTCCAACGACTAGATCGCGAACTATTACCGTGGTTGCGCCGGTTCCCCCGCTCTTCCAGATCTCGCGACCGCTGGCGCTGTTGGCCGAGAAATAAAGTGTCGGTCCAACGACCGTCAAGTCGGCTGGATCGGAGCCCGTGATTCCTGGAAAGATGTCTTTGACTGGCAACGTCGCAGCAATCGTCCCGTTACTCGACCACAACTCACGCCCGCGAACGGTGTCAAATGCCGAGAAAAACAAGGTACCGTTTGCGTTGATCAAATTTGTTGGCAAGGATCCATTCGAGCCGGCGACGATGTCTCGAACGATGACCGTTCCTGCTACTGTACCGTTGCTCTTCCAAAGCTCTCGACCTCGTGTCGCACTGGTGGCTGCAAAATAGAGGGTACCGTTGACGTTGGTAAAAGAGCTTGGATAGGACGAAGCTGCACCCGGATTGATATCCAACAATAGTTTGGTGTTGGCTGTCGTTCCGTCACTCGACCACAACTCGATACCTTTATTGGGAGCATCGACTGCAAAAAAAAGTTTTCCGTTAACGTTGGTCAACTGCGAAGGGTAGCTTTCGTACGCTGTCGATCCGAAGTCCTTGACTAGAGTGGTACCTGCAACCGTCCCGTCGGACTTCCACAGGGCCGACCGTGTTTCTGCGGAGCTTGCTTCGAAAAACAAGAAGCTGCCGACCTCGACCGAACTCCGGGGTGTCAACGAGTCAGGCAGGAGGTTGATGTCCTTAAGAATTTGAAAATCCACTGCCAGCATGCGGCGGTGCTCAAGTGACTCGACTCGAAGTTTCCGCTTTGCGGAAGCCACTGATTTACGAGACTTTTGGGAAAATCTGAACACTCGCATGCGATAACTCGTTGGAAAACTTTTTGAAATTTCGAAAAGCTAAGAGGAGAACCGAAGGGATTGGCATGAACCATGGGACCAGAATACTTCCATCCCGAACAAAATGCCCGGAAAAAGAACTGAGCGTCCAAGCATCCCAGTTTGAAGTCCATTCTCTTTACCGCGTGGCTGGAAAACTCCCTTGTAACTCAGTTCGATAACTTTTTCAACAACTTTGCAGCAACGGCTCGATGACACTCCCGCCAAAACAAGCTTTCGTCTGACGCATCGCGATTGTATCTCCAATTGTTCGTGGTCATTTTTTGCGATTTGAACTCAATTTGTTATTAGTTGACATTATTCTAAACCATTCGTATCGTGATGATATCTTTTCACCCGTCATCGTGATCTTGGCGTTTTGAATGCGTTCCACCAACGATGACTTTCAACCATTAATTGGAAATCCCTCAGGTTGACGATGATTCGTTTGGTTCAAAATCTTCGATTTGTTTTACTCGTAGCTTTCTTGACGCCAGTTTTTCAATTCGCATCGGGCGTCGTTCAGGCGCAGATTCCGTTGCAGAACGGTTCAAATTGGTCGGGTGTCCTCGAAGCCCAGCGTTGGCAATATTTTACGGTTGATGTTAAAGACTGGCATTCTTTTCTCAGTTTGACCCGGGCCGGTTTGTTGGGAAGTCCTGTTCCCCAAGTCTACGTTCGCTACGGAGCGATGCCGACGCTGACCGTGTTTGATAAACGTCTGACGGTCAGCAGCCCGACGAATCAGTTGACGGTTACAAACCAGACCAATCCCAAACTAAAAACGGGTCGCTATTTTGTCGGTCTATATGCTACCCAACGCATCCAAGCACAATTGAGTTGCATGCTGGTGACCCAGGTTGCAACGCGAGCGGGGATGGGGGCTATTCCTCACGGCACTGGCACCGTTTTCCGAGTGTGGGCTCCGAATGCGACATCGGTCCATGTTGCCGGCGATTTCAATTCTTGGAATGGCGATGTTGCCGCAATGCGAAGCGAAGGGAACGGCAACTGGTCAATCGATTATCGGAATGCTCGAACAAATCAACAGTACAAATACGTGATTCGCAATGGGGCGAATACGATGTGGCGAACCGACCCCCGCGAAGAGAACATTACGAACTCGGTAGGCAATTCCATAATCTTTGATCCCACCTTTAATTGGACAGACAGCGGCTTTCAGACACCGACTTGGAATGAGATGGTGATCTATGAAATGCACGTGGGCACTTTGTTCGATGCTCCGGGCGGACGACCTGGAAATTTTGCTAGTGTGATCGCCAAACTGGACCACATGCAGGCTTTGGGGGTCAACGCGGTTCAGTTGATGCCGGTCCACGAATTCGCAGGGGATTTTTCCTGGGGATACAATCCCGCTCATCCGTTTACCGTAGAGGGAGCTTATGGCGGTCCGTTGGCTTTAAAGCAATTTGTGAATGCCGCACATCAGCGAGGAATCTCCGTAATAATGGACATGGTGCACAATCATTACGGTCCGACCGACATGCAGCTTTGGCAGTTTGACGGTTGGTCACAAAATGGTAAAGGCAGCATCTACTTTTATCAAGACGCTCGCTCGAGTACTCCTTGGGGTGATACGCGACCAGATTTTGGCCGTGGCGAAGTGCGCCAATATATTCGCGATAACGCGCTGATGTGGCTCAATGACTTTCACATCGATGGATTGCGTTGGGACTCCGTCCTCAACATGCGCAGTTACTCCGGTGGCGAGATTCCCGATGGTTGGTCATTGGTACAATGGGTCAACAATGAAATTGACGCTTCACAGCCGTGGAAGATTTCCATCGCCGAAGATTTGCAAGACAGCGCTTGGATAACCAAAGATACGGGTGCCGGGGGCGCAGGATTCGACTCTCAATGGAATGCTGCGTTCGTTCATCCGGTACGCGCAATTATTGAGCCTGGCAGCGACGACAATCGCAACATGCCGGATATCAAAAGCGCGATCGAATACAAATACTCGGGTGACGCTTTTGAGCGGGTCGTTTATACCGAGTCGCATGACGAAGTTGCTAACGGTCGCAGCCGAGTTCCTGAAACGATCTGGCCCGGTAATGCAGGCAGTTGGTTTTCGAGAAAGCGCTCGACTTTGGGTGCCGCGCTCGTGATGACTTCACCGGGTATTCCGATGATGTTTCAAGGTCAAGAATTTCTCGAAGACGGATATTTTCAGGACACTGATCCGTTGGATTGGGCGAAAGATTCGACCTACGCCGGAATCAAATTGATGTACACGGATTTGATCAAGCTGCGTCGCAATTGGTACAACAACACGCGCGGTTTACGCGGTCACAATGTCAATGTTTTTCACATGAACAACACGAATAAAGTCGTCGCATTCCATCGCTGGGACCAAGGCGGAAACGGTGACGACGTCGTGGTGGTTTGCAATTTCCGCGACCAATTGCGCGCGAATTACCGCATTGGTCTCCCCCAAAGTGGAGTATGGCGGGTTCGCTTTAACAGCGACTGGAATGGGTACTCGTCGGACTTTGGAAACGTTTTTTCGCCAGATGTGACGGCAGAAAACGTGGCATGGGACGGTCTAAACTTCAGCGGCACAACCAAAATCGCCCCCTATTCGGTGCTGATCTTGTCGAAGGATTAATTCGCATATGTGGTCGCTATAAACTCGTCAGTTTATCATCGAGCAAGTTAAGCTTTGCGATGAGCAAAACCTTTCCGTAGACAAGAAGCTTTTCTCTTTATGAATAAATAATCGCATGTCTAAAAATTGTGCTTCCTCGCGTTCGCTTCTTGAAGCATTTTGTTTTCTGCTGCACCTACAGGGTTGGTAACTACTCACACCGATACGGGTACCGGCTCGGCGGTTCTGCTAGTAGGAAATGTCAGGGTCCCCGAGAATTTAGGGTATACATACTCGGGTGGGGGAAGCGGTTTTGGAGCATCACTCGGCAGCTGAACTCTCTCTTTTTTGAATCAAACCTGAACGGCATGTTCATTGGAGCAAATATTCAAGGCAATCTTGGATCGAATCTCATAACCGTGTTTTTGCATACGCGGTCCAGGCTGAGACTGCAACTGAAGAAACCGTTGCTTAACGGTTGATGATTCTTGACGCAAACCGATTGTTTGCGAATCGCATTTTCCGAAGACGTGAGACTTCAGAGATCACGTTTTTTGTGAACTCCGAAGTCTCACGATGTTTGCGATGAGAATTTCTAGGAACCAAGGTCGATCGAGATCGGCTAGCTTAGGTACCGAATTCAGGACGGCGGCGACCAAGCTGTTCTTGGAGACGTTGCACGATGCTGGTGTGCATCTGGCTGACACGGCTTTCGCTGAGATCGAGCGTCGCCCCGATTTCTTTCATCGTCAATTCTTCATAGTAATAAAGAATGATGATAAGCCGTTCGTTACGATTGAGTCCTTTGGTGACCAA
The DNA here is from genome assembly GCA_031374825.1 of Pirellulaceae bacterium. Taxonomy (GTDB): domain Bacteria; phylum Planctomycetota; class Planctomycetia; order Pirellulales; family Pirellulaceae; genus JANMGV01. Next base: position 8,401 of record JANMGV010000007.1, read on the forward strand.
TCGCATCAAGTCGCCTTTTTGGATTCGACGAGTTGGGTCTTCACCCTTTTTGTCTTCCAAAATGTCGATTTCGCGAACGTCTTTGTAGCTGTCGGTTTCGTACCATTTCTTGTTCAGCGAAACCAAGTTGACGGCGCTTGCGTCACTCTTCATTCGCTCCAACTCGTCGATCGAAATACTCATTTGCACCGACAACTCATGGTTGGTCGGATAGCGGCCGTATTTCTTCTCGAGTTGCTTGATGGCTTCGGCCAACTTGCTGGCTTTGCTGCGAACCAAGCGTGGAACCCAGTCCATCGTTCGCAATTCATCGAGCATCGCACCGCGAATACGCGGCACGCAATAGGTTTCAAATTTGACCCCTCGGCCCATATCGAACGCATCGATTGCGTCCATGAGACCGAAGATGCCAGCACTAATCAAATCGTCTAGCTCAACCCCTTCCGGTAAACGAGAGCGAATTCGCTCGCCGTTGTATCGTACGAGGGGCATGTATTTTTCGACAAGCTTGTTGCGCAATTCTTGGTTGGTCATATCCAACTTGTATTGCTTCCAAACATCTTGAATATCGACTTCTGACTCGATCGTCGTTGCCATCCAAACCTCCGTGAGTGCTATGGCAATGGCGCAGCAACCGTATTTATTTGGTTGTTGAACTGATTACCCGTTGGAGAAACCGTTCCTCGGCCCAACTTCCAGTTGCTCTGCAGGAAAGAACGATTTCACGACCGATTTGGTCGTAACGCGGTGCGAAATGTAGCGGCTATCGAATTTCGTAGCTATGCCATTCGGCAAGGAATGCAGTTTGTTTCGATTCGATCTAGCGAAAATTTTTCTGTCCGCTTTTCTTCAAAGCTTGACGGAAGTTTGCTTCCACTGTCTGCCGAATCAAGAACTCTGTAACCATTCCTAAAACGAAACCCATCACCGTAAAAGCTAGCATCATCCACAAGGCATGAATCAAAGTATTGACCGGGGATTCCTGCATAAGGATGCCCCGCACAATACTTATCACCAAAGCCAAGCAACCAAGACAAATGCCATAAGCTCGCGCCACGTTGTCGTCTCCATTCCATTGGAGCCCCCAATAGCTGCGTATCGGCACGTCGCAAAGACTTGTTGAAGGCCTTTCCCACGCGCGCAATTACCGGGGCAATTGAGAGTATCGACAGTGGAGTCAGACGATCTTAAGCCGGAAAGCCAATTTTTTTGAAGACTGTCACAATAAGCACGCAAATCCCGCAAAGTTTATCTGGGTTGCCAAATAGTTTTCTGGGTTGCTAAGAGCAGCGCGAGACCTTCGATTGTTTCGACGAAGATGCGTGGCGTGTTTTTCAGAGATGCCGACTAACCTGCTCGGCTTAATTGCTTCGTTTTGCCGACGACGCCGTGTGACTCGACTAATGTATCGCGGGTCACTTCTGTGTAGCTCAGCACAATTGCTTCAGGCACATTCTCGTTAATCACAGCATGCGCTGCTTTGCGAATTTGCGGATTGACCAGGAGTACCGGTCGGTGCCCTGCCCTTTTCAGTTGCTTCAATTCCCGACGAATTTGAAGAGCAATCACATCCAAGATGGCAGGAGATAAATGGATATTCGCTCCCGTGTCGGTGATTTCATATCCAGTAGAAATTTGGTTTTCAATCGAAGCATCCAACGACACGACATGCAATCGACCGTCCTTTTCTCGGAAACGATGCGAAATGGAACGGGCAAGCTTTGTACGCACATGTTCGATCTGCAATATAGGCGATGATGTGCGAAGCGCTGCCTCGCCCATTGCTTCGAGAATGCTGCCCAGTTGCCGAATGGGAATATCTTCTCGCAATAGTGCCTGTAAGACAAATTGAATTTCCGACAATTTGAACTGGCTAGGAACAAGTTCATCGACCAGCGCCGGGGCAGTTCGCCGAAGCTGATCAATCAATTGTTTTGTTGCGTCGCGAGTCAGCAGTTCGCTTGCGTATTTTTGCGACACGGCTTGAACGTGAGATGCCAGCACCGTACTGGGGCTTTGCACGGTATAGCCATAAATGGCCGCTTGTTGTTGAACTTGAGGGTCGATCCAAATCGCAGCATCGCCGGTCACCGGATTTTTTACAATTTCGCCTTCGATTACTCCGGTCGTATTTCCCGAGTCGGTTGCCAGCAAGCGATGCATGAGAATTTCGCCACCAGCCACACGATTGCCGTGAAGGAGTATTTCGTACGCGTCTGGTTTTAAGGAATTTCGGTCTTTGATCCGTACCATCGGTAACAGGATCCCAAGATCATTTGCCAACCAAGCTCGCACGGTTGCTAATTTTGTGAGCAAGTCACCGCCTTGCTTGGAATCGGCCAGAGGGATTAGTTTCGTGCCCAACTCGATCCGCATTGTATCTACCGTCAAAAATTCTTCGACAGACTTTTCCGGAGGCTTGCGTTTTGCGGCTTGTTCTTCGGCCAGTAACTTCCGATCTTCGCCCGCTCGTATTTTTTGGTTTCGGCGAATGAGTAACGCCAATCCAACGCAACCAGAGCTGAGAACGGTCAAGGGAACCTTTGGCAAATCCGTCAAAACCAAAGCAGCCAGAAAGACACCGGTAACAGCAAGCACTTGTGGGTTGCTAAAGATCTGATGAATAAATTGCGAAGGAAGATTGAGTTGTTGCGAACCGCGAGTCATCAACAAAGCAGCCGCAATCGAAATCAGAAAAGCGGGGATCTGACTTACTAAGCCATCGCCAATCGTGAGCTTACTAAAGATTGCCGCAGACTCAGAAATGCTCATGCCAGCATAGGCCCAACCAATATACAATCCGCCGATCAAGTTGATGATCGTGATGATAACACCCGCGATGGCGTCTCCTCGTACGAACTTACTCGCACCATCCATCGCACCAAAAAAGTCAGCTTGCCGCGCCAACATCTCGCGACGATTCTGAGCTTCCTTTTTATCAATAGCACCTGCGTTCAGATCGGCGTCGATCGCCATCTGCTTTCCGGGCATACCATCTAATGTAAACCTGGCGGCAACTTCGCTAATTCGTGTGGCACCCTTGGTAATCACGACGAACTGGATGACGAAAATGATTACGAATAGAATGATGCCAACTTCCAATCGATCGCCGGCGACAAATTCGCCAAACGTTTGGACAACTTGACCTGCTGCGGCTAATCGGTCCGTATCCCCTCGCGTCAAAATCAGGCGGGTGGTTGCGAGATTGAGCACTAGTCTCATCAAGACAGTAGTGACAAGCATTACTGGGAAAACGCTGAACTCCAACGGAGTTTTGACGTAAATCGTTGTCAATAGAACGATCGTGGCCAATGCAATATTTCCGGCAAGCAGGACATCCATGACGGGTGCGGGCAACGGTACGAACAGCACCATGACGCAGGCGATAATGGCCAGCGGAAAAATATAGTCACGAATGTTTTGTAAACGACTAGGCATAGCAACCACAAAATTCCACAACAGGAGCAGTGCTCGCCCCCAATTTGCTACTAAAATGCGCCCTCAACCGGACTGGGCATTGATTCCATCAGAGGGTCGGATTCGCTTAGCACAAATTGAGAACCAAACACCAAAATCCTTAATTTGTATGAAGCAAAAATTATTCGATCTCAAAATTGGACTATGGCAAACGGACGCGGAAAGCTACCGTAGTTGAGAGGACAAAGTCCAGATCGTTTTATTTGCACGTGATCTATATGCTAGCCTTTTTAGGGTTCAGAGGCGATGTTGAGGAAGCCTGTTGATATGTCGACCACGACATCAAAAGAGCATTCTCGCAAGACGACGAGCGGGGAATTTCACCGTTACCCACTTCACTCACCGCGGTTTTGGCATGGCATGCCTTCGTTCGTATTCTGGCGAATGATGTACCGTAATCGCTTTGCAGTAGCTCCCCATAGGCTGCATATTGCTGCTTCCGTCGCGTTCTTTTCCCCGATGACCGACTTGATAACGCTGCTTCAGCATGCCGTTCACGGTCGAGCCATTCGCAAGACGCAAATTACCCATAGCCCGCTTTTTATACTTGGTCATTGGCGCAGTGGGACGACCATGTTGCACGAGATGTTCCAAGAGGACAGTCGATTCGCATCGCCGACAACCTATCAGTGTTTTGCACCTTGGCATTTTCTGTTGACCGAAAAGGCAATGCTATCATTTGGAAACTTTCTTTTGCCAGAACGTCGGCCTATGGATAACATGCGGGCGGGCTGGCAATTGCCTCAAGAGGATGAATTTGCGTTGATGAATCTCGGCGCACCTTCGACTTATTTGAACATGGCTTTCCCCAACGGCGAGCCGCCGATGATGCAAGCGTTGACGATGGATGGATTGAGCGAAAAAGATCTCCAATACTGGAAATCGTGTTTTAACTGGTTCTTAAAGATTCTCACCTACCACTACAACAAACAACTGATTCTTAAGAGTCCCCCGCATACAGGAAGGCTCGCCTTGTTGCGGCAGATGTATCCGAATTCAAAATTCGTACACATCGTTCGCGATCCTCGCAGTTTATTCCCTTCGACGAAGCATCTTTGGAGAGCGCTTGCTTCGGCTCAATCGTTCCAGCATCCCTGCTCAGAAGAAGCACTCGAAGCATTCGTAATTGAGTCCATGCATCGTCTGTATCGCAATTTTGATAAGAATCGAGCTGGCATTCCAGATAACCAGTTTGTCGAAGTTCGATATGAGGAACTCGTCAAAGAACCCGTTGCGAACATGGAACGAATCTACAACCAACTCGAACTTGGCGATTTTGAATCGATCCGTGAAAAGCTAGAAATTCGCAAGCAAAACAATAGTGAATATCGAACGAACAAACACGTAATTGACTCTGCTTTAGAATCGTACATCCTCGACGTTTGGGGTGAGTACGCCAAGCGATACGGCTACGTGTGAGCCAGATTCGTGGAGCGTCTTTTAGCGACGTCCGAAAACAATTCTAGGCAGCGATTGGTTGGCGAACGCGATCTTCTTTTGACTTATTCGTAAAGGAATCCGATCGGCGAGTCGCTTTGAAAATGCGAGCCATCTCTATAAAGAAATCAGACGTCACCGCATTTCCTTCGTCGAATTGCTCGAATAATTGTTTCGCGAGAATATCCGACAAATGGACCGGAATCGAACGTTGTTCCGCTGATCGATAAATCTGTTTAGCTACAGCGTCCGTACCTTTGGCAACGATCTGCGGAGAGGTCGCTTGGCTTGGATCGCAATGAATTGCGATCGCATAGATTCCTTCTGGATCAGCGACGACGAAATCGCAACTAGGCAGCAAGTCGGATTGCCTTGTTTTGCTAAATCCGCTTTGAATCTTTCGGCGACGTCCTTTTGCCGATAGATCGCCTTGAGTCGATTTTAGTTCCTCTCGCAATTCATCGTCGGTCATCCGAATTTGTTGCTCGAATTTCCAAAGCTGATATCCGTAATCACAGATACCTATCACCAATAACACGATAGCCATATCAACTAACACATCGAGAATAATTTTCCAAGCAAGCGCGGCAGATTGTGCTAAGTTCAACTCGCCCAGCATTGCAATCTGATTCCATTTGACGTATGCAGCGCCAACCAAAACACCTGCAATGAGGATAACACGCATGACGCCAATGACCAAACGGCTTGCGTTTTCCAGTGAAAAAAGACGCTGAAATCCCATGGCGGGATTAATTCGTTCCCAACTAAAATTCACTTTGAAAGGCGGAATGGCGAATCGCGATTGCGCCAAATGAGCCACAACAGCCACGGTCAAGGACGAAACTAGCAAAGGAAACACAGTCCACATTACTGTTCCCAAATACTTGATTGTCTCGTCAAAGATAAATTCCTTGTCCAAAAGTGAATCAGCGCGAAAAGTAAATTGGGCCAAGAAGAGATTCTGCAGCAACACGTATAGCCGAGGCGCAAAGTACTGAAGACACAGCACGCTTACCAAGAATATTGCAGCCGACGTTAAGTCTTCGCTGCGTGCGAAATGTCCTTGTTCGCGAGCTTTTTGTCGGCGATAGCTCGTTGCGTTATGTTTCTTTTCAGCGGATTCGTCAGCCATGGTTTCCTGTTTTCGGAATCAGCTCCGAGGTGAACTCAACCCACAAAACCAGTTCTTCTTGAAACACCCATCCGATACTACCAATGGAAATCGCCAGGGCGGATAACAGAACTAAGGCATTCACGTTGTAACCGATCGCCATCATGTTCAACTGGGGCATCGCCCGACCGACGAGTGATGTTAACACGTTGGCGAGGATTAATGAAATGGCCAAGGGTGCGGAGGCTCTCAAGCCGAGTTCAAGACCGTGTTGGACAAGTGCGACCAACTGCATGAGCCAAGCCTCCTGGGCTAGTATCGCTCCGGCTGGATACTGTTGGAAACTGCCAAGGCATAGGGACAATAATTGACGATGCCCGCCGAGGCCGAGAAACAACGCAATCGAAAGCCACGATAGCAACTGACCAAGGACGGGCGTTTCTTCTTGAGAATTCGCATCCACTGTCGTCATGTTATCAAGGCCAGCCAACTGCGAAACGATGGCAGCGCCGCTTTGGAGACTCGTTACTATAACAGCAGACGCCGTCCCAAATAATAATCCCATCATTATTTCGAGAAGGAGTTGCACCATGACAATTGGGAATTCGCTGGGCATGCTAGGGGCTTGTGCTATCGCCATAGGTGATACGCAGACGGCGAGCGCGACTGTCAGGAGCACACGAACTTGAATAGGTACGGAATTTCCTCGGATCGGCGGCAACAGGATGAGCAGCGGACCTATCCTTGCTAGAACGCAGAGAAAAACCCACATGGGAGCGGTAAAGAGTTGAAGAATCCCATCGGTGGACATCGGTGTTTTCTACTCCGAAGACCGCATATGCGAAGGGATATCGCGAATGACATCGCGCGAGTATTCCAGCATGCGATCCGCAATCCATGGCAGGCATACCAACATGGCTAACACCATCGCAACCAGCTTGGGCACCGTGCTGACAGTCTGATCCTGTATGTGTGTCAAAGCTTGGAACAGACTGACAAGCAAACCAATCAGCAATCCGGCAAACAACAGCGGTGCTCCGATGACGAGCGCCATGACAGCCGCATTTCGAACAAGATCTACTGCATCGCTGGTTGACATGTTTTTCAGGTGGTTGGGTTATATGTTCGTTGAATTTTAAAAATAGCGATGAAAATGCTGGTTACATACCATAGGTCCCAAAGCTATCCAGTAGCATCTGGACTACGAGTCGCCAGCCGTCCAACAGAACAAACAGTAACAATTTGAACGGCATCGAAATCATCGCGGGAGGCAACATCATCATGCCCATCGAGATCGTGACGGACGCGATGACTATGTCGAGGATAAGAAAAGGCAAATAAATCTGAAATCCCATCACGAACGCGATCTTCAGTTCGCTCAGCATGTAAGCCGGTAACAAGACTCGCAAAGGGACTTCGTCAAATTTTTTTGGCGGAGGTCCCTTTGGAGAATAGTACTTGTAAAACAAATGTACATCGTCGTGATTGCCAGCCATACTGATTTGACGCGACATAAAATTGCGGATCGGCTGAGCGCCAGCTTCCCAAGCTTGATCCAAAGTCATTCCCGAAGTTGTGTCCGAGTACGGCTTGATGGACTTGTCATACACCTCCGTCCACACCGGAGCCATTACAAACATGGTCATAAAAAGAGCGATAGACGTCATGACTTGATTAGGTGGCAACTGCTGAGTTCCAAGTGCGGTTCGCAGTAAACCCATGACCACCACAATGCGAACGTAACAAGTTGTCATCAACAGGATTGCTGGAGCAAGGCTGAGGATGGTCACAAGCGCGATAACTTGGAGGCTGTTGGCCAAACCGCTTGGACTTGTCCATTGGCTCGGGCCCCCAAGAACTGTTTTTTCGATTGACTGGGTGCCAGTCGCGTCGCTGGAATTTTGAGACGATGTAAGAACTTGCCTTAAGACGGATTGCACGCCATCCTCGGGCTCTACGGCCGCAGCAATCGACAAATTCGATATTACTACGAGGATCAGCCCAAGCGTTGCACTCAGGAGTTTGACGACCAGGGTCGTCCAAGCGTATTTTCTCTGGCTCGCCATAATCCTATCCCTTCGTAGCAAGTCCTTTGGAACTGCTAGATTTGCTTACTCGCAGATAAGAATCACGCTGGACCCCGCTGGTTTTTTGCGACATTTCTTGAAACACTTGCCGAAAAGTTTTGGCAACACCGCCCTGAGAGGATGAATCACACGCGGCAGCAATCCGTTCGACTTCGACAGGGTCGTCGATTTCGCTCAGCGTTTGCGTTTGCCCAAGTTGATGGCTCACCAGCAATAACTTGGGGCCGAATCGTACGACATACAGTTGCTGGCGAGGAGCAAGCATACTGCGACCTAGGACTTGGAGCACGGGACTTGGCAAACTCGAACTTTGTTGAATACCGGATTTACGCACAACCCAGACGAGAATCGCAAAAACTCCCAACACCAAGAGCAAACTGAAGGCCATAGAAAATAGATTCCCTAACCAACCTCGCGGCCGAGCGCTGGTTTTTACATTCGAATCAGTAGGTGGTTTCAAGGCTAATTCATTATGGATGACTTCGACCTGCATCCTCGGGGATTCGGAACTGGTGTTGGTACTGGTGCTGGTAGTCGCGGGATTCGTATGGGTGATTCCTGCAGGCTCGACATAGGTCGCTTGGCGAATATCCGGTGCTCCGGCGCTGTCGTTTGTTGCATTGTTGAATGCAGGGGAAACCTGCTGGGGCCATGAGCCAGCATTGGATTGCGATGCCACCGGTGGCGATTGCTGGGTTTCCTGTGTGCGCAATCCGTTGTGGCTGCGATAGATTTCGGCGCTTGGTTTTGGCTGCAAATTAGACGAGTCAGATCTACGGGGGCCATTATTGTCGACTTGGCAAGAGCCAGAGTTGGCTGCTGCCAAAACGAAACCCAACACAAGGATCCAAACGGCGAGGCGTGGTAACGAAGCAGAAGTCGGACTTTTCATGATGCTTGGCTGGCTCCCGCTTGCGCTGTTGACGCTGGTTCGGCACCGATCAACTCCGTGACTCGAACGCAGTAGCTACCTTTGAGAACCAGCACTTCGCCTCGAGCAATCATCCGCCCATTGGCGTACACATCAACCAAGTCGCTAGTCAGTCGATCAAGAGTTACAACAGCCCCTTTTCGCAACTTGAGTATCTCTTCCAATTGCATCTGCGTTCGACCAAGTTCAATTTTTAGATCCAACTGGATATCGCCGAGCATCTCCATCGAACAGGTATCGGAAACCGAATCTTGTGGAGTCAGTTCGCCAAAGTGGAATGGTGTTGGCTTGGGGCCGCGCAACGATGCTTCGGCTTCGGCAAGGGCTGCTTCGGCCGCTTGCAGTAATTCGTTAGGATCACGTATTTGCGGCTGTTGTTGACCTGGACTTGCAACGTCGGTTAGCATCATAGCGTTTTCACTGATCGTTTGGTCGACCATGATTGCATCCTACTGACCTTGGATTCTCAAATGGAACGAGCGATTTCTTTAATCTAAATCTAAAACTTTTAGAAAATGGCTTGTCGCCAAAACAGCACGCTGGAGCAACCCCAATCGGACCAAAGTTGCTTGAGCAATTGCTAGCGATCTAGATTGGTTTCTTTATGAGCGGGCCAGTAATGCACCCCGCTATGGCGAAGAGCACGCGAAATGCGTGTTGGAAAATGCAGAGTCTGAATGCTTGCATTATTTATTGACGTGTTGGCGTTTTAGGCGAGTGCAAGCGAGTGCAATGAGCGGACTAGAAAGCCGCTTGCGGGTCATCCAAGATGTGGCAAAACGAATCGTATCGACGAGCATCGAGTAGACCGTCCGCTACTGCATCTTTGACAGCACAATCGGTTTCGTGACCATGCGTGCAATTTGGAAATCGACAATGATTAGCAAAGGGTCGAAAATCCCGGAATAGGCAGGTGAGTTCTTCGGGAGCGATATCCCAAAGCTGAAATTGTCGAATTCCAGGCGTGTCGATCAACGCCCCCCCGCCGACTAGCGGAATCAACTCGGCGGTTGTCGTTGTGTGTCGCCCCTTTTGGTTTTCGCGACTGACCGTTTGCACTCGTAACTCGAGGTTTGGTTGAATGGCGTTGAGCAACGACGATTTTCCTACCCCGCTCTGCCCGACAACGACGGTTGTTGCAGAACCGACAATATCGTGAATCTCCTTGACGCCCCAACCTTTTTCGATGCTCAAGAGGACCACACGGTACCCGATTTGCGAATACACTCCGACGATAGGCAGTAGTTCCGCTGGATCGATCAAGTCACATTTGTTGATGCAGATGACAGCATCCAAGCGGTTCTGTTCGGCGGTAATGAGAAATCGATCGATTAGATTGGGTTTCAAGACGGGTTCGGCGGCGGACGTGACAATCAACAATTGATCGGCATTTGCGACCAACACATGCTGTTTGCCTCGACTGCATCGACTAAAGGAACTTCGGCGAGGTTCGACTCGCAATATCCAACCCTGATCGTTACCTTCTGGCCTAAAACAGACTTGGTCACCGGCTACGACGACGTGGCGTTGATCCGTGCTAACCGATTTGAGAAGCCTACGGACTGCGCAACGGTAAATGTCGCCCGCTGGGGTGCAGACAATACACTCAAGTCCATGAACGCGAAGAACTCGACCCGTCAACGAGTTGGAGGAATCGACGCCAAGGCTGTTGGTTGCGTCGTTTCCTTCGGAAGAGTCATCCTCGCGTGACATCACGGTTCGATGCCGAGTCAGTTCGCCTTTGCCGCTCACCCGCTCGGAGGACACGGCATCCACGTCGGTTTGGTCTGTTTGAAACTTTTTTGTGAGATCCGCATCGCGAGTACGCGAACCGTATTTCTTTCGAAATTCGATTCGGATTCGATTCTGTTTCTTTCGAGCCATAGTCTGACAATCAGTAAACGGATGGCAATGAGAAACGCGACATTAGGCCGGCCGCCGGGAATGAAACAAACATGCGCAGTTTTTCAACGAATCGTCAGCTACCAATACGATGAAGGACACGCAATCACGGAGTTGGTTCGGGAGTTCGGACATGGACGCTTGGGCCGACCAGGGCCGTTATTTCGTTTTCCGATAGCTCTTCGCGCTCCAACAAATTTGTTTTGAGCGTATCCAATTCGTGCCGTCTTTCTTTGAGCAACTGCAATGCTCGTTCGTCGGCTTGTCGTAGGATCTGGCCGACTTCGGAATCAATCAATTCTTGGGTGTGTTCGCTGAACATGCGTTGTTGATGGATTTCGCGTCCCAAGAACGGATCTTCTTCTGAAGTCTTGTAAGACACTGGCCCTACTTTTGAGCTCATGCCCCAATGCGTCACCATACGGCGGGCCATGCTCGTAGCCCGCTCAAGGTCATTTTCTGCACCGACGGTTGTTTCGTCGTAAATTAGTCGTTCTGCGGCTCGACCTGCCAGCAACACGACCAATTGATCGCGAATTTCGGTGGCGGACATGCTCAACCGATCTTCGGAAGGAACGATCTGCGTACTACCCAGCGAACGACCGCGAGGAATGATGGTTACTTTATGAACTCGAGTCGCGCCGCCGAGGAACCAGGCAGCCAAGGTGTGTCCCGCTTCATGAAAAGCGGTCTTTTCCTTTTCGGCATTGGACATGACTTCCTCGCGTTTGGCACCCATCAATATTTTGTCGCGAGCATAGTCAAAGTCATCCATACCAACGCGCGTTTTATTATTGCGGGCGGCCCACAAGGCTGCTTCGTTGACGATGTTGCGAATGTCCGCGCCTGTAAGTCCAACTGTGCCTTCTGCAAGCCTACGCAAATCAACGTCGTCGCCAAGCGGAACATCGCGTACATGGACTTTGAAAATCTCCATGCGACCTTTGAGTGTAGGGCGGCCGACAGTGATATGCCTGTCGAATCGACCAGGCCTCAGTAACGCTGGGTCGAGTACATCGGGGCGATTGGTTGCCGCGATGACGATGGTGGAATCGGTCGGCGAAAAACCGTCCATCTCGCTAAGAATCTGGTTTAGTGTTTGCTCACGCTCATCGTGTCCACCACCTAAGCCAGCGCCTCGCTGACGACCAACGGCATCGATCTCGTCGATAAAAATAATCGCCGGACTATTTTCTTTGGCCGTTTGAAACAAGTCTCGCACGCGGCTCGCACCGACACCGACAAACATTTGGATGAATTCGCTACCGCTGACAGAATAAAACGCGACTTCCGCTTCGCCTGCGATGGCTCTCGCCAAAAGTGTCTTGCCAGTTCCGGGAGGGCCATTGAGCAACACTCCTTTGGGAACTCGGCCGCCGAGCTTTTGAAATTTTTCTGGGCTTCGAAGGAATTCCACGATTTCTTGCAAGTCGGCTTTTACGCCTTCCAAGCCTGCGACGTCGGCAAAGGTAACGCGACGATCGGTCGCTTCGTAGCGTTTGGCGGTGCTCCGAGAAAAGCTCGACAAAAACCCGCTGCCCATAATTTGATCGCGCGATCGTCGGAACATCATCCATCCGATTAGGATCACGGCGAGAGGTAGCAAGAACATCATGGCCATCATGATTTCTTCGGAGAAATTTCCCGGGCCAACGTCATATTCAAAACCGGAACTCGTCGAGTTGTTCTTTTTCGCTTCTTCGCGTGCTTCGGCACGGATGGCATTCATCTTGCTGAAGAGTTCGCCCCGAACATCGCTTTCGGGAGGCACAAACGTCAAAAAGTTCTTATTAAGCAGTTCGGCATCACCGGTCGATTTGCTGGACTCTTCCAAACGACCGTAGATGTCGTAGGTCGGCGGCTTAGGAGGAGCGACGCGAAATGTACCTTTCGCGTAGGTGTCGTACAGAACGACATACTGGACATTCCTTTGTTCCAATTGTTCGCGAAAGAACCCATAGGAAATAGTCGAAGTGGGAGGTGCCGATGCGTAAAAAAGCAGTACCGCGATTGCGGCCACAACCATAAACAACAGCAACCAATTCTGGCCTCGCGCCTTAGTGGGCCGTGTCTCGGGTTCACCCTTCGTTTCCTCCTTGTCAGGCTTGCTCATCCAGCTTCTTTCATTCCAAAATCAGTTTTTAACTTCAATTTAAAGGCAACGATATGCAACACACTGCAAACCACCCGTTTGGGAAAAGGGCTTGCATCACAATTTGCGAGTTTCCATCCCAAGGGAATGCACAATTGTAGCAAAGTGGCCAAGCTTCGGGGCGATAGGCTTGGTTCATCCGGTCGAATTTAGGCCCTGGAATTCTGGCTCGAAACTCGCGTTTTTTCCCGTTCCGCGATTGTTGTTTTTAATTTTAAAAGTCCCAACACCAAATCGTTTCCTTGGACAGAGCCAATTGTTTGTGCTGAGCGGGGTTGGTCAACTAGGTCAAATGTTTCTTTGCTAAACAAAGTGTTCAATTGGATATCCTTGCCTTGTTGAATGGCAAGGACCAAATCGTCGACGATTTCCGTCTGATTTTTCCGACGAATAGCCGCACATTCCTCAAGCCGAAAGCCTTGCATTGCGATCCGATGCGTCCAAGTCCAATCTTCGACAGCTTGGTAATTTTTCTTTTTAACCGGCGGAGAACCTTTACCCGCCAGCTCCCGATTCAATTGGTCCCAGTTTGGAAGTAGTTTCAGTTGGGCGGGATGACGACGCAAATTGTTGATGCCTGCGCCTGAGTCTTCGCTACCCGCAGTGGTGATCGCTGTTTTGCTTGAATCTTTTGTTGGAACAGAGACCGATTCGGATTGACCTGAGTGATTTGTTGGCTCGATAAGTCCAGGAACTTGGGTCTGGGGTGATTTTGCTCCACTCCATGCAACTGCCGAATCCACGACGGAAACGACACTTCGCAAAGGACGGATTTCTGGTTCCGATGGTTGTGTGGCAGCAACCACTTTCTCAGGGGCGATCGATTTGTTCTCGTCTTGTTTTCCTACTCTTACTGGACTCGTCGCAGTCGGCTTTACGGGAGCAGCAATCACTTGTGCGGGTGTTGCGATCGAAGTCGACGACGATTGCCCTGGAAGGTTTTCACGCAGTTTGGCTAGCAGCTTTTTATCGAACTTAAGATGAACGGGTATTGGTTCGCGGCGATCAGCTACTTTTTGACCAAGCCCTGTCAAGGACACGGTTGGGCGATGTTTATTCACTTCCTGTTGAGACATCAAGCCGCAACTTAGGAACACGTCCAAGACTTTGGTTGACTCAGCTTGCTTGAGATTCTTCAGCAGTCCAAACCCCTCAAGCCGCTGTAGGCGCAATCGTTGAACTTTGGCGTTCTCGGATCCGCACAAGAACAATGCGACGAGGGTCTTGCCAAGTCTCCCATGCAAACGGCCGATCGCTCGCAAAGTGCTGAAGAGTAGCGCTTCGATATCCGCTAACCCCGTTTCCGCAACTTGCGGCTCTGCTGGTGCGGGCAGATTACCGCCAAGCTCGACTCGGGGCCAACCGACCGTCCCTTGGCATCGGTCACAATTTCCGCAAACCTGGGCGGAAGGGTCGCCGAAATATTGCAAGATGCTCAGTTGGCGGCATTGGCGCGCTTGGGCAAAACCGATCGTTTGCTCTAGCTTTTCGTATTCGGCTGCTTTGCGTTTAGCGAGAGCTTCGAAGTCGATCTCCAGTTGATCAAAGGGTACTTCATGTTTTCGGAAGTGGACGGCTCGCCCGCGGAAGGGCGGGACGTACTCGACCGCTTCGAGTTTGCAAAGTTCCTTAAGCGTACGATTAAGCGCATCCCGATCGAGCTCGGTATGTTGCATCAGCCAACGCGGATGAACATACACCGCTTCGTGGCGTCGATCGCTGACGGCTTTCTCTAGGGCTTGAAGGACTTTGCGTCGGTTCTTCGATTCTCGCGGTAATAAATTCACGAGCGTCGGCAAATCGCTTGAAATGCGAACCATGGCGAGTCCCGCGCCCGCTTCGAGCCGGTCGATAACGCCGGTTCTCGCAATCAACTGCAACGCTGTTCCTACGGCCTCAGAGGAAAGCGGCAAATTGAGAGCTTCGCGAATTTCATCAAGCGTCAGTTCAATGGGATCTTCGAGCCGCTCCTGCATGAACTCATAGACGGTCTTCACGAAATCCTGGGGCGGGTACGAGTTTTCAATGAAAAACTCATGGATATAACGATCTTGGTAGGAGAACATCATCAAGCAAACGGAAGGTCGTCCATCGCGACCGGCGCGGCCGGCTTCCTGATAATACGCCTCCAAGCTTCCTGGCATGTTGTAGTGGACAACAAAACGCAGATCGGATTTGTCGATTCCCATTCCAAAAGCGTTGGTTGCTACGATCGTATCGAGATCGCCTCGCATGAATCGCTCTTGCACTGCTTTGCGTTCTTCCACCAGCAAGCCAGCATGGTAAGCAGCGACCCGAATTTTTAGCTCGCGACTCAGTGTCTCGACGATCGCTTCGCATCGCTTGCGGGTCGATGCATAGATGATTCCGAATCCGGGTTTGGATTTGAGGAAATCACACAAAGCCCAGTCTTTCTCGCGATCGCTGTGGCAAACCAACGCGCCGAAATGAAGGTTCGATCGCGCAAATCCTGTGATGAACAGTTTAGGCGAACGCAGACGCAAGATATTGCAGATGTCATCCCGAACGCGAGGAGTAGCAGTAGCCGTGAGCGCAATTGTTTGCACGTTGCCAAGCGATTCGCGGAATCTGCCGATGCGCGCGTAGTCGGGACGAAAATCATGCCCCCATTCGCTAATGCAGTGTGCTTCGTCGATCGCCAGCAATTGAATGGGAATGGCCCGAATTGCTTCCAAGAAACGTTGGTTCCGCAGCCTTTCGGGCGCGACGTAGACTAATCTGTACTTGCCATCGACGACATCCTGAAGTCGTTCGTTCTGCTCATAACCCGACAAGGAACTATTGATCAACGTCGCGGGTATTCCGCGGCGAGCTAACGCATCCACTTGATCTTTCATTAAGGCGATCAACGGGGAAACAACAATTGTCAATCCCGGCCGAACGATGGCGGGCAATTGATAACAAAGGCTCTTGCCACCACCTGTGGGCATCACGCAAAGGCAGTCTTGGCCTGCCAATATTTGCGAAATCACCTCTGCCTGACCTGGCCGAAATGCATTTAAGCCAAAGCGCTGTAGCGCTGAGTCTAAATCTATTTTGGTCGATTGGGCCATTTTCAGTTTATGACCTTCGACAAATTCGGCATGGCCGCTTTTAGCTCAGCAACCTTGGCTGCTGTTACAGCGGTATTGTTAAGCCGCAGTTCTTTGAGATTGGTGAGTTTGGTCAACTGCATGATGGCTTCGTCGGTCACTCGCGTTTTTCCTAGATGCAAGAACTCAAGCGACGAGATTTTAACAATTTCGGGAATCGCGCCGTCGGTAATAGTCGGAATGTCATCGAGGTTGAGGCGTTTCAGCCGCATGTTGGCGATTGATACGAGGCCAGCATCGGTGACTGAAGTGTGCCACATGTTGAGGTCTTCGAGCTTTGGCGAGGCAGCTATATGGACCAGCGCTTGGTCGCCAACTTTGGAGTTGCTCAAATCGACTTGCACAAGTTCAGGAAACGTAGCGATGTTCTTGAGGCCATCGTCGGTAATTCCGATGTCACTCAGTTTCATTTTTTGAAGCTTCAGCGATTTCGAAAGTGTCGATAGCACCTCGTTTCCGGCTGGAATTCGGTACAAATTCAATTCTCGCAACTCGGTCAAGTGAGCGAGTTGCTTGAATCCTTCGTCAGTCACTTGGCAGCTTTGTAAACCAAAACTAACGAGATCCGTTAGGCCCTTCAAATGCACAAGTGCCCCGTCTGTGATTATTGAACCACCGAGATTGAGACTCCGCAATTGCGTCATGCCTGAAATTGCCGCCAGCCCTTGATCGGTAACTCGAGAATCCTTTATACGCAGACTCTTGAGCGAAGTGAGTTTGCCAAGCGACATCATAACATCATCCGCGACCAACTCTCCAGCCACGGTAACCGCTTCTAGTTTGGGCAATTGGCCAAGCAATATAAGTTTGCTTGTCCAATCCCCTGTGCAGCCGGAAAAATCGATGGACTTGATTTTTCCGTCTGTCCCGGATTGAAACTGGATACCTGCCAAAGCTGCCAGTTCATTGCTTCCGGACCTCGACTGATTCTCGGGAGGTTCCGGAGAGTCAGGTGCTTTTTGAAATGGCTGTTCCTTGCTCGAAATGTTATCCGACTGGTTTGAGTTGTCGCAAGCTGTAAACAAAGGCAGGCACATGCCAAAAGCGATCGCTAGGAGGTGCGAGCTATTTCGTTTCATGGACATTTGCTGATCCTCGCGGGACAGTGATTGCGGCAGGGAATGGAAGTTCTTGCGTTTATCGTGATTCTGCTAGGGCACCCATCAATGTTCGAACCAAATCCTCGATTTGTACAAGTGCCGCCTCTCGTCCTTTGACTTCAGATTCGGCCATTAAACGCACGATGGCCGAGCCCACGATCAGACCATCTGCAACCGGCGCGAGCAATCGCACGTGTTCTGGTCGACTTACGCCGAAACCAACGCAGATCGGCAAAGCCGTACGTTCGCGCAGCCAGCCGATGCGATCAACCAGTCCTTCGGGTAATTCTTGACGTTCACCTGTGATACCGGTTACCGAAACGAAATATAGGAATCCTGTTGACTGTTCGGCGATGCGCAAAGCGCGATCGGGTGGCGTAGTCGGCGTCACCAATTGAATTAAGTTGAAATCCGCTTGACGGCAAATCTCCAACAGTGCCTGACTCTCTTCGACCAACAGATCGGGGACAATAGCGCCGGCAAAGCCTGCTGCTTTGGCTTGTTCCACAAAGGCCTGAGGTCCTTTTCGATGGATAATGGCATAGCTAACCATCGACACCAGCGGCATAGAATGGGTCGTTCGATGCTTTCCTACGGCATTCAATATATCTTGCAACTTGATCTTGGATTGGAGGGCTCGCGTGTACGAAGCTTGGATAACTGGCCCGTCCGCGATCGGGTCGCTATAGGGCACGCCAACTTCGGCCATCGAGCACCCAAGTTTTTCCAAACGATCTAGCACTTGAAGTGTGAAATCTAAATCGGGATCGCCAGCCGTAATGAATGGCAGGAAAGCTTTTTTTCCTCGAGAACGCAGATTTGCAAACAGAGAGTCAATGATGCTCATGAATAGTTTTCGGCAATTCGATGGGGATTAGTTGGTAAAGCGTCTTGATGGGAAATTAAATGGTTTCGCCGCGCAAACGCGCAAGCTCGGCTGCGTCTTTGTCTCCCCGTCCGCTGAGACAGATTACCAAGTGCTGATCGCGAGACATGGTAGGAGCAATTTGCGACGCTTTGAAAATCGCGTGACAAGTTTCCAGAGCTGGGAGAATACCTTCGTTGCGTGCCAGCAAATCAAACGCAGATAGCGCGTCTTGATCGCGACAGTCGACATACTCGACTCGTCCCGTATCTTTCCAATAGCTATGCTCGGGGCCAACTCCTGGGTAATCGAGACCGGCGGAAATCGAATGCACATCGGACGTCTGACCGTCGGAGTCTTGCATGACGTAGCTGTAGCTGCCGTGAAGCACACCGGGTGAACCATAGGACAATGGAGAAGCATGTTCGCCCTCTTTTGCACCACGTCCACCTGCCTCGACACCGATCAAGTGAACCGATGGGTCTCCTACGAAAGGATAAAACATTCCAGCCGCATTGCTGCCGCCGCCGACACAAGCCATCACGACATCCGGCAAACGGCCGATACTCTCTAAGCATTGCGCGCGTGCCTCACGACCGATCACCGACTGGAAATCGCGAACCATCATAGGGAAAGGGTGAGGACCAATGACTGAGCCGATAATGTAATGGGTATTTTCGACACTCGACATCCAATCTCGCATCGCTTCATTCACGGCGTCGCGAAGCGTTCTCGAACCAGTTTCAACCGGACACACCGTCGCTCCTAGCAGTTTCATGCTAAAGACATTTGGCCGTTGTCGACGTACGTCCTCGGCACCCATATACACAACGCAGGGCAAACCAAAATGGGCACAAGCGGTTGCTGTCGCAACACCGTGCTGGCCGGCGCCTGTCTCGGCTATCACGCGCGTTTTGCCCATCCGAAGGGTCAGCAACGTTTGGCCAATCGTATTGTTGATCTTGTGAGCGCCCGTATGATTGAGGTCTTCTCGTTTGAACCAGACTTGAGCGCCGCCGAATTTCTCGCTTAGTCGTTTTGCATGATAGAGAGGCGAAGGTCGACCCACGAAACGCTTGAGCAGATCATCAAGCTCGCATTGAAAGTCAGGATCGTTCTTAGCTTTGTTATACTCAAGATTCAGTTCGTCTAGAGCTCGAGTCAGCGTCTCCGGGACGTAGCGTCCTCCAAAAGCGCCAAAGCGGCCAGCTTGGTTCGGTACAGATTGACTTGCAGCAGTTTTGATTGACATGACGCTTGGGATGGGCTCGGCTATATTACTATTACTGAAATTGGAAATTACTAAAATTCGGATGCGGCGGTTCGCTTTTATCTAGCTGAACCGAGGACTCGATAAGTGGTTCAAAAATCCGCAAAATGAGAACCATTGATTGTCAACCGGCAAGTCTATTGGGTCAATAACCTCTCTAACTTAAAGAACGACCCGAATGCGTCACGGATCTGAGATTCATCCTACAAATCGATTTGAGAAAATCGCCAGGATTGAGGATTTTGGGCAACTGGCCGACGATGATTTGTCTTCGGAAACTATTTCTGCCAAGATCGAGTATTTTACCGATCAATCCAAAAGTATCGTTTCGACCAACAACTCACCCGACATTCCGTTCCGATACAGCTTGAATCCTTATCGTGGTTGTGCCCATGGTTGCGCCTACTGCTATGCAAGAAACACACACGAATATCTTGGGATGGACGCTGGGTTGGATTTTGAAACCAAGATCATTGTCAAACAAGTCGCTCCACGGCTCTTTCAAGATTTCCTGGCACGTCCGGAATGGCAGGTCGAGCCGATTTCCTTTTCTGGCGTGACCGACTGCTATCAACCGGCCGAAAGACAATTTCAATTAACTCGGCAGTGCATCGAAGTCGCGCTGGCTTGCAGGCAGCCTATTTCCATCGTGACCAAGAACGCTCTCGTTCTTCGCGATTTGGATTTGCTAAGCCAGATGGCCGCGATGGACTTGATCCATGTCTTTATTTCGATCTCCACTCTCGACGACGAGTTGGCTCGCACGATGGAGCCCAGAACCAGCGTCCTTCGAGCACGATTGCGAGCCGTTCAAGAACTTGCAAAAGCGAAAGTCCCCGTTGGTGTGTTGGTCGCTCCGATCATTCCAGGATTGAATGACTCGGAAATGCCACAAGTCTTGCAAGTCGTTCATCAAGCCGGTGCTAAAACCGCTGGGTATGTGTTGCTTCGCCTACCACTAACCGTTGAGCCCGTTTTCCTGGAATGGCTGCGACGGACTCAACCTCTCAAGGCCGACAAAGTGGAACAACGGATTCGCGACACTCGGCAAGGCGAATTAAACAAGTCAACATTTGGTGAACGCATGCGGGGCAGTGGCGAAATGGCCGAGCAGATTCGAAAACTTTTCAAAGTGTTCGCAGCCAAGTACCAGTTGGATCAACTTCTTCCGAAGCACAACACCGACGCATTCATCCCTCCCTCCACGACGTCCGGTCAGCAATGGCTTTTCTGATTTGGACGGTCGCGAACGTGCAGCTTGAATAGTTTTGCTCGGCTTCGGTATCGCAGTGAGCGTGATCGACCGAGTGTGCATCGAAAAGCGCGAGGCTCCTTTGGAAATGATCTTATTCGACTGCACGGCGGTCGAAGTGCGGGTTTTCGATGACGCCAACGACATTCCCCCAGGGATCGCGGATGGAACCGGCTTTAATACCGCCCCCGACTTCGACGACGGGCTCGTTGACGATTGCCCCAATGGATTCTAATCTTCGCATTTCGGCATTCGCATCGTTTACACCCCAGTAAACGACAACTCCTGACGATCCGGGTTCTCCGTCGGGAATCAAACCAAGCTCAAATCCTCCAACATTGAAACCAACGTAGTACGGTTCGTCAAAATAGGGTTCCCGCTCCAATATCATTTGGTACCATGCCTTACCTTGCGCCAAGTCGGGAACGGGATAGACGGCCGTGCGAAGTCCAAAAAACATAGTCACTCCGAAATTAACAGGGATCGAGAAACAATCTGATTATCAACAGCATAGTGCCTTGGCTGTATTGCTGAATGCTGGGTTGGAGATTTTTCATGATGTGGGAAGAAGATCTTTGGTGGACCAAGTTCGACGCAAAGGAATGTGGTGCCGAACAATATTGCACGAAGAAGATAGTTTTGCGATTTCGCAAGACAAATAGGCTGACTTGCCAATGATTCAATTTTGAGTTGGAAAAAATATGATGCAAAGCGCGACAAAGAAAAAAGCTGCTGTAGTTTTGCTTAGCGGAGGACTCGACTCGGCTACGACCTTGGCAATTGCTCAAGAGGCGGAATTCGAGATCTATGCGATGAGTTTTCGTTATGGACAACGGCATCTCAACGAGCTTGCAAAAGCTACCGAGATTGCCAAAGATTGCGATGTCGTCAAGCATATCATTGTCGACATCGATTTGGCCGCTTTCGGAGGTTCAGCGTTGACCGATAGTCGAATCGATGTTCCCAAGAGTGACACGGCAGAGAATATTGGAATCGGTAT
Source organism: Pirellulaceae bacterium (assembly GCA_031374825.1). Classification (GTDB taxonomy): domain Bacteria; phylum Planctomycetota; class Planctomycetia; order Pirellulales; family Pirellulaceae; genus JANMGV01. Next base: position 30,098 of record JANMGV010000007.1, read on the forward strand.
TCCCGTCACGTATGTCCCGGCTCGCAATACAATCTTTCTTTCGTTTGCACTGGCATGGGCTGAAACTCTTCGGGCGTCCGACATTTTTATTGGTGTGAATGCTTTGGATTACAGCGGCTATCCCGATTGTCGACCGGAGTACATTGCCGCCTTTGAAACGATGGCAAGTTTAGCGACCAAAGTTGGCGTATCCGGTGGAGAACGCATCCGAATTCATACCCCTTTAATTCACTGGAGCAAAGCGCAGATCATCGCGCGAGGTCTTGAATTAGGTGTTGATTATTCAAAAACGCTGAGTTGCTATGACCCAACCCCAGAGGGTCAATCCTGCGGTCATTGCGACGCGTGTTTGCTGCGTTTGCGCGGGTTTAAACAAAATGATCAAGTCGATCCGGCAACTTATGTGGGCTAAAAAACGAACAGCCACCGAGTAAAGTGCTGATGCTGGATAGGGACGGAAAGTACCCGTTGCCATTTACTGAAGCAATCGAAAAAGCTGCGGTCAGAACGCACCGAACCGCAGGTGTCATCCACCAAAAACGTCGACCCGAATTTGCCTCGTTTCCAACGCGGGGGTAGATGTCGAATGGTGTGTTGCGTGGTCATTGCTTTATCGATGAGATTTGGTGGTTTGCGATTTTTGCTCAATAAAATGGACTACTATTTCGGACACGACCACTTCACACACCCTACTTTGCTTCTTTGCTAAGTAAAAAGTTCGAAACCATCAACACTTTGAATGGGCCAAATGACTTTCCTATCTCCCCTTCTCTTCGGTACTCCGAGGAGAAGGGGCCGGGGGATGAGGAGCCAAGCACGAGAAAATCACGCAATTTCAAAAGAAATTTCGTCAA
>JANMGV010000042.1:0-25852 GCA_031374825.1 Pirellulaceae bacterium
GCATCGAGCTTGCTGTCATTCGCGAACTGGTTAAGCGGACCGCTGCCAAGATGCGCAACGTCGTCGACTCGCTTGGCTATAAACGCGATGTGTTGGAAGATTACGAAGTCAAAATGATAGACGGTTCGCACATGAAAGCGATGGATCATCGATTAGATCCACCTCGGATGCTTCGGGGAGCACCGCTTCCTGGTCAAGGGATTGTGATCTTTGATGCCCGAAGGAAACTTGTCGAGGATTTCATTCCGTGTGCCGATGGTCATGCTCAGGAGCGCAGTATGTTTGTCCCCTTGGTGGACATTATCCAAGCGAACGCAGCCTACGTTATGGATGCGAATTTCTGTACGGCCATGCTCCTTCAAGAGATCAATTTGGAAAATGCCTTTTTTGTAGTGCGCCATCATCGCGGCATGGTTTTGCAAGACAAAAGCGAGCTTCAACCTGCTGGTGCAACCGAGACGCGTGACCTGGAAGAACAGGACGTCGAGCTGGTGGACAAATTTGGAACGAAGCTGTCGATGAGGCGGATCGTCTTGACTTTAAAACAACCGACGACCGACTGCGATAGTCAAATTGCGGTGCTGACGAACTTGCCAAAATCCATCACCGCTCAATCGGTCGCGGAGCTCTATCGTAAACGATGGACGATTGAAGGTTGTTTCGGCGAGATCGCACAGAGCCTCAACAGCGAAATCAATACGCTGTGTTACCCACCGGCAGCACTCTTGGCGTTGGCGCCGGGCCTCGTCACCTACAACGTCATCAGCTTGACGCGTTCCGCGATTGGCAGCGTACAAGGCCCGGAGGTCGAAGTGCAGTTGTCGAGTTACTACGTGACGAACGAAATATCTTCCGTTCAATCTGGAATGGAAATCGCAATCCCGTTAGATTTTTGGAATGAGCAGTTTGGTTCCCTCGCGCCGCCCGACTTAGAAACTCGCCTGCAGCAGATCGCAAAGCACGTCGAATTACGACGCTATAAAAAAACCAACCGCAGCCCTAAAAAACCACCACCCGTTCGAACCGGTACTATACAACATATCAGCACGCAAATCATGATGAATAACCAAAGAATGCAAGCTTGAAAGACCTGGCATCGAAGGCCCGATCGCTCATTTATTTTTAGATTCGGCATCCAAGAAATCTTGGCATATCTTTTGGCATTGTTCTCTCTGTTTGATAGCCAGGTCTATTCTCGCTTGCCAATAGTTTTTCGCAGCGTCATCTTTTGCCCGATCGCGTTCATCAACAGCGATCAATTCCGCTGGCCCATGAAAGCCCTGTCGCAAGAGCATCAAGTAGACTATGTTGGCATCAAATAGCCCCGATGGAAATCTGCCCAGAGTATTCCGTAATTCTATGACATTGGAAACCAATTTAATTACCTCGGCTTGGACACCTCCCGTGGAATTGATTTGAGATTGGTCTTGCCCTAATTCTCCAATGGCACCGAAGTATGCCGAATCTCGAATGATTGGTGACAGAGTATCACAACTCACAATATGATTAAGTATCTCAAACCCCTCTCGATGGGACATGTTTGAGCCACCGTAATGTAAGAACTGGACGATTTGATGGTCAGGCAGCTTCAACGCTAAATGGTGAAACGTTTTAGCTCTTCGTTCTTCTGATGAGAGAAATAGAAAGGCATCTACGGGGTTAAGTGGAAGGCCTTTAAGCAAATCAGAAAACCAACCCATCGTCGAAAATCCTCGATGAAAATCAGACTGTTGCATCGCCAGCCACTTTGGGATCATGGCGGTAACAATACGGACGGCATTACTTGGTGTCATGGTCATGAAATCACCGCTGGAGAATTGACGACCTAGTTCAAGAGTGAAATCAACCGACAAGTAGTCAGCACTATTCTTCTTCCCGCTTAACTCCAATTGATGTAAGTAATTTTTTGTCGGCAGGGGATCTTCAGACAAAGCTTGAATCATGGCCTGGAGCGTTTCGAATCTTTGACTGTTCTCTAAAAACAACCCGGCTTCGGCGTCAGCCCGAGCGTCAATTATCTTTCCTAACAAAAAATTGGTTAGCGCGCGTCGCGCTCGGGCGTGAGGATGCCTTGGCTCCAACTTCAATGTCCGGCCTAAGAGTTCAAGACATTCATTTGCCGAATCCGAAGTGATCGCTTCGGCATAACAGCGATTGGCTTCGCTCAATAGCCCTGTTTGGAGCGCGCGACGAAGCAGGTCAAAACCCTCTTCATCGTCCTTGGACATTGTTAGACAATCGCCGCGTAAAAGCCAGTAGTTGGCAAGCTGCTCCGGGATTAGTTTAGTAATATCAATGTCGTCGAGAACAACTAACGCTGCTGTTGGATCGTCGCCAAGATACAGATCGCTGGCCCACTGCAATCGGTCGTTCGCGTCGAACGATTGCGAATCAGCAACACTTTGCATGAAGCTTGAGGCTGACTTGAACGCTCCTTCGGCTCTTGCCACTCGAGCGGATTGTCTGAGATTTGTCACGGCTGCCGCGACAAGCTCTTTGTTTGCTTGCTCCGCTTCCTCCTTTCTGAGGTCCGCGACGAGGCGGAGTTTCCTCTCGGTCTTTGCTTGGTCTGCGACGAAAAAGTACATCGCAACCGATCCCAATGTGACCAATGCCAACGAAGCGATGGCAGCGGAGACGGTCGAACGATGATTTCGCATCCAACGTCCGATACGCATAGCGATTGAGTCGGGCAATGCTTCAAGGGGCTGATCATCTAACCAATTTTGAAGTTCCTTGGTGAAATCCGAGACACTTGAATAACGGTCAGCCGCGTCGAAGGCGAGGGCTTTTCGACAAATCGCGACAAGAGACTGGGGAATGCCGTTCGCAACCCGTAAGCCTCCCTCGCTTCCCAGCTTTGAAATTTGTGTGATGACTTCATCGAGGTCCCTGGAACCCTCAACGATCGGCTTTCCAGCTAGGATGTCATGCAAAATTGCCCCGAGACTGAAGACGTCACTCGCAGGGCATAACGCATTGAGTTCGCCGCGAAGTTGTTCAGGCGGTGCGTATTGAACGGTCCCCTGAAAGGTTCCGTAGGCGGTTTCGAAACGCGACGAAGGGATTTTGACAAATCGGGACTCGCCACTGGTTGAATGGTTGTCCAGACTTGATTCGTCTGTGGAAGAGTTTGCTTCGAGCGACTTGGCCAATCCCCAATCGACCACGAGCGTTTCACCGTGCTTGCCAATCATAATATTACCTGGCTTGAGATCCCTGTGTAAAACGCCACGCTGGTGGGCATATTCGATGGCGTGACACACGTCGATCAAGCGACGGATCAATTGCCGAAACTCGGGATCTTGGGGGAAGATTTTTCCACCAAGTCGTTGCCGATGAAATCGATCGATGAAATCGCGAAGACTCTCTCCTTGAATGAAACGCATCGCGTAATACGGTCGACCTAAAGTATCCGTCCCAAGGGCATAAATCGGAACGATGCCGGGGTGTTCCAATTGACCAGTCACTTCGGCTTCGAACTGGAACTTATCTCGGTAGGCAGCGACGCTCGATTGTTGAATCTTGATTTGCTTGAGAGCAACTGTTCGACGTAGTTGCTGATCCTCGGCTACGAATACGACGCCCAGCCCCCCTTCGGCGTGTTTGCGAATGATACGGAATCGTGCAGGGCCGTCGGCGTGAATCGGAATCGATCTTTCTTGCGGGGCGGCTGTCCCAAAGCTGGCGGACGAAAAAGTTGCGAGAAGACCTGGAATCAACTGGGACTGCTCTGGGCTTAACTTACTTACAATACCTCTCAATGAAGCCGATGAAAAGAAATCATCGAGCTGCTCTGCAGTCAGTTCCTTTTCTTCCGAAAAGCGTTCGTCGATCAAACGTCGGATTAAGCCAATCTGCGTATCTGGCATTATTTTTTGTCTTGACATCCAGTCGTCAATGTTTGCCTCTGGATGGTCAATGCAATACTCAATGGCTTTGAGGGCGTATGCCTCATCGATCAAAAGATTCTGAAAAGCCAGCATCACAAAGAAGAAATTTTGTCGTGACAATTAGGCAACCTCAGAAAATGATTTGTGTTAAAAGATCAGGAAACACCAACGCCTCGAGCAACAATTGCGTCGATGGCTTCGTCAAGAGCGCTTTGGCACTCGTCGTCATACGTTTGCCAAGGGCAGCAAAATCCATTCTCGTCGTCTAAATGCGAGTTCACCGATTCGAAGGAAGCATACCTGAAATTCCCCAGTCGGTCGCTTCGGACTTCATACAAATTCCCAACATAGCAAAGTATGGACTGAAAACCCTCAGTGACCATTTGTGAGGCGATCTGGTTTGCTCCCAAACTAGAGTCCGGCCAACTGACTTCGCGAACTTGTATGACCCGGAATAGCGAGGGGTCAAGCTTGAAATAGTCACTCAAAAAACTGACCGCTTCCACTCCTACTTCCTCTAGCAATATATCGCCTTGTTCATTGGAATTGCGGTGTGCATCGACGGCTTCGCCGAAGTTATTCGAGATGGACTTCGTTTTTTCTAGTGCCTGCGATAACTCATTTCCGGTCGACAAGGTTTGTGAGCCATGTTGATTTAAAAAGTGAATAACAAGCAACACATCGCGTGGTCGAATGCGACCATCGCGACTGACGTCAAAGCTTGGAACAAAGTCGGGATTTTGGGAGTTGATATGATGAATGACCATCAACGCATCGCGTGGAGTTATTCGACCATCGGAATTGCAGTCGTATGCTCGAATATCTGAATCGACCGGAGTTAGTGTGTCGGGTTGCGGTGTGGAAAAGGAATCGGTCAAGGCATCGCGTTTGACATTTTGTGTGTCGATGGAAACATTTCCAAGATCAGAAGTCGTTCCGTCCGCCTGAGTAGCGACAACGCGATAAGTGCCGCTTGTAAGTCGCAAAACGTAAGATCCGGCCGAGTTGGTGGAAGTCTCATAGACTTGATTGGAAGTCAAATCCGTTGCGGCAATTCGCACATTCGCTCGACCTTCACCAATCGTATAGAAGTCGTCCTTGACGATGGCGTCGGAATAGACGACTCCGGTCAAGACTGGCGAACTGGACGCATTCCCAAACATCTGAGTGGTCATCATCGATTGGGATTTCAATCCTGAATCGTATCGGTAGATTCCCAATTCGATTCCAATACCGACTTCCGACATGGTGTCATCCAGCAAATTTTTGCGATGGCCAGCGCTATAGAAAAGTTGTGAATGCGATGAAGCAACATCATTAGACGCGTTGGGCGAAGCGGTTCGTAATGCAATGTTCTCGGAAACTAATCGGCTGTAACCAGCGTCCTCTGATCGATCCCAAGGTTGATCGCCGTTCTTGGATTTATGATCAAAGTAATTTCGAGCGAGCATGTCTTTCGAATGCAAATCAGCGGCGGTGATGAGAGCCGTGTTGGGCGCCAGGGGCTGCTTGGGAGTATTCGAAATCGTAGCGACCGGCAGTTTGTCATTTAAATCGATGTTCAACCGACTGGCTTCGGCATTAGGATTGGCTCTTGCTCGATTGACCAACTCGATCATCAATTGGGCTTCCGGGGAAACGTCGATGGACGGCTGCGAAGCCGCAATATCAAATGCCATCAATTGACGGCTGCTAAGTGATTCAAGATTCAAAATTCGATTAACGGCTCGTTTGGTTCGTTTCGACATGGTTTTTTCCCTGATTAAAAATGCTCGTTTGTCTCTTTGACAACAGGGAAACGCAGTGAGACTTGACTGGATGCGCGGGACTCGCTGATTTTTCAGGAGAAGTTTGCCCGAAGTAGCATTTCAGGGCTAAAGCCTATGGAAATCCATTGTCTATCGCGCTTTAGGCTTGAGGACGATTGCCGGAAAATTGAGTAAGTAGCGCTCTGCTGTTTTCATCCAACCAGGAATAGGCGAGTATTTTTTCGCAGTTCCGAGCGAGCTTTTCAGGTGGCTGAGTTGAAAGCTGGCGATTCAAGAACGACGAAGAAGCAGCAATACTTAGCAAGTAGGTTGTCGCGAAAAATTCGCTTGGCAGTTCGCCCCGGGCTTCCGAATTTTGACTGGACCCGAGCAGTTTGGCTCTCGAACGAATTCGGTCTAGGATTTCAAGATCAACGATTCGGCCCGCCACCAAATCGGTCAAACTTAACGTGACATCTGTGTTGGGGAGTAGCCAGAGTGTTAAGGGCATCTCCAACGTTTGGTTCCAAGCGAGGATCAAATCTGTATTGGAGTCGAACAGTGAGTGCGCACGGAGGAAATCGTAGTTGAGCGAACGATGATGCTCTCCGTCAATAACCAACGCGAACCCCACTGAATATTCGGAATCGCCTGCCGCACCCGTTTGCAAGCACAGATTACCTTTTTGACCTAGCACTGCAATGAGATCAGCAATTTCCGCTTGAACGCCATCCGTCTTACGATCTTTTTCATCCGACGGAAGGTAGTCGGCTGTGAACTCTTCGATGATACGACGAAACTTCCGCAAGACGGTTTGGACTAGATTCGCAGCAATCTTAGGATTCCGCAGCTCGTATTTTTTGACCAGCTCGGCGTACCCGGGAGGAGGAACGTCTTTCAAAGCTGGGCTTAACAAGTGATCCTCGAAGAGCGACCATGCGAGTGCTTGGTTTTTGCTGAAACATTCTAGCCGAACCGCTTCAAGAACGCGGAAAAAGAAATGATTAGCCCATGCCCGGTCAAACGCTTGGTTGTCGCTTTCAACAGTGGTTGGGTCTGCGACGATCTCATCAAGGTATTCAACTTGTGCAAAAGACTTGGTCTTTCGAAGCATACTAATGTAATGATTGGTAATAGATCTCGCTAAATACTTTCGAAAAGACTGTGAAGGAAATTGCTTCTTGCGTATCAGGAAGCGTTCGATAAATGGAACGGCGTGATCGGGTTTCAAGAATCGTTCACTCCAAAAGCTCTGCACCACATCTTCGGCGAGTTCGACTGGAATGCGTTTACTGATTCGAAGGAAATCGACCAGCGGATCGCGATATATTTCAGAAAAACGCCTGATCGCTTGCTCGCGGAGAGCTGCGTCGCTCCCCGTCGCCTTTTGCAGGATCGTCATGATCGTCGATTGTGGATGTTCAAGTGTCATTTGAATTTTTCGCGGGGGGACAGCTAGGCTCAGAAATCGGAGAATATAAGTACCATCTGTACCTAGAGATTATGTTACGCAAATTGTTTGGCAACGCTGCGCGACACGACAAAACATTTGGCTCACCTGACTAAACAGTGAGTGCAACTCGGTGATCCGAGGACCCAGCCCGAACCCCGAGATTTTTCGCTTTATGCTAAAAGCGATGTTCGCAGTGAGAGAGCGTCGTGTGTTCAATCGTACCGGATATCTTTTGCCATTTGAAGAGCGAGTGCCGGTGCCGTCCCTTTTCTGCAATTTGAATTGTCATCTTGATATCGAGACAGACGAAGAAAACTGCGAGAAGTCGGGAGTGGATTAATTGACTTGCAAGGAACGCAATTAGGCGCGAATTTATATCGTCTTAGAGATGGCAAAAGGGCAACGAGTCGTTGACGGGAGATAATCTGGCCTTAACCGGGTCCGTTTTTTGAACGTGATTTACAACGTACCGTGACGGTAGGGCACTGCATTTCTTGCACTCACACAAAACATTGGGGCAAGTGTTTATTCTCGAAGAGCATCATCGAGAATTGCTATTCGACGGCTAAAAAGCACTCGCGTACTTGGCGTTGGCCGCGATGACACCATGGAATGTGGGTGGCACCATCTAAAATTGTGATCGTCGCGGAACGGGTGCGCATGTGGCGGTGTATCAGTTTGGTGCATACATGAGTAGCACACTAAACCTGTTGCGACGATTCGGGACGAGCCCGATCGTCGCTGGTGGGCAGGTGGGGCTTGTCGTTTTAGCGCACCAAACCTTGCGACGGGTCGGGGCAAGCCCGATCGTCGCGGAGTGGGTTCTCATGCGGCGCGGAGTGGGTGAGCATGTGGCGGGGAGTGGGTGCGCATGTGGCGGGGAGCATCAGACGCGAAACTGGGCCTTGGGCCCATGTTTCGCAACAGGTTTGGTGCGCTACCAAGGGGAACAGCTTTGGGTGCCATCCCAAACCAAGTCGCGCCACATCGAAGCTTCGATTCCCAACGAATGCAAAACAGATTGCAGCTTTTCGGGTACCTTCGCGACAGCATCCTTCACGCGTTGCCGGGCAGTCCAACGCGACAAGGTTAGATAGTCACGCCATGCGAGATTCAGAAACCCTCTGTCGCTGGCCCGAACTCCCTTGGTGTGAATCTGGGGATTGCTCGAAATGTCCTTGGCCGACATCGACAAAGGTGCCAACCAACTATCACGCAAGATCCGCCTGCCAGTCGGATTGCGACGCTTGACCCGACGCTATTTCTTCAAGTCATCAACGGAAGTGTTCTTCAGTCTATTACCAGCTTCGTCCGCCGTAATCGACACCAGATCAAACGCTGCCGAAGGAATCTGCTCGCCACACTCCGCTCGGATTCTGTCGTAAGCCGACGTATGCACCGACTTGTCGGGCGACTCGGCCATCGCAGCCCGCACCGGATTCAAATCGACGTACATCGCACAAGCCAACAAGCCCGCTTCGTCGGAAATCCGCTGGGCTTTGAAACGACCTTCCAAAAAACGACCGTTACAATCATCTTGTTTATTGGCCAGTCGGGCGATTGGCTCACTCAAAGCTCGCATAAGCCAAGAAATTTCCGACAAGCGACGCCGCACTTCAGCCATCCGTTTTGCGTTACCAGCCAAAGCTTTGACGTCGCGCAAAAGTCAAAGGGGTCAGCGACGGTCTTAAGTTTAGCAAAAGTCCAAGGGTCAGGCCTCTTTGCATGGGTGTTGGGATGGTGTGGGATGCGGTTTTTCCGGTTTGGATTTGAAGTAGAAAGCCGATGCCACGACCACCACGAGCTGATGAAGCTGGCGGACTGTACCACGCTTTGAATCGCGGCAACCTGCGAGCAACCATCTTTCACAAAGATGCTTACGTCGAAGCGTTTGAACGAATCCTCCACGAAGGTTTGCAAATCTATCAGGTCGAACTCTTTTCGTTTCAGTTGATGCCCAACCGCTATCATTTGGTGCTGCGTCCTTTGGTTGATGGCGAGATGAGTCGCTTCATGGGCTGGATTGGAGGCACTCATACGATGCGCTATCATGCACGTTATAATACCAGCGGAATGGGGCACATTTAAGCGCCCCAGCACAAGTTATCTAGCGTTATCAGCCGTTTTGGCGTTAGCCACGGTTACTTCAAGTGACTGTAAGCTTATGCATGGGTGCTTAACAGCAACGGTACAAGAGCTTTCCGATTAAAGACAACGAACACTTCTTCGTTGTTTGCTGGTACGTCGATCGCAACGCGCTGCGTGCTGGACTGGTTAAGCGAGCGGAACAATGGCGATGGGGTTCTCTTTGGCATTGGCTTCACAAACCTGCACTGCAGCCACCGCTGCTTTCGCCCTGGCCGATCCCAAGACTTCCGGGATGGGTGGAGCGGGTCAACACTCCGCTATCGGAACCAGAGTTGGCAGCAGTCCGGCTTTCAGCCCAACGCGTCAGACCGCGTGGCGACCCTGACTGGGCCGGGTCCATTGCAAGTCGGCTCAACCTAGAATCGACCATGCGTCCCCGCGGCCGCCAACAAATCCACTTCCTCTCCATCAAAGATGCGTAACCCCTTTTAGATTTCGACTGCGATTGTTCCGGTATTTCAAAAGTATTCGCGGCGCAAATCTCGTGTCGAACAGTATTGCCCCGTCCCCTTTTCGTCTCCGTCCGCTTTTCGTCTCCGAACAAACGCGTCGTAATCTTCATGTTTGTGGAGAATCGTTTGTCTCGCATCACCACGATTGAGAGCATGATAGATTGTACCCGCTTCATCAATTCGTTTTTGTGGTGGCATCACACCGCTCCCATGTCGAGAAAAAGCCAATGGTAACATCCGCTTTCACGCGAAACGACCCCCGTCCCCTTTTCTTTTCCAACGCATTTCGGAAAACGACAGCGGGTTTAACAGTCAGGCGGGTCTAAAGTAGGTTCGCGAAGTCGTTTCCACCCCTCATTCGGCCACTCTACAATTCTCATTTAACACTCGGCGCGGCAGGTTTGGAAACCACGGGCGCACTATTAGGCGCTAACCAAACCTTAAATTTTACATGGTGGAACGGAAAAATTGCGCAGGGCGGACCCCGGTCCTAGGAATCCAAAAGTGAAGAGTACTCGCGAATATTTGTCCGGAAGGTCGTGACAATTTGCACCGCAATTTTCCGCTTTTTTCTTCTAATTCTTACAAACCTTTGCTTTGTAAGAGACGCCAAGTAATACTATTTTGCGTTCCATTTTTCTCGACCTTTGCCCACACCACTGTAAAAATTCAAGTTCGTGGATTTCGATGTGCATTCACGACCGCGTCAGTGAAATTTGCGACTTCAATACTTCTAGAAATTGGAAAGTCTATTCGTCATGCGCAATGCTATTTCGATTCGAAACAGAAAAATACGCGCCAAACGTGTTTGCCGTTCATTCCTGATCGAACATTTGGAAGATCGTCGGATGATGAATGTTGACTGGCGAAGTCCGGTCAATAGTCTTGACATCAATGCTGACGGGCGCGTTGCGCCGTTGGATGCATTGCTCGTTATCAATGAATTGAATGCCAACGGCATCCATGCCCTTCCAAGCACAAAAGATCCCGATAAATCGTATTTCGATGTCGATGGGAATCAAGCTGTTCAACCTCTTGACGCGCTGTTAGCTATAAACGCACTCAATCGTCGTGAATCGCCGCCGGTTGCACTCCAGGAAAGTTCTTTGCTTACCAACAAGTACGATGTTACTATAACAGTGGGTCAGACCGATGGTACGCGCAAATACAGCGTCCAGCTTGATCCGACCTTCGACACGTCCGACAATGTAAACCAGTCACATGATGTGTTGGCAGTTTACGTTTTGAATCCCGACAGCCTAAGCGATACCTTGGTTGATCGCGGGCAAAATGGGACCGCGCTGTTCTCTCTTTCGGAAACCGGAGTCGAGTTCGCGCCCGGACTAGTGCGTTGGGATGGACAAGTTGCGGAATTTGACTTGTCGCAGATCACTGGTCGTGATACCGCTATCCTTCGATTCCAATTAGTCAACAATGACAATGACTTAAATTCTAAAGTCGCTATAACGCCGTTGACAAACGATGTAGATCCGGATGGCGTACCCAGTTCATTCATTCCAGTAAACAACACGACTGTCTTGGCCGGTCCTGCACTCATTTTTTCGTCCTTCAGCGCTCAACCCAACGTAACGATCGACCTTGAAAACGTCCGCTACGACGAAATCACACAAACCTACAAAGCGGAACTCAAGCTTGACAATAAGGGCGGCGCAATTGGCCGCAACGTCGCGGTCTTGTTCGACAACTTGCCCAATGGTGTGACGCTAAAAAATCCTTCGGGAACGAACGGATCGGGCAAACCCTACATCAACTTCTCGCCAGCAATTGACGGTGGTGGATTAACCGAAAATGATCGGTCCGCTGCAATCGAGGTCGCATTTAAGATTACGGCGAACAAATCATTCGGACTCAGTCCGAAGATCTTTGCTAGTATCAACCACGCGCCGGTCCTTGCCCCAATATCCCCGCTGATAACAATGCCAGGCGCGGTGCTTCGTGTGCCGTTGAATGCAACCGATGCAGACCAAGATCTTATTGCGTATTCGATAGTTTCTGTAAGCTCCCCGAGCGGAACGGGAGCGGCAAGCAAATTACCTGCGAGTTCCATCGAACCAGATGGCACGTTGACATTTCGACCCACGAAGGCAGACATTGGCACTTATCAATTCGACGTATTCGCAAGTGATGGATCTTTAAAAGCCAAAAGGTCCATGACCCTCACGGTCAAAGCGGATGCGACAACCACGACGCGAGTGTCAGGTAAAGTGCTGCGTATTAACGGTCAGCCAATAGTAGGCATGAAAGTTTCCATCGGTCCGGTACAGGGACTGACAAAAAGTGATGGTTCGTTCTTGTTAGATTTGGGGAACGGCACAGTCGCGAGCGATACAATCAAAGTGCATGGTGATCTTTATGGGGGATCGGTCAAGTTTCCATTCATTGCTGAAAAACTTGCTCTTTTGCTCAAGCACGACTTGCTTAAGAACATCAACAACGTCATCGATCGGCCGATCTATTTAATTACACTCGATACCGCCAATGGCAAAAAGATCGATCCGACTAAGGATACTCTGGTTACCACGGCCGCCATCCCTGGCGTGGGAGTCATGGTAAAGGCTGGGTCGCTGATGAACCAACAGGGATCACCATTCACCGGCGACTTGAGTATCACTCGAGTACCGATTGATCGGACTCCGGCAGCGCTGCCGCCGAATTTATTTCCAGACATGGTCGTGACGATACAGCCCGGTGAAATGGTGTTTACGACCCCTGCACCCATGACGTTTCCGAACACCGCAGGCTGGGCGCCGGGGACGCTGATGGACCTCTGGTCGATCAATCCAGTCACCGGCCAGTTCGACGACGCGGGGGATATGCGAGTCAGCGCCGACGGACTAAAGATCGAAACCATTTCGGGTGGAGTTCGCAACAGCAGTTGGCATCTTCCGACTCCGCAGCCGAGAGATCCCAAGGACGAAACGAAGCCGCCTGAGTGTCCGTGTGAAGGTCAGGAGGTTTTTCTCTCGAACGTAGGGTTGTACTCCGGCACGCACTTGATCACGCACGAATTGGCCGAGTACCAGTCGCAGGGCGTGTCGCGTGGTATCGCCTTGCACTACGATTCAGCGAGAGCGCATCCAATGGAAGCAGTTCGATTTAGTTACGATGTAGTTGCAGGTACACCGACTCAGCCGCCACCTGAGGGAATCATGAGTCGCATGATGGCGACCCTGACGCTTTCACATGGCGAGACACGAATAGAACTTCCCGGAGCGGCAACTCCAACTAGCGGAAGACATGGCAACAAGCACTTCTGGAACATCGATGACCTCACGATCGGGCAGCGGGTTGGAGCTGCTCTGACCGCCGACCTAACAAATCTTCCGACGGGACTCTATGCCTACGAACTTTCTTCGGGGATAGCACGGCTTAGCAACGCCGGAATGTCAGCCACGCTAAGTACGCTGCGCGGGCAACTGCGAAGCATCAACAGCATCGACAGCCCCTTCGGCAGCGGTTGGGGCGTCGCTGGCGTGCAAGAAATTGTCGAAAATGGAGACGGCTCGGTCTTGCTTGTCGATGGTAACGGAAGCGAGTTGCTTTTCCGCCCAGTGGACGATGCGAGTGGATCAGAATTCGTTTCGCCACCGAGTGATTTCTCAACCCTTCGTCGTCTTGCAGACGGCCGGTATCAGCGTCGAATGACCGATGGTGAGGTCTATGACTTCGATAGCAAACGCCGCCTTGCATCTGTCACAGATCGTAACAAAAACGCAACACGTTACGAATACAATGGCACGGGACTTTTAATCCGCATCGTTGATCCGGTGAACCAAGCGACCACCTTTGAGTATTTCGGTGGGCACATTTCCAAGATCACTTCGCCGGACGGACGCGTTACTCACTTGACCGTCGATAAGGACGGCAATCTGACCGAAGTCAAACATCCTGACAATGCGCGACAGTCGTGGGCCTATGACGGACGGCACCTGCTAATCGCCGAAGTGGATCCTCGCGGGAATCGGTCGGTGACGGAGTACAACGACCTGGGACGAGTGGTGCGGGGCTTTCAGGCAGACGGCGTTGAGTTGCAAATCCAATCAGCCACCAACCGTGGCTCCTACTCTGCCGCGCGTACAGCCGATCCAACGAACGCTCCGCCAGCGGACACAAGTTTTGAACCAACGGCCTTCTTGGTTGCGGCCAATGGTAATGTCATCCGAAGAACACTGACCCCGGGCGGCCGCATCCAAACTTCGGTGGATCAACTTGGCCAGATGGGCCACGTAGACCGTAATCAACAGGGGCTTGTCACCCGCGTGACGAACGGTCGCGGTATAGCGTCGGACTTTTCCTACGACTCACGAGGAAACCGAACGGAGTTGCGTGACCGCGTACCCAACGAGGATTCGGGCGGTGGATCGAATCAAAGTCGGACATTTCCCGGCCGCCAATTCGACGTGGGAGAGAGACCTAGCTCCGCCGTTACCGCCGACATTAATCGCGATGGCCATGCCGATGTGATTACCGCTAATGCGAGCTCAGACGACGTATCGGTCCTGTACGGTGACGGAAAAGGCGGGTTGGAACTGCGGGTGAATTTCGCGGTGGGTGACAGTCCTAACTCTGCTATCTCGGCGGATGTCAACGGCGATAATCGGCTTGACTTGATTACCGCGAACCTCCGCTCGGACAACGTCTCGGTTTTGTTGGGAGACGGTGCGGGCGGCTTCAGCTCCGCCATCGATTATGCGGCCGGAATCGGTCCTCGCGCTGTCGTGGCGGGCGAAATCAACGGAGATTCGCGAATCGACCTTGTCGTTCTGAGCGAAACCGCGGCCATTTTCGCGGTGCTATTGGGCGATGGCTCGGGTGGCTTTGCATCCCCCGTCAACTTTGCGGCGGGAGGTCGTCCGCGTTCCATGGCCGTCGCAGATGTGAATGGCGACGGTTCCCTCGATCTTGTGGCCGCCGATGACCCTTGTTGCTCTACGGATACTGTTCTGGTCCGTCTAAATGACGGCGTTGGCGGTTTTGCTCCTGCCGTCACTTTCGCCGCAGGCGACGGCCCGCACGCCATCATCGCAATCGATTTGAACGGCGATAACCGCGTCGAACTTGTGACCGCAAATGATAGTTTCGGATCCACGGACACCGTTTCGGTCATGATCAATGATGGTGCGGGCGGTTTTGCGCCCCGGGTAAATTATCCGGTGCCGGGAGCCTTGGAGTCTGTTATCGCGGCAGACGTCGACGACGACGGCCAGCTCGACCTGATCACTGCGAATGGTGTCGAGGGCGACGTGTCCGTTCTGCTTGGAGATGGATTGGGCGGGTTCGCGGCTCGCGAGAGTTTTAGCGCGGGCGGTTACATATCTTCGGTCGCCGCCGCCGATTTAGATGAGGATGGTCGGGTTGACCTGATTACAGCGAACAATCTCTCCGATAATGTAACGGTTCTGCTGGGCGATTCCGTCGAAGAGTTCTCTGCAGCCGTAAACTATAATGCCGAAGACCTATTGAATTCAGCAACTGCGGCGGACGTGGACGGCGATGGTCGACTTGACCTGATCATGGCGCACGCGACAACTGACCGCGTGTCGGTCGCAGTGGGGGACGGCGCGGGCCGCTTCTCGCCTCCCACATTCTTTGCAGCCGGAGACCGTCCGATCGCGGCGATCGCGGCACGCGTGAACAGCGATGACCGCCTCGATCTGATCACCGCGAATCAGGGCTCGAATAATATCTCGGTTCTGCTAGGAGAAAGCGGAGGCAGGTTCGCGACTGCCGTGAATTTCCCAACGGGGGCCGGACCGGTTGCGGTCGTCGCTGCGGACCTAAACGGCGATACGCTTCTCGACTTGATTACAGCGAATCAGAGCTCCACTAGCATTTCCGTCCTACTAGGGAAAAGCGGCGGCAGTTTCGCAACTGCCGTGAATTTTCCAACTGGAAACAGTCCCGTTGACGTCGTCGCGGCGGACATGAACGGTGATTCTCGCCTTGATTTGATCGCAGCAATCAACGATTTGGGTTCCGCCGACAGCGTGTTGATCCTGCTAGGTGATGGTGCGGGAAATTTCGCGAACGCGATGAATCTTTCGTCGGCCGACGCACAGGTCTCAATATTCGCGGCGGATGTCAACGGTGATGAAGACCCCGACTTGATCATGGCAAACGACACGTTCAGTTCCGTGGACAGTGTGACGGTCCTCCTGAGCGACGGTGCCGGAGGTTTCAGCGGCCCCGTGAGTTACCCTGCCGGAACCGATCCAGTCTCGGCTGTCGCTGCCGATGTAAACGACGATGGCCATTTCGACTTAATCACGGCGAATAGGGGTTCAGCCAATGTGTCCGTTCTGCTAGGGGACGGCGCTGGTAACTTCGCTGATCGAGTGAATTACACGGTTGGGAAAGGGCCCAGATCGGTGGATATAGCCGATATAAACAGCGATGACAAACTCGATCTCGTCACGGCGAACGAAGTGTCAGGCACTGTGTCCGTTCTACTTTCCAGACCGGAAACAATTGCTGGGGGTGAAACAGTCCGACAGTATGTCGAGTACGATGCGGTGTTTTCGCGGCCCACGAGCATCACAGATGGACTGGGGCACGTCACGGCTTATGAAATAGATTCCGCCACTGGAAACCTGTTGCGCGCTGAACGTCCGAATGACTCGGTCATGATCTACACTTACACCCCGTCGGGGCTGATCGACACAATGGTCGATCCCAATGGCCATGTCGTCGACTACGATTACGATACGTTGGATCGGCTTACAAAGATAAGGTCAGCGCTGGTGACATCAGACGAATCCACCACTCGATACGAGTACGATGCGGCGGGAAATGTCATCGCCGTGATCGACGGTAAAAACCAGCGTACCAAATTCGAGTACGATTCAGTCAACCGCCTCACCCTCATTCGCGACGCGCAGGGGAACACGACTCGATACCGATATGACCTCGCCGGCAACGTCATTGAAATGCGTGATGCCCGCAGCAATGTTACGACGTACGGCTACGATGAATTGAATCGCCTGACTCGAACGACCGACGCGCAGGGGAAAGCCACGCGCTACCAGTATGACCGATCGGGCAACCTGACATCTCTAACTGACCCGCTGGGGCATGTCACCCGGCATCGTTACGACCTCCGGAATCGGCGTACTGAAACCACCGACCCCGATGGCGGCGTCACGCAGTTCCACTACGATGCCGAAGGCAACATGACTGAGCTCACCGATCCCGTCGGCAACCGCACGCTCTTCTTCTACGATGGTCGCGATCGGCTCATCAAAGAAGTCGATCCCTTAGGCAAGGAGATCAAGTACGCCTATGACGGAGCGGATAATCTAGTTCAGAAGACCGACCGCAACGGCCGCGAGACGCGGTACACCTACGATTCGCTCAACCGCCTGACGAAGGAAAAGTGGGTCGGGAATGCGAACGAGATCACGTATGCCTACGACCCCAGCGGAAACGTCGTCACAGTACGCGACACTTTCAGTTCGCTCGCCTATACCTACGACGCTAGCAACCGCGTGCGAACTGTGAACAACAACGCCACGCCCGGTGCCCCGAAGGTCTTACTGAGCTACTCCTACGACGCTGCCAGCAACGTCACCTCGGTCGTGGATACGATCAATGGAGCTGCCGGAGCGACGACGGCTTATCAGTACGATGCTCGCAACCTGCAGACCCACATCACACAAACCGGCAACGGCCTCGCGAATAAGCGCGTCGATCTCTCCTACAATCCGCTCGGTCAGTTTGTGACCATCAACCGCTTTGCCAATCTGTCCGGCACACAGTCCGTGATCCGCAGCGACTACAGTTATGACACACTGAACCGCCTGACCTCGCTCACGCACAAACACGGCACAGCGAACGTCGCGTCCTACGGTTTTAAGTATGACGTATCGAGCCGGATTACGTCTATCACCGACATCGACGGCACGACAAACTACAGCTACGACGACCGTGACCAACTCAAGGCCGCGAATCACAGCAATGCGGCCAATCCCGACGAGTCGTATGCCTACGACGCCAACGGCAATCGCACCAGTTCCAGTTTGCACGGTAGCGGCTACGTAACCGGCCCCGGCAACCGACTGCTTTCCGACGGAACCTATAAATACGTCTACGATAATGAAGGCAACACGATCCGCCGCACGGAAATCGCCACGGCTAAAGTGCGCGAGTTCAAGTGGGACTACCGCAATCGTCTCACGGCGGTGATCGACAAAAACGCGGCCGGCACAAAGACGCAAGAGGTTCGTTTCACGTACGACGCTCTGGACCGCCGGATTTTCAAGGCGGTTGATACCAACCCGACGGACGCGATCGATGCTGTGTTAACGCACTTCGTCTACGACCGCGAAGACGTGCTAATGGACTTCGTGGACCGCGACGGCAGTGGCCCCCAAGCCCCGATATTGGCCGAACGTTATTTGCACGGGCCCGGGATCGATCAAGTGCTCGCCCAAGACGACGGTGCAGGTTCCGTGCAATGGCACCTGACCGACCATCTCGGCACGGTCCGCGATTTGGTGGATAACGGCGGTGTGTTGGTCAACCACCTCGTCTACGACTCGTTCGGGAACGTGGTGGCGGAGACGAACGCGGCGGTGGAGTCGCGGTATCTGTTCACAGGCCGAGAGCATGATGCGGACACAGGGTTACACTATTACCGCTCCCGCTATTACTCCATCGAGATAGGACGCTTCCTGTCTGAGGACGCAATTAGACATTCGGGGCTTGACCTGCATCTCTACCGCTATGTGCTTAACACTCCCGTTCTTAGGAGCGACCCTGGCGGGAAGGACCCAGTAGACGTCAGTGCTGTCGATGTGTCGAACAGAGCGGGACGCGTAACGGCTGTCGCTAGAGATTTGAACATTCACGATATCCAGATCAATCGCGTCTCCGGCCTTGACGATTTCCTTTCTCAGTTGGCCTCTTATGGCCCGGGTGAGATTCGAAACCTTGAGGTCGTCGGACACGGGTTTCCAGGAGGGTTTTTCATTGGCAACGACCAGATCGACCTAAACCGACTTCGCAACGATCCTGTACTGCGACGCAAGCTTCAGGATTTAGCAACACGATTAGCACGAGGTGCCAATGTGCAACTTAAGACTTGTCGCACCGGAAAAGGATCCGAAGGCCAACAGTTTCTCCAAGAGCTTTCACGGCTTTTGAACGCAGTGACTGCAGCTTCTGAGACACCTCAAATCGGACCCGTACCTGGGTTGCAAGGTCCTAAGGTGTATTGCTCTGCGGGTAGTTGCCTCCGCATGGGCGGCCCACTCGACCGTTTATGAATTGGATCAGGGAAGTAACAGTTTAGTTCAATTGTCTTCTGTCCAGGGAAAACAAAGGACAGGCATTGTAGATTAGTCCACGGGCTAGGATTTAAGGTAAGATTCCGCTCTTTGAGTAGACGTTTGCGTTTCGAAAGAGAAAAGGGGTCGGGGGTAGTATTCATCACATCTTGCCCATTTCTGGCTTTTTCGGGCAGACAATTTGTCGGTGTGTGTGCCAGACTCCGAATTCTTCCGCGACCTTTTCTGTCCATCTGTCGTCACCATACGGCCTCCCTCGATTGACGCAAGTCCGCAATGCTTCTAACTCTCTTTCGTTGAGTGGTGCGTTTACACGACCGATCCATCCGGGAAGCCTTGGCAATGGCCAATGTGTGAGGAGCTTAGTACGACAGCGCTAAGTCGTGTTGATTTGGGTGGTGGTTTTGTGGCACATTGTTGCTTGTGGCTTAGTGGGAGAGAGGGAGGTCGCCAAGCGTTTGCTGAAAATGAATGCCGCCCTTAGACAATGAAATCGACACCTCAAAACGCGACGTCGTTATGAAGTTCACTCTAACACTTACAAATTTTTCGTGTGGGGCAGGGGCCGCGATTAGTTTTCCTGAGATTTCGCTTCGTGGCTTTTTCCGGCAGCAAACGTAAAGAAAACGTAAACACGAGCCATGTTGACTGCCTTTGGATTGTTCAATGGCGATCAAAAACAAGGGACGTAAATTATTGTTCGGCTTGTTATGTTGCCAACTCTGCGTGCCTACGTTTCCACCAACTGCGGATCCATTTAGCGGGAGCGATGAGGAGGAGTTCTATCCAGCCCCAGACGAAGAATCCGTAGAGGGTAATCCAATACCAACCTTGCATGGAAAAGTATTCGCCGGGCTGCAATGGTCTGCTCGGGAGATATTCGACAAAGGATGCAACCGCCAACAAAACACTGGTCAAGAGAATACCAGCCAGCTTGCCGCCGAGTGTTTTCCAACGCATGCGAATGACTGCGACGATCAAACCAAATGCCAATACAACTGCTGGGGCTAGATAGATGGCAAAGCCAAATTTTTGAGGCTTCGAAACAGGCAACTCGCCTATTCGACTCATAAGGAAGACGACCCATACTGCGGCGATTACCGGAGCGAGTAGCCACCATTTCAAGTCGAACGATCTGCGCCTCAACGTTCGCTGAATATACCAACCGGGCAGGATTGCTAAAAAGATGGAAGACAGCACGCCGTTTGTTAAGAGCAATGGAAATTCAACCGATGTCCGAGCCGCATCAATACTCTCATACCAAGGCAGATGCCGTATTAAACGTGGATCACCTGCATTTACATTCCATCGATTTCGATAGGCAGCAATAAGCTTCTCTCGCGACTTTTGGGCTATAGTCTGGGCGATCGCTTGTGATCCAATGCGAGATGCAATTTGGCAATCGACTTGATCGAGGTTGTTAAAGACTATCCAAGGCAGCCCATCTTCCGCTCCTGAAATCAGTTGCAAGGCATTTCCGTCACCGGAGTACGAGCGATGGCGAGTGGGGCCGTGGCATTCCCATAAGCGTGTGCCTGACTTGGCATCGAATCCAATAACCTGCGGATTCGCGACGTCATAGCTTACTACCAACTGCGTCTCACCGTTGGGTCCTTGGGGCAGAAGCGAATATTGTCGCGAACTCCATTCGTCGATGGGAATATCAAGGTGGTATATGAGCTCGATGGCATCGGTCACGCGCAATACATCCAATCCATTATTCCCCGTGATGATCTCATCATTTCCGTCTCCATCACAATCCGCGACTAGTTGTCGCGTGGCGTTTTGGGTCGAAAAATTTTGCCCCTCTAATTGCCTTTCGCCAACGATATTTCCATCTTGATCGGCAACAACTAGGAAAGCCTTGCCGCTACGCACGATTCTCATCGCAATCCAAACCGCACCGTCGCGTCGCTTCAGAATTTGTGGGTGCAGATAGTCTTGGCGGTCCTGTGAATTGCGGCTGAAATATAGGTCGATTTCGATCGACCGGGTCCACAGATCGCGTTGCTCTTTTGAATTATAAGAGGTTAACTTGGCAAACCTTTTCTGTGAGCCATTCGCGTTGATTTCATCTTCACAATTAAGGAAGTAGACAAGTGGGTTTCCTGTCGCATCAGGTGACACCGCTACGCGTGTCGACCCGCTAAAAACAATACTTGCATTATCGCTCTCGCTTGCAGGGCCTTTCCACAGGGATTGGCCGGTGCGGCCATCGAGGGCAACGACTTCGGTTGCGTATTTCTTGGATCGCGTGGATGTCGATTCTGCTATCGCTATCACATCGGCGCAACCATCGGAATTCAAATCGCTAAATTTCAGCTCTGGATATGACTGGTGCATGAAATTATATGGTGATTGAACGTTACTTACCGAACCGTATTCGCGTGACAATGGTACTTGCCATTTTACTTTTCCACTGGTGGCTGAGAGCACGATCAACATCAAGTTTCCGTCTTGTCCCGAGTAGCTGCTTCGAAACGGTTTAGCGTCGACGAGCGTATCGTTGAATCCATAAAGGACAATTTCGGCATTGCCATCCTGGTCAAGATCACGACATTCGATCTTGGGTCGGTCCGCTTGATATCGCAACTGAAAGGATGACTTCCAAAGTATCCTTCCCGTTCGCCCAGAGACAGCTTGTAGCGGGGAACCTGGAAAGCCGCTCGGTGACATTTCCAGCAGTAGGTCGTTCGTCCCATCGTGATCAAAATCCCATGGACCGGATTCCTTGGTTGGCCCGCCTTGGTTTGACTGGCCGTGGATATAGACATGCGACCAGAATTCATCGAGGGACCTTTGCCAAATCCGATTCCCAGTAGCGGCCGAACGAGCCATGACCGTTTGATTCTCGACAGCAACAAGGTCCTCCAACTGATCGCCGTCGAGATCGGAAAATACGGACATGGGCGATCCCAAGTTTTTCCAAACTGTTCCCGCTGATCCGCGAATCAAACGAGTCGTGCACTTGCCTGCCATTCCTGAATCGGGAACTTCATATTTTGTCATCGCCAAATCATCGACTCCGTCGCCATTGAAGTCGCCAGCAGCAAAGCGATGGGCTTGGACCATGCGATGGAGGACGTGACCGGTTCCGGATGAAAAGAAATAAGCTTCCGTTCCGTTTTGTAGATTTTGCGTGCTGATCAATCGGACCACAAATTGCGGCCAACCATCTTCGAGACTTTCCCAAATGAATGGCTCATCCAAGTAAAACGATTCGGGCGATTCATTGCTTTCGATCGCCGCGAACGAGGACCACAGTTTGTCACCGTTCACACCTGAAAGGCAGTCGACGTGAGCTCGAACGGGCAAACCTGATACCGATGCGACCAGAATATCCCGATGTTTATCGCCATTAACATCGGGGCCGACAGCGAATCTCTCGAGCTGCGTATCAGCGTGGCGTACCTTTTGTTTCCAAAGTACTTTGCCTTGATCACCTGACAGAGCGACCAAACTGCTTTCGCCGACGATGTCCGGACGAGAATCCAAAACCGTATCGTCGGGAACAATGACTTCGCAACGTCTGTCACCGTCAAGGTCCGCGACTGTCGGCCAACGCGGTGGATCCATCAACCAATTTCGGGTGAACGGTGCGTGGGCAGAAACGTCATGCTTCCAAAGGATGCGATTTTCGCTCAGGGACCAAGCCACGACTCGCATGCGATGTTTTATTTGGCTTGGCGGACTGGTAGACTTGTCCGTCTGGCCGTCCAAGTCTTCCAAAAACAGAATCTCTTTGCCGTCCTTGCCATCCAATTCAACCATAGCAGGCGGCTGGAACGGAATGTGACCAAGATTATGTGCCTCGCCGACCAACGTTCCAGTTGAACGATCAAGATTCACAATACTCTGACCAGCCAAAAACAAGATGTTTTCACTTTCAGATCCGGTGCCCGGCAACACCGATCCTATGGTGACATGTTCGCTGGTCCGCGACGTCGACATCGATGACGAGCGCGACCAGCGGCCTTGATTGATAAAGTATCCGCCACCACCTCCCGATGAACTCGAATTGATTCCAGTGAACCAGCGAAAGTAGTAGGCCGTGGTCATGCCAGCGGGAAGATCAAACAATTCTTTGGGAACAGGAAAATCCCAGAGTAGCTTACCTGTCGCTCCAGACAATGCGATGAGGCGGCGTTGTGCCTGTGTCAAATCGGGATTTCCCCAAGGGTTAATCTGGGCGACTTGCACTAGCACGTCTGGCGATGCATCGCCGTCAATATCGCCAATAGCAGTTGGCATTTCCACGATGGTACTTCGTGGGCATGGGTAGGAGTATTGGGCCGTTTCCGGAGGCGAATCAAGGACATCGGGAGCTAGTCCCACAGACCATAAAACATTGCCGTCGCGACCAACAAGCGCCAGCAGTGCTTGATGGCGCATCGCGACGAGGATGTCTTCGCGACCATCGTTATTCCAATCTTGTGAAGCTTTAGAAATCCAAGGCCGAACATCAAACTTGTCGGCATTGTCGAGTTGTCCACCAACCGCTTTGGATGGCGGCCATATAAAATTGCGCGACGCTTCTGCATTCACGAAGTTTTTAATTGGCGTTGGAATCGTCCCGCGATTGGGACCTTTTTCGCTAATAATCGTCATCTGCGATTCATCGTAGGCGACGATAAAAGCGCCTTTGGGTGACTGGACAAGGGTTGTCTCGAACTGATTCCCGATAGCGGGCATCAATAACTGATCATCCGGATTCAAGGACTGTTTGCGCCGCTTGGACGCATCGAGTTCGATGTCATAGTCTTGACTCAGCAATCCCGGGGCGGCTACCCGCATCGTGTAATGTCCTGGACTGACCTGCAAGGGATCTTGAGTTGGCACAGTTTGTCTGCGCAGCGCTTGCGAACCATCGGCGTGAAGTAGTTCGGCAACAATCGGTGACATGGGGCTGGTCAAGGAAAGTTGGACTTCGCGTAATTGATGCCAGGAAAACCAACTTAGTCCCGTTAGCAGCAGCAGGAGAGCGGAGGCCGCCACAGATGTCACCGACCACCCGAATTCACGTCGATGCCGGCGAACCCATTGTTGCGACTGCTCGAAAAGATTAGGGCGCTTGGCTTGAATGGGTCGACCTTCTAGCAAGGCTCGGAGGTCGTTAGCCATTTCGCGGGCCGTTGCATAGCGTTCGTCCGCATTTTTTGACAAGCACTTCATTAGAATCGTACTGAAGTCGCGAGGAATATCGCGGGCGACTTGATTCGCTGGAGTGGGCTGTGCCGTCAGTATTTGACTGATCACGCCGTGTGGTGTCGAAGACTCAAACACCGGTTTTCCAGTCGCCAATTCATACAGCGTTGCGCCAAGGCTATAAAGGTCGCTTCGATGGTCGACTTGGCGAGTGGATGCCGATGCCTGTTCGGGACTCATGTAACGCGGTGTCCCTAGCAGCGCCCCGGCCATACTTAAAGTGACATCGTCATTCCGTTTCGCTAAACCAAAGTCCGTTAACCAAATTCGGTTTTCAGGATCTAAGAGCAAGTTGGAAGGTTTGACGTCACGATGAATGACTCCGCGTAGATGCGCATGTTCAAGTGCCTCCGCAGCTTGCAATCCCCATTCCGCTACAGTTGTCCAATCGATTGGACCACCGCGCTCTTTAGCGACACGATCGAGACTCTGGCCTTCGATAAATTGCATGGCATAGTAGTTGATCGGTCCTTCGGTCCCGACAGAAAAGATCGGAACAATGTTCGTGTGGTGCAGTTTAGCGACGGTGGACGCTTCTCGCTGAAATCGACGTATCGCTTCGGGGTCGGACACGGACGCAAACCATAGGACCTTGAGCGCGACGATGCGACCCAACGATTTTTGCTCGGCTTGAAAGACAACTCCCATACCGCCACGTCCAATTTCACGCAGGATCTGAAAATCGCCAATGCGATTTCCTTGGCCGGTCGCGCCGGGATTGAGTTGCGCCAGAAACTCCATACCCCGCATCGCCGATCGTAGCGATCTGGGAGCATTGTGCAGGCGTGCCAGCCACTCCGAAGGGCGTAATGACGGCTCAGCAGCTTGGGATTCCCGGTACCGTTCAATCCATTTAGCCAGATCTTCGGCGCGCGAGTGTGCTGCAAAATCTAAGGTCGAACCATGGGCTTGGTCGGACTGCTGTACTTTGCGTTTCTCGGTCCATGCTGCAAAGGCTCGCTGGATAGTCTTGGCAAATTCTGGAAAACGCTCGACATAGGGACGTAATGTGACTTGGCCAGATTGGCTAGTGTGCCGATCCCATTCCAACGGCAACAGCTCTTCGAGAGCTCGAGCGCGAAGCTCCTGCTTATCGGGCAAACTATTGAGAATCTGTTCGATCGGTTCTTGGTCAGGTGAATCAAGAGATTCCTCAAATCGCATGCACAAAGCGTCGATAAGCTCAAGATTTTCAGGTGAAACTGGATCTTCAGCTTGGCTCGGGTCTTTCGACGGATCGTTTGATTTGAGACTCATCGCTGGCTGCTCTCCATATCTCTCGAATCATTTTTAATCGCCGTTCGATTGTGGCAAGGGAACATCCCAGTTGTTCGGCGATTTCGAAATTAGAGAACCCATCCATCTTGAGCGTCGCAACGGTTTGCATCGTTTCCGGAAGCATGTTTACCAAGCGACGTAGTTCATCGATCAACATCACTTCGAGATCCGGTGTCGGGTTCGGATCGGCGACCTGCGCCATGCCGTCTTGCCCGCTTCCGTCGAAGTGCATCAGGGCTGATTCGCCCAACGACTGACGCTTTTGCCTGCCGTGGTGCCTCAACCAATCGATTACTTTGCGATGGGTCATCCAAGAGAGTAACCGCCAAAGGTTGTCGCTGCCCCTCAAATCTGGAAAGCGATTTTCGGC
>JANMGV010000043.1:0-4114 GCA_031374825.1 Pirellulaceae bacterium
GCATCGAGCTTGCTGTCATTCGCGAACTGGTTAAGCGGACCGCTGCCAAGATGCGCAACGTCGTCGACTCGCTTGGCTATAAACGCGATGTGTTGGAAGATTACGAAGTCAAAATGATAGACGGTTCGCACATGAAAGCGACGGATCATCGATTAGATCCACTTCGGATACTTCGAGGAGCACCGCTTCCTGGTCAAGGGATTGTTATCTTTGATGCCCGAAGGAAACTTGTCGAGGATTTCATTCCGTGTGCCGATGGTCATGCTCAGGAGCGCAGTATGTTTGTCCCCTTGGTGGACATTATCCTAGCGAACGCAGTCTACGTTATGGATGCGAATTTCTGTACGGCCATGCTCCTTCAAGAGATCAATTTGGCAAATGCGTTTTTTGTAGTGCGCCATCATCGCGGCATGGTTTTGCAAGACAAAAGCGAGCTTCAACCTGCCGGTGCAACCGAGACGGGTGACCTGGAAGAGCAGGACGTCGAGCTGGTGGACAAATTTGGAACGAAGCTGTCGATGAGGCGGATTGTCTTGACTTTGAAACAACCGACGACCGACGGCGATAGTCAAATTGCGGTGCTGACGAACTTGCCAAAATCCATCACCGCTCAAGCGGTCGCGGAACTCTATCGTAAACGATGGACGATTGAAGGTTGTTTCGGCGAGATCGCACAGAGCCTCAACAGCGAAATCAATACGCTGTGTTACCCACCGGCAGCACTCTTGGCGTTGGCGCTGGGCCTCGTCACCTACAACGTCATCAGCTTGACGCGTTCCGCGATTGGCAGCGTACAAGGCCCGGAGGTCGAAGTGCAGTTGTCGAGTTACTACATGACGAACGAAATATCTTCCGTTCAATCTGGAATGGAAATCGCAATCCCCTTGAATTTCTGGAATGAGCAGTTTGGTTCCCTCGCGCCGCCCGACTTAGCAACCCGCCTGCAGCAGATTGCAAAGCACGTCGAATTACGCCGCTACAAAAAAACCACCCGCGGCCCCAAGAAACCACCGCCCATTCGAACCGGTACTAAACAACATATCAGCACGCAAATCATACTCAATAACGAAAGAATGCAAGCTTGAAAGACCTGCAGGTTAGAGCCCACAATATACTTTAGCGGTTCCCGTCGACTTACAGTGGTGGAACGAAATGGAGGCGATTGGGGACCGGTTGACCGGATTTGTAGGTGTCAATCAAAGATTGGGCCGTTGCATGCACGACATTGCCAACCGGCAACTCCACAGTTAGCTGTTGTAGATCATCCAGTGCATTGGGCTTGCTTTTGAGTAGATCGAGCCATGCCATGCCCAGGCGATAGTATTCCGTTTCGAACAAAGTGGCGGATTCACGGATTAACTTTGGTAGTCGTTCTTCGAGTGACTCGCCGTTGATATTAGTTCTTAGCCAAATGTCGTTATAAAAGGCTGGACTGGGCGAGTTCATGCCGTGAAGCGGTGGCTCCGATTCGCGGTGTTGCCAGGGTACCCAGATTCTCCGCCTCGGTAACTGGAACGCCAATTGATCATTTCGCATCGCGTCGACTTCGACGACATAAATGTTGCCTGGCGTCAATTGTAGTTTGCCGACTCCTCGCGCCCCGATCGGCCACTGGTTACCTTTAACTTCCTGCGTTTCGGTTGCTAGCTCCGGCGAAGATTGAACCATATCTGGATCGTGCATTGGAGCAGACAAAGTCAGTCGCACCTTGTAATAGTCCACATCGGCAGGTCTTGGTGCCTTCCAGGTGAGAACGAAGTCCTTGTCAACCGCATCCCAATCCTTTACGTTGGCTGTCATATGCGAACGCACGTAGAGCAGTGGGTATTTCGTAACCATTCCCTCTTGCAATTCGACCAGGTAGGGAGGCTGATCGGACGAGACGGAACGGGGATCGCGCCGGTCCACGATTTGAGCACCCTCGTCTGTGTTGACGTACAGGTCCCAGGTTTCGCCTCTCTCGTCAAAGTTCGCTGTCGGCACCAGAATCTCAATTTTGTACGGACCGGCGGGCAGGCCTTCTAGCCGCACGTGACCGATTGAATTGCTAACGCCGTAGCGGCAACGTTCACGATCCTGGGCTCGATAGCCGAAAGAGTCGTAGGGCTCGGCCAGCATCGGTTGTGTGGCGTGGAACAGAGTGTCGACGCTAATTCCGCCGCGAAACATGGCTGCGGGATTTTGCTCGGGCCGCTGCTTGACAAGAACGTGAACACCCGGAATTCCACGCAACTTGTCATCGTAAGAAAGAAAGCGAAATTCGATGACGCTGGTTCCCTCTAGAAGTTCCTTTGCCGCAGGTTGCCAGTCTTGCTCGAGGTTGTCCCATTCGAACGGTGGTGGTGGCAAGGACATTCGTCGTTCATTTGGAATGGGTTTCTGACCAAGCGCTGTCAAGTATTGGTTCATTGCATCCCAATCGCCCTTCAGCAACGAGAGCTTCGCGAGTGAAAGTCCAGCTTTCTTTTTCAATTCAGAATCTGGTTTGGAATTTTCGAATGCGACCTTAAGAGCACTTTCAAGTGTAGTGTAACTTTCATCCGGATCCTCACGATTCCAACGGGACCCATACGAGTCGCACGGTGTGGCCCACTGGATGTCCGTGGAGGCTAGGCCATTGCGGATAATCGTCGCCAATTGCCACGCAATTTGCGCATCGGGTTTCTCGGACAAACGACTTCGATACAACTCCTTAATTCTTTGAGTTGGCGCGTGAAGACTACCTAGATTGAAAATGCCCTTCATGTTGGCCAAATATTCCGGCACGTTTTCATCGAATGGATTCTGATCAATGATCTCTTGTCGTGCGTCAGATTCGCTTTTTCCAGCGCTCTTTTCGATTGCGACAATGGAAGCCGCAGCATTGCTGCGAATGCTTTTGTTTGTTGAAGACAAAAATGTACGCAATACCGGTAACGCATCGGTTCCCATGCCACCAAGACTATGCACGGCCATTCCACGGATCTGGTCCGTTTCCGTTTCGTCTGCGCCAACTTTCTCCAATAGCGTTACAAGTTCTTTCGAGGCCCACGTCATTTCCTCAAAGCTCATGAACAGAATCGCGCGAATTGGCATGTTCCAGGTCCAGCCGTCCGGCGCTTCTACGGACTTGTTTTCACCGAGTTTGATCAACATCGGCAGGGCCGGTTTGGATGCCGGACCCATGGCGGCAAGCGATTTGATGGCATAGCCTGCATGGCGGTGATTTTCTGTCACCAAACGACTCAACTCGGGAACTGCAGGCGCTCCAATCTTGAACAGTGCGTTCTGAGCTTGTTGTGCTTTATCGAAATTACCGCCATCCCACTCTGCGATCCATTCGTCAATTGTCTTCCCTTCATACTTTTCGCTCGCACTCGTATCTTGCTCCTGAGCCAGCAGCGTTTGTCGTGGATTGCTTCCGGCACCAGATAAGAACCCAAACAAAAATAGAGTCACCAAGTCAAAGCACATCGAACGATAGCACATTCTGTGACTCCTCGATTGGACCAATGGCCGATGGCCCGACAACCAACGATTGGCAAGGTCGCCAAGCCGCATCCAGTGTAACATCCTTTGGTTTCGACCACCAACTCGCCCCAGTTTGACACACTGGTTTGGGTGACCGGTGCGTCGAAAACGTATCAATCCATGGTCGCAAACGACGACAAATTGCCCAAAATCTCATGATTCTCACAGGAGTTATCCGGCTTTTGTGGCTCCGGTCCTTATCCGCGAATGGTTCGTCGATTGAGCCGCTTTACTTCGCCGGAAGGGTTGCAACAAGCCCGAGACACACGGGGACAAACATAACGAAGCCGACGTAGCCGAAAAAAGACGGCATGTCGCAAGAGAACCCCATCTAAATTGTCATGCCGAGTTCTATTAATCGTTACAAATTTTGGCGAACGTCTATACTGCAACAGTAATACCGGACTGCCTACCTTGGTTCAACTTTGAGCCCCCCCCATACAGTTTTGTTGAGTTCGGTCATGTTTCGATTTTCCATAAGAAGTAACGTTTTGAAAATACCCAAGAGTATTCAACCGCTGATCGACGACGGCTTAGTTGACGAAGTCATTCGTTCGTTGATGAGCGGGAAAGAAGCCCAAGTTTTTCTTGTGCGTTGTGGCCA
>JANMGV010000166.1:0-152081 GCA_031374825.1 Pirellulaceae bacterium
AAGCGATTGCAAGATCGTGTAACGAAGTTGTGTTCCCGTAGCGACGAACCGATCATCACAGCGAAGGCCGCGGAAAAGGCGGATCCACCGGTGGCTGCCACGCCTGAACCGGAGGCTACTTTTATCCTTCTCCAGCGTGAGTTGGTGGAGAATCTCGCTTGTCTATTTGTGTTCGTGGCGAATCCAGAAGTGGAACCAACCAACAACATCAGCGAACGAAACGTTCGTCGCGAGGCGGAAATTCGCAAAGGTGCTCGGACTAGCAAAACAGTAGTCGGGGCTAAACGGCGAAGCACAATCATTAGCGTTCTTGCCAGCCTTCACACGCGAATTGCCTTCAACCTTGCAAACGTTCTGACCGAAGTCGAGCAATGGTACAAATCGGGGATTTCGGTATTCGAAAAAGAACTTCAGCAGCACCGTGTCCCAATACCAACGACAAGCTAAACAGCCAAAACTCCCATAGTTCCCAGCTGTTTACGCTCCCACGCGCAAAATTGACAGTTACTTCGAACGGTCTGCTCCGATTCCGGTGATGGATACCAACCCTTGGTCTTGGTCTCGTTGTCGTCCAGAAAGGCCGGGTTGGCTTGCAAGATTTCTGCATCCAGCTCAGGCCACACGGGAGGCCCTCCCATCCTGTTTTGCAGCAACCCTGAAACCGCCAACAGGCTGTCGCGCAACTGCTCAGCAGACAAACGACGCATTCCCTCGTGTAGCGAAACCAGTCCTCGATCTCCATCGGATGACGCAACGGGTAGCAATCGATAAACTCGGCTTGTGACAATCAAACGTTGAATATGCTTTAACGACCAGCCACTATGAATCAACTCCGAAGCCAACCAGTCCAACAGCTCGGGATGAGTCGGCCTCGCCCCAGACAATCCAAAGTCGTTCGCCGTGTCGACCAGCCCGCGCCCAAAGTGAACTTGCCACAATCGATTCACAATGACCCGAGCCGCCCACGGATTCTGATTCGAAGCAATCCATTCCGCCAATGTCAACCGCCGACCCGGCGTCGACGCCGACCGAGGCTTGATCAATTCGGGCTTGTTCGGGAACAACACGGACGGAAAACCAACTTCAACAGTTTCGCGTGGTGATTGATGATCGCCTTGATACAGAACATAGATCGGTGGAATCCCTTCCGCTCTGTCTGTCATCAGCAAGCCGTGTAGATGCGACCTCTTGGCCTCCTCCTTTTCACGGATCATCGCCGCCAGTTCATCGTGCCTCGCCTTTTCATCCGCAGTGAAAAGTTTAGCCAACGCTTCGTCCGTGATCTCTTCTTCTTTTTTCGCAGCATCTTCGCCGGCCTTCGCGTCCGTTTCGCTCGGATTTTCTAAAGACCCTTGTCCACCGTCGGCGGTTGCCGGTGAATTTGCAACCGCTGCATTCGTTTGATCGACGCCAGCATTCGACTTGATGCGTTTCTTGGCGACAGCCTCAAGCTGACTTTGCTCTTCATTCAATTCTGCCACACGACGATCGATGGCTGCATTATGGTCATTAATTTCTTGCTGCTCATGCGCCAACCCAAGCGGCATTTCGTCGGCAAATTGAACACCAGCGAAAAAAGCTCGCAGTCGATAATGGTCCGCTTGAGACAATGGCTCCGTCTTGTGATCATGGCATCGGCAACAAGACATCGTTAGACCCAAAAAACCACTTGCCGTGGTCTCTGTCAAATCGGCCAACAACTCCGAGCGACTACGTGCTTGCTCATTAAACAACGGTGCTGCATTATCGTGAGGGCCTAACCGAAGATACCCGGTTGCAATCAAACAATCCTGCTCCGAACTATCGCGGGGCGGTCCCGACAACAATTCATCGCCTGCCAGTTGCTGTCGGATAAAATCATCGAAAGGCAAATCACGATTCATGGCCCGTACGACATAGTCACGATATCGCCAAGCTTGTGGGCGGAACTCATCCCAGTCAAAACCGTTGCTGTCCGAATACCGTGCGACATCCAACCACATCCGAGCTAAATGAGCGCCATGATCCGGCGACATCAGCAGCCGATCTACCCATCGATCGTAAGCGCCCGGATCCGCGTCCGTGACGAGGGACCGGACTTCCTCAAACGTCGGCGGCATACCGACCAAATCCAAACTACTGCGAATTCCCAGTACGCGCATTTCGCTTTCTTGGACCGGTGTCAGCCCGCGGCGCTCCCAATCAGCCATGACAAATTGATCGATGGGATTGGTTGTCCATTTCGAATCCGCAACCTCAGGAATGTCGGGTCGTACGATCGGCTGTAAGGACCACAAATCCAAACGCTTGCCGCCGAAGAGACGTCGAATCGGATTATTCTCGTCGGTAAACGCATCGCCAGAAAAAAGCTCGTTTGTCGGCATCGAAGCATCGCCCGCCGACGGCCAAGCCGCTCCTTGGGCAATCCACCTCTCCAATAGCTGAATTTCAGATTCCGTAAGCGGCTTCTTAGGCGGCATCTGCAAATCGGAGTCCGTAAACCGCACGCTTTGCAACAACAACGACTCGGACTCCGAATGCGTGCTGTCGGCTCGGGACACGACAAGCGCCGGCCCACGGTCGCCACCAGCGAATATTGCGTCCCGCGAGTCTAGGCGAAGCGATCCTTCTTGCTTATCCGAACCATGACAAGCGAAACATTTTTCTTCAAGCAACGCAGTTGCCTGGCGAGCTTGCGCATCGATTTGCGTCACGCTCCCCTCTTGAGCCGTGAGGTTTCTACCAAGCACAACAATAGCCATCAAGATTGCATTGCAATAAATGGAAACTCGGTAATCGATGGCCCAATGCGCGACTCTCATAGGAGGATGTCTCCCAGCGGCCGAGCGCCACCTGCCACCCCAGTCAGTCTTTCTTGTCGACCGTTGACCTCAAAGTACAAATCTTCGTAACGAATTCCCATCGCCGTGAGCATCGTTGCATGCAGATCTCGAAACTGAATCGGGCGATCGACCGCCATCAGACCAATTTCGTCCGTCGCTCCGATTCGCAAGCCAGGACGAATTCCCCCACCCGCCATCCAGATTGTGAACCCCGCCGCATTGTGCTGTCGACCAAGATCCCCTTGCATCATCGGAGTGCGACCAAATTCGCTTGCCCAAACAACCAGCGTTGAATCCAGCAACCCTCGTTGTTTGAGATCGGTCAACAAGCCCGCGACTGGCTGGTCGGTCCAACGGGCTCGGGGATCATGGTTGTCCGTCAACTTGGCATGAGCGTCCCAACCGTCCTTGTCGGGCATGTCGTACAATTGTACGAATCGGACTCCGCGT
Source organism: Pirellulaceae bacterium (assembly GCA_031374825.1). Lineage (GTDB taxonomy): Bacteria > Planctomycetota > Planctomycetia > Pirellulales > Pirellulaceae > JANMGV01. The sequence goes on from JANMGV010000166.1 coordinate 3,273, forward strand.
TCGACCAAACGCCGTGCCATCAAACACTTGCGAGCGAAACTCTTTGTTCGTGCGTCGTCATGATTCAACCCATACGTGTCGTGAATGTGCTTGGGTTCGTCGTCCAAGCTGCCGACTTCCATGGCCGCCGATTGCATTCGATAAGCCAACTCATACGTCGCGATTCGAGCATCAAGCTCCAAAAATCCTGGATACTCCGCTCGATGCTGTTGGTTGAGCTGTTGCATCAAGTCAATCGACTGACGTTGGCCCGCAGCAAATTCCGAAGGCGGCAACAGATCCAAAACCGGCGATCCTCGGTCTCGCAGCCGCGTCGGCTGAAACGCAGGCGGTAAAAAACCGTTCGTGTAATTGGCAGCGCCACCCAACGGCCCCGCATCGAACAGGACGACGTATCCCGGCAAATCAGTATTTTCGGTCCCCAAGCCATACGTTACCCAAGAACCAAGGCTCGCTTTCCCGCTACGCACATCACCCGTATGCAATTGATAGCTCGCCGGCGCATGATTGTTCGAGTCCGCTTGCATCGAGTGAATGAATGCCAGATCGTCAACATGCTTGGCCAAATTCGGAAACAGGTCGCTGACCCACATGCCCGACTCGCCATGCTGCCGCCAGCGATAGGGACTAGCCATCAACTCTTCTTTGCAGCCATGAAAAACATTTGCGTGCTTGGTCGCTTCGAGATTCTTCTTGATAGTCTCCGGAACCGGTTTGCCGTCAAGCGATTGCAGCAGCGGTTTGTAATCGAACGTATCCACTTGCGAGGGACCGCCGACCATGAACAAGAAGATGACCGACTTAGCCCGAGGCCGAAAATCCGGCTCGCGCGCTTCGTATGGCTTGAGCGGATTGATTCTCGCAGAAACTGATCGATCCGCCCCCAGCGCGTTCAGCGATTCCAAAGCTTGCAGTGCCACGCACCCAAACCCCGCGCCCATCGCCCGCACAAACGATCTTCGATCAGGCCCCCGCTTGTCACACACCGTCAAACACCAAACCCCGCTTTGAAAAAGTCCATGCCACCCAAAAACCCGTTCACCGCCATCCCCTCATCTTAAGTCTCCGCCCCCAAAACATCCAACCCATTCCACCCCAGTTTCAGCTTCTCTCAAGCTCAATTCTCCCGATTCCGCCCAATTCAATGCCATAAGCAAATAACAACGATGTTCAATCCAAGGTAAAGCACTCCGATCCAAGCGTCTCGAGCCAACGCAGCGAGCAAGAAATCCGCCACGATCAATAGTCAGTCGAACCCGACAATCCAATAGCAGCCCGTCTCCGACTGCCACAGTTTTCGCACTCTAGTTTCTTTGCCCACAGATTTAGCCCACCAAAGCGGCAGTCTCTAAACCAAAGGCAACCCGATTTCCCGGGCATCGCTTGGATCGATCGCAACGTCAAATCTGGCTGGAATGCAGACAAGTACGGCACCACAGACTCAAGCTCAGGTTTGTACTGAGGCACGTGAACAGAAGCATCGCCGAAGGCAACCTTGAGTGATGCATGCCCGAAAAAATTCGGATCGCGCTGAACCAATGCGGGTTCACCACTGGCAGTTGTCAGCATCTCGGCAATCGATTTCTTGCATCAATTTGGTAACACCCAACCGTCCCATTGGATTGTCTAGAATTCTTACGGCGTTGCGCGGAGTTCGCTCCCTCCCCATAGCGAGATTCCAAAAATCGGCAGTCTCGTGCGGTGCATTTAAGATGAGATTTTCGCGGGCAGACAATCACTATCACGCATGCTATACTCTCCCCCACCGCTGAGCGTCATCGCCGAGTACGAGTTCGGCCCAAAACCACCCAGTTTTTCAGGAGACTGGAGTATGACCGAGACAAAATTCGATTTCGGCGTCCGTGTTAAGCAACTGCGTGAACGGTTGCACCTAGCATAAGAAGCGATGGCCGAGACGCTAGGCGTCAGCTTCGCGACCGTGAATCGTCGGGAAAACGGATGGACAGCACCTTCGAAATTGGCGCTTCGTCAAATCGATCTGCTGTGCAAAGAGCACCACATTCCGCCGGTGTTAGCGACGAAGCAGTCGGTGAAGTGACTTCGCTTCTTGGGTGGCAGAGATTTTGTAGCTAGAGACTTGTGCAAACTGCTTTGATTTGGATTCCTTATGAGCCAGACGATCGACACGCTTCAACCAGGGCAAATCGCACGAGTGCGTCAACGGACGTATCTTGTCGAGCAAATCGTTAAGCCGAAGCGAGCGGCGGACAGTACGCTGGTCAAATTGTCGAGCGTAGATGATGACAACCCAGGCGCTCCACTGGAAGTGCTGTGGGAAAAGGAACTCGATCCGCAGGTACTACCGCGTGGTACTCTTCTTCTTGTGGTTGCCGTCCGTTGAAATGGCCATCGAACGAGTGGCCGTACGAGTTCGTGAAGGTGGGCATAATATTCCTGAGGATGTAGTTCGACGACGGTATCGACGCGGGATTGATAATCTTTTCAAGCTTTATCTCCCACTAGTTTCTGATGCTTACATCTACGATGGTTCACGACTGCCACCAAAGTTGGCTTGGGAATCAATCGCTGGGGTTACGCATGAGATGGACAGTCCCTTGTGGAAAGAAATTCAACAGAGTCGGGAGGATTAGCCATGATTAGCAAAGCCAACGGTGACCCACTGGCCACCAAAGCAAATGCCGCCTTCGAAGAAGTGGCTCAGGACGTCATCGCCCGTGCACGAGCCGCCCAGACCGAAGTTGTCGTTTGGCGCGATGGCAAAGTCACTAAACTGTCACCGGATCAAGCGGAGCGAGAGTTGGCAGAGAGGGCGGCAGCGAGAAGTGATTAGTTCTTAGGGGTTAGTGACTAGAGGGAAGGCGATGGTCCAGAACTACCGAGAATTGATTGCGTGGCAGAAAGCGATGGCATTGGTGAAACACGTATACGAAATAACGAAGCGTTTTCCAGATGAGGAGAAGTTTGGGCTGATATCGCAAATGCGAAGGTGCGCGGTATGGATTCCGAGCAACATTGCCGAAGGTCAAGCTCGAAACACGACCGGAGAGTTCAAGCAATTCGTAGGAGTTGCCAGAGGGTCGGTCGCGGAGTTGACAACACAAATTTTGATCGCAGAGCAACTCGGCTACCTAACCGAACCGCAACAGACTATCGAATTGGCAGAAGAAGTAGGGCGAATACTCACTGGCCTGTCCCAGTCCCTGAGAACTAATCACTAATCCCTACCCACTAATCACTAACCATGGCTAAATCACTGGAAGAACTCGCTCACATCGAATGGCTTGGATACGTCCAGCCCGTTGGTCTTGTCGTATCAATTCCGGCTATGCTGGAAGCGCAGTGTTACGTCAACAAGAATATCATGGCAGAGCACGCCAGGTTCTTGAATCGCTTGGCCAAGTGCGGAAACAAGTCGCTGACCCACATGCCCGACTCGCCATGCTGCCGCCAGCGATAGGGACTAGCCATCAACTCCTCTTTGCAGCCGCGAAAAACATTTGCGTGTTTGGTGGCTTCGAGATTTTTTTTGATCGACTCCGGAACCGGTTTGCCGTTAAGCGATTGGAGCAGGGGCTTGTAATCAAACGTATCTATTTGCGAAGGGCCACCGACCATGAACAAGAAGATGATCGACTTGGCCCGAGGCCGAAAATCCGGCTCGCGTGCTTCATAAGGCCTCAGCGGATCAATCCGCCTCACCCCAGACCGTCCCGCGCCGAACCGATCCGCCCCACGCGCACTCAGCGACTCCAACCCCTGCAGCGCCACACACCCAAACCCCGCGCCCATGGCCCGAACAAACGATCTTCGATCTGGATACCGCGTGTCACACAAAGTCAACCACCACCATCCGCCATCAAAGACTCAAACCCCAAAAAACCCGTCACCGACATCCCCTCATCTTAAATCTCCCACCCCAAAACATCCAACCCAATCCAAAACCACCCCTCAACACCGATGTTCACCCCCCAAGAAACCCAAAGCCTCGCAGTGAAGTTCCCCAAATCTTGGTAAAGATTGGGGCACCTTGTGTCACATTAGCCGGGACAAAGGAATCAGCCATTAGGAAACGTCGAGTTTTTGGTCGTGAATACACGCTTGCTGCGTTCGAGAAAGTCGTCGAACAAAGCCATCCGTATTGTAAAGTCGCAAAGGAAGACAATATTGGCGACAGCAGGCGCCCTCGTAAGACAGATACAGGCAAGTTAGTGCCGTTGAACAGCCTTGGTCAATCTGCATCAGTCGAATTGGAGCCACCGGCCTGGGCAAGCTTCTGCTCATGCCAATCTTGGTAGGTCATGTTGGTTCCGACAACTTTCCACGCGGTACGACCGTTGATGTTTCCAGCGTTCACAACAGCACCGCCTGCACTTGGACTAGAAAAGGCGATGTCGTCGGCAAAGACGAAGTAATCGGGTTGTTCGCTAGGAATGAGCTTGCCTTCCTGGACCAACTGATCTCGTAATGATCGATATGACGTCCACGACTTGATGCCTTCCATCCGCGCCGTTGATCCTTTCAAGACAACGAACTCACCAGCAATTTCCCGAGCTTTCGCAAGGGTTCCCGCAACCGTTAAAGAGAACAGCGGCGAATCAACTTTTGACGGGCCCGCACTGTCTCCAGCAATGGCTGGCTTGGGCTGCAGGAATTGGAAGCCAAGAACCGGGAAAACCATCGTCAACTGCGAGAGGAAGTACTCCATGTCTGCAATGTCGGATTCTGGCAGAGGCGGCAATGGTGGAGCTGTGCCATTGTGAACCCTCGCGCGCGAAGCGTCGTGAGCCAAGCCAATTAAGCGACTTTCTAGGTATCTGCCATGCGACTTAGTAATGTTTTGATCTTTGCTGATGACAACCGCACAACGCACCCAGAAATCTTTCGATTCATCCTTGTCATGCGAAGCAAGACGGGTGAACACGTTGTCTCCTTCCCCGACGTAGACGGCATCCCGAAGCGGATTCTCAGGGTCTGGACCAAGGAGTACGTAAATGCCAGTTCGTTTAACTTCTTCGCGACTTGCCAACTCAGCCAACATCGAACGAGGTGCCACAATGATCTTGCCCGTCCAGTTGATGATCTCCGCTGTCAGAATCTCCGAGGGCACTCCGTTGACTAAATGTATACGAATTGTCTTTCCGTTCATTTCGTGTGATGTTCTTTCGTTGCAGCAGTGACGTATTCAGCAATAACTTAAAAATGACCATCCAGCTCGGATGCATTATCCTTGAATTGATTGATCTTTGCAGTGCGATCGGCGTCTGAGTCAAATTTGACTTTCCAATGTTTGGCCCAGTACTCAGCCTGACTAGCGAGATCCGTTGGAATTGCGGCTGGAATCCTTTTCAAACAAACTCTAGCCAAGTAAATGCCGAAAAGGTCGACAGCTTCATTCTCTCCACCGAGAAGCTTTTCAATCAAGCCTCCGTTCGGCCAAGATGAACCGAGAACCAAGTCTTTTGCGGAATCTTCGACGCGTTTCGAAGTCGACCCTGCCGTAGCGGCTATGTCGCCTATGACTTTCTTCGTCACGGCATAGTCGACGCCATCTTTCGCTTTGGCGGGCTCAAACTGAAAGAAACTCCTACCCGGTCCGCCACCATTTTGACGCCGAGCTGTGAGCTGCGATCCGTCATGCCACGCAACCCGCATGAGGAAAAGTACGGTGTTTTTCTTGGCATCAGAAGTTGCGGTTTCATCGAGCTCATCGACCGCAAAGGTTACCAGTTCCCTCATATGATTGACGCGACTCTTAGCCGTCGCAGCCACATCAACATTGTCAGATGCAATCGCAACAGGAGCCATGCTGAGTGCGACTACTATCGAAAATCGAAACATTCCGTTTACCTCAGTGTTGCGGAGACTCGAAAGATTAGAACAACCAGAAGTAGCTACGTGCATCGTACCGACCTGTTGAAGACTTTGCTAGACTTTGAAGACGGTGGAGGTACGCCAGATACGTGACGTCGCTCAACATGCGCTCCGCGAGTGGACCGCAAAAGGAGATATCCTTTTTCACCGAAACTCTGCCAATGCATAAACGCTTTTCGAACGTGAAAACCTTAGGTGATTTCTTTGGTAAAACGATCCGTCGTCTGGGTCAGTGAGCCGATCAGCGTGTGATGCAACATGAAGAGCAATTCCATATTCCCAAACTCCCACTGCTACAGGCATCTCATGTTTGGACAGCTTACTGAATACAACTTCACGGATTATTGGAATTCGTTTTTGTTTAAGCTGAAGCGAGTCACCGAACTGCTTACACAAGATGCCGTTGGCGACGTAAACATTCTGACCACGAACGATGGTTCGCAGTTAGTTTCCATTCGTCGGCCGCAGGTCGGGAACGCAATTACGAAGAAATTCGTCCACCTGTTCTCACAAATCAGACAAACCTATGACGATGCAAATCGCTGGATTACATGTGTTTTTCGATTTGCACTTTCTTCGCTAAAGCTGGCACTGCCGATAGGGCTCTGGTTTACTGGTAGGTTTTGAACTCTGTAGTTTCTGAAGGGTTGTAAACTAGTGGAACCGGGACTGTACGATCAATTGCTTACGAAGGCTATCGAAGCGGAGATTGCTCGGCTGGGCGATCCGCGTCTCGCGACGCTTGCGCCGGTGGATGCCCAGGAGTCGCATTCGGTTTTGGCTCAGTATTTGGAGCGGGTAATTGCTTCCAGCCTAGCGATGCATCGCGGATCGGATGCAGCCGAGATACAGCGGCAGTTGGTGGAACGGATCGTCGGAACACTCGCGGAAGTCCAAAGTGATGAGGACTCCGATGGCGTTAGTATCGCCACACCATTACAGCGGCTGCTGGCGATCCATCGCAATGTGAGTTTTGCAAGGCAGGATCGTCCGGATAGTCCGCTGTCACGTTCGTCTCTATTTACTGGAACCCGATTGGATGCGAGTCTTGGCAGCCAACTCCGAAAGGAGATCGCCACATGCGATCGTGTCGACATCCTTTGCTCTTTCATCAAGTGGAGCGGGTTGCGGGTCTTGCTTGATAATCTTCGCGAACTAGCCGAGCAAGCAGATGGCGATGGACCTGTAATACGGGTGATTACAACAAGCTACATGGGGGCGACTGATCCCAAGGCTATTGAAGTACTCCATAGATTGCCGAAGACGGAGATTCGAGTTAGCTACGACACGAAACGCACGCGACTTCACGCGAAGGCTTATCTGTTTCATCGGAACACAGGTTTTAGCAGTGCTTACGTTGGATCGGCAAACCTTTCGAACGCTGCATTATCCGAAGGGCTCGAATGGACAACCAAGATAAGCCAGTACGAATTGCCATATCTTTGGGACAAAGTGACGGGAACTTTCGAGACCTATTGGCAAGATGGTGACTTTCAGGCATTCAATGAGCATTCGGCCCTGAGACTCCGCGAAGCAATTCAGCGGGAACGGCATGTTACATCTGATTTGGGTACACCCATAAATTTCGATCTGCGACCGTTTCCATTCCAAGAAGAGATTCTCGACCTCATCGCCGCTGAGCGAAAAGTGCAGAACAAGCATCGACATCTCGTAGTCGCAGCGACGGGTACAGGGAAAACGATGATTGCCGCATTCGATTACGCCCGCGTAGCGCAAGAACTTGGGCGCAAACCCCGGCTATTGTTCGTCGCTCATCGGAAAGAAATCCTCAACCAAGCCTTGGCTTCGTTCCGATGCGTCGTAAGAGATCAAAATTTTGGGGACTTACTGGTTGATGGCAACGAACCAGGGCAGCGTGATCATTTGTTCTGCTCGATTCAAAGTTACAACTCCAAGGATCTAAACGCCGAGGCGGCGGATCGATTCGAATATATTGTGGTCGACGAGTTTCATCATGCCGCTGCTCCGAGTTATCGAGCACTACTTGACCATGTTAAGCCCAAGATATTGCTGGGGCTTACTGCCACGCCAGAACGCTCCGATCAACTCGACATATTGAGTTGGTTTGGTGGACGAGCCAGCGCCGAGATTCGGCTTCCAGATGCAATTAATCGCCAGTTGCTTTGCCCATTCCAGTATTTCGGTATTGCTGATTCGGTCAATCTCGACAGCCTAGCTTGGCAGCGTGGCGGATATCGCGTCGATGACCTGGATCGGCTTTATACCGGCAACGATGTTCGAGCAAAGCTGGTACTGGAAAAACTCTTCGATACGGTCTTGAATCTTGCTGATGTCCGAGGACTTGCGTTTTGCGTAAGTGTGGCCCACGCAGAGTTCATGGCAAGGTTCTTCACCGAGAACGGTGTCACTGCAATCGCACTGTCAGCACAGTCGACGGCTGAAGAACGAAATACGGCTCAACGAAAGCTACGAGACCGATCTGTGAACTTCATTTTCGTGGTTGACCTTTACAACGAAGGGGTAGACATCCCTGAAGTTGACACGGTGCTGTTTCTGCGGCCCACAGAAAGTCTTACTGTGTTTTTGCAGCAGCTTGGACGCGGACTGCGATTGCATCCTGACAAAGAGTGTCTCACTGTTCTCGACTTTATTGGCGCCCAGCGAAAGGAGTTTCGCTTCGCCAGTCGATTCCGAGCCCTTAGTGGAAAGCCGACAGCAAAGCTCGATGACGAGATCGAATCCCAGTTTCCACATTTGCCCAGTGGTTGTGTGATCAAGCTGGAACGAGTGGCTCAACAGCGAGTGCTCGAAAACGTGCGAGAATCGATTCGCTTGATTCGTCCGCGGATGCTAGCGTCGTTGCGAGAGCTCGAACAGTATCTTGGCCGAATACCAACTATCGAAGACGCCATTGAGCATTTGGACACGACGCTGGATGAATTGCTTAAGCGGGGGCTATGGTCACGACTGTTAGCCGATGCTGGAATCACAGATTCAGAAGATGCTCCGGACGAGGAACAACTGGCCAAAGGCCTTTGTCGACTAAGCCACATCAATTGCCCTCAACAAATCATTGCGTTGATGGAGTATCTAGTATCGTCGCAATCTGCAACGGCCACCATGCCGCCAGTAATCGTTGAGATGCTGCACACCACGCTTTGGGGAACTCAGCATTCGGACCTGACGCTCGAAGTCGCCGAACAACGATTGCGAGCCAATCCCTCGGCGATCAAAGATATCCGCGCAGTTTTGGAGTACCGGCTGAAGCACTCGCCTTTGATCGCATCGACCGCGTCGCCTATTTACGATCCACTAGCGATCCACGCATCTTACACACGCGATGAGATTCTAATTGCTTTAGGTCACTGGAGTTTCAACAATCGACCGAGCCAACGCGAAGGCGTCCTACACCTGAAGGACCACAAGCGCGATGTCTTCTTTGTGACGCTACAGAAGTCTGAAGATGAGTATTCACCGACAACCATGTACGAAGACTACCTGATCTCACACAATTTGTTCCATTGGCAATCGCAAAGCAACACATCCGAGCAATCGCCAACGGGCCAACGATACATACGTCATTGCGAAATGGGCTACACACCATTGTTGTTCGTGCGTGAGACCAAAAGCTTGCCTTCTGGATTATCGGCTCCCTACCACTTTCTCGGCCCATGCAGCTACGTCAATCACACAGGTAGTAGGCCAATAAGTATCACGTGGAAACTACTTCACTCCGTACCAACTCGATTGCTTCGAACGATGGCACGCCAAATTGCTGTGTGAAAACGACGCCAAGCCCGTGGCGTGAGATCGTTTAAGAGGATTTGAAATAAAGACCAATTTATAAGCCGGGAAACGAACGAGATGCGTTGTTATTTTGTGTATCTTCGTCGAGGACTTCATGAGCACCGAACGGGATATAAAAACGGACGGAAACTGTACGATATTTCGAACATTGAAATCTCGAAAACGCAAAAAGCAATTTTCTTGAAACGCTTCCTCTCGCGTTTGCAAATTGGCAAAAAACTTGACAGATCATGACATCGGGCGATTGCAGTGCGGTGCGCATGTGGTTTGAATTTTTTGAAGGGGTCCTTTTTAATATGGTTATGCAGGCATTTGGATTCATTCGATAAATGCAACGGGGTACGGATGAGGCGGGCGTAGCGAGGTGCGGTTATGCGCAGCAATAGGTGGGACTCGGGGCGGGGGGTTTGGCGGTTACGGGGGCGGGGGGATTGGCTTACAATGCGGGTCTCGGATGGGGTTGCTTCTTGGTTCTTGCCGATGGAATGGTTGATTGGTGTTCAAATATTTAGGAAATGTGATTTCGCTCGTCGCTGGGGTGCTGGTCGCGGATATTGGGCTTACTAGTTTTCTGTTGCCGAATCGGTTCATCGATGGCGGGGTGACAGGCGTGTCGATGTTGCTGACTGAGCTGTTGCATTGGCCGTTGCCGGCGACGCTGGTTGTTGTCAACGCTCCGTTTGTGCTAGTGGGTTATTGGTACGTCGGACGAAGCTTTGCGATCAAGAGTTGTTTGGCCATTCTCGGCCTGGCGATATGCTTGGCGGTGATACCATTTCCGCCGGCGACGACGGACCGGCTTTTGGGCGCGGTGTTTGGTGGGTTCTTTATCGGCGCGGGCGTGGGACTTGCCATTCGCGGCGGGGGCGTTCTCGATGGAACGGAAATCTTGGCGGTTGTGCTGAGCCGCCGCACCTTTGCTACGGTCGGCGAAGTCATCTTGGCGCTGAACGTCGTGATCTTTTCGGTGGCTGCTTTTTTCCTCGGAGTTGAGGCGGCGCTGTTTTCTGTGCTTACCTATTTCTCAGCTTTCAAGACGATCGACTACTTGCTGCACGGTATCGAATCGTATCACAGCGTCATGATTTTTTCGCCGCAATTCGAAGGTATCCGCCAAGCCATCATTAATCAACTTGGCCGTGGCGTTACCGAATTTCGCGCGAAGGGCGGATTTACCGAATCGGAACGCGACGTCCTGTTTTGCGTCGTCACGCGTCTCGAAGTGAACAAACTCGAAGCCATCATCCGAGCCCACGACGAGAACGCGTTTGTCGTCATCTCGCCCGTCCACGACATCCAGGGCGGCGTCGTTAAACGCCGCGCTTTTCATTAAGTCGTTTAGGGAAGGTCGATCGTTTTGGTCAGCACGTCACTGGAAACTCCGAAGTCATCGGTAACATTGAACGACAGGACTCGATCGCTCGTATTGGCGTTGCTTGTCGTTCGGAAGCGAACCGCGCGGATGAGCTGTTGGACGTAAAACGGCGTGGCGTTGGCGTTAAATGTCACTTCGAATTTGGTCAATCCGATTCCACCATTTAGATTCAGTACGCCAATGATCTTGTCTCCGTTCACGGCGTCGTGACGAATGACATTGCGACTGGCGTCGATGGTAAACAGCGTCCCGCCCACCTCGATCACATTGCTCGAATGGGTGGTAGTCGTCGCACGGATGGTTAGTTTCCCGGTATTGAGGTTGGCACTATCGACGTCGGTCAAGGTCGCCGTCGTCGCTACAGAAACTGCCGGACCCAAATTGGTATAGCTGACAGAGCCACTGATCCCACTTAGTGTTGGACGATCATTTACGGCAACAACGTTAATCAGTTTTGTTACAGCCACGCTTGTGCCGCCATCGCCATCGGATACTTGAGCAGAAACGGTTCGTGCCGTGGTGGTTGGATTGTCGGATACGTTGCTGTAGTAGATGGCTCGCAACAACTGGAGGGCTTTTCCTGCGTTCGCTTGATTGTTGAAATTGACAACTAGTGGAGTCAGTCCCACTCCACCCGACAAGGTTCCCATGGCCACGCCTGCGTACAAGACTTCGCCTGCGAGATTGGTTGTGATGTTGCCTTGATTGCGAATCGTTAGCCTATCGTTTGCGTGACCTTTGTCAACAAAGCGAACGGTAAGTCCGCCAAGGTCGAAGTTCGGCGAATCCACATCGGAAACGGCGCCTGTTGGGCTAAGCTGCACTCCCACACCGTTCTCGGTGTACGTGACGTCGGCACCAAATGTGTTAACGACCGGAATATCGTTCACTGCTACTACATTGATCCTACGGACAGACTCTGGATTGGAGCTAATTAGTCCATCGCCATCCGACAAACTGCACAGGATGTCGCGCGGGCCTGCCAACGGATTCTCGCCGCTGGCTTCGAATGTCACGTTGCGCAGGAGAACGCGAGTGTTCGTTACATTCGCTTCGGCATTGAGGTTTACGGTCAAGGGAATTCCGACCGTCCCTCCGCTCCATCGCCCAATGATTGTTCCGCCAAAGGTGACGTCGTTGCCCGAGAGGCCGATTTGATTGGGACCGACACCAACGTTTCGAATGGCCAGCCGATCCGTGGTCCCGATTCCCCCTACGATGCGAATTTGCAGTCTACCACCCAAGAAGTTCGGGCTGTTTTGGTCCGTAATGGTGCTTGTTCCAGCAAATAACAAAGGGGCGGCATTTTCTGTGTAAGTTGTTGGCCCCGTGACATTGACTACCGGCGCATTGATCTGGCGAGCCTTGTCCATCGCGTTTCGAACGATAATTTTTAAGTTAGGATCGACCAATAAAGAACCGCCAAAAGTGATTGAGCCAACCGAGAAGACAAATCCGCCGTTGATTCCTCTCGCCGGATGCGAATTGTAAACCGTCATGTCGGAACCTTCGTCGTAGATCGCATTCGCTGTGGCGTCGAATCGCATCACTTTTCCGTGGCCGAGGATTTCAACGTTCGGCAGGGGATTAGGATTTCCACCGTAATCTAAAAACGTATCGCTTGCTGGATATAACGGGATTCCGGCGGCAGGCGACGTCGCTTGATCAGTCTCCCAACCGCTGGCTTTGCCGGATGGACCAACATGTTCGCCGACGACAAGATCCATATCCGGATCTGCCAAGATTATGGTGCCAAAGAAAAACGGATGGGCGAGGGCGGCATCAGTAATTTTGAATGCCCCCGTATGACTTGGGTCAGGATCCCACTGCGATGCAACTCCGAGTATGGCGCGTTCGCTCTGATTGCCAGCCATGTTGCGGAACCAATTCTCGCGACGGCTTCGGCCATAGTAACGAACGTCCATTTTGGACGGATCGGTTTCGTCGTAATGGACCGCTTGGAATACTCCATTCCCACCTAAATATAAAACGCTGCCGCCACTGACCGCATCGCCAGCAATGTAATCTTGGAGATGTTGTTTTTCCTGCACCGAGAAGTATTCGGGATGCGTACTGAGAATGAGCGCGTCATATCGGCTAGTACCAGGGTTCAGATAATTCAATCCATTGACACCCGCATGCAAATCATAGTCGGTGTAATAGTCTAGCGCATAGCCTTGATCCTCCAGCCAGCTTGTCACCCACAATTCACCTTGCAGAAGATGTGTACTGGCCGATGGATGAGCAAGTGGGTTGGGCCGATTAAAACTCAACGGTACCGTTCCCATTTCAACGGGGATGGCGTCATAACCCAAACTATACTGACTCAATCCACCCCATCCGTTGTAGGCGTTCCACGTATTCGTATTCACGATGACGGCATACGGATTGTGCCGCCCATTGGGCGTCGGTCGAACGACGAAAGGTATGTAAATATCGAAGAGGCTATTGGTGATATGGGCTGCATAAATTCCAGATTGCCAACCAATCGAATTGGGCAGTGCGAAATCGCCCGCGATCGGTTGTCCGAAGTTACCTATATCCCATCCGGCACCTTGGTAAGCGTCGACAGGAACCGTGCGTGGTTTCGCAGCATGAAGATTTGGATCGATACTAATCACCGTGCCGACAGCTCCAGGAATCGGCATTCCACTTGCATCAAACTGAACATGCAGTCGCTCGAATTGAACGTTGTAGGGTTCAGTGACTCCCACGTAGAACTGCAAAGGTTGTCCGGCCGTGACGCTTTGTAGACCTGAGTAACCTTCTAAGTAAGTATTAATCCATCCACCATTCACTTGAGTCCCGTTACCCGCGTTCAAGAATTGAGCAGGAGCAACGGCCTCGTTGATCTTGAACAAATACAAATTTCCCTCAGGTTGATGAGCACCATAGATCACACGTTGACCCGTCGGAGCTGTTCCACCTCCAAATAGCTCGTAGTTAACGAAACCTGTGTTGACTTGCGTTCCGCTCTGTACGTGAAAATTCATGGTTCCATTCCGGGCAAGGTCCTTGTACCACAACATCGCTCCTGAGGGCTGGACGGCATAAATGTTGCCGTCTGCTGTAGAGAACACATCCGTGAATGCATCCCACCCGGTGCCAATAAGTGCACCTTGGTTGGGGCCTGGAAATGAAGTCGGGAATCCCGCCACGATCCCAGAACCATCGCGAGCGACATCGTCATACCAGTGAAGCCCGCCGGTCGCGTCAATCGCGTAGATGACACCATCACCACCGGAAAACACTTTGGAAAATCTGCCCCAGCCAGTACCAATAATGTTGCCTTCGTTAGGTGCGCCGAACGAAGGCGCACTACCGCCCGATGCAGGCGTTCCATTTCTTAGCGTGTCGCGGTACCATCGTAGTTTGCCGCTGTTGTCGATCGCGTACAAAATACCGTCCCCGCCGGAGAAAACGCTTTTGTAATTATCCCAATCTGTATCAATGACGTTGCCTTGATTTGCTCCCGTAAATCCATCCGTGCCATCTCGCAAAGTGTCTTTGTACCAACGCAGTTCACCTGTTCGATCTTGGGCATAAACCGATCCATCGTAATCTCCTGTAAACGCAGCAAACGCCATCAATCGGCGTTCTTCCAAGTTTTCAAACCGCGGACTGAACCGCTTGCGGCGGTCATTTCGAGCTTGGGTGCGACGACGCTGTGGTAGGAGCTTAGAGAAGAAGTTGCTGAGAGTCATAATGAATCCTGACCGGATGGTTGGAAGGAATAGGTAGCGTCTCGATGCATAAAAAACCTTTCAGCACACGATTTCCATAAGTCGTGGTTCCCCGATTAGGCTCCCGCTGAAGGCCTAATTTGAATTCTGCGAAGACACGTGTCGTATCCACAACAATTCGGCAAAGTTTTCTTAGCTCAATGCAAAACGTAGCATTTTCCATTGAATTTCGAATTTCCACGAGCCCTACGACCTGACTGGGATCGATCGGACCGGAAGAGAGCAATGCAGCCTTGTCGCAATTTTCACAATCCGAGGTTCACCACCGCGATTCGAACCTTCCAGATTGGAATTCGACTAGTTGTCAAAACGCCAGAATTGGCTCGCTGGTTATTGAAGATGGCAAACTGAATTCGACTAGAATTGGATTGCGACGGTTCATCATTCCTTAGATTGATTTGGGAACCGAACCCCTTTCCACAGGGTTTGGTTGCCGAACATGCTGAATGTGATGGTTTTGAAAACGGACAAGTGTCCACTTAGAAACGCATTCCTATGGGTCCATTTTTTTGGGCCAGCCACTTTTCACCGATGTATGAATTCTCAGTTGCAGGATAGTCGAGACAACTAAGCAATGGATCAAAACTCGATTGAATTCATGCAAGACCTTTGCCGCGCTCAGACCGACAACCGTTTTTTGGGCGAGCTATTAGAATCGCATCGCGCTCGGTTGCGAAATATGATTAATCTGCAAATGAATGAGCTTGTCCGAGGTCGAGTCGACCCGTCGGATGTCATTCAAGAAGCTTTTGTTGACGCGACAAAACGGCTACCTGAGTTTATTGGGAACCCAGCCGTGCCGTTTTATGTTTGGCTGCGTTCACTGGCAACTCAACGATTGGCGCACGCCCATCGCTATCATCTCGGCGCACAAGCCCGCGATGCTGGCCGCGAAGCCTCGCTCTACTATAACGCATTGCCCGCAGCGACCTCGGCTGCCATCGCTGCTCGGTTAGTCGGCAGCTTGACATCGCCGAGCTCTGCCGCTGTCGCGGCCGAACATTCGCTCCTTCTCAAAAAGGCCATGGACACTCTTGAACCGATCGATCGTGAAATTTTAGTTCTGCGGCACTTTGAGGAGTTAACCAATGCAGAAGCCGCCGCTGTTCTTGGGTTGCGACCAACCGCGGCCAGCAATCGCTATGTTCGGGCGCTCGAAAAACTCAAAGTTGTGCTTCATGAGCGACCGAACCATTCGTCGGAGTTCACACCATGATCCAATCGAGTGATGAACATGACCTACTAGGAACTCTACTCGAAGGACTACTTGCCGAGCAACGTGCGGGTAAGCCGGTTCCGTTGGAAGCCTACTGTGAACAATATCCTGCGTTCGCTGAGCGGCTGAAGGACCTCTATGCAACCGTGTGTTTGGTAGAGCAAAACAAGCCGAGTCGGGTGCCAAATCTTGACGTTCCATCCAACGATCAAAAAAGCGGCTCTACGATTGGCGATTACCAAATTCTTCAGGAAATTGGTCGAGGCGGCATGGGCATTGTTTACCAAGCGATTCAACTGTCGCTGGGTCGTCACGTCGCGCTTAAAATCATTTCGCAACACCTGCTTAACAAGCAATCTGCTATCGCGCGATTCCGGCGCGAAGCACGCGCCGCAGCCCAGTTGCACCATTCCAATATTGTTCCCGTATTTGATGTTGGTCAACAAGGCGACCTTTGCTTTTATGCGATGCAATATATTCCTGGCCAGAGTTTGGATCAGGTCATTGATGAACTTATCCGTTACCAAAGATCCAATCGCGACGATCGCCGGTTACCCGCCATTTCCGAATCCATCATTCATACAGACCTCCACAAAAACTCTGCAAGTCCATCGCGGAATACTCACGCACACGCATCGTTGACCTCGCGATCAAACGCCGACGAGGTTTCTTCTCGCGAGACCCAAAACGATAATTTCCAACGTGGAAATCGCGATAGTTCCTCGTCGAATTCGAACTCCGGCACTCCCTTCTATCGCAATGTTGCGAGGATTGGTTTACAAATCGCCGAAGCTCTCGCCTATGCTCACGGTCGCGGCATCCTTCATCGCGACATTAAGCCTTCGAACATCCTCATTGATGCATCCGGAAACGCTTGGGTCACCGATTTTGGATTGGCCAAAGCCGACGACAGTTCCGACGTGAACGAGCAACAGGAGCAACTGACTCAGTCGGGCGACATTGTCGGGACACTGCGGTACTTGGCACCCGAGAGACTTCAGGGGCGTCACGATCATCGCGTTGATATTTATGGCTTGGGAGCGTCGATTTACGAGTTGCTGGCCCTTCGCCCGCTATTCGATGCGGTCGATCGCGTCCATTTGATGACGATGGTGTCTCAGTCGCTACCCACGAAGCTTAAGAAGCTTGATCCGCGCATTCCCCGAGATTTGGAAACGATCGTTGAAAAATGTATCGCCAAAGATCCTGCTGATCGATACCGCTCCGCGCAATCTCTAGCCGATGACCTTAGGTTGTTTTTGCTGGACCGGCCAATCCAGTCCCGTCGAACTTCGTGGATTGAAAAGGCGGCGCGATGGTGCCGAAAAAATCGAACCATTACAGCATTGCTGGCAATGGTGTCTACGCTTGTTGTGGTCTTGGCGACTGGGTTTCTGATCAATAAAACGCTTGAGCGGCAGCGAGACGAAGCGGTGGATTTGTACAAGCGCACTGCGGCGGCTGAAAACCAATCGCGGATCCGTTCGCTCCTTAATGTTGTGGCCACCTATCGACTGACACTTGCGCCCGATTTAGAAAAGCATCGGCGAAAGCTAGAAGCAATCGATGCAAGTTCGTTAACTTCGGAGTTGCGTTCTGAATTACGGAATGAATTGGCGGCGTGCTGGACTCGCGCGGATTGGTTTCCGAGCAGCGTAGTTTCCGCAAATGGTAATGCCGCCGCGATCGATCGATCCCACAATTGGCTAGCGCAATCGCTGCCCTCCGGTACTGTAACAATTGAACGAGTTGGAAAAGAGGGGTCGACGCACGAATCCCCCGACTTGGGATTTGTGGCGACGGCCCTCAAGTTTAGTTTGAAAGGCAAGTACATCGTTGCGCAGGACACCAATTCGCATTTTCAAATCGTTCGCCGCGAAGACGGTTCGACCGTCCATCAAGGCCCTCAAGTGGTGCTCGGCTGCGAAGTCTGCGATGCGACCGACATGGCCGCTTATTGGCATCGCGATAATCGCATCTCGATTGATTCCACGTCGATCGAATCTTCCGCCAAGTTAATTCTAACACTATCCACCAGCGGACCGGTGAGTTGTTGCACTATCAATCCGGAAGGAACATGCATCGCCTATTCAGATTTAGGTCAAATTACAATCGCTTCCGTCCCTTCCGGAAAAATCTTGAGTCGGTGGCCATGTAATAGACCGGCGCGACTGAGCTGGAGTCAAGATGGACAATGGTTAGCGTCGACCGACGGCAATAATCGAATCTACATCTGGGATGTAAAAAATAACGAGTGTGTTTCGGTCCTCGATGAGCAGCAAGCGGTTATAGCAGGGTTGGACTGGGATCCCAGTGGACAGTATTTGGTGATGCAAACTTGGGATGGAACCGTGCAAATTGCCAACGTTTGGTCGCGACGAACTCTAGTTCGATCCAAGGCTTCCCTTTCGCAAATCGAATTTAGCGATGACGGGAAATATCTCGGTTGGAACTTCACAAATAGTCAACTTACTAAAATGCAGTGGCGTTCCGGGCTCGCGACGGAACTGCCAATCAACTCAAGGCTTCAAAATTCAATGCCCGTTGCCAGCGCCGTTCACCCTTTTAAAAATCTACTCGCTCTCGCCTTAACCGAAGAACTGATCTTGTTTGACCTCGAAACGAACCGTCGGTTGGGGTCAATTCCTGTGAACCGTCCGCTCGCAATTGACTTTTCAAAGACCGGTGACCAACTCGTTGTCTTGGGAAACACAACCGTACAGCGTTGGCCAATTCGAGCAAGTTCATTGGACGATCCGTCGATTCGCAACACAATCATCGGACCACCTCAACTCGTCGAGACACTGCAAATCACCAGTGGATTTCTTTTGCTAGATTCCAACCGTGCCATCGTTACGACGCTCGATGGCAATTTATCGGAAATGGATATGGCCACCGGGCAGATCACGCGGACGATTGGACCGTCGCTGGGATTCACCGTTGTCCGAATCGGCGTTGACAACCTGTGTGCTTTGTATCAATGGAATTCGACTTTTTTTGAGCTTTGGGATTTTCAACAAGCCCAAAAAATCGAGCGAATCCCAGCGTTTGGCGGGACTCTCGCATTTGCGGACTCCAAACTCCGCACGCTATTCACGACAAGCACCAAAGGCGTCGAGCTATGGGACATCCCGTCGATGGAGCGTTCCGGAGATATCCAAGCCGACATCCCCGTGATGGGCGCACAAATTGCGTTTTCGCCAAATCGTAATGAAATGGCAATTCAGTTAGCACCGCATCACATCTCGTTGCTCGATCGCAACTACCATCGTTCCTTGCTCGAACTCGAATCGCCTTTTACGTTTGGTTACAACTCGCTGAGGTATACTTCGACGAGCGACTACGTGATTGGCATTACACCGGATTCACAGAGTGTTCGGGTTTGGAACCTGAATCGACTTCGGAAGTCTTTAAGCGACCAAGGTCTTGACTGGATTGCAAATAACGCGACCAATCCGGAACAACAAGAAACATCCGATCACGCGTTTGCAGCGACTGCTGATCAATCCGATGGAACTTGGGATATCGACTTGGGCGAACTGTCGGATCCACAAGCACGTTGGACGGCTATGCTCTTGCGTGAATCGCTGAACAGACTTGCCTTAAGCCCTGGCGACGCTCGCGCATTGAACAACGCAGCCTGGCAGATGCTGTTCCAGTCGACCGCAAATCGAGATCTTGATAAAGCCGAAGAGCTGGCGCGCCAGGCGCTCCTCGAATCGCCGAACGATCCGGTCTCGCGAAATACGTTGGCCTTGGTCCTTCTTCGTGGCGATAAATTGGATGAAGCCGAGTCGCTGCTCCTTCAAAATCTGGAGGCGTCAACTCCCGATCAGCTTACGTACGACCTCGTCATGCTCGCCATTGTCTACCAAACTCGAGGCCAAACGGAATCAGCTCAACTCTATCGAACTTGGGCGAATCAAAATCGCTATCGATATCCACCAGCTACGATTGCCGAACGTGATGAAGTTCAATCATTTTTTGCCGAGCTTAGGGAATCAGATGCCGAGCAATGACTGTGGGTTTGACATGAAACGTTCGTCAACTTCCACAAAAAATAGCGAAGAGAGACGAGCCCTACGGTTGTTCAATTCACCGGACGGCTCGCGCCGATTCCGCTAAAAAATCAAATTCCAAGTTCAACCGATTACATTCAGTCACTAGCTGGGCGTAAAACCACATTCAATATTTTTACAAACTATTTTTCTTCGACAATCATTTCGCCATTCATCACCATCCAGTGGCCTGGGAAAGTGCAGAGATACGGGTATCGGCCCGGGGTCTCTGGCGCTCGAAAATAGATGGTGAACGTTTGTTCGGGTTCGACGATGTCGGTATAGCAAATCACGTCGTCCGTTTGTGGCGCGTACTGCCGGACAACAGCTTCGGGGTCTGCGACTAGTTTGTTGGCTTCTTCGCCAACGCGTTGCAGCGATCCCGGCTTGATGAGCGCCCAGTTGTGTGGCACGACGTCGGGATTGACCATCGAGAAAGCGATCGTCTCGCCAGCTTTCACGGTGAACTGACGCGTTGCGAACGACAAATTCTTGCCAGCCTCAATTCGAATAGGACGAGCACCCTCGATCTTGTCCTTCCAAGGATTGGGTACACGTCGCGTGGCCATGACCAAATCCATCTCCATCGGATGCGGCTGAATCTGCTTGGCGATTTTTTCGTATCCTGCAAAATCCGATCGCGGACTGTCCAGCCGATGACAAGTGGCGTAGAGATCCACGGTCTTGTCGGCGGCAACGCTAAGCTGCAGATGCAGAGTATTTATCGGTTGCAGATCGGGAATTTCGATAAACAGCGTGCGGCCCTCGTCTAAGACATGGCTTGACTTGATATCAAAGCGATCGTGGCCACGGACACCGTAGTGACGTGTTGAATACTCCGACGAACCATAAGCCGAACTGTAGCGGTAGTTCCACGCTTGTGCGAAGTGTGCTTTGGGATTCGCAGAAACAGCCGAGTCCAACGACTGTGAAAATTTTATGGCGACGCCGTTTTCGTGGACGTGAAATCCGACTGGCATTGGCAGTTCGCCGCCCGCATAGCGGACGCGTTGAAAACAGCCGCGTTCGGTGCTGTAGGTGCCCCAACCAGCCATGCCCGACAGATAAAGCTGCCCGTCCGCTGCATTAAATTTTCCGCGATGAATTCCGGACAAAAATTCACCTGCGATCGGATAGAAAGCGCCTTGGATTTGACCGGCAACTTCATCGCGCAACAAAACATACGCCGCAGCAGCGCCGAAAGAACTGTGGATCATTTGGCCTTTGAGCGGTCCAAATCGGTCGCTGTTCACATAAGCTTGACCTCCCGAAGAGTTGTCGAGGCCACGTGGCAAGTAGACCATTGGAAGTTCGACATGCTGACCTTCGCGAGGTCCTTTGTATCCAAAGAACGGTGGCGATTGCTGGGAGCCGAAAGTTGGTTGCAATAGTGTCGGCACGGCGCAAATCTCCGAGGTCGGTGTCCATTCGCCTTCGGAACACGGCACCGTGATCGTTCCGTCGGGGTAAATGCCGATACCGTCTGGATTTCGAAAACCGGTCGCAATGACTTGGGCCTTTTTGCCGTCTGCACTTACTCGCACGATGCCCTGGTTGCCGGACGCCAAGTAAAAATTGCCTTGGCCATCGCGCTGCAACCCGCAAATAAAATCGTGCCCCGCAGTCGACGTGATGTAGGCATTAGAAAAACACTCGTAAAAGTCCGCTTCGCCGTCGTCGTTCAAATCGTGCAAACGCGTGATCTGATCACGCCCCAGTACAAAGATTCCGTCATCGCCGATCGACATCCCGAGGGCTTGATGTAGCCCGGCCGCAAATCGCGTCCATCGCGCTCGCGGTTTGTCTTGTTCGGGTTGATAGGCGATTCCCGTTCCATGCCATACATCGCCCTGCATGGAACAGAGCAATACCGAACCGTCTCGTTTAAAATCGTGATCGCCACTGTAGATGAGCGCCTTCCAAGGATTATCCGTCGGCAACTCAATCGTGTCGGTTGCATAAGGATGCTGATCGCCCAACCGAACTGCCGTCTCGATCGTCTCTAGCCACTGACGTGCGCCGCCAAAAACAAGTTTACGAAGCGGGTGTCGATCGCGAGGTGCAACTTGGCGGACGAACTGTCCATTTTCAACCCATGGGGAATCGAGAAATTCGGTGTCGCCGATGCGGTATGCAAAGATCACGCGGTTGCCATGGCGATAAAAGCCGTGGTACTTGAACTCCTTTGACGGCTTGGCACCTTCGGGCTTGGGCAGCAAATCGCCTTTGACCAGCAACCCGTCCATAAAGCCGTGGCGCACCGACGAGAATTTAAGAAAACCGCCACTCCATAACGCATCGTACGTCAGCGTATCCGGATTGAAGCAAGTATGCATGTTACCTTGGTCGCCGATCGTAACACATACGGCACGTGGCACGACCGTGTTGTCGGGGCCGTGATATACGCCGCACTGGACGCTGCTCAGGATCGTTTCGTTCCAAGTTGAACTGGCCCAGGTTTGTTCGTTTTGGTTGCCCCAATGACCGTATTTGCCGCCATCGAGACCGGGATTCTTTTCCAATAGATTGGGTGGATTATCAATTCGTCGAAAGTACGCTGCTTGCTTGCTATAAAAATCGTACAACCGATCGCGATTGACGTGCGATTCCCAGTTTGGCCAAGCTGCGACGTCCAGCGGACCACGTTCGAATTCAAACGTCGCCGGATCATGGGACTGAGCGTGTTCCAGCACGGATTCGGCAATGGCCAACCGCAGTTTACTGTGATGTCCGAGGTCCGTTAGGAAAATCAGAATGTCTTGTCGCTGTTGATCGCTCATGGCAGCCGCCAAGCCTTCGGGCATAACGGACGGCGCGTCTTGTGCCATTTCGATATCGGCGGCATCGATCGTTCGTTCATTGCCGCTGGCAGGATCGCGAACAACAACACTTTGGTCGTCGTGCTTGATCTTGAATCCTCGCACCAATTCGCCATCCGTCGTCAACACTTGCAGGACGCGATACTTTTCTTCGACAAGATGGTTGGGCCATAGAATCGATGCCGCGATTTCTTGAGCCGTCCGCTGCTTGCCGATCGTGGTCAAGTCGGGACCAACACTGCCGCCGTATTTACCTACTTTGTGACATGATAGACAAGCCAACTTGGCGGAAGCAAAAACATTCACACCGCGATCTGCTTGACCGGACTTGGTCGCCTGTTCGATCAGCGATTGCGCAAACCCTGGATCAAAAGCTTTCGGGATTTCCGTAGCAACCAACTTTGCAACCCCGACAGGATTGCTTTGGCTGCCAAGCTGATTCGTAGGATTGCCCGTGGACGCGACTTCGTCGGTAGGATCTGGCGTTGCGAATTCCCAGCGAGTCACTTCATGCGCGGCCTTTGGTAGTCCGACATACTTTTCGTTAGGATCGATTACGCCTTTGGAAATGCGAGCCGAATAGATGACGCCCGAGCACGACAAGCCGCCTTCGACTAGCCGACCGATGGCAAGTTGTCCTGGAACGCTCGGCCGATTCGCGCTTTCGGTAGCTTGATCACGGGCAATTTTCCCGTCGACGAATAGCCTAGCTCGGCGGGCTTCGAGAACGAATGTCACGCGATGGACTTTGCCGTCGCACAAGTTGATTTGTGTTTGCACGTGATCGGGACGTCGACCCGGCATGTACGCAGCAAGCAACCCCGAGCCCGCATGCGTGAAAACTTCCCAATGGTCGCCACTGCTCTTGGTGTCGTTGGCGATGAGGATATTGTACGAATCGCTTTGGACTAGTTTGGCGGTGCATTGCACAGTAATCGGAGGCTGACGGTATTCCGCTAAACCGTCAAACAATTTTCCGCCGTCCAGGGCAGGACGTGCAGGAGCAGACCAAGTTCGATATTTGGGTAAGTCCGTTTTCGCTCCCGAGTCTACTCCGAGCAACCAGTCGAGACCATCCAAGTTGTCGAGCAATCGCTCGCGAGCATCGTTGTCGGTATGATTCAGAATTCCGATGGGTCCATCATAACCGCTAGCTCGAACAGCTTTTAGCCAAGCTGGATCGTCTTCACCGGCACCGATAGGAACGATCTTCATTCCGACTTTGTCGCCATTGCGGACCATGCCGTTCAAGTTGAACGCCAATAAATGGGGCTTCATCTTTTCAAGCAATTGCGGCAGTCGTTCGATCTGATCGTGACCATGATGCAAGTTGAAAACGATGCCGACGTTAGGCATTTTGAGGCGCTCAATGATCGCGATCTGATTTTCTGGCTCACCGAACCATCCCCCATGATTGTAGAGGCCGACCTTGCAACCGATCTTGGCGGCAGCTTCGGCGATTGGTCGAATGCGATTCGACTCGGCTTGAACTCGCTGAATTTGCTCTTCTACATTTTTTGTTGGCTCGCCACCACCGGTGATCCACAACTGCGGATGGAGCTTGTGTTTCTCGAGCAGGGTGAGGATTGAACGTGCTTCGTCGTTCAGTTCGCCGGGAAACCACCAAGCTGTCAGTTCGATGCCGTGTTTCTTGAGCTGGGCAATTTCATCTTCGAAGGTCGCGACGTGCTCGGCGCGGTAATCGTATGCAAGTCGCTTGATACCCAACTCTTCAAGCATTTTTGCTCGCTCTTCGGGCGTCCGTTTCTGGCTATCGAATGGCACGATACACCAAGCGACCAAGTTCTCGCGTCGAAACGGATCGACACCAGTCGCCGTGGTTTGCGCTTGGCCAACGAGCACGGACGTAACCCAAGCCTGAAGGAACAGGAAACAAATAAACGAAGATCGTACGGCACGAAAAGGAATGCGTATGTTCATTGGGGTACTGGTGGGTTTGAGTAGGGAGAGTCGATGCCAGAGCCAAACTATTGTAGCGAAACTAGTTTAACCGAAATTTGTTAAAAGAGCTTAAAAGACTCCGCTGGCCAGCGAGTCGGGTGTTTTTTCGTTGAAGTAGGTTGCGAATTTTTGAAGTCGATTGGTGATGTACAGATGTTAGGACTCCTCAACCCCCGGCCCCTTCTCCTCGGAGTACCGAAGAGAAGGGGAG
Organism: Pirellulaceae bacterium; assembly: GCA_031374825.1. Taxonomy (GTDB): domain Bacteria; phylum Planctomycetota; class Planctomycetia; order Pirellulales; family Pirellulaceae; genus JANMGV01. Next base: position 28,299 of record JANMGV010000166.1, read on the forward strand.
ATAGAAGAATCGGGCAGGAGGTTGTGTTGGCAGTGGTAGGGCTGGATCAAAGAACTATGCGACGGCAGTTGTAGGGCTGGATCAAAAGGGAAGACAACTTAAGGGATGAACTGAAATTCCGCGTTTTCATGCATGCTTTTTGTGTCGAATAACACGATACTACATTTGGAGTTGAGTTGCTGGGTAGGTTCAACAGCGTTTGTTTTGGCTTTGGGAAAGTGTCCACGATGTCAACTACTGCTTGCGACGCGCCGAATACAATTGGGAAAAATACGGATTTTTTTCGAATGCTTCGAAGCCAGCTAGCGGTAGTATCCAACTCAGCCAAGCGGCGAGTTGATAGGTCCACTTGGGTTCGGCTTGGATAATGGTAAAGAAACCTGCCATGAGTCGTAAAACTATCGCCGAGCATAACAACAAATAGCAACGCGTCATCCACCGCTGATGCGCGGTGAACTTGTGCAATACAGCTAGTCGCCAGCCAAGGGCTGCGCAAAATCCGGTTGCGATGGATAACAGCGCAAACCCGATGCCGGCGATCGCTCCGGTGTACGCGCGGGTGGCCATCCAGAGGCCGCTTGGAACCACCAGCGCAAGCACGATCAGGACGTGCCATTTGCCGATCATCCGATGTCTCGGAGGGATATCTTTCTCGGAACCGGCGACTCATCAGGATGGTCCCGGTCAGCAAGGTTATCGGCGACGCCAAAATGTGCGCGTAAAACGCGACTTGATAGCTCCCGAAGAAATAGCTTTCCCGACCGCGCAAAAAGTCCGACTCAAAATTGGGTGGAAAATAGCCTTGATAGTTGTAGAGAATATGAATAGTCACTTTGCAGAGCAAAACGACCATAGCCCATTTCAAGATGGCTCCGAGAATTCTATTTGGATCGTTGAGAGGCATCAAATCGCTTTTGAATCGAGTTCCTGTCGCAGATTACTGGGCCACATTCCTCGCTTTGCATTGTAATCTGTTGTGCAAGGACCCTGTCGGGCTTTGTCCAAGTTTGGTCTCTAGGGTATTATTCAAACAGTTTCGTTAAAGTGACTTTGCTATCAAGGACGTGTGATGAACGAGAAAGTTGATAAACCGCAAGCGATGAATACCGGCTCCAGCAATTTGCATGCTGACGAGCTTCGTGACGATCCTCGCGTGGTTGAGGCTAAAAGATTGTTGACGGAAGCTTTGGCCGATCACTCGCGATCGATCGATGGCGTTCGAGGGCCGCGCAGCGACTTGGCGGCGGGATACGAACAGTTGCTGCAGCGGTTGGCTGCGGCGAGGGGAGGCGCGACATACTTTCCGTACTTGACCAGCGGACTGGGCAACGGTCCGTTTGTCGAATTGGCAGACGGCAGCGTCAAACTGGATTTTATCGCTGGGATCGGCGTCCACGGTATGGGGCACAGCCACCCACGGTTGCTGGAGTCCTCGATCGACGCGGCCTTGGAAGATACGGTTATGCAAGGCAATTTGCAGCAGAACCCAGAGACCATCGAGATGTGTGAAAAGCTCATCAAGTTGGCAAATCAGCACGGTGCCAAACTTGCTCATTGTTTGTTGTCCACGAGCGGTGCGATGGCCAATGAGAATGCGCTCAAGATCGCTTTTCACAATCGGTTCCCGGGCAATCGTGTTTTGGCAATCGACAATTGCTTTGCTGGTCGCACACTGGCACTTTCTCAACTGACGGATCGACCGCAATATCGAACAGGGCTACCGCAAGCCGTCCAAGTCGACCACTTGCCGATGTTCCAGCCTGTAAACGCGGAACGGAGTATCGAAGACGCGTCGGCCATGTTGCGAAAACTGCTTGCCAGGCATCCGGGCGAGTACACCAATTTATGGATGGAGATGGTGGCGGGCGAAGGTGGGTATTATCCAGGTACGCCGAAATATTTTCGCACGTTGATTGACCTATGCAAACAGCAAAATATTTTGATCATCATGGATGAAGTGCAAACGTTTACTCGACTGAGCACGCCGTTTGCTTTTCAGCATTTCGGACTCGACGAATTTGTCGACATCGTGACGATCGGAAAAATCACGCAAGTTTGCGCGACGATTTATCGAGACGAGTTGAAGCCCAAGGGGCCGCTGCTGAGTCAGACTTTCACGGCTAGTTCGGCTTCTCTGGCAGCGGGTCTTGTCGTGCTTGATGAATTGTTACAACGTGAGTGTTTTGGCAAAGACGGTTGGAACATGCGTCGACATGCTTACTTTGCAGCCGAGCTGGCGGACTTGAGCAAACGATATCCGGGCAAGCTCTCGGGGCCTTTCGGTGAAGGCATGATGGTTGCTTTCACGCCGGGACAGGGGTCAGAAGCGGAAGCAAAAACGATGGTCATGGATCTGTACCACGCGGGACTCATGTCGTTTATTGCAGGCAGTAATCCTGCCCGTATTCGATTTCTCCCACCGCCTGCAATTACGACCGAGGCACACATCGATTTGGCGTGCTCGATCATCGAAAGTGTTCTGCGAACAACGAAGGAGCCTACTTAAAACGCAAAATAACCATACAGACGGTACTTTCTCCTCACTCGACATTCGTCACCCGACATCCGTCATATACCGATTGAATAAGAAACCAACGCCATGACTATCGTACGTTCTGTTCGCCAAGACGACATTGATCAACTGTGGGATTTGATTCGGCAAGCAACCTATGGCATGACGACGCTGCAAATCACCAAGGACCAGTTGATGGAGCGAGTCGAAGCGTCCGCGTTTGCCGTGCAACGCAAAGTGGAGAAACCGGACGGGAATCCATACGTATTTGTGATGGAAGACGTCCATACCGGCAAGCTGGTTGGCACGTCGTGCATCTTCTCCAAAATCGGTGGCTTTGAACCGTTTTATGGATACAAGATCATCGACTCCACGCACGAATGCACGGCTTTGAAGAAATCGATTTCGACGACAGAGTTGCATTTGATCAAGATCCACGATGGCCCGACAGAGATAGGCAGCTTGTTTTTGTTGTCGGATTACCGCGGTCAAGGTCGTGGTCGACTGTTGAGCATGGCGCGGTTCGCATTTATGGCAGCACATCCGAAACGGTTTTCCGACGAAGTCATTGCGGAAATGCGCGGAGTGGTTCACGAAGAAGGTGTCTGCCCGTTCTGGGATGCGATCGGTCGGCACTTTTTCGAAATGGATTTCCCTCAAGCCGACTCGCTGTCGACCATCGACAAACGATTCATCGAAGATTTGATGCCCAAGCACCCGATTTACACTTGCTTGTTATCTCAGGAAGCTCGCGATACGATTGGAAAAGTTCACGATCAAACCAAACCGGCTTTGGCTATGCTCCATGCCGAAGGATTTCAAGCGCGTGATCTCATCGATATTTTTGATGGCGGCCCGGTGGTGCATTGCCGTCGCGATTCGATCGACGCTGTACGACGCACGCGGCAGTTGGTACTGAGCGATGTTCGAGAAGCCGTGGATGCGCCGCTGGCTGTTTTGGCAAGCGAACAAAACGGATTTCGCGCGCTAATCGCGCCAGCGATCGTCAGCGGCAATGAGGTCGTCACAACGCAAGTTGCTTCGCTGATGTTGCAATGCAAAAAGGGCACAAATTTGCTTTGGATGCCACTTCATCCTGCGCCAAATCGCAATCAAACGCACGATCACGAACCTGGTATCGCCTCGGGAATTTAGTTGGTTGCCCTTACGAGCATTTTTTGTTGAACGTTCAACTGTCGCGGTTTGCTCCTTCACACTTAGATAATCGATACGAGCTATGTCAATCCAACTGTCCGGTCAGCAGTTTATCGATGGGAATTGGACCGCTGGTCAAGGCCCGGAGTGGTCGAGTCACGATCCCTTTCGGAGCGAGACTGTCTGGAAGGGTCGCTGGTCGGATGTTGATCAAGTACGGCACGCTTTGGCCGCCGCGCGGAGGGCATTTCCTTCTTGGTCGATGCTCGGGTTGGATGCACGCGAGTTGATCGCTCTTAATTTCGGGAAAACACTTCAAGAGAGTCGAGCTAAGTTTTCGGAACTGATCGCTCGCGAAACAGGTAAACCGCTTTGGGAAGCCGACACGGAAGTAGCTACAGCGATCGGTAAAGTTCAAAACTCAGTCGACGCCATACGGTCTCGGCGTTGGACGACGACAGAAGGAACCGCCGATCAAGTCACCGTGACTCGCTATCGTCCGCTGGGCGTCATGACGGTCTTAGGGCCATTTAATCTCCCGGCTCATCTTCCTGGAGCGCATATTGTCCCGGCGTTATTGGCAGGCAATACGGTTGTATTCAAGCCGAGCGAGAAGACGCCAGCGGTTGGCGAGTTTTTGGCCCAGGCGTGGCAACGAGCTGGGCTGCCTGCTGGTGTTTTGAATTTGGTCCACGGAACCGCCGAGATTGCGCAAGCCGCTGCGATGGACAAATTGTGCGATGGTGTGCTGTTCACGGGAAGTTATCGGGTCGGACAAGCGTTGCATCGTGCGCTAGCAGGTCGCCCCGAAAAGATGCTTGCTCTCGAAATGGGCGGCAATAACGCCCTCGTTATCGACCAAACTTCGAACATCGATGCGGCCGTTTATCAAATCATCTTGTCGGCATACATCACGTCGGGACAGCGTTGTACCTGTGCGCGGCGTTTAATTGTTGTCGACTCCGGCAACGGGCAAGCAGTTGTGGATCGATTGGCGTCCGTTCTTGCCACGATTCGCGTCGGCGATCCTCTTGGCCAGCCTCAGCCGTTCTTAGGTACACTGATTTCAGAAGCTGCCGCCAAGGATGTACTTGCAGGACAACAGAGGTTTCTAGAAACCGGTGGCCGAGCGATCCATCTTGCAAAGCATTTACCCGATCATCCGGCGGCATTGACTCCTGGACTTGTCGAAACGAGCGGAAACGTGGTCGATGATTGCGAGTTGTTCGGCCCGTTGCTCACAGTCCAGCGAGCGGGAGATCTACAATCTGCCGTTCAATTGGCGAATCAAACGCGATATGGACTGTCGGCAGGTTTGATTAGTGACCGACGTGACTCGTGGGAATATTTTGTGTCCCATATCAACGCGGGCATCGTCAATTGGAATCGACAGACGACCGGTGCGAGTGGTCGATTGCCTTTTGGTGGCGTTGGTGCAAGTGGCAACCATCGACCCAGCGGTTTCTTTGCGGCCGATTACTGTTCGTTTCCGGTTGCTTCGATGGAAAGCGGCAAAGTAGATTTACCCAAAGCTGCCCAAGTTGGCTTAGAGGATGTCATCGCTCGACTCTACAGCGACAAATAGGTCAAATTGACTGGGTGTAAAAAAACAAGGCGGGCAAAATGGTACCCGCCTTGCCGCTTTATTCTTAAATCGCAATCGATCAGGTATCCACGCCGCCGGTGGTTGGCAATGGAGCCTTTTTCTCTTTCGTTTCTTGCTTTTCCCGCCAAGGTTTATTTTGCTTGTAGTTTTCTAGTTCTTTTTCTAATTGGTCGATCTGCTCGTTCTTTTCTTCTTTGCCCAACTCGACTGCTTTTTCGGACCATTTGATAGCTTCGGCGAAGTTGCCTGTTTCTGCGTACCCGGCCGCCAAGGTCGACAGGATGTGCGATTCTTTGTATTCGGTCATTTCGCAGGCTTCGGTGCCGAGTTTGATCGAACGTTCGCCGTCGCGGAGATCGTCTTGCGGCGATGTTGCCAAGACCCAAGCCAAGTTGTTCAGCAGACCGGATCGGTCTTCTTTGTCTTCGGCGGGAACCACTTCGAGTGCTTTTTCGTAATCTGCCAACGCCTTGGTATGCTCGCCGATGCTCAGCAAACTATCGCCTCGTAGACGATAGGCTCGCCAGTTTTCGGGGTCTTTGCGAAGCACTTCGTCGGTGACTTTGATTGCCATATTGGGACGGTTATCTTGTTGGTAATAACCGGCCAGTTGTAGCAGGAAGCCGGGATTCTCCGGGTCGGCCCGAACCAATGTCTGCATATCGCGAATAGCATCATCGAAACGACCTTGGCGAGATGCGATCAAGCTGCGGAAAATGATCCCGCCGACCAGATTGGGCTGGAGAAGCAAAGCGTCTTCGACGTCTTGCTGGGCTTTCTCGATGTCTTCCTTGCCCAAGTAATACTCACAACGCATCAACAATGTTTCTGCATCTTGAGGATTGATCTCGATCGACTTGTTCAAGTCTTCGAGCGCCAGATCATCTTTCTTTTGTTGCAGATAGAGGCGGGCACGGACTTTGTGGAGATCGGCATTTTCGGGCAATGATTCGATTTTCTTGCCAAGCAAATCGATCGCTTCGTCCGTTCGCTCCAAATTGAGGAGGCATTGCACGGCAGCTTGGATTGCGAAAGCATTTTCTGGATCGCGGTTGAGCAAGTCTTGAACGTCTTTGTAAGCTTCGTCAAAGCTGCCTTGGGTTATCAACAGAGCAATCCGCGCTTGCCAAGCTTCTTGACTGGTTGGGTCGGCTTTGAGCGACTGTTGCAAATCGGAAAGTTTGTCGGAAATGTCGTCTTGGATTTGGGAGCGAACCAAATAGGCTTCGGCAAGCTTGCGTTTATCATCCGTCGCGTTTTCGATCGCCTTGTCGATTGCCGCGATCGCTTCTTTACGTTCTTGGCCAAGCATCCGCAGTCGTGCCATCATGAGATAGGCATCGATCATCTTGGGATCGTTATCGATGGACTTTTGCAAATCAGCCAAGATCGTTGTTCGAGCCCGACGCAGTGCTTGCGGGCTGACACGCGATTGCACCAGTTCTTGCATCGTCATCTGGGCGCGTTGAAAGGCTGATGAGCTTAGCAACTCTTTTGCAAAGGCCGTATTGGATTCATCGAGACCTGCAGCGAGGGCCTCTTCGCAGAGCGTTACGACTGTTGACAAAGTCGCAATCGTATCGGCCTCGAGTTTTAAATCGGTTGCTTCGTCGAGTTTCGCTTGGCCTGCGTTGGCCTCTGCCGGCGGCTTCTTCTCTTGTGAGGCATCTTGCGCGAACACACTTAAAGTCACTGAACTTGACAATACTAATGCAAAGAAACTGTTGCTAAATACTTTTGTAAACATGTATCCAATTCCTAAACTTCTAACTCGCCGCCAAGCGACCGACGGGGGCACCGGCTCCGGTTCTCTCACCTAGGCATCATAGGCCTTTTGTCTATGGTAGCGGAAAAACGTCGAGTCGACCAAGTCGAATGTGCCATGAAGTTGTTACGAATTCCATAGCAAATCCGTTCATTCACGCGTCCAGCCACCCCTGGCGTCGCAAAGATTTTTTCCGAAAGATGAGTGGAATGCTTGCGATTTAGGCTAATTGGAAACTTCCGTTAATTGGGAACACCAGCTCCGTTCCTGCTCCATCCGTCAGTCTAATTGCGGCAAAAAAAACTTCAGCAAAGGCAATTAATTGTGAGGATCCTTCACGCTGTCCGACAATGCTTGTTGCAGTGCGCTATTTCTCGAATTGGATTTGAGTTAAGGCCCTACAGGCAGCGGCTCAGGATTCCACGTTCCAAAACGTCGCTTGTGGTAAATGCGCAGACCACTCAAGGAATGGTAGAGTCCACCGCAATCGAGATCGACATCGCGAGTTGCTTGCAGCAGGCTGCACAATCGCACGACCGATCGCTCGACCCACGGTTGCGACAGTTCTTCTTCAGGCAACGCAAAGGCCAACACTTCGAGCATGTGGCCTGTTGCGCTGATCGATGCGCCAACGTCTTTGGTCTGTCCCGGTCGCTCGGTGAAGTTGCAGGAGAAGGTCCCGTCGGAATTTTGATATTCGCGAGCGATCCGAATCGACTCTTGCAATTTCTCCTCAGCCAATTTCCAGCCTCCAGTGATTGCCCCGCCATGTCGTCGACGGAACTGAAGAGCATGGGCTAATCCCATCAAGCGGTGGGAGCCGCCACAAGGGCTCGTGGTCAAATCTTGTTTCGCCTCAAACTCGACTAAGGGTTCAAAGTCCCATGTTTTGCCATCTTTGGCTTGCCAAGTTTGCTCGTCCGGGAAATAGTGCATCAAGGCCATCAACGTCCAGCTATATTCCAAGACAGGATTATTCGGGACATCCCATTGAGCTTGGCGAGCCCAATCTTCGATCGTGTATTTTCGCTCACCAACCAGGACTTCTTGGTCGAGAGGCACATCGATTTGTGCGAGAATGGCAAGCCACTGATCCACGTGGCCTTGGCCTATGTAGCTGCCCGGTTCGAGGCGAGCTTTCATCCCCATCCGTCCGGTTTTGGGAAGCTGTTCGCCGTCCATCAGCTCCCAGCCAGTAACTTGACCACCGTGGAATAACCGATCGAGCACATTGATACGCATACCGTTTTCGTTGGCTGTCAAATCGCGATCATAAGCAAGCACGCCGTGCAAAATCTGCCATGCAGCGTTCGTATTCATCGAAAGCTCGCGTCCGGCAAAGTTGTCTTGCAATGTCTGTCGGAGCAAGTCGGGCAGGGGAGTGGTTGCGGCTTTTGGTGCAGACTTCAGCGACTCAACCGGGGAATTGTTCGATGACTCCACCACGGGTGTGCATCCCAAACTAAGGGTCGCCACGCCGATACAAAGGGCAACGCCAAGATCGAGGCGTTTACGACGAACCATCGAATAGACCGAAAACTGAGACATATCGTTTATCAAAACCTAGCGAATCGGAAAAGCCGTTTTTACCTAAGCGAACTGCCCTCACTTTGCGGGCGAATGTTCTAAAATAGATAAAACTTGGCGATTTGGAAGTGCAACGGTATTGAATTCCCGATTGTCAAAATGACGGCACGATATGTGCTTGCGGTATGTGCTTGCAGAACAATCTGTGTTTTCGATTTTCGAAGATGCGGTTTCGACCGAGATGTTGCCTGTGGCTTTTCGAAGCGGACCAGCAATCTTGTCAAGGAGAACCATAAAAACAAGTTTTGCGTAGTTTGCGACACCATGAAAAAGCCCGTGCAGTAGATTACCTTATCGCGATCTTCTACGGGTGAACTGGTTGGTCACGTTGGGCGTCGCTGGTTTTCAAGTGTAAGAATTGAGGGGAAAAATGTATTTCGACATTATGCAACTGGTTTTTATTGCTCCCGCGTTGCTCCTGGCAATGCTGGCGCAGTTTTGGTTAAGTTCAGCATATCGCAGCATGAGCCAAGTTCGCGCCCGAATGACTGGTTTTGAAGCAGCGCGTCGTATCCTCGATCACAATGGTTTGCAAAACGTTGAAATCGAACAAGTTGAGGGCCATTTGTCGGACCATTACGACCCATCTTCCAAAGTCTTGCGTTTAAGTCGCGATGTTTTTGCGGGATCGTCGATGGTGAGCGTTGGCGTGGCGGCTCACGAAGCGGGTCATGCCATTCAGGATGCTCGGCGATATGCTCCCTTAGTGATTCGCAACTTGGCGGTTCCGGCAGCGAATTTCGGGAGTAGCGTAGGGACCATTCTCCTGATGGTTGGCATGATGATGGCATTTTCCGCGATGGCCAAATTAGGCACTTGGGTATTTTTGGCGGGCATTGTTCTTTTCGGCGCAACCGTCGTATTTCAGTTGGTGAATTTGCCAGTTGAATTCGATGCTAGTTCTCGAGCTAAAACCGAGTTGGTGAATTTGGGTATCATCTCTGGACCCGAGTTGCCAAACGTGAGTCGCGTGTTGAATGCGGCAGCTTTGACTTATGTCGCAGCGACTTTACAAGCCGTCCTGACATTGGCCTATTATATCTTCCGGTTCATGCAAGCCACTGCCGATAATCGACGGTAATATCCCAGCTTACTTTCGCACAATCGCTGCTAGCCAAAGATTCTTTACGCTGGCGGGCCGGAACATTTTTTGGGGTCAACAAACAGATACCGGAAAACCGGCGTAGCAATCGTATTACGACTGCGACTGAAAAAAGCATTCGTTCGCTTTTCTTGACGTAATACCTTCGCAACTTGGCTTAGGTTACAATGGGTCAACGCGACGCCGTTGTAACCAGACGGACTTGAAGAGACCTCTTGAGTAGGTTTCCCGATCTCGACTGAAAAACAATGCCGCGGGAAATGGGAATTGTCTATCCAAATATTGCTTTCTTGCTTGCTAACAAGCGCCGTGTGGAAAGCTGGCCTTAAACTACAGATTGCTTATCACACGTTTTATTCTTTATGCTCGAACGCGCCATTCCACTTGATCTGTCGGTTCAAATATCGACACCAGAAAATATTCGGTTCGAATATCGGTTAGCTGGTCCATTTCGACGGTTGCCAGCATTCGTATTGGATTTTATTTTGCGAATGGCGTTTATCACTTTGCTTGTGATTGGTTTTTCGTGTTCCGGAATAGCCGCGATTTTACCGTTGAGCGCAGCGGCGTTTGCCTTCTTCATGTTGATTTCGCTTTTCCTTCTTGAATGGTTCTATGGTCTGTTGTTCGAGATTTTTTGGAATGGCCAAACACCGGGCAAGCGGATCCTTGGACTGCGGGTTATTTCGATTGATGGCCATCCGATCAATGCTGTTCAAGCAACGATTCGAAATTTTCTACGCTTCGCCGATTTCTTTCCGTTCGTTCCGCTCAACTGTATATTTATCGATATGCCCGGCTGGATTCCGATTTTTACGGTTGGCATTGCTTCGATGACATTGACCAGTCGCATGCAGCGTCTGGGCGACATCGCGGCGGGAACGATGGTTGTCATTGATGAAAAGACCTGGTTCGCCCGTCATGCAAAGCTCGACGATCCACTAGCGGCTCAACTGAGCGAACACATTCCGCCAACATTCGTCATGTCACGGAGCTTGGCACAAACGATTGCGCTGTATGTTGAGCGAAGAGCATTGATCAGCATGGGTCGACGATTGGAATTGGCAAGCAAACTGGCCAAGCCGCTTATGCGTCAATTTGGATTTCGCGAAGACACTAGCCCTGACTTGTTGTTATGTGCGCTTTATCACAGAGACTTTATCGCCAAATCCACGGAGTCATTTGCGCTCAAGGACTCGCCAAGCCCAATGCAACAAGAATTGCTCACGCCCGTGGGTTCACCCTATCCACAACTTGCAGCCGTATATGGGCAGACCACCGGGACTGAGTCGGTCCAGGCAGGAATTCCGATCCAACCAAACGCCGAAAATGTTACGACCTACGCACCGGGATCGTCTGCCTTGAAGGATACGAACCATTCCGAAGTTGACGTAGAACTTGTTGCCGAACTTGATCCATTCGAAGTGGAAATCGTAAACGAGACAGATCCCGTAGAACCAACGCTTTTGTCGAAAAATCCAACTGAGGGAACCAATGAGAATAGGTGATGTCCTTGATCAGCGGCGAGCCAGTTGGGCTGAGCTTGAACGGATGTGTAGTGATTTCCGCAAGTTACGTTTGACCAAACGCGCAACCGAAATGATGCGATTTTCAGAGCTGTATCGGGCCGCGTGTTCCGATTTGGCGATGGCGGATGCTTATCAATTGCCGCCGACGACCATTGAGTATCTTCACCGTTTGGTAGGCCGCGCGCACAACCTCATGTACCGTTCCCAACGATTTCAATTCGAACGATGGATGGAGACGCTTTGGAAGACGGCGCCGCAGCAGATTTTCTCGGACCCATGCGTGCAGATTTCAAGCATCCTGTTCTTTGGGATATTGCTACTGTCGGCGCTATTTGCTTGGAATCCCAATCGGTACCCAGGATTTGCGGAAAAAGTTCTTGGGAAGGAACAACTCGAACAGTTCGAAGAAATGTACGACGAACCGCTTGCTGCCAATTTCGACCACTACATCGCCATGTCGTCGTTTTACATCCAACATAACACCGGTATCGGCCTCAAATGTTTTGCTACTGGCCCGCTGATCCTGCCGACGGTACTAACGCTGTGCGAAAACGCTGTCAGCATCGGAACGGTGTTTGGATACATGGCGCGTGCGGATGTACCGCAAGGAGAGAATTTTTTTCACTTTGTCACGGCTCACGGGCCGTTTGAGTTGACTGCCATTGTTCTGTCGGCGGCGGCCGGATTGCGACTCGGCATTGGGCTTATAATGACGGCGGGATTTCGGAGATACGATTCGCTTCGATTGCAAGCGCTCCGCGCTCTTCCGGTTATGATGACAGCGGTTGTGTTATTTGTATTGGCGGCCTTTACCGAGGGCTTCATTTCGCCGTCACCGTTGCCTTACCTGTTCAAAGCGGCCTGGTCCATGATGGCAAGTTGCGGTTTGATGTTTTACTTTGTCGTGCTCGGATTCCCACAAGGGGACCAGCATGCAGCTTGACAAAACGAAAATCTCCATCCGCCAGCGTTCGTTGCTTGAGACTTTCGATCTGAGCCTGTTACTCATTCGCGAGTACTGGAAACCAATCCTGTTTTGGTCGCTTGCCGGTGCTGCCCCGATGATGATCTTAAACTTCATCGTGCTATGGCCGCTATTACAATACGAACCGATCTTACTGCAAAGCTCCTATGAGTGGACCGAAGGTTGGTTACGGTTTCGCTACCTGTTCCATAGTAGCGTCCTCGTTTTTCTCGAGTCGCCGTTGGCCATGTTGGGCACGACATTCTATTTAGGACAAGCTGTCTTTGTTGAGAAACCATCGACCCGAGAAGTTCTACGCGCGATTCGTAAGCGTTTTTTTGCTTCGTTTTTGGTTCTGGGAGTTCTCCGAGGCGGCTTGCTGGGAATTCCCTTGCTGATGCTGCTTTGGCCCGAGGGTCGATTTTCCGCAGCAGTCGAAGTTCTATTTATCGGCTTGGTGCTGGTCGGAATCGTGGGAGCTTTACGAGCAAGTCGGCCGTTTGCTCCTGAGATATTGATTCTCGAGCAATGCCCACTTCGCGCACCCAAGAACAAATCCAGTATGTCGTATAGCAAACGAAGTTATTCGCTGCACACGCCGCTCTCGTCCGATCTGATCGGTCGATTTTTATTAGCGTTTATGCTTTTCGGCATCTCGTTGCCAATCTTGATGTTTGGCGAAGCTTTTTTGATCAACGTATCGACCGATTCGATGGTATGGAATTGGTGGTACGATTTGCTTTTGACTCCAATCAATCTTTGGCTGATCGCTACGTGGGCCACCGTTTTTCGGTTCCTCAGCTATATCGACAGCCGTATTCGATTGGAAGGTTGGGAAATCGATTTGCGGTTGCGAGCCGAAGCAGAACGTCTGGAGGCCGCCGCATGAACGACTCTCCACGACTCCTCGAACAGCAGTGTGCAAAAAATCGAGCGACCAAACAACGACTCATTGCATTTGGTCGGTTGATCGTCTTGGTGGTTGCTACTGCGATGACTAGCTCTGCCATAGCTCAAGAGCAGACAGCCAACGATATTTTGCCCGCCGAAAAACAGGCGCTTGAAAAGGGCACGACGAGCAACTGGTATTCCGACGAAGGCAAACTGGTTTTCCCGAGTAGTCTATCTCGTGATTTCTTGGACGCTCGACACCGTTCTATTTCACCGCCCGCACCGCCTCGAACGTTCAATCGCAATTGGTTCAGCGGATCTTTTTGGACAATGCTCCAAACCTATTGGCTCGTTATCTCCATCACCGGCGTTCTCTTGATCGTTGCGATTATTCTCTTTGTTCTGTATCGAAACGGAAGCTATTTTTCAGGCCGACTTCGCCGGGAGTCCAGCGAGGACAGGGAACTAACTGCAGCGAAAATTTCCGACTTGCCATTCCGGCTTGAACTGCCGGTGCGTGGACTGCTCGAAGAAGCCGATGCAGCGCGACAAAACCGAGACTATTCTCGCGCGATCATTTACCTTTTTAGCTACGTACTGGTTGAGCTTGATCGCAATCGCCGCATTCGGCTTCAACGTGGAAAAACCAATCGCATGTATTTGCGTGAAATTAAATCCGATCAACAGCTTCGAATAATTGTCGAACGCGTAATGTTGGCGTTTGAATGGGTGTTCTTTGGACGCCACGAATTGTCGGAAAAAAGTTTCAATGAATGTTGGAATTCACTCAACGAATTCCGAAATCGAATGGTTGTAGTCAACGAACTTGAACCTATGCCGCCCCTTCCTGCCACGCCTGCCATTACGAATTCGGGAGGGATGGTTTGATGTTCCCGTTTGCTAAATCGGCCAACCGTTTACAGGGTGCGTTTGCTTTATGGCTACTCACGTTGGTACTTGTCGTATGTTCCGGTTGTACAAATTCCACGCGGGAACCTGGGCGAGCTTATGCTGAGCCCAATGATTGGAACGGAAGGAACAGTGTCGCCGGATCGAGCGTTTTTAAGAATTTATTGACCGATCAAGGTTTCCGCATTTACAAATTTGCCGGACTCTCGGGGAGATCAAAAAAACTCGATGCGATCATATGGTTTCCAACCGATATCGAAACGCCGAGCTTGGCCGCTATGGCGTGGTTTGACGCTTGGTTAGCCCAGTCACCTAATCGCGTTTTGATTTACATGGGGCGCGACTGCAATCCTGTCGAGGAATATTGGAAACTGGCCGCCGCAAACGCTTCGCCAAGGAACGCGACGGACTTTTATCGCGAAGCTGCATTGGCGAGCGCTGAAATTGACCAGATGCGTAATAGTCTTGGCGAGATTTCTTTTTCTCGATGGTTCATCGTGGATAACCGCGACCCACCCTTTGTCGTCAAGTCCTGGAGGGGTGAGTGGGCAGACGAATCTCAAATAGGCTCCAGCCCCGTCACGATCCACAGTCGATTGCTTCCTGTTAGTGACTTTTCAAAGGATGAATTGAATAAGATTTTTGCCGATCAAAAAACGAAGCAAAAGGCAAGTTCGAACGCTGTTCCGAATCCCGCAGGCGTCTCCCCTCAAAACTCAACGCCAAGTGCTTCCGCCTCCCCAAACTCAACTTCTCGAAATTCTTCAGACGACGATTCTCAAATCAAAAGTTCTGTCGATTCCGACTCCACGGAACCGATGCCATCCGACTCGGACTCGGAATTAGGTGATTCGGAATCTTCCGATGCATCTTCGAGCAACTCAACAGACGGTGGCAATTCCCCTCCAACGTCATCCCCCCCAGTCAATCCGCCAGCGTCACCGCCCCCGGCAAAGCCTCTTTCTTTCCGCTGGTTCGACGGAGTGCGCGAAGTCCTGGACTGGGAGACGGAAAAGACTCATTACAGTGACTACAATTCGAAAACGTTGCTTGCCGCAGACGATGATTCGCCGTTTATTTTTGAAGTAACCAAACCCCAATGGCAGAATAGCCGGATCTTGGTTGTGGGGAATGCCAGTCCTTTTCTAAATCTCGGTATGACGCATGAAAATAACCGTCGACTAGCTTCCGTTCTTGCCAAACAATTGTTGGGAGCGGATCGCGTGGGAATCGTTGTTTCGCCGAATTCCATCCCCGTCGACGACGGAACCCAAGATGATCTTGTACGTCCCTTCGGTTTATTGACTACGCGGCCTCTCAATTTGATTACATTACACGCCGCGTTTTTCGGCTTACTTATACTTGTCGCGCTGTTTCCATCGTTCGGACGCCCCCGCGCTATCCCCACACCTTCGACACACGATTTCGGCGACCATATCCAAGCATTGGGCGAGCTTATGTACTCCACTGGCGATCGCGGCTACGCATTACATGCTGTTGCCAACTACTTTAGAACCGTCAAAGGTGAATCGAGCAATCCTTGGGCTCATGTCGATGCACCGGCACCGGACGCCGATTCATCCCATCCTCCACAAATTCAAACCGAGCAAAACAATACAAACAAAGTTGTTCCCCTATCAGGAGATAAGTCTTGAGCGAAGAAATGATGCAAACGGCAGCCCCCGCTCGATCGACCAAAGAATTGTTCGAGTCGATTAAGACAGAAATTGGTAAGATATACGTCGGGCAAGATGAACTTGTGCTTTCGACCCTGGTCGCGCTATTTTCCAATGGACACGTTCTCATCGAAAGCGTGCCCGGACTCGGTAAAACGCTTTTCGTTCGAACACTTGGCAAGGCGCTCGGTTGTCAGTTTGGTCGTATTCAATTCACAGCGGATTTGATGCCGTCGGATATCACGGGCGCGCCGATGTTGGACATGAAGACGCAGGAATTCAAATTTCGCCCCGGACCCGTCTTCACGCAATTCCTGTTAGCGGATGAGATCAATCGTTCCCCTGCCAAGACCCACGCAGCACTGCTCGAAATCATGCAGGAATATCGTGTGACCATCGATGGCACCAGCCATAAAGTGCCGCGACCTTTCCTCGTTCTCGCGACACAAAACCCAATCGAAAGTGAAGGCACCTATTCGCTACCCGAGGCCCAGCTTGACCGATTCATGTTCAAGACGATTGTCGACTATCCATCCGATGCCGAAGAACAACGAATTCTCGATCTGCACAGTCGGCAGATCGATCTCAACCAGATGCTGGATCAGTCCGTTCAACAAGTCACGACTCCCGAAGAGATCACGGCCTGTATCTTGCGTAATGCGAAGACTCGAATCGAACCCAAGTTGTTAGCTTACGCAAACAAGATCGTTCGTCAAACTCGCAATTGGCCAGCATTTCATTTGGGTGCTTCGCCGCGTGCTGGCATCGCACTGATCCAAGGTGCGCGAACTTTGGCCGCGTTTCGCGGTCGGGATTTTGCGATTCCTGACGATGTCGTCGAGATCGCATTACCCGCCCTCCGGCATCGCGTCGTTTTAACCGCTGAGGCCGAAGTCGAGGGCCAACGTGTCGATGATCAACTCCAACAACTGATCCGTTCGGTTGAAGTACCACGGATGTAGGAGCCGAAAAAGGGCATGCCGGATATCGCTTGGATTACATACCTGCCGTGGATTTTTTTGGCACTCACATTGATGCCGGTGATCGCGCTCGCGTGGACTTGGAGAATCTACCCAACGACACGCTGGGCCATCCCGCTCACGATTGGATTTACCCTGAGCATCATATCCGTATTTGCTCCAACGATGTTGCCCGTTTTGATCATTGTCGACATTGCCATTCTCTCATTACTGCTGGCAGACTTGGTGACGCTGGCGGGACGAAGTCGAATAACGGTTGAACGTCAGGTAGCCCGTGCGGCGTCAATTAGCGTCGCGCACCCTGTCATCTTGAGACTGGATAATCATGGCCGACGTCGATTGCGAATCGACGTTCGAGATGATACGCCTGACGGCTTTACCATGATTCCCGAAAATCATTTTGTCGTGCTTCCGCCTGGAAAACGCGTCGAGTTGACGCACAATCTCCAGTCCAAAACGCGAGGTGCATTCGAGCTTCAGTACGTATACGTTCGCTTGCACAGCTTGGTCGGTTTTTGGGTTCGACACATTCGCAAAGAGGTCAAAGATACCATTCACGTCTACCCGGACATGCAGCAAATTTCCAAGTACGCGATTCTCGCTCGCACGAATCGACTGAGTTTGATGGGAGTCAAACGGACTCGGAAAGCAGGCCAAGATAATAACTTTGAACGCTTGCGCGACTACACGCTCGACGACAATTTCAAGCATATCGATTGGCGAAGTACCGCAAGACGACAGAAGCTAACGGTCAAGCAATTTCAGACGGACCAAAGTCAGCGTATCATTTTCTTGCTAGACTGCGGACGCATGATGACGAATGAATACGAAGGCTTAAGCTTGGTCGATTACGCTCTCAATTCGATTTTGATGCTGAGTTATGTTGCACTCAAACAAGGCGACTCCGTCGGCCTCGTCAGTTTCTCAGACACTATTCACGAATTCGTGCCGCTTCGCAGTGGCCCGAGCCAAATGAATCGATTGCTGCATGCAGGTTTTAACCGTTTTCCGAGCCTCGTTCAGTCGCGATTCGATCAAGCCTTTTTATATCTTTCGGCGCATTGCCGACGACGCTCCATGGTCGTTCTCGTCACAAATGTTATCGACGAAATGTCGGCCAGCCAAATTACCGGTTACATGTCCAATCTTAGCGGGCATCATTTACCGTTGCTGGTCTTGTTGCGCGATCATCGGATGTTCGACGCGGCAGATAACCCAAGCATGAATAACGAAGTTTTGTATCGAAGCGCTGCGGCCGCGCAGATATTGACTTGGCGGCATGACGTCCTCAGACGACTAGCTCGTAGCGGCGTACTCGTCGTCGATGCATTCCCCGAACAAATGACATCGCCGCTGATCAATACTTACTTAGAAGCCAAAGCGAAACACTTACTTTAGCGAAGCATCCAGCGGCAATAACAAGCGACGTAGGCCCGCGATGACTTCGCCCGGTTTTGACCAATGAATGCTGTGACCAATATTGGCAAAGTATTCTAAATGGCACTGTTGCTTCAGCGTCGATGTAATCAGACCTGCATCGTCGTCCGTCAACATGCCTCCCATGCGTTGATCGGCTTGCAGCAACCAAACGGGACATCGGACGTTTTCGAGAATCTGCGGCAAGTTGTATCCCTCGAGCCACTTTCCTGAAGTGATGGGTGCCAGGACTTTCGGATCGACCCGCATGAGACAATCCACAGAGAATCTTCGTGCTGTTTCATCGCGCTGATCCCTGACGCGAATGGGCGTACCATCCATGGTCCGATCGACGATAATATTGGAAAAAGCCTGAAACATCGCTTCCCCATCCAGAGGTCTTTCTTCCACCAAGCAATTTTCGACTCCTTGAAAGTAACGATGCAAATTCAGTGAAAGCAATCTTTCGCCCATCGTCGAAAAGGGAGGATCTTCGAGGACGATGGCTTTTACTTTATCAGGTACACGACTAGCAGCGGCCAATGCGACCATGGCTCCTAACGAGTGACCGTACAGCACAAACGGTTGATCGAATTGTTCGATGGCTTTGACGGCGTCGAACACATAGTCAAGCACGTAATAGGGCTCGCAGCAAGTGGAACCACCATGCCCCCGAAAGTCGAGTGCTGCGATCGAATAGTCTGCACTGAGGGTTGGCAGAATCGGATAGAACGACCACCAATTCCGTAACACGCCGTGCAACAGCAGGAGCTGAGGTGATTGCGACGGCCGATTGCGTGCGACCTGCAAGTGGCGATCGCCTAGGTCGAGTTTCGTTTCCGTCATGAAATCCAAAGAGTGCCACGGATGCGTGCCGAGTGACATGAAGGACGCCCTTACTTCTTTTCGCGAGTGACGACCGTTGGAAATGGAGTTGCCATTTGTCCAGCTTTGATGACGCCGCCCTGCATTACCGCGATAAATTTTGAGCGGTCTTCCAGGATCGAAATATCACCGACAACATCGCCATCAACAATCAACAAATCCGCCAATTTGCCGACTTCGACGGTACCGAATTCCTTTTCACGCCCCATAATTTCCGCGCCCGTCTTCGTCGCGCATGTGATGACTTCCAAAGGTGTCAATCCAACATCTTTTACGAAGAAGGTTAACTCGCGTGCATAGTCGCCGTGCGGGTTCCATCCGAATCCATAATCGCCGCCCATTCCCAAACGACCGCCGGCGCGGAGGATGCGACGGGCGCTCTCCATGCCTCCATCGAGTGTTTCTTGGTGGCCGTCGATGACCGCTTGTGACAAACCGAACTCGGGGCCTAACAACACACTGGCTTTTTCAAAATACAATGCTGGCACGACGGGAACGTCGCGCTCCAGTAACATGTCCATCGCTTCGTCATCCATGAATGTTCCGTGTTCCAGAGTGTCGTACCCGGCGCGCAATGCGTTCTTGATGCCTTCCGTTGCACGGCAGTGACCGGTCACTTTCATTTTGTGGTTATGGGCTGTCGTAACCACAGCATGCATTTCTTCGAATGTCATGCACAATGTGTGGTGGTCGTTGACATCCGGCGAAGCAGCATCACCAGTGGGATAAGTTTTGACCCATTCCACACCGTCCTTCACTAAACTCCGAACCGCGCGGCGAGCGTCGTCGGGACCGTTGATGATGAACACCAAGCCCTCCATTCCGATTTTTCGAAATTCTGGATTCCAATCCATCAAACCGCCCGCCGAGCAAATCTCGCGACCTGATGCAGACAGACGAGGGCCTGGAACGAGATCCTCTTCGATTGCCTTTTTCAACCAAACGTCGATGTTAAACAGGCATCCACCCGATCTCGCTGCCGTGTACCCACACTCCAAAGCCAATCGTGTGTTGACGGAAGATAACAGCGATACGTACTCGACCGGGTACTTGATGTCCAAGTCTTCCAGTGCCGCAATATTGAAATACGTCGCGTGAAAATGCGCTTCGACAAGTCCTGGCATAATCGTTCCACCGCGAGCGTCGATCTTGGGCGTATCTGGCGGTAATAACGGTGCCGCTTGGGCGGGTCCGGCATATCGAATAAAGCCATCTTCGATGACCACGGTTGCATTCGTCGTTGGTTGGCCACCGCGGCCGTCAACCAATTTTCCGTTCGTAACGATTTGTTTCCCGTGAGCCAGTTTCATAGTGACACTCAAAATCTAACTTTCAATACTTAATGGAATACTCAGGAACCAACAGAACACTTCAAAATGGGCCGCGATCTGCAATTGGATTTCAAAAGATCGACTGGATACCAAGTCGCTGATGAATCTGATTACACGCCGTCGGTGATAGCCTGAGCCCATGCGCCAATTCCCTCAAATAGTCGGCTTCGGTTTGGCGATCCAAGTCGATTGAAGTGAGCGATATCATGTAAACTTGTTGTTCCATCCCAATCGGAACCGACCACGCAAAATCGCGCACATCCAGTTGCTTTGCAAATTCTTGGCGAAGGTACTGAATGACCTCTTGCGAAACGTCTTGGAATTGCGACAAGATCTTATTCTGCTCTTCCTGGCTGATTTCGCCGTCGCACTTCGCTGCGTTGATCATTGCCCGCACAAGAACAAGCGCCTGGTCGTTTTGCGAATCCGCACTTGCGGGACGGGAGTCGTATTGCTTGGGCGGCACGTTCTGACTCGGGAACGGAATCGTTTGCCGTTGTTCGTATTGTGAACCCTGTTGTCTGGATGCAGACGAAGCGTTGGAATTGACCTGCGGATTTGGATTGAATGGCTCCGTGCGGCGCACAGACGACGGTTGACTGGAGGATGTTTCGGCGCGGCGATTATTTGCGACGTTCAAAAGATCTTCGAGTGCGATTGCTTCGCGGTCCAAGTCGAATTGTTGATCCGTTTGAGGTGCCGACGTTCTTGATTCGGCCCGGGGTTGGGTCCGCGATTCCGAAGTCGTGGGCGTGGAGCGATTACCTCCAAGCAAAATGTCTTTCAAAATCTTGGCTCCCATTCCCGAACCGCCAGACTTATTGCCAAGCAAACCGCCCAAAATTTCTATCGCATCCACGTCATTTACTCCTGAACTATACGCCAATTGTGACTTTGACCAAGCCTATCACAAACGCAATGATTGTGCATGCACACCGAGCATGACCGCGACCAATTTTGAATTCCAAATTGCGTCGTCCAACGAGCGTGCCGCAGTGTCCACGCATTGTTCACGGCGAACGTTGAAAATCTACTTGTTTCGTTTCATAGCCAGTCGCATGATTGCGGCGACCACTGCGACTACTGGGAATGCCGAGAGGAGCAGGGCAATGCCAAACAGCACCATCGCAAAGGGCTCCATATCGAAACGCGCACGCCCCAAAGCTGTTTGCCAGATTGCAACACCCAAGAACATAGTCTGCGCGATGACGGCGGACAACACGAGTTCCTCGCTGCGCGGAACTTGGAGTCGGCCAAGGAACCACGCCAGTATCGGCAACGTCTGAATCGCATGCAACGCAACTCCATGCGGGTATTTAAGAACTCCAGCACGCCCCCAGCGTTCCGGCGCGTCCCCTGATAACTGATTCAACGTGCCCAGGACCGAAATTGCGATTCCCAGTCCACAGGAAATCAACAGGAGCCACATCCCACCTCGAAGTGCTACTTCCATAGCAGCGTCCATTTCGGGCAATCGATGACAACGGATAGTAAGCCAAAAGATGCCAAGGGTCACTTCGAGAATTAGGATCAACATGACAAGTTCGATTGCCGTATCATGCCAGGTCGAGTGATTAAAGTGCGATGGTACCCCACGCCAGAATTGCATCGTGATCAAAGCAACTTCCAGGACGAGGCTGAGCGTTATGACATTCGCGAACGGGCCATCGCTTCGGCGCGGAAAGACTTTGGTCAGTACCCAAACGATGGACCATGCAGTGAGTCCCGCCGAAATCCCAAACAGTGCGGGCTTCCTAGGTGATATCGAACCCTCCCAATCCGCTCCGGTGACTGCAAACAGCAGCAAATGGAACACACCACTGGAGATCAAAACGCCTGCCATAGAATAAACGAATCGAAAATCTGTGGCGCGATGGATCGATTCGGAGGCAGGACACGAATGACAAGACTCATTTTCCGCTATTGGAGCATTATGTTTTATCGTGATTCGCTCCAACTGCCTGCACTCGATCGCGATTTTTATTCCAACTGACTGAGGTTTTGCAAAGGTCGGCACAGCCGTATTTTGTAGAAACTCGTCAATAGATAATCAAACGGCCGCCTTGGTTAACGGGTTCAGACATATTGCAATCATGATCGCGCATCCGATTTGCCCTATATTTCCGAATCAGTCAAAAACGATAAGGGAATGGTTCGGCCGCAAGCAATTCGTCTCGCAAGAGGCCCGTCAACATCCGCTTGGTACTCCCTCGCCCTGGTTGCGCAGTGTCGAACTTTCAATTTCAATTATTTTCGACAACAGCGGTAATTTGATTAGCGATGAAACACGGTATCGTTATTTGACAATTTTCTGGGAACGATTCGCTTGATTGACTTGCTCTGCGTCGGGCAAGTAGCCCAAGTAGGCTAGCATGTCGCGAATTTCGTACAGGTTCAAATTGTCGAACAACCCGCTTGGCATGAGAGACGTTTTGCTTAGGCTGAGCTCCTCGACATCTTCGGCTGGTACAACGACTTCAGACAAGTCACTTCTTCGAATACTGAGGCTGCCGTCCACGCGATCAGACACCATGCCGACATGCACTTCACCACTGGCGGTTAACACGCGACGAGTAGTGTATTGGTCACTGATAACATGCGAAGGGAACAGTATCGATTCCAACATTTCTTGACGAGTAAATCGTTTTGCAACGCTCGTTAGATCGGGACCCAATGCAGAACCCTTGCCGTTCATGACGTGACAGCTTGCACAACGGGCCTTTTCATAAGCGATGAGGCCTGCCGTCTTATCGCCTGCTTTTCCTTTGAGACCGTCCAAGAATTCGTTGAGCTGGTCCATCGTCCATTTTCCGGCATCCGTCTCCGTTGGAAGCACGGCGGCGGAATGGTTAGGATACGTTTCCGTAAACCAATTTTGCCAAGCCGTTATTGCTGCAGCCGGATTATCGTTTGTGGCCGCAGGCGATCGACCAATCCAATGTTCCAGCAGCCCTAGTGCAGCATCTGGCTTTTCACCTTCTCGCTCCATTCGAACCGCATGTAACAAGACTTGTCTGAGGATTTCTGGTTCGTCTGTCGCATCGGGAACTTTTGTTAAGGCGGCCAGAATTTCGCTGACCGAAAATGGCTCGAGAATCGGAATGCTCCGAACCAAGTAATCCCAGTTTTCTCCCGCAGGTTCCTGGGCAAGTCCCATAGCAATTGTGCTTCGTCGATCCGGGCTCCGTCGCCAGATTTCCCGAAGGTACGCCATCGACTGTGCATCACCGCTGCGCGCGAGCACTGCCGTCACCGCAGTCTTGAGCCGCTTAAAACTATCGGGCTCGAGACCGGACTGATCGACCGCCTTATCCAGCCGTTGGATGAGCTGAAGATCTTCGTCGGTCAGTTTCTCGGGCAAGCAAGTGAGACCGACAAATGCAGCGTTCGGCCACTGCTGGCCATCAGCTATGAATATGCGAGCTTCTTCGGGAGTCATGTTGCTCGCAAAATCTTGCGTCGCATTCAAAATATATAGGGGGTAGCTGCTCCCGCTTTCAGTGCGGAGGGCTTCCTCAAAGAACTTGAGGAGAGCAAATCTTTCTGGGGGAGCCCAGTCTCGTTTCAGAAAAGTCAAGTGCATGCCCACGTGCATACGATCCGTTAGAGGTTCGGTGCTATTGATGAACGCAATCGCTCGCTCAACGATTCCATCGGCTTGCAGATAAACTGCCAAGCGAATCAGCTCGCGGTTGATGACGGATTCACCAGCAGGAAATTCACTCATCACGCGCTCGCACAGCCGTGGTACATCGTCGCCCTTGACTCCGCTACGATGCAACGCCACTTCGATAACGCGTAGCATGTCAATGAAATCGTGGTCGCTGACGAATCGGTCCATGGCGTCCATTATTTTGTCGATGACGATCTTGGCATTATCCGTAGTTGGTTCAACTGTTATTAATGCCAAGCCCGCCTGAATCAATAATCGCTGACTTTCATCCGACATAAATTTGTCACGCCATTGCGCCGGATCGATTGTCTCGAGGACTTTTCGAGCCGAGAACGCGAGGCGGACATCGTCGCTTTCCAGAAGCGGAACCAGCATCGTCGGATCGCAGGCCGCGCGGCTTCGCAACAACGATTCGCAAGCTGTCCTTTGGACGAGCCGATTGGTATCCTCCAACATCTCTTGCAACCGAGTTTGCGCGACCTCATCGTCTCGCTTGAGTCCCAAAAGCCTCGCAGCTTTGATTCTCACCGACTCGTTCGGCGAACGGGAAAGTTCGACGAGCATGTTCGACGGCGGAGTCGGGCCCAGTAGTTGCATCAGGTCCAATGCGCGTGTGCGGTAGCGAGCAGGGTTGTCCGGACTGTATGCAACGCCCATGACGAGTTCATCCCATGTGGAACCAAGTTCTTTTTTGAGTATGGCCACCTGCTGTCGTCCCCAAGCCGAATTGAGTTGCGGTTGGCGAATGGCCCGCGAAATGCCCTCACCAAGATCATTGGGGTCGTAGGTTTTGTCACCTTTCCAAACCACGCGATAGATTCCGCCTGTGGTGCCGCGACCGCCGGTGCAGAAATACAGCGAACCATCAGGGCCGACGTCAAGGTCCGTCACATTCAGTGGCTGTCCATGCAAGAAAACTTCTGCTTGCCCGCGGTAACCAGCGCCGTCCGGATTGAGATTAAGCGACAGGATGCGACCCTCCGACCAGTCGGCCAAGAAAATCGACTTTTGATATTGGGTTGGAAAAGCGTAATGATCGTAAACGACCATTCCCGTCGGCGAACCACGTCCGGTTTCCACTAGAACAGGCAGCCGATCCAAATAGTACGCAGGCCAATTTGCCCAACCACTGCGCCAACCGAATTCAGCCGCTTCGGGTACTTCGAAGACACGCGTCGGCTGGTACCAAACAGCGCCCACGTCTGCTTCCATGTCACTGTCATGGACAAACAAGGAACCGTTTGGATGAAAGGCCAAATCGTATGCGTTTCGAATCCCACCCGCGATGGTTTGATAGCCACCGTGTGCGATATCGACTCGAATGATCGTGCCACCTGGGGCTTTGACTCCGCGAGCGTGTCCACCTGGATCTTCTAGCCGAGGTTGAACTAAATCGCCTTCGTAATAATTCTGATAACTGCTGGTCACGTTGGGTTGGGAATCGACGTGAACGTGGTTTCCGAGGACCACATAGATGTAACCATCAGGCCCGAGCGTTATTTGATGTGCTCCGTGTTCACCTGGCGTTCCACCGAACCTGAGAATCAAGTTCGTTTCGTCCAGAGTACCATTTCGGTCCGCGTCGGCCAAACGATAAAGCCCGTTCCCGTCTGGGCCATCACCCGTCACAATCAGTTCACCATTCAACGGCAATATGCCTTGGATGTTCTTGACTGAGTCACCATAATCACGAACTTTGTCCGGTACTCCATCCTTGTCGCTGTCGAAAATCAAGCTGAGCGAACCACCTTCTTTGGAAGCGATGATGTGTCCGAATTCGTTAAACGCAATTGCGAGTAACGAGCCAGATTGATCGTTCTTTAAAACTTGCTCGACCACAAATCCGCGAGGGACAACGTAGCCGTTCGTGAGTGTGTGCGTCGGTTGTTCGGTTGTACTGACGGTTTCGTTTGATTGCGTCGCTAGTTTGCTGCGTTCGTCTTCGCTCGGAACGCTTTGTCCAAGCTTGCCAAGGATTTTGGACGACTTCCAGTTGGCGTCATTAAAGCCAACTGATGGCCACATCGCTGGTGCATCCAATGAACTTTTCCAAGATTCGTCCGTCGGGAAGTTGCGCCATTCTTGTCCTACGGGTTTGATCTGAACTCGAATCGCTACACCGGCCGAACGACCTGACCGATTGCCAACACGCACTGCAATCACGTTCTTGCCACGCGTAAGTTTTCTGGAAATTTCGTACTGATCCAAAGTTTTAGAAACTTCACCGCGACCGATGATTCGTCCGTTGACAAACAACTCGTAACTGTCGTCAGCAGAAATGTCGATTCGCGCTTGTTCGATCAGCGGAAGCTGGACCACTTTGCGGAAATACGCATCGCCGATCGGCACTTGCCCGACGGGATGTTCTGGCGACCAAATCCAAGCTGCCTCTTGTGCACCAACGCGTGCACTTAAGAGCACAACGAATACGAAAATCCATCGCAATTGCAGATTCACTTTGATTTGCACAATTCATCCATCCATGGATCAGTAAGGTACAATGCAGGTTCCACTTGGAAACCTAGCATTTGAGGCTTGGGCGTGGCAATAGCAATCGACAAGTGGGGGAGCTACAATCGTTTTGATTCGCAACAGTCGTCGAATCAAGCGTCCCGCTACGCAACTCTTGAGGTGTAATAATCATGTATCGAACTCGTACGATATTCACGGCGTTTGCAATTTTAGTTTTGCTAGCAACTCAAGCAAGTTCGCAGTTTGACGCAGCCATTGAAAACGCAAGACTACTTAGCCGCAACAACACGTTCGAAGCCGGCTTGAACGGATGGAATAATAGGCAGGTATCCGGTACGGTTTTGACGCGAGACTGGGTACCCGACGGGAGCTTTGCGCACGAAGCGTTTGCAAACTTAGGAACCAAATTTGTTCGAATTCGAGGCACAGGCATTTGGGGACAGAATATAGCTATCGGGCCGAACAGCCGACGGCACATCCTGAATATTCATGCTTTCAAGAAAGCCATTTCGGCCAATGAAGCGGCAGGATATGCGTGCGCCGCCGTGACGTATTACGATGCGGCTTGGAATGAACTGGATTCTGTCGCTGTACCAATTTCCGAGAAAGATCCCAGAAAGAACCGTGGCATCGGGGATGGTATGAATTTCTATTCGTGGGGCGTTCCTGTTCCACTTGGTGCAGTGAACGCTATCCTTTTCGTCTACAACTCGGCAAATACCGAAGTCTTCGTCGATAGCTTTGGACTTTTTGAATACACGATGACGCCAAAACCCGGCTTAACCAAGAACTTGATCCAACACCCGACCTTCTCGCGAGTTATAGGTTCAGGCTCAAATTTGGCTCAAGGATTCGGGACGGAGTTTTGGGAATCGGACCGCGATTGGTCAACCGAGTTTTTCGGAATACTTGGTTCACCCACTCGGCCCGAATCCGCCTATCAATTCCTGCCGGTGTTACCAAACCGAACCTATACTTTGTCGGTTCTTACTTCCGGACCAGCCACTACACCATCCGGCGCGGGTATCGATTTTTACGACTCCACTTGGCGACATATTTCCAGCGATTCTGTCCAACTTGCGAATCGTTATGGTTTGCAGAAGCGAATAGAATCTCCGCCGAACACAGCGCACGCGTCTGTTTGGATTTGGATCGATATGCTTGATCCAGGTGACTATGGATTGACTATTTCGAATGGAATCTTTTTGCAACAGCAAGAATCCCAAGTCACGAGAAATACTTCCATCATCGCAGTCGATACATCGCTTCGTGGCGGAAGAGGAGGAACCTTGGGGGCCACTATATCCATCATGTATAGCGACGTCGACGGAATCGATGTTAATTCAATCGATGACCAAGATGCGTATTTTGTTAGTCGTACAAATCCAGCTACAACCTATCCCGCCCAGGTCTACAGCAGTCGACTCGGTGAAGAAGATAAGATCCTCACTGTCGAATACCTCGCGCGTGTTCCCTGGTATACGGATGTCGGTGGACTCGTCATTCGTCCACAACAAGTAAAAGACAAGCTCGGCAATTTTGCACCCGGAAAAACCTTCACACCGATTCAGCTTCCTTAAAATATCATTGCGATTAGAAACTCCGCAAACGATCCATGGTGCTTGATCGTATCCATGGACGATGCTGAAGCTCACTTGACAAGTTGCTGGCTGAATTGCATCCTTGCTATCAGTTCTCCAGGCTGTTCTCGTTCGAAAAATCTACCTTTGCGCGAACCGTGCGGCGGTCGAGTTGCAAGAGTTTGGCTGATTTATCAAAGCTCTTGGTTTGCTGATAAGCGATCTTGCAATATCGGCACAGTAATTCATCTGCCGTCAAACTAAGCGACTGCAATTCGGTGGCGAGGCACTGCACCGCTAGAAAGTTTTTATCATTTACACTCGCAGTTGATTGCGAAGGTGACTTGCCAGGAGAAGGACTCCAATTTGCATGGATCATGATGTTGCGAACACATTGCTCCAGCTCGCGAATATTTCCCGGCCAAGGATAATCGGTGGGAAGATTTTTCTGCAACCATTCAAGGACTTCCATGGTCAACTCCTCCTGCTCCTCTGCAACGATGCGCTTTGCGATGTATGAGACCAAATTGCCTAATGCGTCTGGGTTGTCCTGCAACTGGGCTGCCAAAGTTGGCGTCTCCACCACATCGGCACAGAGTCGATAGTACAGATCTTCGCGAAACGCTCCATTCTCGATTTCTTTTAGGAGGTCGCGATTGGTAGCGGCGATTATCTTACCTGAAAATTCACGCATCTTGGTCTCGCCGAGCCTTTGATACTGGCGGTTTTGCAAAACGCGTAGCAGCTTCACTTGGGTCGTGGAATCCAGTTCACCTATTTCGTCAAGCAGGAGGGAACCGTATTCTCCACACGCTTCGAGCCAGCCAGCTCGCGCGCCAGCTGCATCTGTGTACGCGCCTTTGGCGTGACCGAACAACTCCGATTCAATGAGATTCTTCGAGAAGGCCGAGATGTTGATGGCAAAGTAGCTTTCCAGCGGATGCGCTGCAAATTTTCCAGACTTTGGATCGAACGGAATATATCGCGATGTTCCTATGGCTTGTGCGACTAACTCTTTGCCGCTTCCACTGGGACCTATTACCAAAGTCGTGACTTGATGCAAGCTGTTGTAGAGAGTTCGGCGGTATCGCCTCAAGTCATGCGTGAAGATCGACTGCCAAATACGCGCTCGCAATTGAGCGGCTGGCAACGATTGGCCGATGACGCATTCAAAGATGTTGAAGAACGCGCGGTAGACTTGATAGAACATTTCAAATAAATGCACTTTTTGTCCGGACGATGGTAGTTGTCGTAAAGGAAGTTGAAACCAGTAATCGAATTCCGTCGAATACTGTTTCCACGCTTTTAGGTTGACCGAATCATCAAGCGAAGAATTTGCTACCCGTCGCCCCCATGCATCCAACTCTTCGTAGAACAAGATATAGATGACCAAATCGTCATACAGTTGCAATTCTTCATCCGTAGCAGAAACGCCCTCTATCAACTTCAGTCGCAGTGGCTGAGCAACGGACTTTGCCTTGTCTGACATCCTGGCGAGGTTGGGTCGGCGTTGGATCGCTTGGTCTAGCGTGTAGCTCCAGAATGGCGTCGACTCGGAAACAAATTCGTCCGCCAAAGCAACTCGCTCCAATTCGATACGTTCCTGCAAGAACGGATTCGTGTAGTTCAATTGCGCCACCGCGCGAACGAATGCAAGATCGGACCGTTTTATAAACACCTTCGATGAACTCCACTCAAACCTCGGTTTCGTGAACTCTTCTAGCATAATCCTAAGATGTACATCGATTGTACATTTTATGCACATATGCAAGCGAGACCCCGGTCTCATAAAACAGGTCGATTTCCTTAAAGCTAAGGCAAATCACAACTTAGGACAACATCAATGACTTGGCATCCCAAATGCTTTAAGCAGTCGCAGTGAATTCCTTTCTTCCGTTTCCAAAGGAGACAATGATGAGCGTAAAGAATTTCTTCAGGGGTCCTGCGATGGGCTTGGCGGTCCTACTCAGTTTATCGATGGGCTTTGCAACTCCCACGCTGAAAGCTTCGGGGCTATTGATCGCCGATGGTGGTTTGGGAGGCGTGCTTGAAATCAAAGAGCACGAAGTGTCGGTGATTATCAACAACGGAATCGCAGTGACCGAGATCCGACAAGTCTTCCTCAACACCGAACAACGTGTCGTCGAAGCACTCTACACGTTCCCCGTTCCCAACGGCGCGAGCGTTAGTAACTTCAGCATGATCATCAACGGAAAAGAAATGGTCGGCGAAGTCGTTGAAAAGAAACGAGCACGCCAGATCTACGAGAGTTACAAAGCCGTCAATCGCGATCCGGGCTTGCTAGAACAAGTCGACTATAAGAGTTTCGAACTTCGCATCTTCCCAATCGCACCTGGGGCCGAGCAACATATCAAAGTCACTTATTGCCAACAACTGGATTTCGATCATGACAACGCAACGTACGTTTATCCACTTGCCACGACAACGAGAGCCGATATCACCGACAAAACGTCCGGCAAATTTGCTTTGACGATGGACGTGAAAAGCGAAATTCCAATAACCAAGCTTTTCAGTCCTTCACACCAAGAAGATTTTGTTGTGGTCAACCATACCGACAATTACACCCGCGCCAGTCTCGAAGTCCAAGAAGGGGATTTGCGTCGCGATATCGTGGTTGCATTTGATACAGAACGACCTCGTACGGGAATTGATTTGATCGCATCGAAACAATCGAGTGAGGATGGATACTTCATGTTGACCATGACCGCTGGGAAAGAACTTGAGGAGTACGGAGCTGGAATGGACTACGTGTTTGTCGTCGACATTTCGGGAAGCATGAGCAATGACGGAAAACTGATCCTTTCACGCAACGTGGTCGATTTATTCGTGACTGCTTTGGGTAAAGAAGATCGATTTGAAGTCATGACCTTTAATAACATGCCTCAAATGGAATTTCAAAAATTGGCTCCCGTTGACGAAGAATCACAGAAACTGGCGAGAGCTTTTCTAGCTTCGCAAAGAGCCAAAGGCGGGACAGTCTTACGACCCGCAGTGATGACGGCTTACAAATACAAAGACGGCGATCGACCACTCAACGTTGTCATTCTGTCTGACGGCATGACCGAAAATAAAGAGCAAGCTGAGTTGCTGTCGCTAATTTCCAGTGCACCTTCTGGCACGCGCGTTTTCTGCATCGGAATCGGAAACGAAGTGAATCGTCCTTTGCTCAAACAACTTGCCGAAGGAGCAGGGGGACTGGCTGCGTTTGTTTCACAGCAAGACGATTTCGTTCGGCAATCGCAGGCTTTCCGTCGCAAGCTGATGCGCCCGGTTGCAACAAATGTAGCCATTTTGATTGACGGCGTTGAAACCTATGATGTATCGCCCGATTCACTGCCAGACTTGTTTTACGGTGCCCCTTTGCGACTGTTTGGTCGTTACAAGAAATCGGGACTCGCAAATGTGACTGTCAACGCTGAAATCATGGGGCAACCGATTTCGCAAACCGTCCAATTCAATCTTCCTGAAACAGAGAATAGCAATCCCGAGATCGAACGCATGTGGGCGTTTAGTCGAATTGGGAAGATCATGGATGGTATGCGAATGAATGGCCAGACCGAAGCGGCTATTCAAAAAATCATCTCTCTCTGCGAAGGCTACTCGATCGTCAGCGAATACGCCTCCTTCATTGTTCTCGAGAATGACGCCGAGTACAGTCGATGGTCAATCGATCGCCGCAATGCGATCCGCGTCAAACGCGACAATGCAGCCCGTAAAGCTTTGGAGTCAAAACTGGAAACAATGCGGAATGAGTCGCTCGCCAAATTGGGTCCTAAAGAAACACAATTGGTATCGACAAAAGCTCCCGAATCGACGGACATGAACACCAATCGTCCGTCGCCTACCAACATGGTTTCCCCCACATCGCCGACTCCAACAGATTTGAATTGGGCTCCAATCTCGTCAAATAACTCTAGCCCAAGCTTTAGCAGCGGGGGCGGAGGCGGCGCGATCGATCCAATTACCGGTTTGCTTGCAGCAAGCCTAGCTGGTGCTGCCGCTTGGTCCAAACGACGCCGTAGCTTAAGAAAATCAACCGACGACGTCAGCAACTCGATGGATGCGAAGCTTCCATAGTCTGCCTGTTACTCTTCGCTCAAGTCGTCGACTCTCATTCGGCGACTTGAGTTTTTGATTATGAAACGTGACCGCTAGCAATTAGGAAAAGGACCATGACACACGCGAATACGTTTTCTGCCAAGTCGTTCTCGGATAGTGTCCGACGCGTTCCCATTACGCTGACCATCTCGAGTTTGGCAATTCTGCTTCATTTCGCAAGCGGCCTTGAAACGTGGTTGAGTTTCCAATTCAACGACGTCGCAGCCTATGACTTCGCGCGATTGCTTGGATGCCATTTATTGCATTGGTCAACCGAACATTTATTTTGGGATCTCGCTGCCTTTGCCGTTCTGGGCGCTGCCTGCGAATGGCGATCACCGAGACGCTATGCTTGGACGCTCTTGCTCACGGCCGTTACAGTTCCGCTCTGCGTGATGTTCTGGGTTCCCCAAGTCGGTTCTTATCGTGGACTGAGCGGAATTGATACGGCGTTGTTTGGGCTCTTGGTGAGTTCTCTGATTGTGCAGAGAATCAAGGATCGCCGTAACGCCGGTGCAATCTTCTATGCTTTGTTGCTTTTCGGACTCTTCTGCAAGATCGCGATGGAAATGATTTCTCAAAAGAACATCTTTGTTTCCGATCTATCGTTCACGCCCGTTCCCATCGCGCACTTTGTTGGTGCAGCAATCGGTTTGGCGATCGGCACTTATCAGGAAAAAGGCCTTTCAAGCAATGCGTCGAACACCGCGACTTCCCTTCGACCAGATTATTCTCAACGCAATCACATTCCTGAAATCAAAGTCTTGAACTGAGCCAGTAGGTACTTTGCAATACTGGTGCAAGGGAAAGAACCCGTTCGAAACCTTCAAAAGTTGCAATCGACTTAGTGACTAGTTTTCTGCTTGTCGATTGTTTGATATCTCCTCCCTTTAGAAAATTGCGAACTACAATGGGAAAAACAAATCTTGGCCCTCGTGCTGAGATCTTACATT
Source organism: Pirellulaceae bacterium (assembly GCA_031374825.1). Lineage (GTDB taxonomy): Bacteria > Planctomycetota > Planctomycetia > Pirellulales > Pirellulaceae > JANMGV01. The sequence goes on from JANMGV010000166.1 coordinate 61,404, forward strand.
ACCCAATTGCTGTTACTTCTAGCTGTCCCGTTGTTCTTCGATTGCGATAACACGAGATACTCTATGACATCGCGACAAAACATTGCCAGGACTATCAACCATGCTAAGCGCCTCGAAGACATTTCTTGTATCGATCTCCTTGATCCTTTCATCCATTTTCGTCGTGAGTTCGGGAGCCGAAGAATCTGCGCTGATGACACCCGAAGCGTTGTGGAAACTTGGCCGCATCGGTGAAGCCGTCGTGTCTCCGGATGGCAGCCAAGTCGCATATACAGTTACTCGGTACGACTTGGCGGCTAACGAAGGGAAGACGGATTTGATCGTCGGCAGTCTACCTAAGCCCGATGCAGAGAGCGATAAAACTGCGGTGGCTTTTAACACGCCGCTTGTCGAATTGAAAAAGCAACGAACCATCGTCAAAGCCTCCAAGGGGCTTAACTCCGTTCAATGGCTAAGTCGCGGCGATTCGTTATCAATCCTCTACATTGCTCCCGGAACCGAAGAACCGAATGATCCCCAAATTTGGATGGTCGCTCCGGACGGCGGCGAAGCAAAGCAACTGACAAAGATCGCGGGCGGACTGGGCAATCTCAAAGCGTCGCCATCCGGTACTCACCTTGCGTTTACGCTGGATGTCAAACTTGACCCAACGCCTCAGGAGATCTATCCCGATCTTCCCAAAGCCGACGCACGAATCATCGATAGCTTGATGTATCGGCATTGGAATGCTTGGCATGACTATGCCTACAGCCACGTCCATGTTGCTAAAGTACAAGATGACGGATCGCTGGGCGAACCGGTCGACTTAATGTCGGGACTCAAGTTCGATTGTCCTTTGCCGCCGATGGGTGGGGCAGACGAATTCAATTTCTCTTCCGACGGTAACGAACTGGCATTGACTATCAAAGCGGTGAACAACCCAGCCGAGTCGACCGACAGCAGCGTGATGCTGGTCGATGTCGAAGGCGGTTCATTGAACAATATCACCGTCGGCATGATTGGTTACGACAAGGACCCTGTCTATTCGCCCGACGGACGCTACCTTGCGTTTCAGTCGATGGAAAGACCGGGTTTCGAAGCCGATCGCAATAGGATCATGCTATACGATCGAACCAATGGTTCTATGGAAGAGATTACCGAAGGGCTCGACCAAACCACGCACAACATCCGTTGGAATGAAGCCAGCGACACACTCTTTTTTGACAGCGAGTATTCAGGTACCCAGCAAGCCTTTTCGATCGCGATTCACACCCGACAGGTCCAGCAAATCACCAAGGGAACATTCAATTTTCAGGTTTTGGATTGCATTCCGAATTCCAATCGCGTCTTGCTGACTCAGCAAAACATGCTGCGACCTGCCGAGATAGCGGTCGTGGACATTGCAACTCGAACGACGAGCACACTCACCGCAACCAATGAATCGTTCTTTTCCAAACTCGCATTGCCTACAGTCGAAGAACGCTGGGTGCGCGCCAGCGATGGGGCCCACATTCACAACTGGGTGATTCTGCCGCCGAATTTCGATGCGAGCAAGAAACATCCGTCGTTGGTTTTTTGCCAAGGCGGTCCGCAGGGACAGGTCGGTCAAGCTTTTTCGTATCGATGGAATTTCCACTTGATGGCAGCCAAAGGCTACGTCGTCCTCGGTGTGAATCGGCGCGGGTTGCCGGGCTTTGGTCAAGCTTGGAATGATCAGATCAGCGGTGATTGGGGCGGGCAAGCCATGCAAGATATTTTGGCTGCGACCGATGCACTGATGACGGAACCATACGTGGATTCTAAACGTGTCGGAGCGGTAGGAGCCAGCTTTGGAGGTTATACGGTCTACTGGTTGATGGGCAATGCTCAAGATCGATTCCAAGCGATGATCGCCCATTGCGGAGTATTCAATTTGGAATCGATGTCCGGCGCTACGGAAGAATTGTTCTTTACCAATTTCGATTTGGGTGGACCATATTGGAAAAGCGACGAGCTAAAAGAAAAGTACGACGCCTTCTCGCCTCATCGATTTGTGGGTAATTGGCGGACACCGCTTTTAGTCATTCACGGCGAAAAAGATTTCCGTGTTCCCGTGACGCAAGGCATGGAAGCGTTCACTGCCGCACAGGTGCAGGGCGTGCCAAGCCGTTTTTTGTACTTTCCTGACGAAGGTCACTGGGTTTCCAAACCGCAAAACAGTGTGCTGTGGCAGCGTGTGTTCTTTGACTGGTTGGAAACCCACCTCAAGTGATCGTTCGATAGGTTCGATAAACCGGAATCGAGGGGATTCGAGCGTGTCCATCACGGAGCGACGGGGGTATCGGACAAGTCCCAGGCTTCGATGCCCTTGGCCAGCCTGACAAAGTATGTTGTGCCAGATATAGCCGGGTGCGCTAGAATTTGCGCGGACTTGGCAGACAACTTTAAACGACCGCGCTCTTCGATTTTTCCCTCACTCACGCGTAACAAAATCACATCGCCGTTATTACAGGTGACCAGCACACGATCTTCGCATGCAATCAAGCTGCAATAATCATTTAAGGATTTGTCGCTGAATTTGGCCGCCAAGGCCAAGTCTTTTTCTACTTCAAGGACATAGAGTTCGCGGTCGACTCCCACCAAGTACTGTCCTAACCGAACGGGCGTGTGTGAGTCGCCAGCCATATCTTGGAACTCGGCGGCAGGTTCTTTTTGAAGACGTCCATCTGACTCGAAATAGTGAATTCGGGTCGCGTTGTTTTCTGAGGTCAACACAATTCCGTTTTCGACAAGCACAGCAGTGGGAACATTAAAATCACTTTTGATCGCCGGTTGAACTTCCCAAAGCCGCTCGCCGGAATTCACGTCCCATCCGCTGACGGTCTTTGCATCGAAACCAATCACTTGCGTTCGACCATCGATTTCTGACTTCACCAACGAAGCATATGCGGCTTCGCGGCCCGGGGTTTTCCAGACGACCTCTCCGGATTGTAGTGAAAGCGCAACGATCGACGAATCGACGCCACCGGGCTGAACGATAAGATGGTTGTCGATCACTAATGGAGAAGCTGAGTAACCCCATTGCGGCAACTTGCCATCCAAATCTTGGATCATATTTTTCTTCCAAACGACATCGCCTGTTTCCAAGTCCAAGCAATGCAGATTCCCGAATGCTCCTAGTACGATAACGTAGGGGTCGGCGATTAGCGGTGTCGCTCGCGGTGAGTTTCCATAATCGAGCTCGCCACTGGCGGGATAGCTGAATTGCCAAAAAGCGAGCCCGGTTCCAGCATCGAGACAGGTGAAAACGTCCTGTTGATCTGCCCGATCACGCGAAGAAACGACCACAAAGTCATTGATCGCCGCAATTCCGCCTATGCCTTGGTTAGGCAACGGAAACTCCCACAGACGTTTTGGAGCGATCAGTGTTTTGGGAAGCCAACCGACAATACCGTCGCGGTTTATCCCTCGCCATTGCGGCCAACTGGCTTCGTTTTCTGATAACGACGCCGTGAGGCTGACATGCTTGCGATTGCCGGAAACCGTCGACGTCAGTGCGTCGCGATCGCTACTTGTTACTTGCTTTTTTTTTGTGAGCCGTAGGAAACGAAACCGTCTTTCGTTTCCAATGCTTTCAGCATCTCTTCGGATTTCATGTCCAAAAGTGCATCGGTGATACTCTTGCGAACTTCACCCGAAACTTTCGAATCGACAAAAGCTGAAACAAAGGGCACTTCGGCGGATTCGCCAATGATGCGCAGGTCGCCTTTCTTGATCGTCCCGCAACCTTCAAGCAGGGGTGCTGCGTAGCTGCTGATAACGGCGACCGTTTTCTTGCCAAGGCCATCCGCAATCAACTGCTTGGCGGCGATGGAACAGGAAGCACACACATCACCATCTTTGGTTTCAACTTCTAACTCCCGCAGCATGGCTTTAGGAGCCAAAGATTTCTCATCGCAATCCTCGGGCCCCCAAAGGACTTTGTAACCATCAATATCGAGAAGCGTGGCTGCTGGATCATCTGCTAATACGACGAAAACGCCGCGCTGCATGACGCTGCCCTTCATGTCGGTCAACTGAGCGACGGGTAAGAGGTCGCGTTTACTCTTCTTTGCGTCGTAGCGCACAACAGAATCTTTGCCGATAACAATTTGCGATTGGCCATTGGCAACACCCTCAATTGCCGTCGTCAACGACTCTGACCAAACAACGCGAACAGTCTTACCGAGTCGCTCGTGCAGATAGTCAGCCAGTCTTTCGTATTTGCGTTGTGCGTAACCTTGGACACAATCGCAGGCTAACGGCGTCGACATGGGGTCCATGACGATCACAGTCAGTTCGGCGTTCTTGGGACCGTAGGGATCGACCGCTAACGTGAGTGAATACGTCAGTGACAAAGAGACAAGGCTAAACAGGATCATTGTCCGGATCATTTTGGTCTCACAAGATCGAGCAGAAAACGTCGATAGGTATCGACTGAGGCGAGGAATTTGTTCGGACTGGATTCGCCAATGAACCCGTCTCGAATCTAGCGAGCCCAGCCAGATTAACCGGTTGGACTCGCTGTATACAATAGCTGCGAATCGATTTTATTTGGACTCGTCAGCTTTATCTTTGTCTTTCTCTTCACACTTTTCTGATTCGCATTTTTGCCCGCAGGCATCTTTGCTGATCAGTTTGTAGCGAAGCTCTTCGGACATTTTCACGTTTGGTGCACCATAGAACCAAGTGAGTGTAACTTCGTCATCACTGACGAATTTCACCGTTGCGCCATAGCCTTGAACGTCGTCTTCGACTGTAACAAAGTCGACTTCGTTTTCTCGCTGTTGGAGAGCTTTCCACTTGGCCTTTCGATTGCTGGCCGCTTGCGCAATGGCATTATCCATCTCGGCTTCGGTCGCTTGCTCCTCTTCGTTCGAATCGGATTTTGTGGCCGGGATGAGTTTTAGAGCAGGAACTGCTTTCGCTGCGCCTTTCGCGCCGTCCGAGGAATCGGATTCCTTTGCAGGTTCGTCTACGGTAACTGTCACAGTCGTGGTGGAACGAGCAGCTTGTTTCTTTGCGACTTTTAAAGGCGAAGACTGGAACGTACCGTCGCCTGCAAACTCCATGTGGCCGTACATTTGCGTCAAGTAATTGTCCATTTCAATCGGCTCGTCGTCGCCACTTGCGGCCTTGCCGTTACTTTTTTCCGTGACCAGTTCCCATGTGCCGATGAGCTTCTTTCCCAAACCTTCCATTGCTTCGCGGGAGATTCGTTCCTCTTCGGTTTCATCTGGAGCTTGATCGTTTGGAACGAGCACCGCAACGTGCGAGCGATCTTGATTCATCATGTAATGCCAGTTGCGGGAACTGTCCCAACCGAGTGCGACGTGTTTGCAACCGCCACCAACGCTGGCGCGACCGACGAGTCCGAGGAATTCGCCATCCGCGCTGAATCGTTTGATGTCGCCAATGCTGGACTCTGCAGTGAGGATTTCGCCATTTGAGCAGCAACGGACGTTCATTGGATTGCAACAACTGCCGAATCCATCTGGTTCGTTACGGCCTCGTTTTCCCCAACCGTTTAGACGTTTTCCATCGCGGTCGTAAAAGCCGACTTGGAAAGCCGTATTCTCGGCGATCAGCAAATGTTCGCCATCGGATTGAATATCCAATTGACCGCAGCAACCGCCAACGTCTTCAACGACAAGCTTGGGTTCTTCCAAGTCATGGTTCATGCGCCAAATTCCGTAACCGTATCCGGCCGCCATGGGCAAACTGACGTAGACGTCTTCTTTGGAGACGGCGATGCCCGTCGAACGCATGAGTCGCGCCATGGCCGAGTCGTCGGATTGTACTTGGAAGGACTGCTTAAAGTTGTCGGCGATACTCTGGAATTGTTCCTTTTGCTGGTTGAGCAATTTTAAGCGGCGATCGCGTCGCTTGGTTGCTTTCTCGACCTCTTCGCTCGCTTCTTTTTCTTTGGCTGCTGCGGCTTCTTTTTCAAGCTTAGCGATTTGCTTGTCGATTTGCTCAATCTGCCTTGTGTAGGACTCGAGCACTTGCTTCGACTGTTTTTCGGCGGCTTCTTTTAGTTGGGCCATCATCTCTTCTTTGTTGCCGATGTTGGGAGCATCTTTGGCAATGAGGATTTCACCCTTTGCAGAAATCTTGGCGACTTTGCCTGACCCTGCGACGAATAAAATACCGTCGGAGCCAAAGTTGATCGCTTGTGGCGCAAATTCCAGGTCGATCTCTCTGACCAATTTGCCTTCGCCCGTGTAGACCAAAACAGCTCCTAAGACTTCTGCCGAAGATGGTTGAGCATTTGGCGTGCAGCACATGTAAAGATTGTTGTCGGGTCCAACACAAAATGTATTGAGATGTGCTTCGCGACCATTCATCTCAGGAACGATGGCGCGAATTTGTTTGTGAGTTGCTTCAGTATTGGCCGCCATGGAGTAGCCCGTTAGGGAACTAACTAACGCACAAGTGGCCAACCAGTTGCGAAAAGTTTTAGTGGAAAAGAACGCCATGACTACGAAACTCCTATATTGACTTGGAATTCCAATTCGCTGGAATAGTTGCACTTATCCTACGCGATACCGGAAATGGACGCAACAAAAGTCTTGGCGTTTGCTACTGCGGCGGCGATTTTCCATTTAGGGTCGGTTGGGGCGTGTCTATCCTTGGGAATGCCCGCATGAAGGATGAGAAAGCACTTTTTAGCTGGAAGTTTGATATTTTCCCTTGCGAAACGGTATATTGAAAACATCCGCCGAATTGAATTCGGCCCGTTTGAAGTGGATTGCAGCCCGCAAACCCAGTCAACTTGCCGCCGGTGAATGAACGCTCCTGCGCATCTCCGAAGGCGTTTTTATGGCCAGTGTGTCCGATCAAAAATGGAAAGTTCTCGACGATGGAACTGTCGTCGGTGGCTGGTGGCATCCCGAAGAATCGGGCGATCGCATCGTTTGTGATCTTTGCCCCAGAGAGTGCCATCTCAAGCCCGGCGATCGAGGTTTCTGTTTCGTACGCGAGAATCGCGATGGCCAAATGGTACTTTCAACCTACGGTCGCAGTACAGGATTTTGCATCGACCCGATTGAAAAGAAACCGCTCAACCATTTTTATCCGGGAACAAGCGTCCTTTCCTTTGGTACAGCCGGTTGCAACTTGGGGTGTAAGTTCTGTCAGAATTGGGACATTTCCAAGTCTCGCGAAATCGAACGCTTGAGTGACTCGGCTTCACCCGAACTCATCGCGGTCGCGGCACAAAAACTGGGATGCCATAGCGTAGCCTTTACATACAACGATCCGGTGATCTGGGCCGAGTATGCGATCGACACTGCTCGGGCTTGCCGAGAGCGAAACGTCAAAACGGTCGCCGTGACGGCTGGTTACATTTCTCCGGAAGCACGGAGAACTTTTTATCAATACATGGACGCTGCCAATGTCGACCTTAAAGCGTTCACCGAGGAGTTCTACTACCGCATAACGTACTCGCATCTCCAACCCGTCCTAGACACCCTGGTTTACTTGAAGCAGGAAACCGATGTCTGGTTTGAGATAACCAACCTGGTCATTCCCCAAGCCAACGATGACCCTGGCGAGTTCAAGCGCATGTGCGATTGGATCCTCGATGCATTAGGGCCCAACGTCCCAATCCATTTCTCGGCGTTTCATCCTGACTTTCGCATGATGGACCGACCTGGAACCCCTAAAGAAACTTTGGAACAAGCCTACGAGATCGCCAAGTCCACGGGCCTGCATTATCCCTACATTGGTAATGTTCATGATGGATTCCGCCAAAACACATTCTGCCCGCAATGCAATACGCTCTTGATCGAGCGAGACTGGTATCAACTAGGGAAATATGCGCTGTCAGGCAATCATTGTGGCCATTGCGGATTACAGATTGCTGGATGTTTTAATTCGGCCCCGGGTTCGTGGGGTTCGCGAAGACAACCAGTCCGCTTGAAGGACTTTGCCGCGCTAGCCGATAATCGGCAAGTGGTACCGATTTCCATTCCCGAAAAACTCTCGTCACCGCCATCGCCGCCTTCTTCTTCGTCACCATCCGCAAGGAGCTCCCCTATGTCGACCGACGCCACTCCCGAAATCACTGTGCTTGAGCCAGAACAGATTTCCGAGGAAACATTTTCCAACATCTTGCGAGCAGCAAGCCGCATGGTGGTCGCCAGCGCTTGCAATCGTCGGCACAACATGGAAATGCTGGCCGAATTAGGTGACTTGGCCAAAGAACGCGTGATGGGCTTATTCATTACTTTGCGACGAGGCGACCAATTGCGAGGTTGTACGGGGCTCATCGGTCAACCGGTTCCTTTGGCAGACGCGCTTTCCAATTCTGCATTTCGAACTTGCCGCGAAGACACGCGAATGCCGACTATTTCGCCCACCGAACTGCCATACCTGCGGCTCGATGTGACCGTGCTTGGCCAGCCGGAGCGAATCACTGGTGAAGCCGAAGAAATCAAATCACAGATCGAATTGGGCAAGCATGGACTACGAATTTCGCGAGGCCAGCAAGCTGGCTTATTGCTACCCTCCGTGCCGATCGAGCAAGGTTGGACCAAAGACGAATTCCTTGAAGGCGTTTGTCGCAAAGCTGGATTACCGACGATCGCTTGGCGAGATCCGAACGTTGTGCTCGAACGTTTTGACGGCCGCATGGTCGAAGGTCACATTGCCAAAGAAGACTTGGTAAACGAAAAGCTTCAGCCCAATTCCTTGATAAGGATCGAAGAGCTTCGCGCTTTGCAATCGCTGGTCGCTCGCAACATTTTGGCTTTAGCTCAAGGAGCAACTCCCAGCTACTACGCACCGGGAGTTTCGGACGGTACCGCCAATGGCTTGGTACTAACGCTCTATGATGCCGAACGCAAAGTGGCCTTGGCGCACTTGATTCGAATCAGCCATCGACCAGGAATGCCACTCCAGTCAACCCTTTTCGAATTGTGCCAAGCGGCAACTAATATCTTGGTTCAATCCCATCCACGTCGCGAAATCCAACTCCAAGTTGAATTGACTGTAATGCATGATCCGGCATTGCATGGACAGGTATCGCAGACCTCGGACAAATCTTGGAATATGGAAAATTGCGAGTTGGAAGGTATCGACCCATCACGCCGCGCAATCGTTGCCATGATGAGCGGTTCACGTGTTGCCGTGGCTCACAATCCGGAGCACACAGCAGAACAAATCTCTCAAGAAGCCGGTGAAGCGTTGACGGCACATGGACGACCGATTGTCATCTATTCGATGGATTACATCTCGACCAAGCCAGGCTTGATTGCCACGAGTGTTCCTGCCCCGACAACCGGAGCGGGAGTGCGATCGCCCGCCATGGCCGGTTCGTTCTATCCGGCCGATGATCACGCACGGCAACTGTTAGTGGATAGTTACATCGATGCGGGAATCAGCGCGAAAAAAGTACTTGCCCTCATGACGCCTCATGCAGGCCTGAGGTACAGCGGCCGGATTGCAACGCATGCATGGCAACATGCCAAAATGCCTTCGACGGCTTTGATCATAGGTCCCAAGCACACTGCGCGCGGCGTGGACTGGGCCGTCGCACCGCATCGTCGTTGGCAGTTGTCGAACAAGGTCTCGTTTGAGGCTGACCAGGACTTGGCCAAGGCGATTGCAGATCGCGTGACCGGAATGCAACTGGACGCCGCCGCGCACCAAACCGAGCACGGCATCGAAGTCCAATTGCCCATCTTGGAGCGTTTGGCACCCACAACCAAGATTGCAGCGATCGCTATGCATGGCGGCTCGTGGATCGAAATCGAAAAAGCAGCAAAACAACTCGCTGAAGTCTTGCAAGAGTGCAGTCAAATGCCGTTGCTCGTGATCTCAAGCGATATGAATCATTACGCCGAAGATCAAGAAAATCGCCGCCGTGACCGTCTGGCATTGAACGCATTCAAGACCAACGACCCTCGCAAGCTCTTGGATGTTTGCCTAAGCAACGACATCAGCATGTGCGGGTTACTGCCGGCATGCTTGGTGCTTCAAACGTTGCGCGAGCTTGGCAAGAAATTCGTGTCGATCGAAACGGGCTACGGCACCAGCGCCGACACGAGCCACGACCCCACCCGTGTCGTCGGCTACGCTGGAATGATGATCGTAGAAAACTAGTTTAAGCGGTTCTCCGATTGAAAAAATAATCTCTTTACGGTCCCAGCACTGGAGTTTTTCCATTCAGGAATCGACCTTTATTCTTCTATCTTGAAATCGACGGATTCGATGGCGGCGTGGCCCGATTTGCGGAAGGGGCGGGGCATAGGTTGGGCTTGGCCATGCTCGTCGATGGTTCGACAGCGAAACGTGTAATCGCCTTTCTTCAGCCCGGGGAGCACTGCTACCCAGTGAGCCAATGTGAAACGCATCGGCCAGGATTGAGGCACGCCGGCTTCATCAAAGCCATGCGTGCCGATTGGGATTTTCCCTCCGCGGAGACAATCCCATTTTTCGGGAGCTGGCAGGATTTCTGCATCGACCCAAGGTGCTGTTTCGAAATTTGGATCGCTCTGTGGATGTGGTGCAGACTGCGATTGGATCCAGACTTGGACCTTGGACAACCCGGATATGCCGACTTGGGCATAGCCTGAAATGTGTATCGTTTTGCCGGACGTAACTACGGCTGGCATTGTCAGCGTGGATGCGAATGTTTTGATTGGGCCGTCAACGTCATTGTTTTGATCTGCATACGTGTCATTCGCGGTTGCTAAATTCGTCAGCACGATATGAGTCAGCCATTTGATCGACTTAAAGCCGTACGCCTCAGGCACCACAATACGCACAGGGCCGCCTCGTTCCGAGTCCAACCATTCTCCATTTAATTTGTAACAGACGATAACGGGTGGCAGGTCGAAATAATCTTCCAAAACTCGCCCGATTGGCAAGGAGCTTCGAAACATTTGCTTGGGATCATCGTTGTGATAACCATAATAGAAAACGCGCCGCAGGTTTTCGCGTGGTTGCGTTAGCCAGACGATTTCTCGTAGCGGTACTCCTTCCCACAGACCCATTCCCAGGGGACATCCAAGATTTAAACAGGTCATTACTTTCGCGAAACGCACCGCACGTTTTTCAGCCAACTTGAGAAGCATGCCAAAATCAATCTCGGTGCCAGTGGCTTTGGAAAATTGTTTGCCAAGCGTCGCCGGATTTTCTTGGTCCGAGATAACCTCCAACCGCCAAGTATCGCGTGTCAATCCGACCTCGATTTTCTTTTCGTCCGACAAGGAATGCGGTAGTGGAGTACCACGCGAGACGTCACGAAATTCCGTGGGGCGCGTGAAGTACGAATCGGGCCGAACGGATTCTGTACCTGGCAAATATTGCGAGTCCGATTTTGCCGGTTCTTCATTCGCTGCCAAGATGCGAAGGCCGCTACAAGACCCAATGACTCCGCCTGTAAATCCAGCTTGCAGAAAGAACCGACGCGTCAGCCGTAAGTGCTCGCTCAAAAAATTCTGATGAATCATCATCTGCCACTGCCCAAAGTTCGTTAGATCGTGGGTCACTCATGACATGATATCTATGGCTAAAGAATGAACCATCAAGAATTGTCGAGAATGCCAATTAAAAATGCTACTACATGCGACTCACTTTCCAGGCTATCGCGAGGCTTTGCTCAGCGACTGGGCAAATCAAGCGTGTTGCAAACTTATGGCTGGAAGGTGGCGATCAACGGGCGGTGGTCGCTGGTTTTGTTGGTGTCGGGAAAGTCGCCGGGGCGGACGAGGACGTCCGAATCGCCGTGCCAGTTCTTTGCGGCGTTGGCAACAAACACAAAGTCCAAGATCGAATCGGGATAACGGTCGACTCGACGATCGGTAATCGATCGATCATCGGACCAATTCGAATCGACCAAGGGATCGGGCTTGAGCCATTGCCAGACATCGCCTTGCATCATCGCTTGAAAACCGGCGTTGCCTTGCTGGGTACGAAAATCAAAATCAAAATTGAAATCGCCCGCGCAGATTACGGGCTCCTTAATATCCGTCGCCCAAGAGCAAAGCATCTTGGCTTGCTGTGTACGCAAATCTTCTTCGCCTCGAGCCAAATGATTTGCAACAAACCAGAATGTTTGATTCGTAGACTTGTCCCGCAGCCGTGTCGCCAGTGGCGAACGCGCTCGCAATGTGCCGAAATCACTCGCCGTTTCGTCCGGCACGTTAAAATTCCCGGCTATTCCAGCGTGCCGATGCAGCTCAATGGCGTCGAGCAATTCAAATCGTTTGGTGTCGACAATTACCATCAAACTGTCGTAGTCTTGGTAGCCACCACTAGCCGAAGTCACCATGTCCACGTCCGCGCCAAGCCCCTGCGATGCAGCTTGTCGAAATACCATGAATGTCTTCGGTTCCACTTCGGACAATGCAATGATCCCGGCGTGCGTTTCGGGCTGCTTAAGCAATTCGGTCAGTTGTTTTCCGATTGTTGCTGCATCGCTCACTGGGGGTTGCTCAGGTCGATTGCTTTCCACGTTCCAAGCCAGCACTCGAAAAGGCTCGGCTGCGATCAGCGAACTTGAAAGAAACGCGACAACCAACGCAAACCAGGTAATTCGGATCACAACAGAACTCTCACTTAGGAATGATGAAACAATGAAGCTTCTCTGTAACTGACCAAATCGACAGCGTAAGTTCAATGAGTCCCCAACAAAAAAAGAAGTGCGTGTATCCCCCGTTTCTAGGATTAAACTTGCGTTTCATTGACCGATTTGCGTTTGCAATGGAAAAATTATTAACGAAAAGTTAACGAATTGGTTCGCTAAAAAATGCCGTGCTGGAACTCGAAAAGAATCGCAAGAGCCTGAACGAGTGCGAGTAGAACAACTTGCTCAATAGATAGAAGTGTTACTGACTGTCTGATTCCGAGCGTTCGATAAACGACAAGGTGTACCAACCCAGCAAGCATACGTCTTCGACTGTTGACCAGCGACTGTTGTCGGACCAGATGGGTTGACGGCAAAGTGGGCACACCGGTGACTCGGACGAGCCGAACACGTGGTGGGCACTCTCGCTTGGGTCGATCCAAATGGCTTCGCACTCGTCGCAGATGATCAAGCCATGCAACGCGTTCTCGTGAAGTCCGCATGTGCGCACGCGGCGCAGACCATCTTGGCAAACCGGACAATTTCCTAAATGCACGAGAAATGACGTCATTAGAATCTCAGGGGATCAGAATCGAAGAATTAAAAAGGAAAAGCGGTAATGACGTTTTTGCCATCGACGACTAGTCGCAATCGTTTGGCAGGCGGATTATTGTCGCGTCGGCCGTCCCGTCCACCGATGTATCCGATCGGTTTGTCAAAGCTGGCTTCGATCACGGTACGGCCATCTTCTTCTCGCATTGACGTTTGCTTTGCCTTATTATTGGCGCGTTGATAAGCGTCGTCGATCCAACGAATGACGTCTGGCATTTCGCCATCAAAGACCCCATGCTTTCCACTGCGATTGGGCTGGTCTTCCAAATGCCTCTGGATGTGTTTGAGGCGATGGCCCTCTTCGCTGCCGGGACCATATACTAAGCCCGCAGGAGAGACAAAACGGTCGCGACCCGTCTCCTTCAAGATGCTGGATAACTCGCTTTGAAGACTGGACGAATTCGACTTCGGTGAGGATTTGGTGGCTGGGTTAATCGTTGGAGCCGACCGTGTGCTATCGGTTAATTTCTCGTCTGCCTGTGACCTCTTCTGCGAATCGGAATTGGATGGCGACGGGGCAGGAATATCTCGCGTTTTGGACTCAGAATTTTTTGCGACGCTGCCGCTGTTTCCTTCGCCCGAGATAGATGCCAGCGACGGCAAGTTCCAACCGAGAGAGCGATTGGCAATGGGTTGCGCGATGGCATAAACGATCAAGAGGCCGACGAGTGCAAGCGCCCATTTGACCGGTAATTGTCGAACCGTTTGATCAACGCTTGGCTTTTGAGTCATTCACGAAGTCCGAGTTTAGAAAACGAGTTGAATTTTGCACGATTGGCGATCGAATTTTGTAGCGGATGGAACAGGTCACTGAGTAATTGTGTAGGTCGCTACGATTGCGACAAGTGCAATTCGCGTTCACACGTAGGTTCGAAGCTATAGCCCCGATCGATCACATGCATTCTACAACACATCACGATTGTCTTTGCAAATTGCTCCTTCAGTCGCTTGCCAAGTTCGACATGGCACTCAATTGCTTGACGAGCTCTCTTGCCTGGCCTGAATCAATTGCGGCAGCACAGCGGGCAACGGCGGATTTAAGGTCCTTTTCCACCCCTGCAACCCACAATCCGGCGGCGGCGTTGGCGAGGACCATATCCCGACAAGCTCCCTTGGCTCCCGACAAGACATTTCGGATCACTGCGGCGCTCTCCTCTGGGCTTTCGACTAATAATTCCTTGGGTTCAATCGGCTTCAAACCGAAAGATTCCGGGCTCCATCGCAGTTCCTTAACGGACGCATTCGCTACTTCGAGAACGACGGTTTCGGCAGCCAAAGAGACTTCGTCCATACCATCCAGGCCTCGAACGACAATCGCATGACGGACTGGCAACTGGGAAAGGACGTGAGCGATCTTTTGTTGCAACTCGGCATTACCAACTCCGAGAACTTGAAAGTCCGCATTGGCGGGATTGCACAAAGGGCCTAGATAATTGAAAAGTGTTGGAACCCCAAGCGAGCGGCGTACGTTAGCAACATGTTTCATGGCGGGATGTAACAGCGGTGCAAAGCAAAAACAAATGCCCAGCTCATCCAAGCACTTCTCAACGAGGTCGCGAGACGCTTCGACACGAATTCCTAGCTGGCTCAATACGTCGGCCGATCCAGTTGCACTTGTAATTTTTCGATTGCCGTGTTTTGCGACAGGCACACCTGCGGCGGCGGCGACTATAGCGGCGGCGGTGGAGATATTAAAAGTTTTTGCCCCATCCCCCCCGGTTCCGCATGTATCGAGTAGCCCCGAGCGCCTGGAATGAATAGGTGTCATATGGCTACGCATGGCCAAGGCAGCGCCAGCCAGTTCCTCTACCGACTCGCCTTTTTCACGCAATGCCAGCAGCAAATCCCGAGTGGTCTCATCGTCAACTTGGCCAGCCAACATGGACTCGATGACGGTCTGCATTTGAGCTCGCTGGAGATTGGTCCCCGCTCGTATTTGGTCGATAATTGGTTTTAAAGTCATTTGCTGCAAGAGTTATCCTGTTCCCGGTGATTGGTTTATCGCCTAACGGACATGACGGATAGGCGACCTTTCTTTTTCAAAACCAGTTGCAAACGTTGATGTAAACCGTTGGTTGGTGGAAGTCGATTCGATCGGAATAAGTACTCGGTTTAGTATTTCCAGCCACGATCGTTATCGGCTCGCTGTAGGTCTTTCGAACCAAGCAAGTTATCGAAATAAAACCAACGTGACCTTGATCCTATTGTGTTCTGGTCTCATATCGTATCAAGCCAAACGGATTAATAAGGAATCCCCACGTCAATTGCTTGGAGAAATCGAGTATATTTGTTTTTGTAGGAAACGGTCGACAACTGCGAACCGGTTGTTATTTTTGTAACTGCGAATCGAATGAAACGATTGAGCCATGCCTCGAAAAGTAGTCATTGATTGCGATCCCGGGATAGACGACGCCTTTGCACTTGCGTTGGCGTTGTTCGATCCTCGTTTGGAAGTACTCGCCGTTACGGCTTGCTCGGGAACGATCGAAGCCGAGCGGAGTACGCAGAACATCCAGTCGATCATCGAACGACTGGATCCGCCGCGGCACCCTCGAATTGGTGCAGCCACGGACCCTGACGACGCGCCGATTGGCGATGGCCGTTCATTGCACGGCGAAGACGGATTGGGGAACTGCGAATTGCCGCCTGTGGCGAGGCAGCATGTTGTGGCTAGCGAAAAATTGATTGCGGATTGTCTGCGTGCGAATCCTGGCGAAGTTACAATCCTTTGTTTGGGTCCGTTGACAGGTGTGGCCCGCGCGTTCCAGCGCGATCCGGCATTGCATAACGTGGTCGACCGTATAGTTATTGCTGGCGGTGCCCTCAATGGAATCGGCGATGTCACGGCGGTTGCGGAATTCAACATGCATTTTGATCCGGCAAGCGCAGCAGCCGTATTCCGATCCCCGACGACGAAGACACTCGTTCCTTTAGAAGTCAGTACCCAAATGAATTTTGGTTTGGACTTGATCGACCAACTGCCACCGAAGTACACGCGGGTAGGGGCTTTGCTGCATCCGATGCTGCCGTATTATTTCCGAATGCTGCGTCAAAATCGCGCGCAGGAAATGGTCAGTTTTAAAAGCTTGACGGCGTTGCTTTTGGTCACCGAACCGATGTTGTTTGAAAGCCAAGAGCAGTTTGTCGAGATCGAAGAGCAGGGGTTGTTGACGCGGGGTGAGACCATTGTCGACCAACGCGGATTTTCCCTCCCTCGCCGCAACTGCGAAGTCGTAACCAGCCTCGATGTGGATTCGGCTCGCGATTGCATCATCAATGCGATTCGATTTGCGGGACATTCGAGTGGCGAGGTAGTATAGCGGATGGCTCGTTCGCGCATTGGACCACTGGCACTCGAAGCACCGCTGGGCGGTAAGTCCTCATGTGTTTTTCGCGCTGTTCATATGCAGCAGCGATTGCAGTTGGCCGTACGAATTTTTTCGGTTCCGATGGGAATGACTCCGGAAGCGAAAACGGATTTCGCCAAGCAGATGGAGGCGTTAAAAACGCTTCGTCACCCTGGAATTGTCCGTTGTTTTGGAGGCGGTTTTGATCAACGAGATGCTTACCTCGTTTACGAATTGATCGATGGTGAATCCCTAGAAACCTTGTTGCAGCGGCGCGATCGATTGCCTTGGGAAACCGTTTTGGCTTTTGGATTACAACTTTGCGACGCGCTGCATGCAGCTCATTCGACCAAGTGGATCCATGGCCGATTGCGGCCAGACAAATTGGTCGTTAGTCGCGATGGCGAGTCGATCAAAATCCTTGACTTTCGCCGAGACACGTCCGCCACCAACATGCTTGGTGCAATGCCGTCGATCGATCAAATCGCATATCAATCGCCGGAGGCATTGGATGGTCTGCCCACTGAATCCAGCGACTTATACTCCCTTGGTGCGATACTTTATCGCATGATGACGGGAACGCCGCCGTTGGTTGCGAGCACGGTTGCGGAAATGAAAAATGCAGTCAAGGAACAAGTACCTGCTCCCGTTACCGCGACGGTTTTCGACTGCCCGGTTTGGATGAGTTCGATCGTCGAACAGTTGCTTCAAAAGAGACCTGAAATACGACCCTACAGCGCGGAGTCCGTAGGTATGGCGCTTCGTGAAGCGCAGAAACGAGCCGAGCAAGGTTTTGGTGTTGCCCAACACGCGGTCAGTGGTTTCAGCGCTTTGCAATTGAAAGTGGACCGTTCCGAAGCTGAAAAAGTGCTTGGCCGAAAAAAGAAGAAACGTCGCGAGCGACCCGAAAATGAAGATGCGACGCCTTTTACGGAAAAACCATGGTTTATTGCGCTGTGCTTAGTCGTGTTAGGACTAAGCATTGGTTGGTGGTTTTTGCCGTTTAACGAAGCCACGTTAAAACGCCGGGCTGAGACATTGATTGCAACCGACGAACTAACGGACATGAACGACGCTCGCGACAAGTATCTACTGCCGATGCTGGAGCGATTTCCTGATGGCAAACATGCGGAATGGGCCAAGGAAAAATTAGAAGAAATCGCCATGATGAATGCAGAACGTAAACTTGAACGCGACGCGCGTTTTGGTCGAGACCCGGACACCGAAGGCGAACGAAGATTTCTCGAAGCCCGCAGGTACGAATCCTTTGGAGATCGCGTCTCGGCGCTTGCAAAGTATAAAGCGATCATGAATCTGCTCAAGGAAGTCGAAAAAGAGCGTCCCATGGTCAATCTTGCCCGGCGACAAATTCAGCGTATCGAGGAGCGTCCGCCCAGCATGGAGGAGCTTCGCGAGTTTCTCAAAGCAAAATTAGGCGAGGCCGAAAGCGTCTTTTCATCCGGTGATGTTTTGAGCGCCAAGACGATCTGGGAAAGCATCGTCAATTTGTACAATGGCAACGAGGAGATGAAGGCGATCGTTGTCCAAGCTCAAGGCCGCTTGGATCAGTTCAAGAGGCTGGCTGAATAACGAACACCGTTATTCAGTGTTTTTCGCTTGGCTTACTTGAAAAAACGTTGACTTGTTCGTCAAGCTCAACGCCTGCTGCATATTTTACCTAAACGGAATGTGCCGCAACAACAGCTTTCGCCTCACCCGGTTTGCAGACTTTGGCCGAACAATGAATGCTGTAAGGCTATGAATTGAGCTCGTCAGACTGGTCCTGGTTCTGAACGCTAGCACAATGTTCCGCAACAAATGAACCTGATCGATTAAGGGTTCAAAAACGGATTCCGCCTGACCCACCCGACGAATTAAACAGCTTCGACCGATCGTTTAATCGCAAGGTTAAGCAGCCGGCAAAAACCACAGTGAGCCAAGGGAGGGATTCCGTGCCTCGACTGTCGATCATCGTTCCTTATCAACAGAACGATTCAACTATTGAATCCACGCTGTTGTCGTTATTGGAAAACCGGCCAGACAACGTCGAAATACTGCTTTCCCACGATGGTCGTTACAGCGATCCTTACGGATTGGGAAGCGACGAGTTGGTGCTGGTCGATTGCGATGCCCGGACCAACCAGATTGGCTTGATCAATCAGGCAGTCGCCGCATGCTGTTCGCCTGTCATCCAAGTCATTCTTCCAGGCACCACGGTGGAAAACGGTTGGATGGAATCGGCAGTAGTCTCTTTTCAAGAACCGTCCATTGCAGCCGTCTCGCCCGTAACCGTTTGCGAGAATGCTGCGTACTTTGGAATTGATGCAAACTATTTACCGCGTCGGGCGATTATTGCCGAGGACCATCGACAGCATGACTGTGTGCCGATGATTAATGGTGGATTTTTTCGACGCCGAACTTTGTTGGCGCTAAATGGCTTTCTCGACATTGGTTCGCGGGATGCAGCGGAAGTCGAATTGGGATTGGCGATTCAAATGCTTGGTTACGACGCAGTTTTGGACCAAGACAGTGTCATTTCGACATCGAAAACAAACTTTGCAAGTCAAACAGGTGCTTACGCTCTCGGTCAGTTGACCGGCCAACTGGCTTTAGCGTATTCGCTGATTGAGGGCAGCCATATCGTTATCGAATCACTCATGACGCGACTCGGCCGGTTAGCTACCGGTTTGATGAACCCGACGGCTGTGGCTGATCGCCTCGGATGGGTTTTTGGGATTCGCGATCGCTCGCTGGTGACGCCTATCGCGAATCGCATTTCGCAAGCGGAGCAACGTTTGAACCGTGAGGAATCACGATTTGAAGTACCAGCGGATGAGTCGCAACGATTCCGGAAAGCGGCTTAGAGAGCGTTTCGCGCGTCGCAAATTTCTCTTTGCTCGTCGTATCTGCTGGCTGATCTCGATGGTTACGCATGAAAATGTGGGTGCGCCGAGCGCGAGTACATAACCGGCATCATCGAATCGAACGCATGACCGATTGATAAGCCCACAAAACAATCGTTCCCGTCCCGCACAACAGTGCAAACGTATAAATGCTGACGATGACCGTCCAGAGCGTTTTTTCCTCTTTGGAAAAGGACGGGCTTTTCCACAGCAGCGGTAAACCCAAAGCCCCGGTAACGCAAAATAAAATTGCGAGAACGGCCGGACGCGACGCCGTGATGGTCTTAAACGCCGACTGCGCTGGGGGACGATTGGGTTTGAGTACGGGTGGATTGGTGTTCATGAGCGCGAGCCGTTCAGCGGTCGGTTGCTAGTCTTTGGATCGCCGCAACGATCGCGGGTGTACCCAAAATTGGTGGTTGGCAAGCCTGACCCGAGCAAATGTATAGTGTCGTCTGTACCGTGTCTACCAAGTCGTGGTTTGCAAAACACGATTCAATCAAAGGATGGCTAGCAGATGCTTGTTCCTTTGAACGTTCCATCCATGTCATTCGCGGTACATAAAAACGGCTGCTTTGGAAACGCATCGACTCATTCTCGTATGCCTCCCCTCCATGGATCAAACACTGGTAGGCGGGCCCCAGCAACCAATCTAATGCGATTAATGATTGGCCGGCTGCTAGTGATGAGCGATTGATTACTGCTGCGCTGGATTGAATCGTGCAACGCGACTGATCCAGCAATTCGTCGTCTTGGATGAGGTAACCTAGCCTAGCTAGAGCCGTTGCAGCCATGCCGTTGCCGCTAGGGACGCTATTGTCCAATTGGTCTTTGGCTCGTGTGATTAATACTTCGGCATCATCGGCCGTGTAGTAGAATCCTCCGTTGGAATCAGCAAAGTGATCGCGCATCGTCTGGCATAGTTCTGTTGCAGCGTCGAGCCACCGCACATTTTGGTCAGCTTGAAAAAGGCTGACTAGTGCATTTATCAAATAGGCATAGTCATCTAGAAATCCATCGGTCTCCGCAACACCTCGCCTCCAAACGTGCCACAATCTGCCATCGGGACGGCGCAATTGGTCCAGCACGAATGCCGCACAGCGCTGCGCGCCGGATAGAAAACGCGGTTCGTTCAAGCATAAACCTGCCCGTGCCATCGAATCAATAGCGAGCGCGTTCCAGGACACGAGGACTTTATCGTCCAGACCCGGCCAGATTCGCTTGTTCCGTTCGGCAAGCAACAGTGCCCGGAACTTATCAAGATCACGTCGCAGTTCTTGCACGGACTGATTGCGTTTCTTAGCAAAGGGTTCCAGTCCTGCTGGAAGGTGAAGGATGCTTTTACCTTCGAAGTTACCCCCCAAGCTCACACCATAAACGTCGCAGAAAAACTCGCCTTGCTCTACGCCCAGGAGATCAAATATTTCGCTGCGATCCCAAACGTAGAATTTGCCTTCTTCGCCCTCGCTGTCGGCATCTTGGCTACTATAAAAGCCACCTTGAGCGTGTGTCATGTCGCGCAAAATGTAGTCTAGAGTTTCGCAGACGACGATCTTATAGGTTTCGTTGCCCGTCATGCGGTACGCATCTAAATACGCTCCCGCTAATAGTCCATTGTCGTACAACATCTTTTCAAAGTGCGGAACCAACCACTGCTGATCGACGCTGTAGCGAGCAAATCCGCCGCCAAGATGATCATAAATCCCCCCTGCAGCCATGGAATCCAACGTGTGCGTTATTGCCAAGCGGCGATTGGGGTTTGTTCCGCGTGATTCCAAATGCATGAGCAGAGTCAAGTCCATGGCATGCGGGAATTTGGGTGCGTCTCCAAAACCGCCAAAGCGACGATCGAATGCATTGCACAGAGATTCGCTGGCACGATCCAGGTCCGTTTGATCAAGGTCGGCGGAATGCGAGGGAGCGGTGGCAAGGGATTCGGCGATGTGACCAACCATCTCCTGACCTTGTTTTTCAATATCCTCGCGTCGATTCCGCCAGGCATCTGCAACAGCCATCAAGACTTGATTGAAACCCGGCCGTCCCCATCGTGCTTCCGGAGGCCAGTAAGTACCGCCGTAGAACGGTTTCGTATCCGGCGTGAGGAATACGCTCATCGGCCAACCGCCGCTGCCCGTCAACATCTGGACGGCTTGCATATATATTTGATCGAGATCCGGCCGCTGCTCACGGTCGACTTTGATGGGAACAAAGTTGTCATTGAGAATCGCGCCGATGCGTTCGTCCTCAAAGCTTTCGTGTTCCATCACGTGGCACCAATGACAGGCTGCGTAGCCAATCGACAAGAAAATGGGTTTGTCTTCCCGCTTGGCTTTTTCTAGTGCCTCCGGTCCCCAAGGGTACCAATCGACTGCGTTGTACTGATGTTGCAGGAGGTACGGACTGGTTGATTTGCCTAGTCGGTTCGGTGTAGAGCGGGATGACGTCAAGACTTACTTCCTTCTTGTGAGCTTGCGATTGTACTTTCGGTGACGACGGTAGGCATTTTTATCTTGCCGAGAGTCGATTCTAGCAACCACCAACGCGGTTTGGCACGAACTCGTCTCAGACCGAATTGTGTCATAGCCACATTGCTTACTTTGTGTGCGATTTCGGTCGGTGAGTCGCTGACGATAAATCGGTCCACATCGGCCATATCGATTGTTCCTTGTCGAACCATCGTATTGCGAAGGTAGTCTAAGAGCGGTTTCCAGTATTCGGACCCTGCCAAGACGATTGGAAAATTCTCGACTTTGCCTGTTTGCACCAGTGTGCAGATTTCAAAAAGCTCGTCCATGGTACCGAACCCACCCGGCAAAGCGACGAAGGCATAGGAGTATTTTGCCAACATGACCTTCCGAACAAAGAAATAGCGGAACTCGACAAACGTATCCAAGTAGGGATTAGGCGTTTGCTCCATCGGCAAAATGATATTGCAGCCAACGCTACGACCATTGACATCTTTGGCACCGCGATTGGCGGCTTCCATGATTCCAGGGCCTCCACCTGTCATCACGGTGAACCCCACTTTGGCCAGTTCAGCACCAATCTGTCGCGACAATTGATAGTAAGGATGATTAGAGTTAAAACGAGCGGACCCGAAAACAGTGACGCATGGACCGACAAAGTGTAGGCGACGAAAGCCGCGGATCAAATCCGCAAAAATTCGGAACGCACGTTTCAGTTCTTCAAATCTGGATTGCGGGCCTTCGAGCATCGTATGTTCATCTTGAGCGGCTTCGATGTTGCTCGCCTTTTTGACGTCCATAGATTTTGATTTATCGTGCAGGTTCGCGTCCGAATGATTCATTAGATTTTCCATCTCACCAATAACTGGAAACAGCAGTTGTTACTTTGACAATAATCCGAGTCGATCTAACCTGGCGCGGTATAACTCCAAATCGTCATTGAGAAAACAGCAAAAAGTAACATTCCAAGGCAGTCTATGCGCTCCCAACCAAGAATGAGTGGCAGCGATCACGATCCAGCAAGCTTGCTCTTGGGGAAATCCGTAAATTCCAGTTGAGATACAGGAAAATGCAACATGCTCGATTTTTTTTCTGGGCCAATCGTAGCGATGAATTGTAACAAGATTCGAGCAGTTCGGGCTCACCCTGTTGCCCATCGCGATAAACGGGCCCCGCAGTATGAATGACGTACCGTGCCCGCAAGCGAAAGCAGCGTGTGATACGAGCTTGACCTGTGCGACAAAGTGCTACAGCACGACACGCTACCAATAACTCAGGACCTGCTGCACGATGAATCGCGCCATCCACGCCACCACCGCCAATCAGCCCTTGATTCGCTGCATTGACGATCGCGTCGACCTGCATTTGAGTAATATCGCCTTGTACTACGTGTATCCGACCCAATAATTCGTCAGTCGCGTTCATAGCGTTCCCCATACTTCTGATATATTCTCATAAGGAATCAGTCCGATCGGCATCGACCAAGGGCTTGAACCGGCAAGTTTTTTTCGCAAACTGCGAGAGCGACGTTGGGATCTGGTGGCGGTGATTTTAGGTTTAGATCAATTCGGATTTTGCAGCAACATGAAATCGAGCGAAAACGCAACGACCTCCCTCGCGTTGCTGCGAGCCCAACGCAGGCGATGGTCTCGTGACCAGATCGAACAACACCAATTGCAGTGTCTCAATTCATTGCTGGCAACTGTTTTGCCTGACAATACATTTTATCGTAACGCGTTTGGCGAAACGGCCCCAACGATTCGCTCATTGGCTCAGTGGCGAGAGTTTCCAACCGTAAGCAAAGCCGACTTGGTAGATCCCGATGATCCCATGGGATTGGCTCGCAATCACACATGGCCGTTAGACCGCTATCAGAGACTGCACCGAACTAGTGGGACCTCGGGCAGGCCGCTGGTTATGCTGGATACGCACAGCGACTGGGAGAGTTGGATCGAGACTTGGCAATACGTTTTAGACGCCGCCCAGGTTACATCGACCGATCGCGTCTTTATGGCTTTTTCGTTTGGACCATTTATTGGATTCTGGACGGCCCAAGACGCGTGCTTGGCGCGCAATGCCATGGTGGTACCTGGAGGCGGATTGTCCACGTTGGCGAGGCTGGATTTCTTGATTTCCACGCAGAGCACGGTGGTTTGCTGCACGCCCTCCTATGCATTGCATATGGCCGAGGCGGCCAAACAGCATGGTCTTGATTTGGTGAATTCGTCGGTTCGCCGATTGATTGTGGCCGGCGAAGCAGGGGGAAGCGTCCCCGAGATCCGAAATGCGATCGAACGCGCTTGGGGAGCTCAATTAACCGATCATGCGGGAGCGACCGAAGTTGGCCCATGGGGTTTCGGTACAACGGATGGACAAGGCCTGCATGTGATCGAAACGGATTTCATTGCGGAGTTCCTGCCACCGACCAGCCCCGAACATGCTGCGTACGCGAGCGAACATGGCTTAGCCGAATTGGTCCTCACGTCGTTGTATCGGCAGGGTGCGCCAGTCCTAAGATATCGCACTGGGGATTTGGTCCGTCCCAATTTTGATCACGACGACGATTGCCGTTTTGTACGACTAGATGGCGGCGTGGTGGGACGAGCAGATGACATGGTCGTGGTACGTGGTGTGAATATTTTCCCCAATGCAATCGATGCGTTGCTGCGATCGATTCCCGAAGTGATCGAGTTCCGAACAACGATCGTCAAGCAAAATAGCCTTGACAATGTCCTTGTCGAAGTAGAAGACTCCATGCATCAACCGCATCGCGTTGCCACGCTGTTGCAGAATCGCCTTGGTTTGCGTATTGACGTGGTCGACGTTCCAATTGGTACGTTACCAAGATTTGAAGGCAAAGGACGCCGATTCGAAGACCAAAGAAAAAAACGCTGAGGGTTACTATTCCAGTTACCCTCAGCGTTTGGATTTTTCGGCGGGTCTAGATCGTTCGCTGAACGATGCTTTGCTGATTACTGCCCTTGGAGATTAAAGCCTGGAGGAGCATTGAATCCAGGATTTGGCGTCGCGGAGCCAGTCGACTTGGGCTGAATCAATTCGGCCAATGTAATGTGAAGCTTTTTGTATTCGGCTTCGCTGATCACATAGTACCACTCGGCAAACCGTGCGTTCAGTTCATCAACTTTCTTCTTAGCTGCATCGAGGCGTTCATTGCGGCTGTCGATCACTCGTTGATTTTCTTTAGTGATTTTCTCGCGAGTCGCTTCGAGTCGTTCCTTGAGCTCTGCTTCGGTCTCTACTGCGGGTGGAGCATTTTCCGGTGGTTGAGCTGCCCCCTCGGCCGAAGGCGGTTGATTTGCTGGTGTTTCGGGCGTGGCGGGTTGATCGGCTGGTGGCTGGAAACTGACAAGCAGTTTTCCGTCGCGTGTCACGCGAGCCTGGCCATTGCCACCACCATCTTTGGGTTGATCAGGAATGGCGGGTGTAGCGGGATCGGCCGTCGCAGGCGTTTCGGTCGCTGGTGGTGTGCCATCGGATGCGGGCGCAGCGGCTGGAGCTTGCTCGGACCCGGGTGTTTCTGCGGGCGAGTTTGGTTGATCGGCAGCAGGTACCGCTGGATTCTGACCACTTGGAGTATCGCTCGGCGGTGCTTGTTCGACTGGAGCAACAGGCGCTGAGGCAGCGTCCATTCGCTTCAAGTCATCGATCGTCTCTGGGAGCGGCTTGAGTACCGGTGGTGGATATCGAGATTCATCAAGTTGCGTGGAAACCAAAAGGTATCGATCCAAGGCCAAATCGTCGACGACTTCTCCCTCGGCTTTGGTTTCTGCGGTACCACCGGATGACGTATCTTTGTTTCCAAAGCGAAGCAAATACTGGACGCCATCGGTCAAGGTGACAATCAGTTCTCCACTAGAAGCAAAAATTTCTGTTGAGTCGTCGGTTGTCGACTTCTGTGGAACAAACCCTCGGTTGAACAATGAGATAATCGATTCGTTGTCTGCCAACAGACTCTTGTCTGCCTTTAAGTTTGCTGCCAGTCCATTCGGTTTACGTTTGACATTCGCTATGCGGAGCGAGTCCAAAGCGTTCTTGGTTTCGTTCAGCTTGGTGGTATTCAACTGTTCGGTATCGCCCACGACGCGATCGGCGGGCTTATTGTCTTGAAAGACTTTGATCGACTGCGGTATCCATTTTCCATCAGCCACCGTGTATTTAAGATCGGCATCAAAAGCATGGATCAATTGAGCGCTGAGTGATCCTCCTTCGACGGATTGGAGAACTGTGTAATCGCGGATGCTGACCGTATCGATGTCGGTGCTGCTTAGTTTTAGTAAGTCGGCTTCGATCCAGTTTTTGAAATCCGTGGACAGAACCGTCGTATCGATTTCTGCTACGTAAATGACGTCCTCATTCGGCTTTCGAACAAAGTGAAGATTCGGCTTGTCTTTGACCGTTTTTCCAATGATGAGATTGACCAAATTCTCGCCGTTTGCATCCTGGAGACGCACCAACATTCCCACACCTTCGGTTCCAATTTCCAAGGTTTCTGGATTTGGCTCGACAACACCGTACAGTTTTTGGTCCTCGCGGTCTTGAGACTGAACTCCGATTGCGGTGACCCCCAGAAACAAGTTTGCCGCATCGCTCATTTGTTTTGAAGCGTCTGCAGGATAACCGTCATGCGATGGTATGGACCAAGCGCCGCCGTTCTTGTCGCGAGCAACTTCAAATGTCTTGAATTTGGCCAACCCGTCGTCATATTTGACGATCTTCAATGCGGATGCCGACGGTGGGTCATATTTGTCGAAAAGTTCCTCGCCGATTCTATCGCCAGGTCCTTTGGTATCCGAATAACTAACTCGGGGCCCTGTGACCCACCAACCCAGTGCGGAGGCTAGTGCGACGGCCGCAAAAATACCGGTTTTCATATTCTCGTTCAAAGTAATCACTCCGTATCGACAGTTCGACAGGTTTATTTTGGAAGTTCAATGAGATGGATAGTTAATTAACGCAATCGGGACTTGGAAATGCCCTCTCGTTCACGTAATCGTCGCGAGACGAACACGATAATGCCAACCAACAGCGGTGGTATGGGCGGAATAAAAACCGCCATGGCTTTGCACCAGTTTTGGGTTTTTCGAATTTGCAAGTCGACTTCACGTTGCACGGCAACGACGTTCTTGTCGCGATCCCGTTGCAATTGTTTCAATTTAACTTCCAATCGCGTCACCAACTCTTTTCGCTTGAGTTCCAATTGTTGGAGTGCGTCGATCAGGTCTTTTTGCTTCGAAGGATCGGTAGCGCCTTCACGCTGGAGTTTTTGAACACGCTCTTCAAACTGTTGCATGTTCTTGGTATTTTCTGCTTCGGCTTCTTGCTTGGCTTTGTCAAATTTGTCACGAAATTCTTCGCGTTTTGATCGTTCTACCGCACGCGCCTGATCTGCCCAAGCCTCGACTAATCGCAACGTGCTGTGCTGAGGTTCATGTCTTCGAATAGCGGGATAAGAACTTTCGCCAGCCAGAACATCAACGACGTTAAGTGCGAACGTGACGTTTTGCAGGCGGAAATTGATCTCTTCGAATTGTTCTGGGCGGTTTCGTATATCGACGAACACTTGATTCATGCAGTCGGCATCGGCCACGTACACGGCGTGGATAGGACGTTTGTTTTCGGCTCCGATTTCGACCGTCGACGCGTCTTTCGTTTCGCCGTCTTTGACCTCATCCTTTTTCGATGAGTCGGCTTTTGCTTCATCGGGAGCTTTTGGAGTGGACTCGGCCTTGCCCTTTACTTCCACCGCGACAACTTGCCGACCGGTTGCAATACCTTGCAGGAGTCGCAGTTGATTGGGGTCAGCGCCACCTTGCTGAACCCATCCGTTCAGTCGATCAAACGAGATGGTACCCGCTTCAGCCCCGGTGGAAAGCAATTCCGTCATGTCCATGCTCGTTCCAGGTGCACGACGAATGACACCAGAATAAAGAAGCATCACCTCTCGGAGGCCTTGCGTCATTTCGCTATTTTCGCTGAGTGAATCCTCAGCCCCAGGAGCTTCTTCGCGGCAGAATATCCATTCATCCGTTGCTTGCGATAAGTCTTCGAGCACAGGATAAGGATTATAGCTTTGCCAGCAGACGTCTGGATTCAGGCCGCCGGTCATAGACGGAGTTCCGGGAATCTCAAGTCCCAATGTTTTCCAAAGCGGCATGATGTCGCCCTTAGGCTGTGGTCCACCACCGCCGCCGAACATCCCGCCGCCAGCTTGTTTTGGTTCGCCGGTACCTGGAAAACCGAAAGTGAACGGCATGGGATCTTCGAAAATCGCGGTTGGAATTCCGGCTTTTACGGCATTGACGAAATTGACCATTTGTTCGGGAGCAAGCGTTGAAGGCTGGACCGCCAACAAGACATCCATCCCATCCGGATTAATTGCCGACCCGGCATCGACATCGATGATTTCGTATTGTTTGGATAATTCCGTGATGATGGCTTGACGCGGAATTTGTTGGAAATTGGTCTGTGAGAAACCACCCGTCAACTGAGCATCTGTTCTCAATACGCCCAATTTCTTTCGCTTGGGTTGGGAAACGGTATTGAGCGATCGAATCAGCTCGTACTCAACGGGTGTTCCGCTGTCGAAGAACGGCACAATAACTTTTTCCAGACCGCTCTTGAACGCAGCACCGAGAATAAGTTTTTGATCAGCCATGGTTCCGCGTTCGCGAACTCGGACAGATTGTGCGCTGATCCCGTATTGTTGCTCTGCACGAGAAGCTTCTTCGCTGAAGGTTTCGAGATTGTCAAACACGCGTACTTCGAGCGGGATTTTCTTTCGCTTGGCAACGGATTCAAATTCCTTGAGCATCGTCACCAAGTTGTATTTGGTACGCGCGTAAAGCTCAGGTACTTCGGCTGAAATGTAGGCTTCGACGACAATCGGGCGGTCAGGTGCCAATGACGATATCATCGTGCGTGTCATCGGCGACAGGGAGCTAACTTGGCCTTCGGTTGCGTCCACGCGAACATCGTTGTTGCGGAACAACATCGAAAACCCAACGACGGCGATTGCCAACAGAATGGCGCGGCCAAGGAAATGAAAAAACATCTTGTTCCCATCTTTGCCGCCACTCCAGTGGCGACGACCGATTAAGATCATGCACAGATACAATCCAAACACAACCAACAAGATGAAATACACCGTCGAGGAGATGCTGAGGACGCCACGACCGAAATCGTCGAATCGTTCTGCAATACTAAATTGTTTGATGAACCTAGCCACTCCTCGGTCCGGCGCGATCACTTCGGACATTGCAGCAAAAGCGAGAGGCGCGTTGAACAAGGCGCCCAGGATAAAACCGACAGTCAAGTTATTTGTCACAAAGGACGCGATCATTCCGATCGAGATCATCGCCACGCCGATACACCAGTAACCGACGTAATTGGCAAAGAACAATCCGGTATCGACGCCACCCGTTGTTAAAAACACCAATACGATGAACGTCGAAATCTGCGAAAACAGCAGGGATGTCGTATAAATCGAAGCTGCAGCCAAGAATTTTCCAATCACGATATCGAAATCGTCGGCTGGCAATGTCAGCAGCAACTCATCGGTTCCTTGACGTCGCTCGTCGGCCCAGATGCTCATCGTGATGGCGGGAATAAAGAACAGCATGATGAACGGAAACCAGTTATTCAACTGTGCGAGAGTCGCCAAGTTGGAACTAAAAAACTGGTTGGGCCAGAACGCGGCCATCGACGTTAGCAATACGAACAGGCACAGGAAAACATAGCCTGTGGGGTTAGCAAAATATCCGAAAAAATTTCGCTTGAGCACTGCATAGGCCGCTCGCCAACGCCGTGAAAACCATAGGACCAGCAGCACAACGGCTACCAGAAAACCCAAGAATACCAAGTCAAGAAAAAGCAACCTGACGATTGCTGACAAGACGCCCATGAATGATGCACTCATATCCGACTATATTTCCTAAACGATTGGTTGAATTAAATTTCCGTTCTTAGCGGTCGGATTTATCGCCCGCCGCAACGTCGCCTGATCGATTAGGCAACGGCGTTTGTCAATTTTTTGAAAGCAGCATCCAAATCGGATTGAATCGCTTTCAATTCCGGCATCGTGCCTTCAAATACTTTGCGGCCTTCGGCGATCATGATGACGCGACTGGCCATGATTTCGACTTCTTGCAAGATGTGTGTCGACAGCAAAATTGTTTTGGTTTCACCCAGTTTGCGCATCGTCTCTCGGACTTCGCGAATCTGGTTGGGATCGAGACCAGCAGTTGGTTCGTCAAGAATTAAAACATCCGGTTCGTGTAACAAACATTGAGCCATGCCAACACGCTGACGGAATCCCTTGGACAACTTGCTGATCGCTTTGTGAACGACGGTTTTCAAATCACACAACTCGATCACCGCTTCGATGCGTTCTCGCTTGCGGTCTTCGCTCATACCGCGGGCATCGGCAAAAAAAGTGAGCAGGCTATGGGGAGTCATATCCGGATACAACGGTCCGTTTTCCGGCAGATAACCCAATCGCATGGAGCCAGCGATTCGGTCCTTGTACATGTCGTGGCCAGCGATTTTGGCTTGACCTTCGCTTGGGGCCAAATAGCCCGTCAGCATTTTCATCGTCGTACTTTTCCCAGCCCCGTTCGGGCCGAGAAACGCTACCAACTCACCTTCATAAACCTTGAAGGATACGTCTCTGGCTGCGGCAAAAGGTCCGTAGAACTTGGAGAGATGATCAGCCTCGATCATCGCCTTCCGTTCGGTTTTTTGACTCATCTAGATTCTCAAACTCTTTTTGGGTTCGGAAAAATTGCTTGGCCCGTCGGACCTAGCCATTTCAAGAAAGATTCCGCGTATTTTGGCCACGATCGTCAAAATCGCCAAGGTAGGGCGGGGATTCCTTGAGCAAAAGCATCTCGTAAAAAGGCCCCAATTCGCGCGGTACCCCACGGTAACCATGCCTTACGCGACCTGATAAAATATGGTTCAACTGCACTTTTCCTCACAAATTTCTCTGCTCAAACTCACTTCTAAAGTATCCCTAATAAATACGGATTTGGTTTTCGTAGCATTCCTGTTTCGCCGTCATCCCCCATAGGGCAAAGGACTGCTTGGAGATATTCTTAGAAGTATGTCGAAATGCGGAAGCAATACGGGTCGACCAAGCCACAGATTTTCGGTGAAACCGCCAACCCGTTTGCTCTTGGTAGCTCGGTTTTGAGGCAATAAAAGGGCTTGGCTTAAAAACGGCTTGGCTTATAAGAGCCGTTTGGCCAAGCTACCCTATGGTGATTTCACATAATATAATGTCTCCCGAATTCAATTCGTGTGGATTTTTCGGTAATTCAACAGTGAGAATGCGATGTCGGATTCCTTTGAAAAACAAAGCCAGGCTCTCGAAAATCAGTTCTTTGCAAAAGTCAACCATCAGTTGCTCGAAAAATTGCGTTTGCAAAACGAGCAACAAGAGCAAGTTGCTGCTTTGCGTTTTATCACCCACATCGATGACGAAGGTGTATTGAAAGCCCTTATCGAACGCGGCGTGACAGCGGAACGAGCGATGGCGCTTAAACTGGTTCCCATGGTGCTTGTGGCGTGGGCCGATGGCAGCGTCGACGCGGCAGAACGACATCAGTTGCTAGAATGCGCCAACCGATGCAATATCGATATCAACAGCCCATCTGGCCAACTGCTTGAACATTGGCTCAAGACACATCCTCCTGAAGGCATGCTGGATACTTGGTGCACTTACGCAAAAGGGTTGGTTAACGCAATGAAACCAGAAGATGCCCAAAAGCTTAAGAGCAACATTATGCAGCAGCTTCGCGATTGCGCTACGATTTCAGGCGGAATTCTGGGTTGGGGTGCTGTTACTGCTGGCGAGAGCAAAATCATGAAGGCGGTCGAAGCGGCTCTCACCAAGTAACTCGCTTTCCCTGTTTGCAATCATTTAGTAGGGCTGACCCGATACTGCAATGGCACAGAATGAACCTCAAGTCGTTTGGCACGAGCATGCCGTTTCCCGCGAAGATCGTGAACGGCTGAATGGCCACCGAGGATGCGTTGTTTGGTTTACGGGTCTGAGCGGTTCTGGCAAGAGCACCGTGGCCAACCAGGTCGACTGCTTGCTGGCGTCTCGCGGCATTCATTCCTTCCTGCTCGATGGCGATAACGTTCGCCATGGTCTTTGCGCCGGTCCCGGTATGCTGGCCGGATTGCATGGCGATGCGTTTGCTAGCCGCTTCGGCCTTGGGTTTGGTCCTGAAGATCGCGAAGAGAACATTCGCCGAGTTGGTTCGTTAGCGCAACTCTTTGCCTCAGCGGGATTGGTCACATTGACGGCATTCGTCAGCCCTTATCGGCGCGATCGCGACCGCGTTCGACAATGGGTTAACTCTCAAGGCCGCGCGGGTGACTTTGTCGAAATCTTTGTGGACACGCCTCTCGAAGTCTGCGAACAGCGCGACCCCAAGGGACTGTACAAGCAAGCACGGCAAGGCAAAATCGCGAACTTCACGGGCATCAGCGACCCTTACGAAACGCCCGTTGCACCCGAACTGACTTTGCAAACCCATCTGCACTCCGTACCGGAGCTTGCCAATCAGGTCGTCGATTTCCTTGCCCGACAAGGCTTGATTACAGCCGGTAAGTCATAATGAACAGGCCGAATACTCGGTATTGTGATTGCTTTCGATTTCTCCAAGCTGCGTGTGGTTGAATAAAACGCGCCGTAATTTCTGACTGGAAGTATCGACGATGACTGAAAAGCCTGAATATCTTTACCGAAGGGCAACAGCGGCCGATATTCCTGGGTTGGCAAAGATTGGTCGCGAGTTATTCATAGAGACTTGGGCTCCGCTTTATTCTACAGAAGATTTGAACGATTTTCTCGACAAAGTACACACGCAAGCGGCTGTCCAAGCCGACATGGACAGCGGCCGCGACTACTGGATTGCCCATCATCAGGACGAGTGGATCGGCTATTGCAAAGCCGGACCTGTCGGCGTGCCAGTCGATACCGCAGGACGCCGTGCCGCGGAACTGAAGCAGCTTTACATTCGCCGAACCCATCACGGGCGAGGCGTTGCCGATCGCTTGATGCAGTTCTTTCTTGAATGGGCCGAGCAGCATCAAATCCAAGATGCCTACATCAGTTGTTGGAGCGAAAATTTTCGGGCACTTGCGTTCTACCGTCGTTATGGTTTCACAGAGTGCGGGCGTTACCTCTATCAAGTCGGCAAACAACTAGACGACGAAAGAATTCTCAAACGCTGCTTGATGCCCTGAGCTATTCTTTGCCGCGCCCCTCGCCATTGCGAGTTCGATCACGCACGGTCGGTCCACTGGCTCATAAAGTCCGACGCAGATGTCGTTTCGAGTTGGGCTCGGTCTTGGAAAAGATTGCTTAAGTGTTTCGCATACGTCGAGACATATTTGGTGCCGACGTTTTGCTGGAACTTGGCCTTGATCAAAGGTACGGCCTCTTTGCGACGGCGACGATGGCCAAGCGGGTATTCGATTTCGACTGGGGGAGTCGACCTTCCATCGAGAAAGAAAACTTGGACGCTATTGGCAATGGATCGTTTGTCTGGATCAAGGTACTCTTTGGTATACCGCGTATTTTCGACAACGTTCATTTTTGCTCGTAAGCTATCGATGCGAGGGTCGGCTGCCGCACGGTCTTCATAGTGCTCCGCGTCCAGCGTTCCAAAAAGTAATCCTGCAGCCGTGATGTACTGGATGCAATGATCGCGGTCTGCCGGGTTGGTCAGCGGACCTTGCTTGTTGATGATGCGCATGGCCGACTCTTGCGTTTCGATTACGACCCGATCGATTTGGTCGAGCCGCTGGATCACTTGCGAATGCAACTGGATCGCCGCTTCGGCTGCCGTTTGCGCGTGGAATTCCGCAGGGTACGAGACTTTGAAAAGAATATTTTCCATCACGTAATTCCCCAAGGGTCGGGGGAGGACGACAGGTCTCCCGCCAAGCACAACATCTTGAAAACCCCATTTGGATGCGGTGAGTGCGGTCGCGTATCCCATTTCGCCGGTCATCGTCCACAGCGCCAGTTGTACGGCGCGGCGGGTTGCGTCTCCAGCAGCCCAGCTTTTGCGCGAACCGGTATTCGGTGCATGGCGATACGTGCGAAGCGCACCGCCATCGATCCAAGCATGGCTGACCGCCGCGGCGACTTGTTTAACGTTGCCACCCAACATGCTTGCAGCAACCGCAGTCGAGGCGATTCGAACCAATAAGACGTGGTCCAAGCCAACGCGATTGAATCCATTTTCGAGAGCCAAAACTCCCTGAATCTCATACGCCTTAATTGCAGCCGTGAGAATGTCGCGAACGGTGACCTTCTGTTTTAGACCCGTGATTGGATTCGGGTTGCGATCAAGATAATCAGCCAGCGCGAGGATCGCTCCAAAATTGTCCGAGGGATGCCCCCACTCGGCTGCAAGCCACGTATCGTTGTAGTCAAGCCAGCGAATCATGCACCCTATATTGAAGGCAGCCGTGACCGGATCGAGTTCACAATCAAAGCCCATTACTCGCGAACCACCAGGACAAATCGCTCCAGGGACAACCGGGCCCAGCATCTTGGTACATGCCGGATAACGCAACGCTAACAGCCCACACCCAATACTGTCCATCAAACACCAAGCCGCCGTCTGATACGCTTCGTCACTGAACGTAGCTTCTGAAACCGCGTACTCGGCGATCTGGGTTAGTAGGTCGTCAAAGGGACGATCAGATGCAATATAGGATCCCATTTTAGTAACTCCGAGTGACGGTAGGCTTGATAACCGCAGGCGATGAAAATCGATCGACACGAAAAAGGATCGATTCGTCTGTCTAAATTCTGCTCCCAGCAAGTCTAACGAAATTTTTTTCCCTCTTGAAGCCTCATCATGCCCAATTGCTTTCAAAGCGTATAATGCGGTCGAATGAGTTTGGTGAAATCCTAATGATGTGAGTAGAGAATGTTATCCAATAGTGCAGGCGAGAGATTGCGGTTGGAAGTCGACGTCGAGCGGCCTTTGCAGATCGCCGGGACGATTAATGCTTATTCTGCGATGCTTGCCGAGAGGGCTGGGTTTCGCGCGATTTATTTGTCGGGGGCGGGAGTTGCGAATGCTTCCTACGGATTACCTGACTTGGGCGTGACTAGCCTCGAAGATGTTTTGATCGACGCCCGTCGAATTACTGCGGCCACGAATCTACCGCTGTTAGTTGACGCAGATACCGGCTGGGGTGGCGAGCTGAGCGTCGCTCGAACAGTGCGCGAAATGACGCGAGCGGGTGTCGCGGGTATCCACCTCGAAGATCAAGTCGGTGCGAAACGATGCGGACACAGGCCCGGCAAACAGCTTGTCCCCCCCGAAGAAATGATCGCTCGACTCCAAGCCGCCGTCTCCGCCAAGACCGACCCGCAATTTGTTATCATGGCCCGGACCGATGCCGCTGCCGTCGAAGGTCTCGATGCCGCAATTCACCGCGCCCAGAAGTATGTCGCTGCTGGTGCCGATATGATCTTTGCCGAAGCCCTCACCACGCTCGACGAATACCGACGCTTTACGGATGCGATCCAAGTTCCCGTATTGGCAAACATTACCGAGTTCGGCAAAACTCCGATGTTCCATTTGGACGAGCTTCGCCAAGCGGGCGTGCGATTGGCGCTGTATCCCTTGACGGCTTTCCGAGCGATGAGCTTTGCCGCCGAACGCACGTACGAAGTCCTGAGAAAGGAAGGTACCCAAACGTCGATGATCGATCAGATGCAAACCCGGGACCGCTTGTACGAAGTCCTGCGATATCTCGAAGCTGAACGCAAATCGACGAACGCATTAAAGTAAACTTGCTTTGAACCGCGAAGCGTTTTTTTCGTTTAGCCGCGAAACGCTTTGGAGTTGCGGACACGTTCACCGCCTGAAATGTCGGGGGGATAAAAAAACTCCGTTTCGTTCAATCGACCGGCGGTTCACCCGCTGCGCGACTAAACATTGTGGTGGAAATTTTTCGGCTCGGGGCGGGGCGATTCTTCTGTTTGGAAACTGCATCCGGGCACAATTCTGAATACGGTGTCGATTTTTCGGTGGAGCAGGGCAGTGGGTTTGGTAACCTTGTGGCATGGACAAACCAAGACCTCGACTGCCATCCGACGAAGCCATGTACGCCGCGTTGCTTGACAAAGACAAAGCGTTCGATGGTGTATTTTTCGTCGGAGTAAAGACGACTGGCATTTTTTGTCGGCCGTCGTGCCCCGCTCGGAAACCGCTGAAGAAGAATGTGCTGTTCTTTGCAACGGCACCCGACTCTTTAGCCGCCGGATATCGAGCTTGCAAACGATGTCGTCCGTTGGAAACTTCGGGACAAATGCCTGGATGGTTGCGAGAGGTGGTGGACCAATGCGACCAAGATCCATCTCGTCGTTGGAGCAATCGCGATATCGCAGCCTTGGGTGTCGAGCCAACCCGTGTTTGTCGTTGGTTTACGACCAACTTGGGTATTACATTCCAGCGGTACATGCGAGCCCGCCGACTAGCTTTCGCTCTTTCACGACTTTCTATGGGAGACGACATGACACAAGTTGCATTTGACTCTGGTTACGAATCCGTCAGCGGCTTCCGTGACGCATTTCAAAAAATCTTTGGCATCACGCCGGGAGTTGCTGCGGCCCGGTCCAACCCGATATTAATTAATCGTATCCTTACCCCACTTGGCCCCATGGTCGCTGCCGCCGACCAAGATCGACTTTTACTGTTGGAGTTTGCCGATCGTCGCATGCTCGAAACACAATTCCTTCGACTCGCCGAGCGATGCCCCACGTCATTCTGTCCGGGCGAGAATAGCATTTTGGATAAGACGAATCGTGAATTGGATGAATATTTTCAAGGAAACCGCATTAGGTTCGACGTTCCTGTCGGGTTTATCGGGACGGATTTTCAAGTTCACGTTTGGCAGCAGCTACTGAAAGTCCCGTTCGGTAAAACAACGAGCTACGAATCGATCGCTTCGGGAATTGGCAAGCCATTGGCTTCGCGAGCCGTGGGTCGGGCAAACGGCGATAACCGAATCGCCATCATTATTCCTTGCCATCGAATTATCCGCGCCGACGGCTCGATCAGTGGTTACGGTGGTAGTCGATGGCGAAAAGAATGGCTCCTTCATCATGAGCATTCTGTTGCTCCCTAGACCGCGACGTCGATTCGTTTGGTAAGATTTCACCCGTCCTTACTGGTTCGCAAGATTTCGTTTCCCGATCGAACCATTTCGAGTCGTCCCCTGTTTGCAAAGTCCATCAACTGTGAAACTGTCGTCGATCCGAATTTTGGAGTTACTTGTCGCGTTAGTTTTATTCACGGAATCGGTTAATAATGTTTTGGCTCAGCAACCCTCGAACGAGCCGACTCTAGCGCCAATGCGACCGACGCTTCAACACTTTTTGGGCATCAATGGTCATTACACTTTTCGTCCCGAGCTCTACCGACCCACGGTGGCTTTGGTGAGGAACTACCACAGCATGGAATGGGACGTAGGCGATGATACGTCGTTCGTCACTACTTTCCCGTACGCACGTAACCGCGTGCATTGGGAGAACTTGTATCGATTTTGGAAAGACCAAGGATTTGCGATTGACGCCTCGATTCAATTCGAAAGCATTCCCGTTGCAAATTGGAAGAACTTGTCAAAGGATGCTGAGCGATACGGCACTGCTTTTGCAAAATCGTTTGGTCCTTCGTCGACCAATCTGATCGAGTGCGCTGAAATCGGCAATGAACCGGGCAAATACGACGATGCTCAATATCGCGAGCTATTTACAGCTATGGCGAGAGGGCTTCGTGTAGGTGATCCGAAAATAAAGATCGCGACATGCAACGTGGTTGTGGGAAAAAGTCACGATTACGCAAAGAGCTTGTCGTGCGTCGAAGGATTGAATGAGCTATATGACGTCATCAATGTCCACTCATACGCCGAAGCCGAACCATGGCCAACTTGGCGGCGTTCATTTCCCGAAGATCCCGCAATCCCCTATCTCACCGATATCGAGAATGTGATTCGTTGGCGAAACAAACACGCTCGAGACAAGCCTATTTGGATCACTGAGTTTGGCTGGGACGCGAGTACCAAGTCCCCTGATCCTAAGACCGAATTTGCAAAGTGGGTTGATGTAAGCGATTTGCAGCAAGCTCAATACTTGGTTCGCTCCACGCTGCTTTTTATGTCGATGGAAGTTGCACGTGCTTACATCTATTTTTACGACGACCAAGACCAACCCAGCCTTCATGCTTCGTCCGGCATCACTCGCAATTTCGAGCCAAAACCCTCCTACCACGCGCTTGCCCAACTCCAAAGTCTGCTTGGAAATTATCGTTTTGATTCAGTCATAAAGCAGGAACCAGGGCAGGCCATGGTCTATCGATTCCAATCTAGCGATAACCCCAAGCAGCAGATATTGGTCGCTTGGTCGCCAACCGGCAACGATCATCAAACCGAATTAGAGATCGATGTTGGTTCCGCTCATTCAATCCGAATGCAAAATATGGCAACCACATCCGATTCGCCTGTCATCTCAACTGTCCAGCCCACCAATTCGCATACCCGTGTAACGCTGACCGAATCACCCGTGTACTTGATACTTGAATAACTTTAGCGAATAAGTTTAATGAAATCGCTCCTCGATTATCCTATCGTTTACCTGACCCTGCAAAGTGTCATTGGTGCCAAGAAAGCCCGACGCATCTGTATCCAGCAGTATGCCAAACCCAAAACGGGAGAACGTGTCTTGGACGTCGGTTGTGGGCCAGGGTTTGTTATCGAGTACATGCCGCAGGTTGAGTATGTTGGTACCGATATCGATCGCCGCTATATCGATTACGCCAATAAGCGATACGGGAATCGTGGCAAATTCCATTGTGTCGAACTGAATCGCGACAACGCAGACCAGTTTCGCAATTTTGATTTAATTTTGCTGAATGGCGTCTTGCATCACATCGACGACGACGGTGTGATCGCGCTACTGCATTTGCTGCGAGAATCGTTGCGAGAGCAAGGACGAGTCATGACGTTGGATGGGTGTTATTATGATTCCATGTCACCCTGGAGCCGTTTCTTTTTGCGAAATGACCGCGGTGAATTTGTACGCACCGAGCCCGAGTATTTGTCTTTGGCTAGCCAAGTCTTTCCCCATGTCTCCCACGAACGTCGCAACGACTTGTTCAGCATTCCCTACGAAGCGCTCGTGATGGTCTGCAGTCAATAAGTCATGAGGTTGAGCGAAGTCGCACCCGAAGTTCGTGCTTCATAGAATGGACTGAGTTCGAGCAAGATGGTTGGCAAAGCCGACTTTTTTGGTCCGTGAGCATCGACTATATTGTCTAACTCCGGTCACACGCGCAAGTGCGCAGTGAAGGTCGCTGGGTCTTGAGTTGATCCTACAAATGCATTCGCCTGTAGACTGTCGCCTGCTGAAAATTCTCTTTCCGTGAAAAATTCCCGTAATGGCATTATTGACTCATCGATGGGCTCAAGTCGCTGTTCTGATTGCTTCAGCGATTTACTTGGCGGCGCTATCCGATCGAGGTTGGATTCCTCACGACGAAGGTCTACTCGGGCAGTCGGCTGAACGAGTTCTACAAGGGCAATTGCCGCATATCGACTTCGATGATCCGTACACGGGCGGATTGGCTATGTTGCACGCCGTGTCTTTCAAATTGTTCGGCATCCGTTTGTATTCGATGCGAATGATGCTGTATTTTTTCACGCTTGCGTTTGTCTGGGTAACGTATCAGTTGCTCGCGCGCATCGCCAAACCTTGGCAAGCGATATTGGTCACACTGCTGGTCGTTGCGTGGAGCGTACCGAACTATTTTGCAGCATTGCCATCTTGGTACAACTTGTTCTTCGCCGTGTTCGGAGCGTGGGCTCTGATAAAGTACAGCGAGTCAACTAGGACTCGTTGGCTGCTCCTATCAGGCGTTTTTGGCGGGTTATCGTTTCTTATCAAGTTGTCGGGGCTTTTCTTTGTCGCTGCCGGAGTGCTGTTCCTCGTGTATCACGAGCAGGAGACAGCGGAACGCAAGCCGGGGGGGCGACGAAGCTGGCTCTTCCTTGCATTCACGAGTGCATGCTTAGCGGTCTTTGTTGCCCTGTTGGTATTGGTGATTCGCAGACGGTTGACGCCAATGGATACAATCCATTTTGTCGTGCCTGGAGCCGCGATCAGCCTAAGCTTGATTTACAACGAATGGCAACTCGGCTCAAGTGCGGCGCTCGCTCGCTTTCTTCGCTTAATTCGCACGCTCGCTTTTTTTGGAGCGGGAATCGCCGTACCGATTCTAATTTTCCTGATTCCCTATCTGCTCTGGGGTAGCTTGGGAATGTTCATCGATGGTGTATTTATTTTGCCGCAGAAACGCATTCAATGGACCGACTACCCATTGCCTGATCCGTGGACGCTGTGGGCTTGTGTACCGCTCGGTGCAATGATGCTCGCGCCTCTGGTTATTCGATTGCGATGGGATCATTGGCTCCTGGCTTCTGCCGTCGCCGTGCTGTGCATCGGTATGGTAGCGGTCGGACGAGAGGCAAGCATGTACGGCAACATCTGGAATTCGACACGCCCCTTGGTTCCCTTGATTACGATTGCAACTTGCTTGACGATGATCGCACCCAATTCGTTGCACGTCGACGCGAAACAGCGCAGACTACTGTTCTTGATGGTCTGTGTAACGGCGATGACCAGCTTGGTGCAGTTCCCTTACTCGTTTGCGATTTACTTTTGTTATGTCGCACCGCTGGTAATCGTGTCGCTCACCATGTTGGCTTTGTTTCAAAAGTTCGCGCCTCGCAGATTGTATTTGAGCGTTGCAATTCTGTATCTTGGCTTTGCGCTTGTTTGGCTCAATCAAGGAAGTGTCCGGGGGATTGGTGTCAAGTTCCTGCCACATGGCCAAAACACCGAGATGGATGTCGCGCGGTTCGGGCTAAAGACTTCTGCCGCTCAGGCCGAATTGTACAAGCAGATTATCAACGAAATACATAAACACAGCGACGAAGGCGAAGCGATCTACGCGACCGCCGATTGCCCGGAAATCTATTTTTTAGCGGCACGGTCCAACCCGACAAGAACATTTTATGATTTCTTCGAAGCGGACTTTGAAGAGAACCCTTCTGCTCGCATCCAACGTATCGTGCAGATGTTGGATCAAGCCAAGGTCAATGTCGTCGTGTTCCATTGGCAAGCCGAATTTTCTGGTTCTCCAAGTTCCGAATTGGCCAACGCGATTGCAGCGAATTTTCCTTATGTGCAGCATTTCTTTCGCGATGCTCAGTCAAAATTGACCGGTGCACCGACTTTCTCCGTCGCTTGGCGTGATCGCCAATCCAATCGCTGATTACGATATATGATGGTCTCACGCCAACCATCGGAACCCTTGGGCAAGCCTTTGGCTGACTCGATTCCCCAACGAGCAACCCATGACGGCGTGGTTTGCTAATCTTTTAATTTCATCGCTCGCGTCATCAGGTCCTATCGATTGGAAACAAACTCGACTCATTGCTCTAATTCGGTCCCCGAGCCGGTTCGTCCCCAACCGCGCATTTCGACTGCGATACCGATCTATAACGAGGAGTCGGTTTTGCCGGAGTTGTTGCGACGGGTAGGAGCCGTACTCGAATCGATTCCTGGCGGCCCGCACGAAATGGTCTTTGCCGATGACGGTAGTTCGGATCGATCCTTGGCCATTTTGCAGCAAGCCGCACAATCGGATCCGCGCATCGTCGCGATTTCGCTTTCTCGTAACTTTGGACATCAGTCCGCTTTGGGAGCGGCGTTGGATTACACGACGGGCGACGTCATCGTGATTCTGGATGGGGATCTCCAAGATGACCCCGAACTTATTCTGCAATTCTTGGCCGAATACAACAACGGTTACGACGTGGTTTACGCGATTCGCGCCAATCGCAAAGAAGGGCTGATTAAACGAATTTGTTACTCGGCTTTTTACCGCATTATCGATTCTGTCGCCGATTTGCGATTGCCCCGCGGCTCAGGAGACTTTGCGCTTTTGTCGCGCCGGGTGGTTGATTTGATTCGCTTGTCACCCGAACGTCATCGCTATTTGCGCGGTTTACGAACATGGTATGGTTTCTCCCAAAAAGGGATCGAAGTCGAACGATCCGCGCGTCATAGTGGCCAACCTAAATTCAGCGTTCGTCGCTTATTTGGGTTGGCATTTGATGGCATCTTTGCCTTCTCCATCGTCCCAATTCGAATCGCGTCGGCTCTGGGATTATTGGTCGTGTTTTGTTCGGTTCTTTTCGCAGGGTACTCGCTTTTTGCCAAAATCTTTTTTGACCAAACCAAGAATCAATCGCCTCCGGGCTTCACGGCATTGATCTTTGCAATCACATTCCTTGGCGGCATGCAGCTCTTGTTCCTCGGCATCGCGGGCGAATACATTGGTCGCATCTACAATGAAGTTAAACGTCGTCCGCATTACGTTGTCAAGAAAGTCATTCGGGCCGATTGAATGGACTCGACGTACGCACAGAACTACGAACGACTCTATCGTCATCATTGGTGGTGGCGCTCTCGCGAAAGATTCCTCGTCGAGTTACTAAGAAAGACAAAATTCCCTCGCGATGGAAATGTGCTCGATATTGGTTGCGGCGGTGGGTGGAGCTTTGATTTCCTCAGTCAATTTGGACACGACGTTTCGGGCGTAGAAAACGACGAGGCACTCGTAGCCGCCGCAGGTGACCGGCACGAGCAAATCTACTGCGGGCCATTCGATCGCCACTTCCAACCGAATAAGACATTCAGCTTGATCGTCATGCTGGACGTCTTAGAACACTTGGCCCAGCCGCAGTTGGCACTCGACTACGCAGCCGAATTGCTTGGGCCGCAGGGTCGGCTAGTCATTACCGTTCCCGCAATGCCCTTGTTATGGACGTCACACGACGATCTCAATCATCACTTCATCCGATATACGAAGTCCACCTTACGGCCGGTGATTGAACGAGCAGGATTGAATATCGACCGCATGCAATTCTTCTTCCATTGGTTGGTCCCTTTGAAGTTAGTGGTGCGTTGCAAAGAATCGCTAGTCGCGACAAAGCCCCGGTCGCCGCAAGTTCCGAACGTCTGGGTGAACTGCCTGTTTCAGGGCATTTCGCGCGTCGAGCAAAAATTGCTGACGCGCGTTCCGATTCCTATTGGCTCTTCCTTACTTTGTGTCGCTAGTCGTTCTGAAAATCCACGCGAAAATTAGAACCGATCCACTATTGCAATTGTCTCACTTTAAAATCGGACGACTTCATTAACGCGAATTGAAAATCACCGCGAACAATTTTGCTCGCAGCAAATTGTGCGACAAGTATTCAAACTAGGGCTTGGGATTCAAGGCATCGGAGTCGATCACTTCGCCACCATTCACCGAGATGAGAGCGTTAGCAAGCTCCTTGGAAATCTTGGCCGAAATACTTCGTACCGAGCCATCCAAAAATCCTGCTGGGAATCGTTTAGTCCCCTCCGAGATGATCTTGGCAA
The DNA here is from genome assembly GCA_031374825.1 of Pirellulaceae bacterium. Lineage (GTDB taxonomy): Bacteria > Planctomycetota > Planctomycetia > Pirellulales > Pirellulaceae > JANMGV01. The sequence continues at coordinate 104,849 of JANMGV010000166.1, forward strand.
GTGGGTCGGCCGAGTCGATTTCCATGTCCTCTGGTTTGGTCCAAATCACGCTGTGTTCCGGAGCGGCTTCGACCAGCCAAATCGTATTGCTGGTTCCATCCAACACATGTTGAAAAAACATTGCCTCGCCGGGCGTACCTAAAGCTGAATTCTTGGTGATGGGAGACACGTAGCGAGTGTGACCTTTCTCCAAAGGTTTGCCATCTCCTGCTACAGGTGATACATACACGTTCGGCATTTTGTCGATTAGTGTTTTGTTATGTGGACTATCCCAAGGCTCGTCGAGATGGAATTTGTTGTACAAGTCGCTCTGGTCAATGTAAGGCAGCAACAGCACGCGCCAGCTCAACAAACGATTTCCGTTCTTGTCGGCTAGTGCTTGAGGAGGAAATGAGTTTGCGACCGAAGCGAAGTTATGGAATGCCAAGCCAATCTGTTTCATGTTGTTCGCCGACAATTGCGAACCGGCACTTTCTCTCGCTTTAGAGAGAAGTTTCGGAAGGGTTTCCCCGATCGCTGATTCTGGAATGCCGACGTGCTCATTCTCTGCAACGAACAACTGGATTGGCTCAGAACTGGATACTGCAGCTTGTAGCAAACCGTTTGCTACGCTCGCAAATTTGGATGCGCTATCGGTCGTCTTGAAAGCACTATCAACAACTGGATTTTGCCCAGCGGCCTTTTCCGTCATGGTCATCCATTGAAGATCTGACAAATGTTGCAAAATAGCCCCCATCATTTCGCTTGCCTCGCCTTTGGGTATCATTTGCAAGACGGTCTGAAAGAACGCGGGAGGCGGTGCTATCGCTAATCCATGAATGCCTTCGGAATTAGCAATTGCCGTTTGCATTGCGACCGACGGCTTGTCGACGGCTTTCAGAATTTTGTCGATGCCTTGTTTGTTTGCTGCGACAAGCACGGCGGTTGGGGTTTCATGAAATACTAAGTTGGCCAACACTTGGTTGCTTCGAAGCTTTTTTGCGATTTCGGCTGGCTTCTTACACGGCAGCACGGCAGCAATACTCGTTGCGTCTCCTAATATCGCCGACATGCCTCCAAGGAAATAGACTTTTTCTACCTTTGCATCGTTCAGCAACTTGTGGATTGATTTGGCCATTTCCATTTCCTGAGTTGGAAGTGGCATTGCCGTCATCGACTCGAGCACCTGCCGCGACTGCTCGATATCGAGTTTCTTGATCTCCACCCATCCAATCATGTTGACGTCAGCATCAAGGTATTCTTCAATTGCCGGATGTTTGGTCGCATCATTCGATTGCGAGAAACTAGGTGCCGATAGGTATAAGAGCGAGTAAGCCACCATGGCCGAACAAGCGAAACATTTTATGAATTTCATAATTGAACTCTCAAACAAAAAGTTAGTTTTTGGAAAAAGCAATATCACTTGGAAATCGTGATGCGAACTTTGCGAAGTTCTTCGGGCAAATTAGGAACGTCGACAGCAAAACAAGCGACGTCCTTTCCATTCTCGTTGTCGACTTCATAGCGAATAGTTTGGCCGGTGAACGGGTCCAGCAAAGCTGGCAATTCCTCAAGGTCGGAGAGCGATTTGGGAAGCTGATTGTTATGCGTCTCCGCATAGTAACGGACTGCTTCGATGGTCACCAAACGATTGTGAAATGCTAAAATTCGCTGATCGGCGATTCCCGCAGCAGTAGTGGCAGGATAGAGCAATCCACCAAGCATCCCGGCAAACGACTGCTTGTTGGCGCTGGTCCATTGCTTAAATTCTTCGTCATCCTTTTTTCGCATTTCGTTGCCCATCACGTAGGGCAAGTAATACTCACGAGTCATTCGATCACCCCATTCTCGCAGTTGGTATACCGTATCCACAGCAATCGCTTGTTCCGCGCACATAGCATTCACTCGGTCGGCGGCCAACCCGTACCGAAGCAATCGATCCTTTGCAGTTTCTTCACCTGTGGAAATCTGAACCGCAAGTGCAACCGACAATGCGAGGCCACTCCCGCCACCGGCTTGCGTTGCCAATTGTTCCAGTTCCCTGACTGATTCTTGCCATTTGCGAGCCCACGTGGCTTGATCCCACTCTGAGTTCTCAGCATTCTTTAATACGGGGACTAATCGCTCGACGGTAGAAAATTCGAATTCCATCGCCCGCTGCATGGGCTGAGGCGAGTGGGGGACGGTAGACAAAGCCCAATAGAGATTGGGGCAACCAGGCGTTCGAATCGCATCCAAGACCACGCTTTGCATGATGCCTTCGATGGCGACGCCAACAAGCTGCTGAATCAACGTTTCGCCATTCCGAAGAAACGCGGCTAACCGATAGCCAGTCTGGATTGTTATGAAAGCGCTATCAAAATCGCCTCCTTGAAGTTGCTCCAACGCGCGAAAACGAAGCAGACGTGCCAAGTCGCGGGCCTCCTGCACCTCCGGCAACAAAAAGGAATAGATTGCCGGTCCTTCAAGATCGCGCAAACGATGATCCCAAGTCATGTCTTCGCACTTTGCAAACTGCTCAAGCTCACTCAAAGTCGATTGATAGGGCGCCAAATATTTAACAATATCTTCCGCCTTCGGATCGGCGTCGCCCACGGCCACTTGGTAGTCGTCCCAAGCTTTCTTGTGTGCCACCTGCACTTGGAGACTGAGCGTCACAGCTCGTGAGAAATGCAAATAGGCATTGCCTGCCCGAAGACTTCGCGGATGTGGCCAAAACCGATAGCGGAAAATGGGCACGGGCTGATCAGCAGGCTCGACGGCCATCACCGATTGCCGCTTGGGCTTTGCAGACTCCGGCTTGGTTGGTCCTTTGGTAAGCCGCTCAAGTGTCATTGTTGAGCCAAGTTGCTCATTCGGTTTATCACTTTGAGCCTCAAGGCCCACATTGAAAAACAGCCCAAGGCAACAGCCTATGGCCGTACAATGAACCCAATTTCGTACTAACATATCGAAATCCTTTGATAAAGATTACTAAAGCAAATCTTGAACGGATTCAGCCTGCATTGGCTGATACCTAAGAATAATGGAAGGGGAATCGGCCTCGGTCGATGCCGAGGCGTCTCCACGCGAGGGTGTCCAGCGGAGGGTATCGTTGAATTGTTTTGTATCCACGAAACGCGCAGTTAACCTCTTGGGACTGTCGCTGATCGCTGGCTGATCGCTGGCACCGGTTGCCAATTGAGTCAACCACGCGACAGTGTCCCAAGCGAAGGGGTTACTTTCCTTCTGTGGTTTCCGCTCTGTTGCGTGTCGAGAACTTGTTTTGTCCGAAGGAACAATTTGTTCCATCGATTGTGCCCCAACGGAAGGTTGGACCGGTGTACCAATTTTTTCCTCCGCAACGCGTTGGTCGTTTGCCCCACTGTCAATCGGCCGAAGCCAAATCACCGCAGCCAGTAACCCAGCCGCCAATCCTGCAACCAGTCCCGAAGAAAAAGTCGACCAGCCACCCATTACCAGCCGATTGCCCATTACCAGCCGCTTGCCGAGTGGCTGCTCATCCTGCTCCACAACCGCTAACAACCCTTGCTGTTTCAACGCGGCAGCCCAGCCTGCTTGAAAAAAGGTCTCTTCTGCGTTGCAAGGCGAGGCAGGACGAACCGTGCGAAGTAAGCTCTCGAAAGCTTCGTTATTCGATATCGCGTTGTTGTCTTCGTTCATATCCGTCACCTTGAAAATTCATCTGCCCGATTCATCGTTGCGAACGCTACTAGTTAACAGCAATCGCAAACGTTCCAATCCAGCCGCGTATTGCCGATGTGCCGAAGAATGCGACAAGTCGAACGCCTCGGCAATTTGTCGAAAAGTCAAACCTCCCCAGAGATGCGCGACGACAATCTCGCGCGTCGACTCGTCAAGCTGAGCAAGAGCCGATTGGACTTCGTCAGTCGAGACCGAATCGTAAGCGTCGGACGAAATCGGCTCGAACCAAGCCGTCCGCTCGCTTGCCACGCGCTCTTCGTGCTTTTTCCGGCGTCCTTCCGATCGAGCCCGACTGATCGCGGCATTGCGAGCAACGCGAGCCAGCCAAGCAACGGGATCATCCGGCACAGGAGATTGCGAAGCAAGTCGAACAAACGCTTCTTGAACGCAGTCGTCTGGATTTGCACAGCGCGTGCGGCATACAAGCATCAATGCCGCGCCATGTTCCCGCCAGAGTTTTGCAAGTTCATCCGCCGAAATCACATCGCACTCGCTTTCCCAATCCAAAGAACCGACCGCTCACAAGAATGACGCCAATCCGGGCAGCTTGTCCCAGAAAAATTCAATTCTGCTCGAAAACTATGCATTTCGCATGGTTGAACGTTGATATTTGATTGCTTTCCACAGAAATCCCCTGCAGATCCGACGCCAATAAGGCTGTATCGTCCGGCCCGAATTAGATTCGAGCTGTTGCCAGAATTGGCACGCTGCAAATTGCGCGATCAGAAGGAAAAGAGCCCATTCTTCGATCAGGGTGCTTTCGTCGGGCCGATATATTCTTGGGCGACAACAATGTTGTCAAACGTAACGATATTGATCGGGTTCTTGGTCCAGCGATCAGTCACGTAGGACTCCAACGTGAAAGCGTTTGCCCACAACACTGGACTCGTTCGCCAATTGATCCCCTGCCAGTGGCCTCGCAGCTTGCCGTCAATCCAAAAAGCTTGTTCGCCATCGGGCTTATTCGGCGTGTTGTGCTTGAGCATCATCTCACAGCAAATCCATTCGCCGCGTCGAATGTTCTCCTGCCCATTTGGCAAAAAACTATTGCCCCAGTACTTGCCATCGGGCGAAGGTTTCATCTCATGCCAATAGCTGTAAAAATTCCACTGGCCCGGCGGCGGCAACTTGCCCCAGTTACCCCAGGGCTCGAGCGCCGTCGAAAAGCGCGTATCGCCCGCAGGCTCCTCGCCAGCACCACCGAATCCGCTCCATCGATCTCCACCCTTCAAACTTCGATTGGCGCGGACCGTGCAGAAGTGATGAACGTAGTCGCAATCCTTGTCGAATTTGACGTACCACCGAAAAAATACCGAATCCGCCGACTCAAACCACTTGGTCATCCCACCCCCGGTGTTTCGTTTTAAATCGGCCATCACTTGCAACGACTTGGCTCCAAATCTCTTATCGCCTGACGCATCTTGGACAAGCTGCAAAACTTGACCATCATCATCACGCACCTCATCCCATCGCGTGCGAAAATCACCTTCTTCGAAATCCTCCGCAAAGATCACGCTCTCGTGCGAAGCAATACCTCGATCTCCAACAAACTTGGCGGCCATCCCATCACCTTGCGGCAAACGCTTCAGATCAGCTTGGTTTGGAGAACTTTGCCCGATAGCGATGTGACTCGTGGAACTTAAGAAGATCAATAAGACCTCGACAAAGAACTTACTGCGTTGACAAGAAGCCATCGTTAGACCCTTTCCACAAAAACGAAAAATGCACCCAAATGGTTTGCTGTTTGCTTCGATGTCAATGTTGATCAGTTTCTACGTTGCGTAAACGAGACAGGCAAAGCAATACCGTCAACAACCAGGACGAACCTCGCGAGAACGCGGACTTGTATTTCGAAGCCGTCAAGATCGACCGCATCAAGAAGAAAGAAGAAAAGACGAAGGACGACAAAAAATAGATAGGCAACTGGGAATCCATTGCCCCGTTCGCGCTGCAACTGCGTGGACCGGGGCGATTCCTGGATTACGATAGAAAATTTAATGTAGATTGGTTTTTACGATTTATGCCAGTGACTTCTCGAACAGAGCTAACAGGCGCGCCCAAGCTTTCTCGGCTTGTTCTTCGTTGTAGACTTTAGTATCAGGTGGGCACCATCCGTGCCCTGCTGGGTAGACTTCGATCTCGGCGTTTAGCTTGGCTTGAGCAAAAGCTTCCTTTAGCACGTTTTTGGATTCGGGATCGCGCTGGTCGTCGTTCTCGGCGACGGCTATCAGAAATTGTGCCTTCATTTGTGGGATCAATAGGTGCGGGCTGTCTTCGTTCTTTGTGACCAAGCCACCACCGTGAAATGTTCCCCCCGCACCAACTCGCTCGGGCACCGCAGCAGCGGTTCGCATTACAATCGGTCCGCCCATGCAATATCCGATAGTGCCTATCTTTTTGTTCTTGTCGACTTGGGGTTGCGAATCGAGCCAAGCGATAAATGCCTTGGCATCGTCCATGTGAGTTTTGGGAGTCAAAGCTCGAGCCAATGGAAACACTTCTTGGATCGGAGTATTCGTTCCGTCGGCTGTCACCGGGGCTTTCTTGGATCGATAGAAAGGATTCACGACCAAGACGCTGTAGCCTGCTTCGGCCAATCGCTTGCCCATTTTTCGGAACGCAGGCCTTAGTCCGAATATGTCAGGCCACACAAGCACGGCTGCGTGGGAACCTTTTTGGGGCGTGACAAAATAGGCATCGCACTCGCCGTCTGGTGTCTTGATCATGACGTCGCCTTCTGTAACTTCAGACGCATTCGCCGTGCGTGGTAATATGAGTGACGCTCCAACACCTGCCGCTAGAAGCACTCCTATGTCGCGGCGAGAGTATTTTTTTAAGTCTTCTTCGAAATGATCTTGATCGCACATCGTTTTTGCCTCGCATAAAAGTGTTAACCCTGGAATAAGTCACTCCATGCTAACTCATGCACGCGGGCAAAGTCTATCAGGTCCATAAATCCTGGTCCATAAATCCTGGTTCATAAATCCTGGTCGTAAATCCTGGTGGCAAGGCTCCGGCCTTGCCACCCACTGGAGAACAGGCTCTGCCTGTACGTCGGCTCACACGAACTGGCAAGTGATCAGAACGTAGACTCACGCTGATCGGGTACTTGGGTATCTCAGGTCCGGCAGAAGGGGAGCAGGCGGAGCCTGCGGTGCAGCGGGTAGCAAGGCCGGAGCCTTGCTACCAGAGTATGTATCGGTCATATGTACTGGTCGTTCGTACTGGTCATATGTATCGCTCATATGTCTTGGTCATATGTACTGGTCATAATTCCAGGTCATATGCCTTAGTGCCCTAACAGCAGCTTGGCCCCACGCATACCCTCTTATTCCGGCACGACCAGTCGTGCCCGGTGAGGGGCGGTTTGGATGCGGACCGTGGAGCCGCTGTTAAATTCCAGAAAGTCTTGTTCGACGCCATCGGAAAAAACAACGCCCGACTCCGGCATGAGGCTTTCCATCACCAACTCATCGCCAGAATCCAACGTGCCTGCGACAAGATTAGCTTGGGAATGTTTGCTAACAAACGGCTCGCGCACGACCCAGGCAAGCTGTCGATCTTCCCAACGCAATTTCTTGGCAGCACCCGCTTGCCCTCCTGTCCATTCCGCAACACTGCGAGTCATATTGAACACACTGGACAGCCAGCCTGTCGATCCGGCGCCGGTCGCAACGATCACTCCACTTGATGACTGCGGTTCGGAGTCACCTTGATAGTGAAGCGTATAACGAGCCGATACGTGCGTCTTGCGACCTATGAAAAAATCGTTGAAAGCCAACAGCGTTTGCCCGTCGTTCATGATTGCCTGAGCCAAGGTCACTTCACGGCTATTTGCCGCTTGGTCCAGCGTTCGTTTTAAAGTCCGCCGAACTTGGCTCACGGCAAAGGGGACCAAGATTCCGTCGTTTCGAGCCTTGTCCGGATTGACCCCAATGATAGGCAACTCGCCCGCGTATTTGGCTGTGTTGGCGACCAATCCATCGTGGCCCAACACCACGACGACTACCACGTTGCGAAAATCGAAGTTCGGCAGGTATTTTCGTTCGACAATCGTGACGGGAAAGCCCAGGTCAATTTCGCGGCGGAGAGATTCTAACGTCGATTGATATTGCGCGTCTTCTTGCTCGTACTGATCGAATTCGACATCGGCTTGAGATGTGGTGGCTTGAGAGGCGGTGGCTTGCTGTTGCGATTTTCGATGGAAGAGCGACGGTTTTGCAGATTGAGTTGGCAGCGATTGATTCGCTGCGTGCTGGACGGCTTGATTGATGCGAAAGCGGGCAGCGCCCTTCGTACCCCAACGCGCCAGGAGGCCTTGCAGGCGAGTCGCCGTTGTCACCAGTGCGATAGATGGTCGCATCATGATTTCGATCCACGTTTTTCGGTAGGCGTATCGATCAGCGATCGTAGCAAGTCAGGAGAGATATCTAAACGCCCAATGCGTTCCGCGTTCTGGGCTAATTGTTCAAACGCAATCGCCATGATGTGACGTGCGTCACCGCCTCCCGAAGCGGCCATGATCGTCTTCCAATCCGAGCCTTTCATGGCATCGAGCGTCGCTTGGAAGATTTCGGTTTGAACCGAAGCGAGTTTGCGTTGATTGTCGACCTGCTTTTCGACTAACTCGGTACGCTGGTTTTCGATCGAAATGTCGGCTTGCATTTGAGCTTTCCGAACTTCGCTGCGTTTCTCTTCGACGACACGTTCGGTGTTCAACTCGTTTTCCTTGATCTGCCGTTCCAACTCGATTGCAATGTTGCGGCGTGCAAAGACCGCTTCGTCGGCTTTCACGAGCAGCTTTTCTCTCGCGTCGGCTTGCATGGCCTTGGACATTTCCGGTGTAGCTTTGACCGACAACACAGCTAAAGTCAATATCTCGACGCCAAGCATGTTGGTGATCTCGGACTGACGCAGACCGTCAAGCAGATCGGCGCTTAGCTCGGCGGACATGGTGAGGATGGATTGCAAAGTTTGTTTTTGAGCATAAGCATGCGCGCGGACTTGAACGATTTGTACCAGCCGCTCCTTTAGCTTCTCCGGATCGTCCGAAACGTAGCGTCCCTTGCCATCGATGGAAAAGTCCATGACGGTCGCAAGCTTTTCTGCGTCGGCAATTCGATACGTCAGTTGGCCTTGGATCGTGACGTCCTGATAATCGCTGGTGTTATCTTCAAAGACAAAAGGAACGTCGATGCTGGACTGGTTTATCTGAACGAGCGACGAGTTCGGAGCAAAATAGAAGAACGACAGGCCTGCACCTTTTCGAACGACTGTTCCGTTTTTGAACTGAAGTGTAAACGTCGTGGGTGGCGTCTTGATAAACCGAATTCCGAGCATGATTCGCTCTCACCTATAAAAAGAACATCAAACGAAATTTCTCTCCTATTTCACGCTTGCTTCCTGCCTGCGTCGATCGACACTTATATCTGCTGCCCAACAGTTTTGTCAGTACTTGTCGGCGATTCGCTTGTTTCTCACCTCCATGCAGCGGGAGTTACCTTAGGATTGAAACTGTACTTTGTGCGATCATTGCAGTACGAAACCAAGTCCATAATGCCTGTAAATGGTGGCCGATTTTCGTCCGAACATTCCCTACAACCCTCACTGAACGTTGCGAGACAACATGGGTCGGATGAGAAATTCTGGCGCAATACCTCCACAAAATTCGCGTCATGCAGCCTAACGTTTTCGGTTGAATTCGAACTTTGCTTCTTGGCGTTTCGAGTTTTCCTCGATGACGACATAGACCTCCATTTTGTCCTTGCCTATTCGCCGGTAGGTGAGGCCTTCGAACATGAAGTTGTCACCATCTTGTTTGACGAATTGGAACGTTACGCATTTGTCTTTTTCTTCCCAGCCCTTGAAGTCCGCGTCAAAATGCTTGAGAAGCAGCGCGACGCTGTCGTCTTCCTTTCGGATGACAAAGTGCTCCGTGAAGACGACCTTATCATCAGACACATAGCGGAAACTACCCATGACCGAATTGCCCGCAGGCCCGCTCCACAACTCCGTGCATTTTCCGCCTAAACCGGTTCCTTCCCAACACCCTTCGAGCCATGAAAAATCTTCAATGCTAACTGGCTGAGACTTTTCGCCTTTAGCGAGTTGTGTCGTATTCGAGGGTGGCTCCGATGTCGAGCTATCCAGCTTCGCTGACTGGCCCAAGATAGCTGGACAAATCAAGATGCAATTCAACATCGCAGCTAGAACGAATGTGCGCCGGAGAAGTTTCATTTTCGCGATGCCTTCCAAAAGAATGCTTTGTAGGATAATTGACATTCTCCACATAGAATCCAATTTGATCTGGCTATGGGAAAATTCAACGGAAAAAACGTGTTCTGCTGTTTTCATGTCGCTCATGGTGAAGGCAATTGAAACGAGTTCTTACGCGCCACTGATCTTTGCATGCCCTTGGCCCTCAGTGTTCAACGCCAAGGATGTTTCTCAGTATTGTCCATCGAATTTGGCCGTGTCAAAGAACAAAACACAAACTTTACGAAACAATGGAAAACCGAACTTTTTTCTTTAACACCTGTGCGAGGGAAACACCACAATAAATACACATCATTGCCACTCACCGACGTCCTTTTAGACCCACCTAGCGAATGCTGACGATCTGTTGTTCTAGCGGGATAACTGACTTTTTATAGGTTTATCGTGAAAATGGGGAAGGAAAATCTTCGAAAAAAATTCCCGGATTTGTTCTTGCAATTCCGAATTGCGTCCATATGATATTTGCCACATACAACCCCTCTCGCTATAGGAATGAACTGGGATTTGGTCAAGATTCTCGATTCAACTTTTGAGTCCACAAGAATAGGCAAGAAACTGTGAACCGCATCTTTAGGATATCGTCGCTTCTCTTGTTGTTGATTTGTTTTGCATCGGTTTCTGCACAACAAACGACGACACCAGGCAGTGTTTCCCCTTCGCTCGATCAATCAAAAACGGTTGACACAACGACCCAATCGAACGCGAAAGAACTGTCTGCAGTTAGCGCACTTGCAGCTGACGAAGAATCGAGAGATTCGAACTCCCGACAGGAACCATTCAAGTTCTCACGTACAGCAGAGCTAGCCAGGTTGGGCGAGACCATAACAGTTGATGCTGAGAGAGTTCCCGTAAATCGTTCTGTTCAGGTATTGATTCAACTTAAGAACAAAACTGGTTCGCCCCTCCGAATTGCAGAAACAGATTCAGACTGCGGTTGCGTCACCACTGCCGTGAAAGGCAACGTGGTTGTTGAGGGAGAGGTCTTCGAAATAACGGTCGATATTAATCCAACGCCGCATATCGGTGGACTAGCGAGGCAATTGAGATTGTTTTTCGAGGATCATGGCGCAGATCCTGTTCGAGTAAATATTGTTGGGCGTATGACAGGCTCTGTGGAATTCGAGGTCAATCAATTATCGTTTAAATCAAATGCCGAACGAAAACAGGTTGCTGGGACGCTTCATGACGAGGTTGAAGTCGTCGAAGTTTACACGCGTTCAGCTTTTCTAAAAGTCGAGGACTGGACAGTAACCGACAAGAAACTAACCGTTGAGGTAACACCAAGAACTGGTTTCGGTAATGGCCTTGAGCGGCTTGGGCTGAAGTTGAAAAAAGGAGATGCTACCATCAATGAAGAATTTTTGTTGGCATGCGACTTCGCGGCGGCTGTTAAATTCTCACCTTCCGAAATTCGCGTTTCCAAAGACGGCGAATTTTCGACTGCTCGGATTTTGATGATTGAGTCAAAACCAGGAACAATTCCGTTAGAGAATCTTGAGTTTTCAGTTTCGCTGGCGGACAAGACCACAAAGCTGGATCCGCCAGAAATTTCATGCCAACGCATTGGCAACCGCATCATCGAAATCGCACTTCGCACAAAGAGCGATTTTTCCGGGACCGGAACCTTTACGTTAAAGGATTTGACTGGTGGGACAGAGTTCTCAACAAGCATTGTTTTTGATAAGTGAGGAGTACTATTTGATGTACAAAATTCTTTGCACTTTGAAGTTGTATCTTGCGATTTCCGTACTTTCGTTCTGGTCGAGCGTTCAGGCGGACGACGTTCCAGTTGGTGGTGTCACTCCTCAACCTCCGGTTCTCGAATGCTGGATCTATCAAGGTTTTACAACTTGCAAACAAGGCTTTATCAATGCAGGTGTTAACCCACCTGTGGATTTTGAGTGCGGCCCATGCTATTTGCTTCCGAATAGAAAATGGGCTTGTACAGTTCCCATTCGGCGAAATATTTACGAGGAAAGTTTGGAGCACCAAGCTCCCTTTGCAATAAAGCTAGAGTCAGGGCATGGACAAAATGACTTGGGGGAGAGCTTAGTCTACTGCGGCGAAGGAAATTACTGCGCAACTGAGTGTGAAGTAACCGATGGCACGTCAAATGCAAAGTGCATGAAAACAGTTGACTTTAAATCAGTCCTCCCTTTCAGGAGATTGCATGGGCTTTGTGAAGTCGGCGTTACGTCAGAGGTGACCCCTACGCCTCTCCCAACAACGAAGCTGCGTTCCGGGGAATAAAGTGACACTATGTTATTTCCTTGTTGGAGGAGTATTTCGATGATTCGAATTAAGCACTCAATTATTGTTTTGTACATCGGCCTCTTTTCAGTACTATCCACAGAGGGGCAGGAAATCGATCGACTGACGAAAATGAAGGATCGATTGCTATCTGCGGAATTGCGAGTGCCTTCCGAAGCCGACAAGGAGACGATTCGGAAGTCGTTTGAGAATCTCGAATTGTTGGCCGTTGATATGGGGCGATTCGAAGTGGAATGTATCTGCGAGCATTCACTTAAAACTTCGGAGGGATTTTTCCTAACGCATTTCGCGTTCATACATGCGGAGGACGGAAAATCGTCTGAAAGAACGATTTTTACGTTGCAGCCTTTGATTGCTGAAGATTCCAGGTTCGCTACGGGAATCGGAGACTCGATGACCATTGTTCGCGGAAGAGATATTGATCTCCTCAGACGCGGAAAAGAGTATTTTTCTTTCAATCCACTTCGTGGTGATACGATTGAAAAAACCGAGTTTGCAAAGGAGCAGTTACGTACCTCTGAGGTGTTTGATCCCTTTATGGCATCCTTATCCGCCGCGGCGACGATTCTCAATAGTGACGCTCAAACCGTTGATTTTTCGAAGTTCGATCCGAAACTTGCGAATGGAATAGCGGAGATTGATGATTTTTCGATCTACTCGTTTCGATATGACGGCGTCGTGCAAACTGGAAGGCGTGTAATATTCTCCGATGGCGTTCCTGTGTTAGTGGAGGGCAAGGCCTTTGTTGAAGGGAAGCCAGTTGCTATCGGCCAAACGAAAACGACCTGGAAGCGTGTGGGAGAAAAACGATTACCGGTCCTTATTAAAGCCATGAGGCCGCCGAATCTTGGTCCGGAAAGAGAATTTCGGGCCAGCCTAAAGTGGAAACTTGACAAAGATGTTTCCGATGAACTGTTCGATGAAAAATCCGTTGGAAAACTTGGGTTCGCTGCGCACTAAGCATGGTTGAGATCTCACGGGTTTGGCAAATTTCTAGATATCAACGTGAATCTTACTGCAATACGAAACGTGGGCGATCTGTTCAGGTAACTTTTTGTCGGCAAGCAACCGTGACAAGTTATCTAATCACGGGCCCCATAAACGCAGGCCCTTGGCATGGAAATGCAAAATCATTTCTTTCCGTAATAAGCGGAAATTCACGAAGCCAGCCTAGTTCGAATTCCTATGCTGGTTTTTTCGCCATGACACAGGATATTATTTTACCTCTGGCTTGCATGGAGCGCTTTAGATGGATCGCATCGTTTGGTATTCAGGTTCGGCGGAGATGGCGATGAAGGTTGTGAAGATGGAACCCCCGACTTCGTTCATTTTCTTTTGGAGGTTGTCGATGAACTGATGCAGCCCCATGCCGATGATTTCTTCGACTCGCATGAATGCCAAATCATTGCGAAGTCGCCCCAGCTTTTGTTCCGCTAGATTGCTAAATGAATCTACCGGACAACCGGAAATGGCGTGTAGCGAAGCGTTGGCCGAGTCCACGCAGTGCATCACTGCTCGCGGAAAGTATCGATCGAGCAGCAAGAAATTGATTACCTTCTGCGGCATGATCAAGTGGTATTGACGACGGTACATCTCGAATCCGCTGACGCTGTGTAGCAATGCGGACCATTGTAGGTCGTCGATAGGCGTTCCCACGTCATGAACATTCGGCAGCAACCGATAATACTGAACATCGACCATGCGGGTTGTCTTATCGGCACGTTCGAGGAATCGCCCGACCTGGGCAAAGTGCCAGCCTTCGCCGTGGCTCATGGCCGCGTCGAGCACACCTTTAAATTGGTGGCTAGACATTTTGACTTCTTGGAAAAAATCCAGCGGAGACTGCCATATGGCATGCGGCGAACGCGAAGCTTCCAAAACGCGCTGATAAAACTGGTTTAGTTGCTCCCAAACTTCGGATGGAATCGTGTCGCGGATGCTTCGGGCGTTCTCACGCGCCGACTGAAGGGAAGACAGTATTGATCCTGGGTATCGCGTGTCAAAGGTCAAAAATTTGATCGCGTTTTCACTGGTGGCATCTCCGTAGTGTTCTTCGAACCATTCAGCGTCGCCAGTGGTGCTGACCAAGGGCAACCATTGTTCGCCTGTTCCAGGCGGCATGTCGAGCATGACGGCGTACGTGACTTCGACGAACCTCGCCAAATTCTCTGCGCGTTCGATATAACGACTCATCCAGTAAATCGAATCTGCCACACGGCTTAACATGTTTTCAAGAGTCCTTCATTGCGATCGAAATTCACGGCCAAATTCTCGGACCAGGTTGTTTAGGTCGATTGGGACTGGGACTGGGATTGTGTTTGAGTTTGCTCGCTGGAATTTGTTTGGGCAGTGTTCTTGTTCGACTGGGATTCGATAATTACCCACGAGTCCTTGCTGCCGCCGCCTTGCGAAGAATTGACGACCAACGACCCTTTGCGAAGTGCGACTCGCGTCAAACCGCCAGGCAACACGAAAACATCTTCGCCGTCATACAAAATGTAAGGACGCAGGTCGACGTGTCGACCTTCGAAATGATCGCCGATCAAAGTCGGCACTCGCGACAACTGAATCGTGGGTTGCGCGATGTAGTTTCGAGGATTCTCTTTGATTTTGGCGACAAATTCGCTGCGTTGTTCGGCAGTGGATTGGGGGCCCACCAACATGCCATAACCACCCGACTCACCGACTGCCTTGACGACCATCGAGTCCAAGTTGGAGAGGACATATTTCAGGTCGTCGTCTTTGTAGCAAAGATACGTAGGCACGTTTGGCAAGATCGGCTCTTCGCTGAGGTAGAACCGAATCATGTCGCCAACGAAAGCGTAAATGGCTTTGTCGTCCGCTACTCCGGTGCCCGGTGCATTGGCTAGAGCAACATTGCCTCGTCGATATACGTCCATCAAACCGGGAACGCCCAGCATCGAGTCGGCTCGAAAAACTTTCGGGTCAAGAAAATCGTCGTCGATGCGACGGTAGATGACATCGACTTGCTGAAGTCCGCGTGTGGTCCGCATGTAAACGAATCCATCGCGAACGACCATGTCGCGACCTTCGACCAGTTCGACACCCATCTGCCGTGCCAAGAAACTGTGTTCGTAGTACGCACTGTTAAAGACACCAGGCGTCAGTAATACAACCGTGGGATTGGAGTTTTCGCGCGGAGCCATCTTTCGCAATAATTGGACAAGCCGACTCGGATAGTCGTCTACGGGCCGTACGTGCGATAGGTCGAAAAGCGACGGGAAACTTCGCTTCATAACAAAACGATTCTGCAGGACGTAAGAAACACCCGAGGGACATCGCAGGTTGTCTTCCAGGACATAAATTGTTCCATCGCCACCTCGAATGAGATCGGTACCCGTGATATGGCACCAGACTCGGCGAGGCGGATTAATCCCTGAGCAGGATTCGCGATAAGCCTTACAAGTCTCCAGCACAAACGCGGGGACGATATTCTCACGAACAATTTTCTGGTCGTGATACACATCGTCGATAAACATATTGAGCGCGCGGATACGTTGCTTTAGGCCTCTTTCAATGTGATTCCATTCATCCGCAGAAATGATTCGCGGGATGATGTCAAACGGGAAAATCTTTTCGGCACCTTGATTGTCGCCGTAGACGTTGAATGTGATTCCCATGCGGAACAAGATCCTCTCGGCAGCTTCTTGGCGTCGAGCCAGTTCGCCGGGTGGCATGTCGTTCAGCTTTTGAACCAAAAGTGCCGAGGCACGTCGAGATTGCGAATCGGGGCCAATAGCTTCATCGTAAAAACCTTCGGTATCGTAATCTTGAAAACTTGGCTGGCTTTCGACCGAACTCTCAAAAGCACGTCCGGTTGCGGCAGTGGAAGACATACGAACAAGCCCCGAATAGAATGGAGTAGCAACGATCTCGGATGCAACAGTGTAAGCAGTTTGCGAAGCGAATTGCAAGTAATGCGATTCAAGCAAAAGCTAAGCTTTGATGATACCCCGATCCACGATCGCTTGTTCGATCTGCTGATTAATATCCAAAGGGATACTTTGTCGCATCGCTTCGGCAGACTCGCGAATTTGCTCAGGTCGCTTGGCCCCACACAGAACGCTTGTCACGCCCGGCTGATCCATAGTCCATCGAACAACGAGACGAGTCACGGTCCAACCAAGCTGCTCAGCCAACGACCGAAGCTTATCCAAAAAGTCTTGGTTAAGGTCCCATTCGCGACCCGTGAATATCGGGTAGGTCAATCTACGATCGCTTGGATCAAATTGATGATTACGCTGGAGTTTTCCGGCCAACAGGCCTTTCATCAAAGGCCAATAGACAGCGGTCCCGCAGTGATTTTCTCGGCAGAAAGGCTGCAATTCGCGAAATGCTTGCTGCTGAAGCATGTTAAATGGTGGTTGGACTACGATCGGTCGAACGATCGAAGCAAACCTTCGCGATTCATCGGGCGTTGCATTACTCAAACCGATATAGCGAGCGATTCTTTGTTGTTGCAGATCGGCAAATGCTTCGGCTGATTGCTCAATCGGCGTGTAGCCGTCGGGAGTATGCAGATACAGGACATCCAAAGTCGACCGTCCCAGCCTTTCGCAGGATTCCATCGCATGACGCTTGAGCGTCTCAGGCCGCGCGTCCAATACGCGTTGTTTGTCGGGCGTGTAATGCGAGCCAACCTTGGTTGCAATGACGACGTCCGTTCGGTCGCTGAGAACACGTCGCAACAACCGATCGCTTTCTCCGCTGTAACCGTAGCTATAGGCCGTGTCAAAATGAGTAATGCCGCATTCTAAAGCCGCCTCGATTGTCGCGATGCTGTCGGCGTCGTTCACTCCAAGGGAACTAATTCCTGCCATCGGCCAGCATCCTAAAGCAATCGGGCTCACCCAAAGTTCCGAATCGCCCAGTTGTCGTTTTGAATCGTTCACTACTCGCTATCTCCCCACAGGCATTCTGATTTCCGCAAGATCACGGCCTCGCTCACAGCATAAGAATGCAACTTTGAAGCAAGCATCATAAGTCAGTCTCAAAATCTCGGGCCGAGCGAATTTTTCGAGTGCTCAATTCGATTTGCAATCGGAACGACTTGCAATCGATAATCACCAAGCGGCACGAAACGCCGTCCCTGAGCCATTTTCTTGCTGCGCGAAGAGAAGAATTGGATTACTGAATGTTTCGGCAATCGCTAAAGAAATGTGAAATCGGCCGAGCATTACCGTATCAACCGTCTGGATCGGCAAGAAGTTCCTTCAGCCTAACCTGGAGTTCCGGAGAATAACGAGTAACCCAGCTTTCATCGATAATACCAATGGAGATCATGTCGCGAATATGAACTCGATCCTTGTCACGAAACGAAGTTAGTTTCATCCTTACAAGTGCTTCGAGAGTCAACGTTCGAGCGTCGTCCATCATCGCAAACTCATCGATGCTTGGCACTGGCTCCGGGTAGGTGTCCCGAACCTTCTCTCCCGCAAACAAAACATGAACGGCATCGCGAGCTTTGGCGTTTGGTCCGTCGAGAAACATGGTAACTCCCGCAGCTTGACGGAAGACAAAACCTTTCATCTCGAGAGCCTTGATTGCTCGTTGCAGATCGCAACGATTTAGGATGATGTCGACATCGCGAGTGTTACGAACAACCGACTCGTCAACTTGAGCGACCCAATGCTGAACAGCGTTGCCGCCGATTACTGCATAGGGAACGTCAGCTTCATTGAGAGCTCGAGTCACTCTTCGAAGTCTATCCTTAACGTTTTCCACAGCTCGTTCGATCCTGTCCCACAGTTCATCGCCGACATATTTGATTTCGACCATTTCATGCCTCCTAGTCAAGTATATCACAACATGCGATTTTGGCGCAACAGCCATCGAGCGGGGCGCGACATCATCTGCGAATTTGTCTTTCCAATACCCTTGTAATTGACGGATTAACCTGAGCCGCCTATTTGAGAAATTCGCTCAAGCTCCCCTTACCACCAAACGCGATTAAACTGGCCTGTTCCTCAAGCCACGGACCTCGGACTGCTTGTTATGATGCCTGTCCTATCCTTGAAGTACTTTAACTCAACTAAACCATCATGCATGAACCGTCGCCAAACCAAACAATTCCCGGTCGAACACTTACCAAGCAATCACTGCTTTGGCTGCGGCGAGCCCATCTCTATTTTGGGCTGCTGCTTTTTCCTTGGGCCGTGCTGTATGGCATAACGGGATACTTGTTCAATCATCCAACGCACTTTGCCGATGCACCGATAAGTCGGTTTGATCGATCGTTATTCGATGGTACGCCTATGGCCGATTGGCCCAGTCCAAAACAGATTGCTGAACAAGTTGTTCGAAAACTTAATGATCGCGATGGATCGACGAGTCGATATCAGTTGGATACAACCGTCGCGCCAAAATTTGCCAACGAGTTTATTTTTGGTCGCCAAGATCGCGAAGGCTCGACGCTGAGTTTCTTGGTCAACGTGACTGGATCCGGCGGCACGATTCGCATTCAACCAAATTCGCCTGTACCAAGGAGTAATTCACCTTCGCCACCATTTGCCATTCCGGTGGCAACGGCACCGGTTTCCTTAACGCCACCAGCACTGACGTCACAATCGTCGTCGTCCGGGCAATCTCAAGACAAACTAGTTCTGGATAAGGACCTTCAGCAGATTGTTGCCGATACGATTCCGTCGGTGTTGCCAAAACTTGGAAAACGTGACCCTGCGAAAGTAATCGTCACGAGCATTCCCGATTTTGTCTTGACCATCCGCGATGGCGACGATCTTTGGCAAGCTCGTTACAACGTCATGCGAGGAACGATCAGCGGTCAATTGGCAACTACAGTTCCGATCACGCAGATTTCGATCCGCGAATATTTGCTCCGCCTGCATACTGCCCATGGATTTCCGGATGAACGCAATTCGCAATGGTTGTGGGCAGTTATTGTCGACTTGATGTCATTCGTCTTGATCGGTTGGGCAGCAACGGGGTTGTTCATGTGGTGGCAAATCAAAGCAACGCGAACTTGGGGCTTTGTCGCGATTGGTATAGGTGGTTTTACCGCCGTTGCCATGGGCTGGGCCATGTCGCAATCCATGTAGGACTGCCATGCGTGCGACTGACTGATAATCCAGCTATACTGTTGGTCTCTCCAAATCCTTCCTACGTTTTATTGCGGGAGCTACTCCATGAAATCCACGCCGATTCTACTCCGATTGTTCACATTGTTTATCAGCACGATAACGATGGCTTGCGGATCGAGCATTGCACAAGAAACAAAAAGTCCCGCCAAGTCACTTCCTTTCCTGATCGGTGGATTTGCGGACGGCATCTACGCGAGCAACCTCAATCTTGCGACCGGCGAACTGGCCAAGCCGCGGCGATTGGCCGAAGTCCATACTCCGTCCTTTTTCTGTTTGCATCCCAAGCTTGATATTGTCTACAGTGTTACCGAAACGATGCAAAAAGACGCTGCGCATCCCGCCGCACTCACGGCTTTCAAGCTTGACCGCCAGAAAATGACGCTGACGAAGCTCAATTCCCAACTCGTTGCGGGCGACATCCCTTGCTACGTTTCGACCGATGCCGAAGGCAAATTTGCGTTTATCGCGAACTACACTAGCGGCAGCGTTGCCGTTTACCCGATTGCCGACTCAGGTGAACTCAAACCCGCTTCGGACAGTGTGCAACACAAGAAAGGCTCCGGTCCCAACGCTAGTCGCCAAGACGCCCCGCACGCGCATTCGATCTTGATGGATCCATCCGCTCGATGGGTCGTTGCCGCAGATTTGGGACTCGATCAAGTCTTGGTATACGAACTCGATCGCTCCAGCGGAAAACTGAAACCCGCACCAACGCCGTTTTTTACGTTGCCGCCCGGTAGTGGTCCGCGACATGTGACCTTTCACCCGAATGGCAAGCTTGCTTTTGTTATCAATGAACTAGCATCAACGCTCACATCGGCCAGTTGGGATTCGACGAAGGGTGCTTTCACCGAAATTCAAACCGCGAGCACCGTCGACGGACCAGTGCCCGAAGGCAACACGACCGCCGAAGTCCTCGTCCACCCAAACGGAAAATTCGTTTACGGCAGCAACCGAGGACACGATTCGATTGCGATGTTTTCTGTCGATGAACAGACGGGCGCGATTAAGCTCTTGGGCAACTGCTCGACGGGTGGCAAGACGCCTCGCAATTTCCGGATCGATCCTACGGGCAGATATTTGCTGGCCGAAAATCAGTCGACCAATACTATCCGAACGCTTACGATCGACGCGAAGACTGGCCTGCTTTCGGACTCGGGCTACTCGGTCGAACAACAAGCACCCGCTTGTATCAAGTTCATCGAACGTTGATTGGCCAAGCGACAACACAAACTTTCCGAAGCGGTATTCGCCACAAGACGCAGCTAATCGGTTAACAGAGAGAATTGCATGATCAAGACAGGCGCCGCCATTATCGGAACGGGTTTTATCGGGCCCGTTCACTTAGAAGGGCTTCGTCGACTTGGCGTGCCAGTTTGTGGTGTGTTGGGTTCATCGCCAGAAAAATCGCGCCTGGCTGCCGAGCGACTAAGCGTGACGAGGGGCTACGCGAACTTGAGCGAACTCCTAGCTGATCCGAACGTTGCCGTTGTCCACATCACTTCTCCCAACCGCGAGCATTTCTCGCAGACGATGGCTTGCCTCGAAGCGGGCAAACATGTGCTGTGCGAAAAACCGCTCGCGATGAACTCAGACGAGTCACAAAAGTTGGTGGATGCCGCCAAGCAGAGCGATCGTGTGTGCGGGGTCAACTACAACGTTCGCTTCTATCCGCTGTGCCTCGAAGCTCAACAGCAAATTCGGGAGAAATCCCTCGGCCAAATCTATCACATCACCGGCTGTTATGTTCAAGACTGGCTGATGCACGACACGGACTTCAATTGGCGCGTGCTTGCCAGCGAAGGCGGCCCGCTGCGCGCCTTGGCGGACATCGGCACGCATTGGCTCGACCTGGCCCAAGCCGTTACAGGACTCCGGGTCACCTCAGTTTGCGCCGATCTGCAAACGGTCCACGCAGTGCGTCGTCCCGTGATTGGCAGTGTGGAAACGTTTTCCAGCGGAGGCAACTCCGATCAACCTCGCCGCTCAGTCGCCATCGACACGGAAGATTATGGTGCGGTCCTCTTGCGATTCGAAAATGGTGCTCGCGGGCTTTTCCATGTGTCTCAAGTGACGGCAGGGCGCAAGAACCTTTTAAGATTGGAAATTGCTGGTTCAGAAAATTCGCTTGCCTGGGAAAGCGAAACGCCAAACTCGCTTTGGGTCGGTCATCGCGATCGCGCCAATGAACAACTGACGCGCGACCCCTCACTTGTTCATGCTCAAGTTCGTCCTTTCGCCGACTACCCCGGTGGGCACAACGAGGGCTTTCCCGACTCGCACAAACAACTCTTCCGCGCCTTCTACTCGGCGCTTCCAGAAAATCAGATGACGCCGCTTGGCGAATTTCCAACTTTCGAAGACGGCCATCGCGAGATTCGATTGTGCGAAGCGATTCTTGAAAGCGCACAATCGCGCAAGTGGATTGACGTTTAGCATCAATCTTTTGATGCTCAATCATCACGTCGAACTGCCACCCCGCGTCAAGTAAAATTTTTCAAGTACCGATAACTTTGCGACAACGACTGCTTGCGAGTTTCCGGGGTGGCTTCGTACGCGCGGTCTTCGACCTCGACACATACCGCACCTTGGTAACCTGTGTCGGCTAAGACCGAGAAAAAACGACCCCAGTTGATTTCACCGAGGCCGGGAAGTTTTGGTGTATGGTACTCGAGCGGATGAGCAAAAATCCCCACTTCATCCAACCGATGCCGGTCAAGCCGAACGTCTTTAGCGTGCGCGTGAAACATTCGATCCGCAAAGTCACGCAACGGGCGGATGTAATCCATCTGCTGCCATACCATATGCGACGGATCGTAGTTGAGTCCCAAGTTCGGACTCCCCAAATCGCTGAAGAGACGTCGCCATATCTTGGGTGCCACGGCGATGTTTTTACCGCCCGGCCATTCGTCCGCACTAAAATACATCGGACAATTTTCGATGCCAATTTTAACGTTGTGCTTTTCAGCCATGTCGACGATGGGTTGCCACGTCTTGAGCAATCTTGGCCAATTCGCTTCGACGCTTTGCGTGTAGTCGCGTCCGATAAACGTATTGACGTTGTGCAAGCCAAAACTTGGGGCAGCTTGGATTAGTTGCTTCAAGTGCTCGACGGAATTTTCCGCTTCGGCCAAATCCGGAGACAAGCAATTAGGATAGTATCCCAGCGCGCTGATTGCGACTCCAGTTTCGGAACGAATTTGATTCACTTCGTTGATGAGTTGCGGACCCAAGTGCGCTAGATCGATATGCGTTACCCCCGAATATCGGCGCTCGGCCTTGCTAACCGGCCAGCACATCACTTCAACACAGTCATAGCCGATTTCAGCCGCCAAACTCATCACTTGTCGCAAACTCAAATCGGGTACGATGGCACTAGCAAAACCTAATTGAATCATGGTTTCTCCAAGTTGAATGATTGTTTTCTCAGGCCAATATCTAATGAATGACTGATCAAGACCAAAGTCTGCCTAACACGCTCGGGGGCATCCCAAGACGTACCGCAACCTTTGCCGGATTGGAGTATGATAATAACCATGACAAATTTATACAAAGCCGCGTTCGTCGTCTTGGTCGCTGCGTTATGGAATTCGCACAGCGCTGCCTCGGAGCCCAGTGCCAACCCAGAACGAATCCGTCAAGCAATCGAATTGTCCATTCCCAACTTGCAGCGAGGCGCGACGGGGTCTGCGGATCAACGCGAGTGCTTTACTTGCCACCATCAATCGGTTCCTATCTTTGCGATGGCCGCAGCGCAAAAACGCGGGTTTGAGGTCGACAAGCAAGTTCTTGATCGCCAAGTGAGACATACCTACGACCATCTCAAGCGGGGCGTCGAAGGATATCTTAAAGGGCAAGGGCAGGGGGGCGGAGTTCTCACCGCCGGATATGCACTCTGGGCGCTCGACGAAATGGAATGGAAATCAGACGAAGTTACTTCGGCCGTGGCCCATTATCTCAAGGACGAACAACGCGAGTTGCCATTCTGGAGGCATCAAGGTCGTCGCCCACCTTCGTCTGGCAGCGATTTCACGGCAACTTACGTCGCGCTGCGAGCCCTCTCGCACTTTAGCACGCCGGAGCAAAAAGAATCCGCTGCAGGACGGCTTGCTGAAGTCACCAAGTGGCTCGAGGAGACGAAGCCAGTCGATACAGAAGATCACGTTTTCCGATTGCTCTGCATGCGTTACCTTGACGAAGGCAGTGAATTGCGTGAGGCGGCCATCGCGCAGCTTGTCAGCCTTCAGTGTGCGGACGGAGGTTGGGCCCAAATGGACACAATGGAAAGCGATGCTTATGCAACCGCCACAGCCATGTACGCTCTGCAACAAGAGAGCAACATCCCCGCGAACGATCCGACTCTAGAACGAGGACTGAATTGGTTATTGGATTCGCAATTGCCAGACGGAACATGGCACGTGACCTCCCGAGCCGAGCCATTTCAAACTTACTTTGAGACAGGTTTCCCACACGGCAAAGACCAATTCATCTCCATGGCAGCATCCGCCTGGGCGACCGTAGTGCTTGCGTCGACGTTGCCTGAAAAGACTTCTTCGCCCTCTCTCACAAGTGACGATTCTCAAGTTCGTTTGATCGCTAGGTCAAACATCGCGTCAACTGGGCAACTGCAGCCAGAAATGATCCCATTCAATGATATCATGCAAGAGTTTTTTTCTAAGAAGAAGGTTCCGGGAGCTGCCGTTGCGGTTACAGACCAAGGTAGGTTGGTTTTTGCACGTGGATATGGGATGGCCGACACGGAGCTCGGCGTACCCGTCAAGCCGTTGAGTTTGTTTCGAATCGCAAGCCTATCCAAACCTATTACTGCTGTTGCGATTCTTCAACTTGTGGAGCAAGGTCGAATTGGGCTAGATGACAAGGTTCTATCGATCCTCGACTTAGAATTGGAAATTCGTTCGGCTGGCGAGCAATTTGATACACGTATGCGTGACGTCACGATTCGACATCTTCTCGAACAACGAGGGGGCTGGGATAGTAGCCAATCGTTCGACCCCATGTTCCAGTCCGTTCGCCTTGCCAAACAATTAAATATCGATTCACCGCCTGGCTCATCAGATATCATCCATGCGATGCTTTCCCATAATCTCGATTTCACCCCGGGCGAGCGATTCGCCTACTCGAATTTCGGTTACTGCCTGCTTGGTCGCGTTATTGAGAAAGTGACAGAACAAAACTACGAAGCCTTTGTTAAGGAATCCGTTTTGGCTCCGCTCGATATTCACCAAATGCGACTAGGACATTCGCGATTGGAAGCCCGTGCAATAGGTGAAGTTCGCTATTACGAGGCGGGCAAAGGCAAGTCGGTTTTTCAAGCCGACCTGGATCAGGATGTTCCTGAGCCTTACGGCCCTTTCAACCTCGAATCGATGGACGCGCACGGTGGCTGGCTCGCGTCTGCTGTAGATATTGCTCGATTCGCTTCAGCATTGGATGATGCCGAGCACTGTCCTATAGTGCGTCCTGAAACGATCTCTCTCATGCACGCGCGCCCTGAGGGATTGGCTGGGCACAATAACGATGGAACGAATAAGCCGGTTTATTATTCGCTTGGATGGCAAATTCGGGTCCTCGATTCAGGCGGCTTGAACTGCTGGCACACGGGCTCACTACCCGGCACGACAACAATCGCGATTCGGCGGTCCGACGGCCGGAATTTGATTGCGTTGCTTAATACTCGACTAAGCCCCATTAAAGATCTACAGGCTGTACTCGACCAAGTGCTTCATCGAGCCGCAAACAGTGTCACCGACTGGCCGACTGTCGATTATTTTGCGAGCATTACGAAAGAAGATGAATGAGTCCCGAAACACTTTCGACGTTTCAGCGATTTACAATCTCAAATCGATGGAAGCGAAATCGTCGGTAACGAACTATGCATTTGCAGGCCTACCCGCGGAAGGATGGCTCGTCTTGTTGTTCATTTGTTTCGTGATTTGTACCCTCGGTGCGCACGGCATTCGTCAACTTCGCAAACGCCGACCGAAACCCTGTCGCAAACAGCCTCCGTTGAGCCTCATTTCGTTGATGGCGGGCCCAATCGTTGGCGCGTTTCTCTGCATTTTCATCGGTAGAAATGAGCATCCGCCCTTGAGTCAATTTGAATTCGGGCAACTTTGTGTAACAATCATGGTGTTTGCTTCTTTTGCAGGAACACTGCAAGCTGCCATTATTTACGCCGTCTGCGAGCGAGGGCCAACAGACGCGAAAGACCTTGAATCAACCGACCCTCAGCAAACCCCAATTGTCTAAATTTCTGACTGGCGGCGACTCGCAAGAATTCTGGAATGCGATTTCCGAATTCATTCGACTCGTCTGTTTAGCCCATGAATCTCAATTAGGAAAAGCAGGAAATCATGCATCGTTCAATGTCTGTCATGAGGTTGATTGCAGTCGCACTGCTCGTCAGCTTAGTTCAAAACCACACCCTATTGGCTGCGGATTCAACTCGGCTAGATGCGCTCGCTTGGCTGGCTGGTTCTTGGTCGGGCACCGACAATGGCATAGAGACCGAGGAGCATTGGACAGTTCCCAAAGGCAAATTGATGCTTGGGATGAATCGCACTTTTCGCAAACCCGACAAAAGCGCTTTCGAATTCATGCGAATCGTAGAGACGGATTCCGGATTGAGTCTTATTGCACAACCCGGCGGTAAGAGCCCAACGGAATTCCCGGCAAAAGAGGTCGGTGACAAGATGGTAATCTTTGAAAACCCCGATCACGATTTCCCGCAACGAGTAATCTATCGACTCGACGATCAAGACCGCTTGTCCGCCCGAATCGAAGGCACCATCCAGGGCAAAAAAGCGTTCCAAGAGTGGCTTTGGACGAAAGTTAAGTGAGTAGTCACCGGACTTGTCATGTGAATTGAACGGTTTGCTAGTATCGCATACTTAGCTGTAATGAATGTTGTTTACTTGCAACCAATGCATGGGAACCTGGTCTTCTGACTTGTGATATGGACGCGATAACCCGAGGCTGAGAAGCACTCGCGGGTTCTCTTGTAACCACCGCTGAACGTACTGAAAAAGCTCTGCCTTGACAGTTCGATGATCCGGTTCGTACAGGCGAATGTCGGAAACAGCGACAGCCATCTCTTCGCCATTTTCTCGCCAACGCAAGCGCAGTCGCTGAGAATCTTGGACTTGCGTGCACACAAGCGAGGCATCCTGAACCCAGCAGCAGCCAAGCGAATACATTCCGTGCTGTTCTGCAATTGCCAGTGTCGAACCAATGCGTTGCAAGCAATTTCCGAATATTTCACGAACGGATGCCTTGGCGATCGCGGCACTCTTGTCCCGCATCCTCTCCAAGTTCGCCGCCTCAATTACCTGCAAATTCTCTATTTCGAAGAGACGATCTTCAATTTCCGGCACGTGTCCGATGAACTTGCTTGGACCCAAATCCAATGTCACCCCCAGATCGAACGGACCTCTTTCCCGAGCAAGCAAATCCGTGGTCAAACCACACGCAAGAATAGGCCGGACGTGCAGATTGGATTTGAGTTCCAACCCAGCAGCACAGAAAAAACCGGGTTGCATTCGTGTCAAATGGTTGATGACGATTCGCATAGGCGTCGGCCTTTGAATATTCGATCAGCCGGAACTAGCATGAGCGATTCCTGGCAACGGTTGGCAGGTGATCAAAGATGTACCGCCTCGACATTCGGCCACTTGGTTTGAAGGTATTCAACGACCAGACGCCGATGACAGCGTTCGGCAGTATCTTCGCTGCACAAGAGCACGCTTCGCGAGTTCTCGAAATCGGCTGGATTCAATTCCTCTTCAATTTTTCGTTCCGCCATCAGCGACAGGAATCTACGTTCGTAATCTGCCCAAACGCCTTTTTGCTTTTTGTAAGTATCGAGCATCTCCTGAGTAGGAGCAAGTAACGGCTCGTGGAAATATTTTGCTGCGCAAAGCGTCTCAAGAAAATATTCCAAGTCATCGCGTTTGGCATACGAAGCAAGCTGCGAAGTATTATTCAGTCGCACATCCACCAACCTCTGAATCCGTGCCGAGTTCAATTTTCCAAAGAATTCTCGGGCTGTTGTTTTGGTAAAACCGACAGTAAAGATCTCCATTCGTCTTGCTCCAATTCGCCGAAAAGCATTTTCTGTTGGGCTGCAGGTTCCACTTGTTCATACGTTTGTAGTTTGCCATCGTCGCGAATGTGCAACACGGGCATTCCGCGTTGTCGCAATACGCGCGCTACCAACCGATGCCGATGGCAAACCAAAGGATCTTCTTCGCTGCACATCATCGCGACGCGATACGATTGGACGCCTTGTTCAATTCGAGCGACGCCCTTGAGAAAAAAATCAGCTTCGGCAACCCGATGGTAGAGTACGTGACCTTGCGCATCGTAATACTCGTCACCTACCGGTCGTCCACCTAGTTGATCTCCCATGAAAAGGTAACGCACGCCGCATCCAGGTAATGCGACCTGCAACGATTCACGGTTAAAGTGCGGCGTATACCGGGAAAATGGTTGCGACCGAACGTCTGCGAGCACATCGATATCATGCAACTTAAGGAGCTCAAAAAAGTGCTCCTCAGAGTGATTTGAGTGGCCGATAGTATATAGTGATGCTGATTCTGGCATGTCTAAAATCGAATGGTATGATCCAAACAAATTACCAAAGTTGGACTTGGCAAAAACGCCGTTTGCCTACCGCATTCTTTTGGCGTATTAAACTTTTAAAATTCTAGAACTGTGATCCTTGGATATGTCGTTAGACAATCACCATCTTAATGCATTGGCCCAAGTATTGAAAACCTACTGGGGTTACGACGGTTTCTTGCCGTTGCAAGCCGAGTCGATGGCTAGCGTCATGGCGGGCCAGGATTCCTTGACCGTTTTGCCTACTGGCGGCGGCAAGTCACTATGTTATCAAGCTCCGGCGGTTTCCGGAAATGGGCTGGTGATTGTTGTTTCACCTTTGGTAGCCCTCATGAAAGATCAGGTGGATGCATTGCGTGAATGCGGCATCGCCGCCGAAGCGATCCATAGCAATGTCTCTGCCGACAACAAACGCCGAATTGCGGACTCAATCACCAAGCGAGAAACGAAGCTCCTGTACATGGCTCCGGAGACGTTGCTTAAACCGACCACGCTCGATTTTCTAGCCAAGCAGGAATTGAACTTTTTCGCCATCGACGAAGCGCACTGCATCAGCGCGTGGGGTCATGACTTTCGACCCGAATATCGCGAACTGTCTATCCTAAGGCAGCGATTTCCCGAAACGCCCATCCACGCATTCACGGCGACCGCAAATCCTCACGTGCGGACAGAGATCACCGAAGCGCTTGCCATGCGTAATCCCCGTGTTCTGGTCGGCGAATTTTTTCGTTCGAATTTGTTTTACCACGTCGTAAGAAAATCGAATCCGATCAACCAAATCGCTTCGGTCCTGGAGCGTCATCCCAACGAGTCCGGTTTGATTTACTGCATCAGTCGCGACGAAACCGAATCATTGGCGGAGGAAATTAAAAAGCTCGGTTTCACGTGCGTGGCGTATCACGCGGGTTTGCCCGACGCGGAACGGACACGACGCCAAGAAGCGTTTATCAACGACGAAGTCCAAATCGTGGTTGCGACGATTGCTTTTGGAATGGGCATCGACAAGTCCGATGTTCGGTTCGTCATTCATTCCGGAATGCCCAAGTCGATTGCAAATTACCAGCAAGAATCAGGACGTGCGGGCCGAGACGGTTTGGAATCCGAATGTTGGCTGTTGTACTCGCCCGGCGACATGATGGTATGGCGTCGAATCATCGAAAACTCCCCGGCCTCGGCTCGTGGTGCTGGCGAGAAGTCACTTGACGATATTCATTCGTTCTGTGTCTCGACCAAATGCCGGCATCAGGGATTGACGGAACACTTTGGTCAAGCATGGACTCGCCAACGGTGCGACGCTTGCGACGTTTGCCTTGGCCGATTCGAACAAGTTGCCGACCCGCTCACTTTGGGCCAGAAAATTCTCTCTTGCGTTGTTCGCGTCAAAGAGAATTTTGGGGCAACGTATATTGCCAAAGTCCTCGCCGGATCCAAGTCCGCCGATATTTCGAATAGAAATCATGACCAACTGTCGACTTATGGATTGCTTAAAGAATACCGACCCTCCGACATACGCGACTGGATCGAGCAATTGCTGGCCCAAAGCTTTTTGCAACGCGTTGGCGAATATAATGTCCTTCGTCTAACCGACTCGGGTCGTGAGTTATTGCGTGGCAAGGTTGCTCCGACCCTTTCCCGAGCCGCCGAACAAAAGACAAAAGCGACTCGGTTGTCGGTTGTCGACTCTTGGGAAGCAGTCGATAAGTCGCTCTTCGAAAAGCTTCGTGTCTGGCGACGACAGGCCGCCCTCGAACGCGCTGTTCCCTCGTATGTCATTTGCGGCGACGTGACACTTCGCGATCTGGCCCGACGTCGCCCTACCGAAATCAGCGGACTTCTCAACGTCCATGGAATCGGAAATAAGAAGGCGCAGGATTTCGGCGAGCCAATTGTCCATTTGATCAAGCAGCACTGCGAAGAGAACGGCGTGCCTGCAAATCAAAACCCATTGGTCGCACCTCGAATCGACCCCAAGAACTCAACAGCACTTGCTGCGTTTGAACTGTTCGATCAAGGGCTATCGATGGAGGAAGTTTGCTCGAAAATTGATCGGGCACCAACCACCGTATCCGAATATTTAAGCGCCTACATTCTGGATAGAAAAATCAGCGACCCATCGCCATGGCTAGCCCAGGAAGATTTCGAAGCAATTCGCATCGTCGTACAGTACGCAGGCACCGAGCGGCTCAAACCCATCCACGAAGCCCTTCACGGACGCATCGAGTACCCCAAAATCCGACTTGCCATGGCCATTCTCAAGAACCAAAATCTCGAAATCATCACCGACGCCTAACACCCCAATTCACAAAGCCTGCAACGCCAGCCCAAGAAAAACCTGAGCCCCCGGGCAACATAACCAACGCAATCCGAGTTGCGGAGCAACGCGGGTCGATAGTTGCGGAGCGACGCGGGTTGATAGTCGCGGAGCGACGACATGCTATAGCCTGGGACGTGAGTCCCAGGAAAACGCGACCAACCCAATTCGCAGAGTCGCGGAGCGACGGCAGGTGTCCCGCTCCTTCTACGAAACAATCTCATCGTCAAACACGTAACGTTCGTCAAACTCAATTGCATGACGACGGAGGATTGCCAGGTATTCGTCCCGGAACGACTGACTTCCATGATGTTCTCGTTGCGTCTGGATATAACGCTGCACTTTCTCGGCCTGTGACTGGCTAACCGAAAAAGCCCCGTACCCTCGTTGCCATTCAAAACGTGCTTTGATTTTTCGTTCTTGATTGATCCATCGGGACGAATTTGCCTTGATCAATTGGACCGTGTCCGCCAACGCATAGGATGGATGGAGTTTCGCGAGCAAATGCACATGATCTTCGATCCCACCAGAACACAGAACGATGGCGTTGTGTTCGCGAGCGTTGGCACCCATGTAGGCGAATAAATCGTCTTGCCATCGATCGGAGATGAGAGGTGCCCGGTTTTTCGTGCTAAAAATAATATGGATCAAAATGCCATGATGCGTTGAGGGCATTGATTGTCTCCTCGAATTTCGGATTACACCTACCGTCGCTCCGCGACTACCGTTGTTTGTTCGTTATTGTACCTGGGACTCACGTCCCAGGCTCTAACGTGCCGTCGCTCCGCGACTATCGCTGCTTGGACGTTATTGTACCTGGGACTCACGTCCCAGGCTGTAACATGACGTCGCTCCGCGACTCACGGTTATTCATTGGCATTGGTCTGGGTTTCATGGGCACGGTTGTTGCATGGCGTAGCTTCCGCAACTGAGACAAATTGGTTGGGTACTGCGCGGGGTGGTCGGCGGTTGCGATGCACTTTTTTTGTAGATTCGGATTTAACTTCTAAAATGCATTCGGCTATACTACGGATGTTGAATAACTCCCCCTGCCCGCCTCGCCAATCCCACCCGCTAGGTTTTCATTTCGATGTTAAGCTTCCACAACACGTACTCAAACTTTGGACGACCCCTGCGCCGCGAATTCCTGCGCGTTGGTGGACTAGGTCTGGGCGGGTTGGCTTTGACGGACTTGCTAGCGCTCAAAGCACAAGGGCTCGATGCCAAGTCGCTGACGAAAGATAAATCCGTCATCCTCTTGTTCATGCAGGGCGGGCCTTCGCAGTTTGAAACTTTCGATCCCAAGATGGATGCGCCATCGAACATTCGCAG
This sequence comes from Pirellulaceae bacterium, assembly GCA_031374825.1. Lineage (GTDB taxonomy): Bacteria > Planctomycetota > Planctomycetia > Pirellulales > Pirellulaceae > JANMGV01. Next base: position 136,481 of record JANMGV010000166.1, read on the forward strand.
CCAGACTGGCGAAGTGGCGACGACTATTCCTGGCGCGACGTTTGGCGGGACCTTTGAAAAACTTGCCAAGCGAGCGCATTTGCTCAACATCGTGCGGTCTTACGTTACTGGCGACGGCAATCACGATATCAAACCGGTTGTTGGAGCAGATACCCTGCGAGCCAATATGGGCTCGCTCTATTCACGGATCGCAGGGCCGTTGCGCTCGGGATCGGCTATGCCAACCAATGTGACGCTGTTCCCGCGGGCCGTGCATGCGGATGCGGGACCAGCCATTACCGATTTTGGCAATTTTTCTTCGTCAGGAGACCTGGGTACGGCTTATGCGCCGTTTGTTCCTGGGGCAGGTGGCGGATTGCAAGAGGACATGAAACTCAACTTGTCACCGACTCGATTGAGCGATCGTCGTGCATTGCTAGCTGGACTCGATGAGTGGAAACGCAAAATGGATTCAAGTACGGCAATCGAAGGTTTAACCAATTTACAGCAGCAAGCCTTCGAAGCGCTTCTCAATGGCGTTTCCGATGCATTCGATTTGTCCAAGGAAGATTCGCGATTGGTCGAACTTTACGATACGCTGCCGTTGGCAAATCCTGATCGCATCAACAAGAAATGGAACAATCACAAACATTACGCGGACCACGGGGCATCGATTGGCAAACTGCTGTTGTTGGCTCGCCGACTTTGCGAACGCGGTTGTGGATTCGTCACAATCACAACGAGCTTTGTCTGGGACATGCACTCGGATGTAAACAACGCCCCGTGCAACGAAGGCATGGGTTACGTGGGTAGGCCATTCGATCACGCTGTCTCGGCTTTTATTGACGATATAGAAAGTCGCGGTTTGAAGGACAAGATTCTGCTGGTTTGTTGCGGCGAGATGGGCCGCACTCCTCAAGTCAATAACAACGGCGGCCGCGACCACTGGGGTAACCTTGCTCCATTGCTGCTTTACGGAGGCGGATTCGGTTCCGGTCAAATCATCGGCCAGTCAGCGCGCGATGGCGGAACGCCTCTGTCCGATCCCGTTCGCATCCGCGACTTAACCGCCACCATTTTGCAATCGCTGCTCGACGTCGACCAAGTCCGAGTGACCGGCGGACTGCCTCAGCATCTACTGAACTTGCTCGCACAAGGCACACCAATTCGGAACCTGTGATTATTTGAGCACCGATTGCTCTTTGACGAAATCGTAATGAAATCTGATTCAAAATGATTCGCCATGCAACGAGAAAGAAAATGATTGCAGTTTGGATTGTTGTTGGAATTTTGTTAGTGGTCGGTTTGAGGTTGCTTGTTGGCTCGTTGCTGCCTCAAGAGCATGTGGCTACCGACAGTCAGATCTGCAAAGCGCCCGCAGACCGTGTTTTCGATTTGATCATTTCACTCCATAACGAGAGTGAAGTCAAAACTTGTGTTATCGAAGAAGTTCGGCCAACGAAACGCGTCATCGAAGAGCCCGGGGCGGCTTTCGGAGGAACGTGGACTCTGGTGCTAGAACCCATTGCTAACGAAACTCGCCTCACGATCACCGAAAATGGTCGCGTCTACAATCCGCTGTTTCGGTTCCTGTCTAAATATGCCTTTGGTCATCACGCAACGATTCGACAGTTCATGAAGGATCTTGAAAGTCGGCTAATGGCCTACAGCGACTGACGAGAATTTTTTTGTCTTAAAGCGCTCGCCAAACTCTCGTCCATGTTCCAGCTCGAATTGCAATCCATAATCCTCGGCGGCGGCGTGGTGGGGCTTGCCGATTGCTTGCGTACCAAGTTACCCAATCAAATCGCGTCCCCAATAGTTTTATTGCGAATCGAGAAGGCAAGACAGATAGCCTGAGCGATTCCCATCGAGCAAGTTCGATTATCCAATCTGGTTCGCCATTTTGAGCCGACAACCAACGAACAAAGTAAATTGCGTCAAGCAAAATTGCCGCATTCGAATCGAAGTGATGGACTGTCGCAAAACGGCAAAACAATTTAGGAAATGAAGTGGCCAAGGCACCAGTGGTCAGGGGCAGCAGATGCCTCGTTTGTGAGATTCGCTTGCGCACTAGCGTTTCCGAAGCGCGCTGTAATTCTCTCGGATCGATACTTTGCAGGTAGTCTATTTTATTCAAGCATTCGTCTTTGTTTGCATCTGATTGACCGGTTGGATGGACTGAAAGCTCATCGCTTTGAGGTTTCGATTTGCTTTGGGTCAGAGCCACCGCCAACGCTCGCTGCAATTCTGCCAGTTCCGCAAACTCCCTCGACGGCGTTGGATTGCGTGAAGCGGGATTGTCTCGATTTTTCATGGGATCACAAACGGGTCGGCGGTACCATCAGCTTGAGGCGGGTTGATTGGCAGGTTGCAAAGCCGTAGGGAATCGACCATGGCGAACTGCGATTTCGCGGGCTTTGCGTAGTTCGTCGAGCAACACTTCGATGGGCGGCAGCTGCTCGTCGCGTTCAAGGATGATGCCGCACAGTGGCGAGTACTTGACGACTTCTTCGAGCAGTTGCCAAACCTCCGGAGGCGTTGTGTGACTATGGCTGTCAACCAAGTAGCCATCGTCCCAGTGGCCGCCAACGAAATGCAATTGGACAATCCGGTCAGCAGGCAGCCGCCAGAGAACTTGCAACGGATCAAATCGGTAATTGACGGAATTGGTGTAGAGATTGGTAACGTCCAACAACAGTCCGCAATCGTTTTCGTCGACGATTTGCCCGAGAAAGCTGGCTTCGTCAAATTCGTCGTTAGGGAACCGGATCGTTTCCGTGATATTCTCAAGAATCAGAGGACGCTGGATCGCATCCTGGGCTTGACGAATGTTGCGACGCAAGCACGCGAGAGATTGGCGAGTCTTGGGCAAAGGCGTCAAATGCCCGATGTCGATTCCGCCCGCCCGCGTGAACGCAATGTGCTCGCTCCACCAAGCCGGCTCGACGTGCTCGACCACTTTGGCGAATTGACGAAGATAGGAAGCATCCAGTCCTTCGGCACTACCAAGTGACAGCGACAACCCGTGCGGAATCAAAGGGAAATTGTTCTTAAGTAAGCTAAGTAAACTGTGAGCCGAAGGATTCGTTTCAAAGAAATGATCGGCGACGATCTCGAGGAATTCAATTTCTCGGCGATGTCGAAATACATCGGTGTGATACGCATCGCGTAATCCCAAGCCCACGCCTAATTTTGCAAGTTGAACGTTTCGTGTCACGTGATTAACTGCCGCACCCCCCACAGCCGCCGCATCCGCCGCCACCACCACATCCGCTGCCGCACGAAGAACCGCTACCGCATCCGCTGCCCCAAGAACTGCCACAGGAACTGCCGGTAACGGCCGATTTTTGAAATTGACGTTGTACAGAATCTAACGCGCTTCCTTGTAGTGCTGCAACGCCGAACAACCCCATGGCCATTACTGGCATATCGTAGACAAGGTTTACATGACCAGCATTTGGTTCATTTATTCCCGGCTGATAGTTCTTGTCGACCTTGTTGTAGCGGCCATAGACAAGCTGAACATCTTTCAAGAATCGTCGACCGCGATCGCTAAATTTCGGTGCACTGCAGACGATGAGCGAGACGACTGCACCGCCAATCATCATGAATACCAGAAAGCCAATGTTGTAATGTTCCCGCAGGATCGCGCTGGCGATTTTCAATGCACCTAGTAACAGCAATCCACCCACCACCAAGGCCACTTGTGTGGTGAGGAGCGATCGGCGATTAGGGTCAAGACGCAGTTGCTCACTTTCGATCCACTCGTCCCAAGGATCGGTGTACTTCATGAGTGAGTTTTCTAAAAACGAGCTTTCTGCAGAAGGACGGAACATGTCTGTCGGTTTGCGAGGTTCGCGATAGAAGTGGCCGACTTCTCGTGCGAGGGGAGTCAACAAGCCGGGAGGAACTTTTGATTCGTTTAGCTTCCAGACAACCTTGAACCATTTTTTTTCTTCGATCATTACGCCCCGGCTAAACAGTTCTACTGTCCCCAGTCGCAGCAACTCGGTAAATCCACCTCGCAGATAAGCCAGTTGGTAAGGGTCGACGACCTCGGGCAAAGGTAGAGATGCTAATTCGCGTGACGTATCGATACGTCTCTTTTGAAATAGAAACCAAGCGAGAGCAATTCCCCAAAGCGTCGCGTAGAATCCAAGAAACGCCGGGCCCCACATGGTCGTTACTGGATTGTTGAGCAGTTGATCCATTTTGGCAAACTCCAAACTAGTGCCGTAGGTCATGCAATCCGTCGTAGTTCGCTTCCCCAAACTACGTCTCTGATTTCATCAGAGTTATTTTTCCAGTCATATCACACTACAATTCTAGGCCCAATTCAACGACAATTGGGGCGCGAAAACAAAGTCTTTTACCTTAAAACGCTCCCGATTAGATTGCTCATGCCTCGCCCGAAACGCCACTAATTCCAACGTTTTTCAAGGTTTAAGGGCGGGCGAAGGGTTATTAGTTTAGCATCGACTGTTCCTGCGCACTTCTCTAGCGTTATTTCTTTGCAAGTCGACGTATTCCGATTTTTCAAGCTGGCTTGGCGATCTCGACGCGTTGCGTTTGTCGCTCGGCGATATGATCATTTTAAGTTTGACACGAAACGCTCGGATCTTATTTTTCATCATCAATAGTCTTCTCAGGTACGCCACGATGCTAAATTTTTCGTTGCTCTTAATCGCTCTTCTCTTGACGGGCAGCCAACAGGCTTGGTCGCAAGTTGAAAACGCGCCCGACGCAAATTCTCTGCGCGAAGCCGCTCGCCAAGGTGACCTTGAAACGGTTCAGCAGGCTATCGCCGCCAAGGTAGACGTCAACGCACCCACAGAATACGGAGTGACAGCCTTGGCGCTCGCCAGCGACCATGGTCATGACAAAATTGTCGCCGCGTTATTGGCTGCGGGTGCGAGCCCCAACACCAAAGATAAGTTTTATCGGTTCTCTCCACTGGCTTGGGCCGTTTCCCGAAATCATGTCGCGGTTGTCGAACATCTCGTTGCCGCAGGTGCCGACGACGTCGACGGCCAATTATCATCGGCCGTAGGATCAAAAAACGATGGCATACTAAAAATCTTACTCGGGTCAGAAAGGGCAACCGTGACTGGCAAGCAGGCCGCGCTGAAGATGGCTCGCGAAGCAAAATCCGATGACCTTGCCAAGCTAATTGAGGAATCGTTGCCCGCCGATGCGAGATCCATTCCGGACGATCCCAAGCCATCTGGCGATGCATCTAAGCTGTCGGAATTCGCCGGTGACTATGCCAACGAATCGGGAACAAAAATGACGGTCGTTGTCGATAGCGACTCGATGGCAATCAAGCCCGAAGATTCCGAACGCACGATGCAACTGACGCTCGTCGAAGGCGACAAGTTTGCAGCTCGCGGCATCGATATTGTTTTTATGCGAACGGATGCCAAAGTTAGCTCAATGCAACTGAAGATTGGCGAACGAGTACAAACTTTCTCTCGAGTTGTGTCCAGTACGCCAGACCCAAGCACAAAAATCGAAGACTCTGCCAAGACTCTACAGCTCGGCCAAGACTACTCTTTCGATAGCCCTCATTGGCCGAATTTTCGCGGATCGTTGTCGCGGGGCATAGCCGATGGACGCGAACTACCAACAAAGTGGGATGCCGAATCCAACAAGAATATCGCTTGGAAAACTCCAATACCTGGACTTGGTACGTCATCGCCAGTTGTTTGGGGCAACAGAGTTTTCATTACAACGGCTATTCAACAAGGTGACGAAAGCGGATTCCGCGTCGGACCATACGGCGACGTCGAATCGGTCGAGCAATCCGGCGAATGCCAATACCTGTTGTTTTGCCTTGACCTCGAATCCGGAAAAGTTCTCTGGGAAAAAGAAGCTTATCGCGGCGTTCCCTTGGTCAAGCGTCATGCCAAGAGTAGCCATGCAAATCCGACTCCCGCGACGGACGGCAATAACGTGATTGCGTTTTTCGGAAATGAAGGTGTCTACTGTTATGACATGAATGGCAATTTGAAATGGAGTAGGCAAGTTGGCAAACTAGATAGCGGTTGGTTTTACGATCGCGGTTACCAATGGGGTTTTGGAAGCTCGCCGTTTATTTTCGAAGACTTGGTGATCTTGCAATGCGATGTGCAAGACGGCTCCTTCATTGCGGCACTCGATCTTGCGACAGGTGAAGAGCGATGGCGAACGGCGCGTGACGAGATTCCAACTTGGTCGAGCCCTGTTGCGTATCGAGCGCCCGATGGAACCCCGACTGTTGTGGTGATCGGCACGAAATGTTCGGCAGCTTATGAAGCGCGTACCGGCGAAAGACTTTGGCAGATCGGCGGCTTTTCCGAAATCGCGGTGCCCACTCCGCAAGTCACTCCCGATCTCGTGCTCCTTGCAACGGGATACGCACCGGTTCAGCCAATCGTGGCACTAAAACATTCGGCACGTGGCGAGCTTAAAATGCCCAGTGAAGAAAATCCGGGCGACCCGTTTCTTTGGGCGAAACAGCGGGGCGGTCCCTATATGCCCACTCCGCTCATCTCCTCAAATCGACTTTACATTCTCGACAACAGCGGCATCTTGAGTAGTTTTGCACTGGAGACTGGCAAGCGATTGTTTCGTCAACGTGTTCGAAACGACGAAGCGACTGCTTATACGGCATCGCCAGTAGCCGGTAACGGACATCTCTATCTGACCGCCGAAGTCGGCATTACTTTTGTCGTGGCCATGGATGCTGAAGGGACGATTGTCTCAGAAAACAAGATCGGGGAACCGGTCTTAGCAACCCCCGCCATCGCCGCGAACATAATCCTCATCCGCAGCGAAAAGCACTTGTTTGCGATCGAAAAGAAAATGGAATGAAGATTGCAACTCCTTGCAAATCGAACAGAGGCAGCATTTCTACGGAAAATGAGTAAAATGGAGTGCACTGGAGGTTCGCGTTCACGATCAGTCAAAGACGCGCTCAAGGCCGCGCTTCGATGTTGCGGACGAATGTTGGCGATTGGTCGTTGCTGAGGTGCCAAATAGCGATTTGGCCTTTCGAATCTCCCGTGGCAAGTTGTCCGCTTGCGTGAATTGCCGTCGAAAGGATAGCACTCGTAGCTTCGGATTCGAGCTTAGGCAGCTCGATCCATTCGGCTTGTTTCTTGGTCTTGGGCTTTCCTTCTTTGTCTTTGCCATCGTCGACGTCTTTCCACTCGATTTTGGTGCGAAGTACTTTGGTACCAACTGGGACGAAGACTTGGTCATGCCAATTTTGAATTCCAATAAGTCGTCTGGAGAATCCGTCCTTTGCGGCGATCGTGTACTCGCCGTTGTCCGAAGGCCATACGCGAAGCTTGCCCGTCTCGTCAAGCGTCACAATGCCCGTTTGAATGCGCGTCACACCACCCACGGCGCGTTCGTGTTTGTCGTACGCAGCAATCCACTGCCAACCTTCTACGCGGAGCAATCTTGCCGTTCGGTCCCGTGATGCGGTCATCAACTGCTGGCCATCGGAACTCCATTGCACTTCCTGAATAGCGTCCGCATGAGCAGCTGCCTGAAATGTGGTCTTGTCCGTTACGACGTCGATAACACGCAACACGCCGTCCGCACCACCAATCGCGATCTGTTGCGATCGAGGAGCAAACGCTACGGAAGCGGGAATGTCCACGTCTCGAAACAAAATTATCGTACTTGATCTATCGTAAATCGAATGAAGAGATACCGTCCCTGCTTGACCGGAAATGCCACTGGACACGGCAATCCATTTTCCATCCTCGCTTGCTGAGATGCACGCAACGCGACGTCCAAGTTGTCCGATGCGCTCGGCAAGCTTACCATCGGCTACGTTCCAACGAGTGATTTCGTGATAGCCTGAAACCCATACGGATTGTCCGTCTGCGGCCCATGCTAAACTACTGATGGGAAGAGAGCGAGGATAATGCTCGGGCGCCATCGTTTTGCGATCGGCGTCGTCAGCGATTTGGCTCAGCAATTTATGCTCGATACCGACAACCTTTGCTCCCTCGGCAATCCACTGCCGTATGGACTCTATCTCATCGGCGGGCAAGGGCTCAGAGTCGGGAGGCATTCGCTCGTCAGGGTTAGTCGACACAAGCCGCCGAAGCAATTCACTCGCTTGCGTATCACCTGCGATGACGGGCATTTCGCCCGACGCTCCAGGAACGAAAAGCTGTTCCACTCGCCCCATGCGATAATCGCTTTCAGCTAGCCGATCACAATGGCAGGCTATGCAGCGTGAAGCCAGTACGGGGGCAATCCGTTCAGAGAACAGGTCGGAGGAATCCGATCCTGTTGGTAGACCCGGCTCCTGCGAAACGGCAAGGGAACCGAGCGCAATCAGACTTACTACGAAGCTTGCAACGAACGTCGCAAAGCAAAATTTATTGGCTTTGATTATTCGATGCATAGCTGGCCCAAAGCATTTCTCGTAACTTGCGTCCCACACGAAAAGGGAAAACCTGTCGCCATAAAGTAGTGCGCTTAGGTAATGGTTCGTTTTCGTGGTTCGTAAAGAAGTTGATCCTCTGGTATACTATACCAATACGCCCGCCAAACTACCCCTAAGAGCTTGGATAATCTCCGTAGGACGGGCTTCCCGGCCCGTCAAATGACATCCCATCAGAACGGCCCTGGAGAACCGTTCTACGAATTGTTTCCGCCTCCTGTTTCGGCTTATTAAGTGAATAGTATTTTGCAAACAGACCGTTACTATTTGACAACGAACGTGTTAACGCGTTTGTCGGTTGCTGCGGTATTCATGTGCTTAGCCGCAAATTTTGTTTCGGATTGCGTAGTGGCTGGTGAAGGCCGATTGGAAGTACTTCCTGAGACAATCCATGCATCCGCAGATTATCCAGCGCGTTTTGTGGCCGTGCTTCGCGCAGAGGATGGTACGGTTCGAGAATTAAGTGCCGATAAGTACCAAGCTCACCTCGACGATCCTTCGTTTGCGTCGCTTGATTCAAAAGGTTGGATTCACGCAACCCGAGACGGGCAAACGGTTCTTAGGATTACTTACCAAGACCAAACCGTAAAGCGACCGATTTCGATAAAGGGATCATTGCCGGAACCTCCAAGCTTCCCTCGTGAAATCTCGGCCGTGCTTTCCAAGAGTGGCTGCAACTTGGGAACATGCCATGGAAATCTTCACGGCAAAGGCGGTTTGCGATTCAGTCTTCGCGGAGACGATCCAGGATTCGACTTCGACAGCATTACGCTCGATCAAGGCGGAAGGCGCATTGACTGGATCGAGCCCGAACAAAGTCTTTTGCTTCGCAAACCATCAGGGGGACTTGCGCATCAAGGCGGTGTGAAGCTTCCCCGCAACTCCATTGCTTACGTTTGGATGAAGCGATGGATTGAGTCCGAGGACAATCAACAAAGCCAAAATGAATTAACAAATCCATCCAATGAGTTGGTCGAACTGCGAGTCGAACCCGCTCGTGCCATCATCCCAACCGATTCGCGAAAGCTGAGCTTGGTTGTTTGGGGGCGTTGGGCGGATGGAGCGGTACGCGATGTAACGCGGTGGGCTCGCTATGAGCCGAACTTGACGGCGGGCGTTGCGATCGACGAGGCAGGTGGTGTGTCGGCCGAGCATCCGCTGGACGTTGCGATTGCTGTGTCGTACTTGCAGGCGCGTTCGAGCGCTCGCATTACTTTTCTAGCCAGCGATCAAGTGGCCCCATCGGCACCGACATTTGCGAATCCAATCGATCGATTGATACAGCAGCAATTGGATCAACTGCATATTGAGTCGACCGAAGTGGCCGACGCAAATCGCATTTTTCGCCGCATGTTCTTAGTAACCGTCGGACGATTGCCAACCGTCACGGAGATGAGAGAATTCTTGATGGATGAGCAGTCGGACAAGCTGGATTTTTGGCGCGATAAACTGCTGGCCGATCCAGCAACGGCTCGAATTTGGGCGTTGCGATGGAGCGACGTTCTGCGCAACGAGCAGAAAGTCATGAGTGCAAAAGGGACGCAGCTCTTTGCCGATTGGCTTGCAAAGCAATTCGCCGAAGACCGACCGATGAACGAAATTGCCGCCAGCCTGATAAGCTCGGTGGGCAGCACGTTTGACAATCCACCTGCCAGTTTTCATCGCACGCATCGCGATCCTACCATCGCCGCCGAATCGATCGGCCAAGTCTTCCTCGGCGTCCGCATGCAGTGTGCCAAGTGCCACAATCATCCTTTCGACGTGTGGAAACAAGACGACTACTACGGATTAGCCGCATACTTTACGACGTTGGAACGCGAGCAGATCGATAATAAGCGGCCCGATGATTTAGACAAGCATGTAATCACGGGAGACGAGATCATTCGCCTAGTTTCGAAACCGGCGGAGATATGGCATCCGGGGCGATCGTTGCAAGTTGGACCGCGTCCGTTTTCCTCAACCGTAGTTGCTACGGCACCCAAACTTGTTGAAAATCCCCTAGCCGAGTTGGCCGATTGGGTAACGCGAGACAATCGCCAGTTTGCTCGCAACATGGCCAATCGTATTTGGTTCCACTTGATGGGTCGTGGTATTGTTGATGCTCCAGACGATTTTCGCATTTCGAATCCGCCGTCGAATCCCGAGTTACTCGAGTACCTGACTGACGAGTTGATTCGCAGCAACTATTCTGTGCGGCATCTTTCGCGATTGATATTGAGCAGCGAAGCTTTCATGCGGGAACCGGTCAGTCAAGTTGCCGATAGCGATGAGTTACCTGCAGCGACTTCCTTTGCAGGTTATCCGTTGCGTCGAATGCCAGCGGAGTTATTGCTCGATGCCGTAGCCGATGCGACCGGAGTTCCGTTGACCCGCGATGGTGCCAAAGACGGCGAAGAAAATCATCGCGCAGCGTTTGCGACCACCGTCCCGCCTTCGTCAAGTTTTGTACGGGCGTTTGGCAAACCCGAGCGATTGCTGGTCTGCGAATGTGAACGCAGCGATCAATTATCCGTTAGGCAATCGCTAATGTTGCTTAACGGGGATGATGTTCGCAAACGAATCAACTCGCGTCGCAGTACTTTACGAAAGCTGATCGACACGGGTGATAGCGATCAGCAGATCCTTGAGACTTTGTACTTGACTGCGTTGTCGCGACAACCGACGCTTGAAGAGAAAACAGCCATGTTCGCTCATATTCAAAACGCAAAAGCTCGCGACGAAGCCTTTGAAGATATCCTGTGGGCACTCCTCAACAGCGAAGAATTCGTGTTCATCAACTAAGGACGTTTCCCATGTCGGCTTGTGCAGATTTTCAAAAATCGCGTTTGCACCGTCGCACGCTGATGCGCATCGGGAGCTTGGGATTGGCCGGTTTGGGGCTGCCCAATGTGTTGCGCCGCGAAGCTATGGCATCCTCGGACCACCCAATCGCCCGGGCCAAGAGTGTGATCTTTCTGCATCAGTGCGGGGGGCCAAGCCATATCGACACGTTTGATATGAAGCCGAATGCACCGGACGGCATTCGAGGCGAGTTCCGGTCGATCGCTTCGAGTGTTCCCGGCTTGCGTGTGTGCGAGCACTTGCCGCGTTGGGCCGACACACTGCATTATTGGGGGCAAGTTCGATCGGTCCACCATCGTATGAAGAACCACAACTCTGCGGGCTATTATTGCTTGACGGGGCATGCTCCACCAAGCGACGATATTCGGATTCGTGATACGCTCGATCTATTTCCTGCGTACGGATCGATCGTCGCCCAGCAGCTTGGCCCGATCGCGCCGGGGATTCCGCCTTTCGTCTCGTATCCGCATAACGTACGCGACGGCTCGATCACACCTGGCCAGCACGCCAGTTTTTTGGGCAAGCCTTATGATCCGTTTTTCTTTCAAGCGGACCCAAATGCCAAGGACTTTCGATTGGGCGAATTGCAATTGCCGGAGTCGATCAACCTAGAGCGGCTGAGTCGGAGACGCGAGCTGATGAACGTGGTCGATAATCACCGAAGGCTAGCCGATCGCATGGCGGAGGTACGCGGCTGGGATGATTTGCAGCAGCAAGCTTTTTCAATGCTGACGTCTCCGGCGTTGCAACGGGCCTTTGACTTGTCGTCCGAGCCGGATCGCTTGCGGGATGCATATGGGCGAACGAATTACGGGCAGTCTTGTTTGTTAGCTCGCCGGTTGATCGAATGCGGCGTTCGATTTGTGACAGTGTATTTCGCGCAAGGCATTGGCGGGGCTGGGTCAGAAGGCTGGGACACGCATCAAGAAAATTTCAAAGATCTCAAATCCCGGTTGTTGCCAATCACCGACCAAACCGTGCCAACGTTGATAGCGGACTTGCAGCAACGTGGTTTGCTCGATGATACGCTTGTGTTGTGGATGGGTGAGTTCGGACGCGGTCCGAAGATCGGTGATCGCGACGGAAAAGGTCGCGGCCATTGGCCCGAGTGCTATACCGTCATGATGGCCGGTGGTGGCGTTCAAGGCGGCTCGGTATATGGTGCCAGCGATCATCAAGGAGCCTACCCCGCCGAAAACCCCGTCGGCCCCGAAGACATAACTGCCACACTATACTGGGCTTTGGGAATCGATCCTCAAGCCGAAATTTTCGATACGCAAAAACGCCCCTTGCCTTTAACCACTGGCAGCCCGATTATGGACCTTTTCTGATTGACACCGTTTGAAAAAGTCAGCAGATTGTATTCGGCAATCTCAATTGGACGTTCGGTTGACGACTCATGGGTCATCACTCTGCCATAAACAGGTCGACCCTCGCTCGCTATTTGAAGCCGGACTTATTGTTCATCGACGACATGGGAATGGAGTAGCTTGCAAAACGTGCATGCAAATACGTCTTTGAAACTATCATGCATCGACTCGATTTGAAAGCGCCAAAGAGACCAGAAAGCGAACGCTGGAAGATTGGAGCAAACGGATCGGCGACATACCCAAAGCGACAACCATGCTCGATCGCTTGTTGCCTCAAGCGTCACTGTTTCAAATCACCGGCAGGAGCTACCGCTTCGAACAAAGGAAAAAAATTCAAAAACAGTCCAAAGCGCTCACCGAGTCCGATGCCGATAACAAGAGAGGAGACAATATATGGACTTTTTGCGCAACCGGGGGTTTCGGCAGACCTTGTTGTGCAGAGCGGGCGAGCGGATCGATCGGTCTGGGGTCAGCAGCAAACTGGCTCGATTGGCGATTGCTTCCTCCGTTGCACCCGAAGGAGAACAGGTCGATTTGCATTCGACGGATCAGACCGTCTACGTGCGACGCAAAGCGTCATTGAGTACTAACAATCCAATGCTTCGAGCAGCGTTTAGGGAATTGCGATCGCGATGGCCAATCCCAATTCCTTTTCCCGAATTGGCGTCGATCGCTAAGTCGGTAGTAAGTGGCCAGCCAGCAGCAGTGGATGCGACAATGCCAGGTTCGCAGGGCGAGCAATTGGCGGAATCTATGTTGCGATGCTTTGAGTCATCTTTGGTCGATCTTCACATTGGCCCGACAACATATACAGTAAGGTTGAGTGAACGACCCAACGCATCAGCCTATGCCCGGCATCAAGCAATCTCATCGCCGCAAGTAACGAATCGCAGACACGAGACTGTGATGCTCGACGATCTACAGCGACAGATCCTGATTGCATTGGACGGGACACGAACGACAGATCAGATCATCGAATTGGTAACAGAGCTAGTTGTTTCAGGAAAGCTGGTTATTCACCACCAGCAGCGCCGAATCGTTGATGCGGCCGAAGTTCGAGCGATCATTGCCGACAATATCAGCGGTTTCATTCAAAATCTGGCCAATATGTCGCTTGTAGTAGGGTAATGCTTGAGCTCTAATAAGGGGGCAGAATAAGACTTTAATAAATCTTTGAAAAACAGCGGTTGGAGACAATGGCAGAAACGTACTCATTAGGGAGCAGAGAAATGAAAATTCGCTGGTTTAGCTTGTTCTGCGACTAACGGCAGTCGCTTCGGTTTGCTCGACCGAAGCAGTCACCACCGTCTACAACCTCCGCGTCGCCAACCATCACACGTACTTCGTTGGGGGGAACGAATGGGGATGGAATGTCTGGGTTCATAATGCTTCAACCAGCTATGCAGTTGGATCAAGGGGAACAAACCAACTTGTTGACACGGTTGCAAGCGAAATAGAAACTGCGGCAACAATTGCCGAGTCGACGCTAAAGGCTGGCAAGAATGGGGGTACTCGCTGGGGGCAGATTTACCAACGCTACAGCGGAACGGGCCATTGGATTGAAAAGCTTGCGTACGGAAATGCAATCCAACAGATTTCGGATCGTTCGCTTCTTCAGAACCCTATTACTCAGGGTCTTATTTCCAATCAACAGTTACTGCTTAACGCCGGAAGTAAGCTAGGCGCAAGAAACAAATCACTGCTGCGGCCAGACTATCAACTTGACATCGGTGAGGGCAAATGGGCAATATTTGATATTTCCACGATGGCGCAACGAAACGCGATGAAAATCTCAAACAAGTACTCACATGCTGACGCATCTTACCTAATTGATATTAGCTATTGACCTCATGAATGCTACTCAATCTCAAATAAAGGAACTTCGTGATCGATGGGACGATAGTCAATCGAAAGCCGTAATCGCGATGTTGCAGTCAAATCTTATCGATGAGAAAATTGGCTTTGGTCGCACAGTCGAGGGTTTGCTTGATTGCCGCGGCATCCGCTCACTTACTTTTTTCAGCGGTCTGAACATTGTGGGAATCGATTTGTCGTACTCGGTACTCAATGGAATTGGGGGGACCAATCTATCTACAATCACCGACCTGAAACTCTGTGGTGTCGATTTTTCTGAGAATGTGCTCGCCGTGAACGCGAAAAACTGTGATTTTTCTGAAGCGAAGATAAGAGTGCTTTCGGGGTCTTTTGCAAACTGCAATTTTCGTAATGCTGGATTGAGTAAGGCATTAGGTAGCAAGTTGCACTTCGAAAAATGCAATTTTGCAAATGCGAATATGTGGCACGCACACTTATTTCAATCGACATTCAGCTTTTGCAATTGGGATGGTTGCAAGTTGGGGAAGGGATCGTTTGCAAATAGCGAGTTTCATGGAATATGGCCCAAGCAAGAGGAATTTGGTGACACCATCCTCGAAGACGTAGGATTTCTTCCATGATCGGGGCAAACGAGAACATAATTGTAGTCCGAAACAGAATTTCTCGATTTGCGGCAAGCAGTGACAGTGATTTGCTTAAACGCGTGGTTGTTGGGTGAACCGACGGCCCATTTTTGACTTGAATGGGGTCAGGTTGGCTTTTTGTGGTGGCCGATGGCTCTTTTTGAAAGGAATTTCTATCACTCGAATTTGCATTTTTGGAATTGGTCCTGGTTTGTTCGCATGCGCGAAGAAATATTTTGCTCAGATTGCTGCCCCGCTTCGGTTTGCACGACCGAAGCGACCTCCATTAACTACGTTCCACCACAAATGGCGTTGCGGACTCGACTGATGGTCTAAAACTCAGCGGCGCATCTGTTGGTGGACGGGCGCGTCGGGTTCGCTCGATCGTGTTCCAACTTTGAAGAGCGACTGCTGCAAATGGCGGAACATAACAGATCGTTGATTAGCAACGAGTCGTTATTTCGTCGTGGCGGCGTTCGCAATCGTATTGGCCCAATCGTAGC
>JANMGV010000227.1:0-17609 GCA_031374825.1 Pirellulaceae bacterium
CACCACACCGTGAACCATGGCAACAAGGAATACGCGCGAGACGATGATGGCGATGGTTTTTGCGAAGTTCACGTTAACACGATGGAAGGGTTTTGGTCGCTACTGCGATCTTGGCTCCGGCCCCATCGCGGTATCTCGCAAGAAAAACTTCCGAACTATCTCGCCTTTTTTCAGTTCGTGCACAACACCCGAAAACGTGGAAAAGCACTACTTCAATCCCTGGTTGAGCGACTGCTCACTTGACCTCCCCGAAACACCGTATGAGCCTTAAATTAATGTTTCCGTGCCGAATGGCAAGACGTAAGGTACAATGCGGTTCGTCCGGTACCTTCGTCACTTGATCGATTGCGAAAAGCACCTTTGCAGGAATGCTCTTGTCGGCCCACTATCGTGTAATGAAAGTAGTCTATGAAACGAATAGTCGCTTATGTGGTGACCTGCATTTTTTGCTTACCGATTGCTGCTTGCAACCGAGAATCGTCCAACCAAGCTTTACCAGTGCCGGCTAACACGGCTAAAGCTAACGCCAACAAAGTCGTTGCGGTTGAGTGGAAGTTTGGCGAAAAATTCACTGGCGAGAAGGTCGATTGGGGGCCGGTACCTAAAAAGGATCTGAAGGCGCAAAAAAGCTTTTTTAATCAACCTGCACCGGAGCTTTGGATCGAAAAATGGGTTGGCGCTCAACCGGAGATCGACGCGAAATTTGTGTTGGTGGATTTCTGGGCAACTTGGTGTCCCCGTTGCCAGCGCGCGGTACCAGAACTGAATGAGATTGCCAAGCAGTTCCAAGATGAGCTAGTCGTAGTCGGTATAACGGACGAGCCCGAAGAAAAACTTCGAGCTTTCAAGATTCCCGTGAAATACTTTTCGGCAATCGATTCCGAAGAGCGTACCAAATCCGCAATCGGCATCTGGACCCGTCCGCATGTCATGTTGATCGATCCTGCGGGTACGGTGTGTTGGCAAGGATTCGCTTTCGAGCCCGGTTCGGAATTGACCGCTCAAGTGATTCAAGAGCGAATCCAACAGTTTCAAGATCGCCAAGCATCGAAGGTGGTCTCTTCGCTGAGTAATTGAAAAGCCTGACTGGAGCAGACGCCTCGATTGCTGCGTTCAAACTGGATGATGGCAAAGCGACTATCGCAAATTCTCTTCGGTATACATAGACAGCTCGATCATGCGCTCGAGCATCTGGTCTTGAGTCAGACCCGGGAAGTTATGCAGGATGAGTTCTTTGCCGAACAAGCGGCAGATATAACGAAGCTTGAGCGATTTATTGCGAGCTGCATAAACAAAATCGCGATGACCACTATTGATAAAGATCACGTTGGCTTCGGAATCGAACCGTGATCGCCAAAGCTGGCCCGGTTGTTTGTCAAAGGTGTATTCCGGTAGACCGCGTTTCGCCCCTGATTCAGATTTGTCAGGCATCATCGATTCGGTGACAGTTATAATCGCCTGGGCCGATACGACAATTCGGCCATCCGGACACTCCTCGGTAATCGTATTACCAGATTGTGTCACGACCAAGTCGAGCTTAAGTAATTGCGGATCCGCAGGGGCTGTCAATGTAACGGTAGACCGATCGCTGAAATCGAGCGTTGCGTTACCTTCGGCAATTCGCCATTCGAAATTTAAATCATCTTCCACAAGTCGCCGATTGCGATCCCGTGGGACAGCTTGAAAAGTTTTCGCAGTCTCAACTCGCATCGTACAGGTAGTCGGTGCAATCCGCGCACTGAAGAGAGGTCCCGCATGGTCAAAAAAACTAGGCTGAATCTCGACGGACCCGTCGTTTTCCATCTCGGGACTGTCGGTCGCAGGGGGTTCGTTTGCAATCCATCCCGTGTCGTTCGCAGCCTCTTCAGCAGAATTGGATTCAGCAACTCGTTGTGATCCGGACGCCGCTACAAGCTTGGTTGACGAACCCGGTCGCTTTGGCAGTCGGTTTCCGCCCATCCCGTAGATGTCGAACCAATCGTATTCTTCTTCAGGTAAAATCAGTAGGGCCTCGCGAAAAGCTTTCTGTAACGATTTAAATGTGTCTTTGCTGGCTTGTTCGGTTGCAATCTGCTGTTGTTGTTCAATGATTTGGTTTAACGCAGACTCCACTTCCGCAAGCGACTCGACGAAAGTTTGAAATCGTTCATCGAGGATTACTCCCAGACGCGAACCAGGCGTCAAGTTCAGGAAAGGCGCGTCGATCAAGCCGACGAAATAACCGCTATTCCATGGCGATTTCTGGAAAACGTCCAAGTTCGTCAACCGCTCGATGACCCGTGTCCCTGACTTGCTCAAGCCCACGAAGCGATCAGGCGAAGGCTGTCCCAGATATATTTCGACGTACGCTTCGCCAAAAGGTGTTTTCACAGCGGGCAAATGTCGCATCAACTGCCCTTCGAATTCGCGTGGTTCTACTGCTAGTTCAAGTCGTGCCATGCGATCGATGATCCGAACTTCAACGTGGCAATTGCGAATACGATCGCGCAGTTCAGATGCTAAAAACCACTGAATCTTTTCGCCGCTCATATTGCGGACACCCGGGAGCAGCGGACCAATCGTCAGTTTCGTGCCAGGTTTTGTCGCCAGCATTCGCCGCGAAGTGATCTTGTAATCGGGATTGCCGCTTGCCATATGCATTTCGTATTGGCGATTGTCATTTCCCATCGACGTCATCGACAAAGTATCGCCCACAGTCCAAAAACTCAACAATCCAATTCCGAATTCGCCTTGGATTCCGGACTGACCTTGCGATTTCAGTTGACGTTTTAATGAATCGCAAATGTGGGTGGCAACGTACCGAAAGTCAGGTGCTCCCTCGCTATTTTGTGGAACACCTGTCCCGTCGTCATCGATGCTGATGTACACGGCACCGCGTTGTCGGAATCGTGTGATCGTTACATGCCGTGCTTTGGCATCGATACTATTTTCTACGAATTCAGCTATCGCTTTAAGAGGATTCGACTGAGACAGCGCGATGATTCGTATGGCGTTCCAGTCGTCGCCAATACGCAGTTTCCCCGTGGTGCTACTCGGTGCCGGTTTAGGATTTGTTTCCTCGCCAATGGACCGTTTGCTAACCGTTTTCGCTGGTTTGGTTGCAAGCTTGTTTTGTTTTGAGTTCGTCTGCTTCTTAGCCATCGCGACTGCTATCTCTATAATCGATAAAAATTAAGACCGACAAGATTTTGACGTAATGCAGTGGACGTGGGAAGCGTCACAAACGAATTGACGACAATATTTAGTGTCAAGTTAAGATGGCTACGTCGCAAATGCCGTTAAGGATCTATTTTCCAGATGCCCCAGAGATCATAATTGTGTTTTGAGCACAGTTTAATGGCAACAGTATTTGCCACTTTGCGGTTGTTCAAAACCGACGATGGCGGGAAATCTACAGGCACGCATATCGACGAATATACGCCGCGCGGTCAGAAGTTAGCACCGGCGGCTAGCGCCTTGCCGCTCACAAAACCTCAAATCTGACCGCGCGGAGTATAGATACATTTTCGAACTATCTGATCACTATTCAAGTTGCACTCTTCGGCTATTTACGAGTGCTCGACAGGTGCACACGAAATCACTATTCGAAAAACTCAGCGATCGCCTGATAAAGTTCACGTTGACGCACGGGTTTAGAAACGTAGCCGTCCATGCCAGCTTGAAGGCATTGTTCTCGGTCGCCTTTCATGGCTCGTGCCGTCATTGCAACAATCGGAGTATGATGGCCAGTTTTCTTTTCTAATGTGCGGATACATGCCGTCGCCTCCATTCCATCCATTTCCGGCATTTGGACGTCCATCAGAATGAGATCAAAAGGTTGACTCTCGTATGCATGAACCGCTTGTCGTCCGTCATTGGCAACGGTGACAACATGCCCCCATTTCTGAAGCAATGCGACAGCAAGCTTTTGATTGGTTATTCCGTCTTCCGCCAGCAAGATGCGTAAAGAAGGAACGGGCGGCAACGTATCTTTTGGCTTTTCCTCGACATATTCAGTGTTCCGTTTTCGAACGCTTAACGCATCTTCGATAGCGGTCAGTAGTTCCGATTGTTTAATGGGTTTCATCAGTCGAGATGCAACTCCGAGAGTCTCCCATCGGTCGGCCGCGTTGCTAGGATCGCCTGACGACAGGACGATAATTCGCAGATCATTCAACTTGGCGATGTTGCGAATTCGTTCGACCAACATGACGCCATCCATCTGCGGCATATGCATATCTGTCAGCATGAGGGGTACTGAATCGGCGTTGGTTTGCAACAAGTGGATAGCTTCCTCACCAGAAGCGGCGACTATAGGAATCATTCCCCAACCAAGGATCATTTCTTGGACAATGTGCCGATTCGTAGCATTGTCGTCGACGATCAGTACTGTCGTTCCTCGCAAGAAATCTGAGCTCAAGTGCGTTGGAGCGTGAGCTTGCTTGCTGCGCGTTATCCAAACGGAAAACCAAAATATACTACCTTTGCCTAATTCGCTATCGATCAGCAATTCGCCTCCAAACAAAGACACCAGACGCGTTGAGATCGCAAGCCCCAAACCAGTTCCGCCGAAACGGCGAGTTGTCGAGGTGTCTGCTTGCGTAAATGCATCAAAGATCAGCTTCTGTTTATCATTGGCAATTCCGATCCCGGTGTCCTTTACTGCAAAGCGCAGCTTTACGGCTTCGTCATTCTGTTCCTCACACGTTACCGTTATCAGGATCTCACCATGCTCTGTAAATTTTATCGCGTTTCCAACTAAATTCACAATGATTTGCCGCAATCGGACGGGATCGCTAACCAGCATTTCTGGAACGTCTCTGGTGATGTGGTAAGCCAACTCGAGGCCTTTGCTGTGTGCGCGCAGCGCGAGAGATTTGGCTGCGTCTCCAATGACATCCCAAATTGAAAAGTCCACATGTTCCAATTTCAATTTGCCAGCTTCAAATTTTGAAAAGTCAAGAATCTCGTTAATGATCGCCAGCAGCGACTCACCCGATTCGAGCACCATCGTTAGATACTCGCGCTGCATCGTGGGCAAGTCTGTACCCAGCACAAGTTCCGTCATGCCAATAATCGCATTCATCGGCGTTCGTATCTCATGGCTCATATTGGCCAGGAAATCGCTTTTAGCACGGCTCGTGGCTTCGGCGGCAAGTTTTGCTGCTCGTAGAGATTCTTCCAACGTCTTGCGAGGCGTAATATCGATGATCGACGCTAAAGCATAAACGCCATCCTCGGTCTCAAGTCGACTGAGGCCAAGTTCGATGGAGACGCGACTGCCGTCCTTTCGAACGCCTTGCAAGTCGCGGCCATACCCTTTGTTTTTAGCGTCCGGATTTCGAAAATAATTCGCCGTTAGTCGCGGCAGTGCGCTTCGATAACTTGGAGGAACTAGAATTTCAAGTGCTTGTCCGAGTAGCTCGTCTCGCGAGTAGCCGAATAGCTGCTCGGCTTGGGAATTGACGAGCAAGATTTTTCCATTTTGGTCAAAAATGAGAAGTGCATTGAGGGACGCTTCGACGACCATTCGAAATCTTTCGTCAGCCAACTTGCGTTCGGTAATGTCTCGAGAAATACCAAAAGTCCCGACTACTTGGCCTGCCTCATCACGCAACGGAAATTTAGAAGTGGAAACCCAGGTGCGCCGACCATCGGGCCACGTTTCGCGTTCTTCTTTTTCAATGACTGGATTGAGGTTTTGCATAAGCTCCTGCTCGTCAGACTGAGCGCGCTCCGCGTGTTCTTTCGTGAAATAGTCGTAGTCAGTTTTGCCGACGGCGGCTTGAGGATCGGAGATGCCAAAGCGTTTCGCGAGCGCTCTGCTGATCCGAAGAAAGCGACTTTGCGAGTCCTTGAAATAGATGCTATCGGGAAGATTCTCCATCAGTGTTTGTAACAAGAAACGCTCGTGCCGCAATTCTTCTTCGATACGTTTGCTTTCGGTGATGTCTTTCGCAATTCCCAAAAAACCGGCCATGTTTCCAAAGGAGTCCTTTAGCGCGGTCACAACCAAATTGACTTTTACATGGCTGCCGTCTTTCCGTACATACGTCCATTCGCGTTCTTCGAATTTCCCTTGCCTTGCGTATTCAACAAAGACGTCGAACCCTTGAATTGGTCTATTGAATTCGCGACTCAATTGTTCGCCGTGTTCTCGCACCTCGGATTCCAAATGGATCACCGCAGGCGACCGAGCGCCAACCATTTCGTCCGCTCGATACTGCAGCATGCGCTCTGCACCGGAATTGAAAACCGTGATTATCCCTGAGCTGTCAGTAGCAATGATGGAGACTTGTGTAGCAGAATCCAAAACAACTTGAAATCGATTGGTAAGATTTGAAAACGCCGCCTGCGTGCGAATTCTCGATTGTTCGGCTTGCTGGCGGCGACGGTGAAGAAATATGCTGATCACCAGAGCGCAGGCAAATAGACCAAGCCAACTCAGGAAAATATTGCGAATTGCGACGAGCGGCTGATATGCTTCGGCATAATCAATTTCGCGTGCGACACCAAATTCATGCTTGGGTATCCAGCGCCAAGCACCGACGACTAGAGTGCCTCGGTAATCGCGATACCCTATGGTATCAACACCGCTTTTGCCTTGAACAGCACTTGCAGCCATGCGCGTTAGAGGCAATTGGTCACGTGGGACTGTTGGATGGAAACCTCGCAACATGTCTCCACCTGGATCGAGCAATTCTAATTCGAGAATCGCGCGGCTATTCGGGGCATTTGAAATCAAGCCAAGCTTGCGCAACTGATCATTGAATCGGCTGTCGGACAAAAGTAAGCCGTTCTTGTTGAACGCATATGTTTCCGCCGATTCGCCTGGTCGAGCGGTCTCCAAAGCTCTGGCAAATTGATTTGAGGTTCTTAACCGAAACGCGAGTATGGCTACCGTTTTGCCAGAAGAATCCAACACAGGCGATGCGACCAACATAGTCGTCTGTTGAGTTTGAGGCATTCCATTTTCGTCGGGTAATGCAATCGACGACATGAATGGCAGAGTGATGACAGAGTCACCTTGCCATGAGCGTCGTATCGTTTCGAGGGGCGCTTCTTGAAGCGTTGTGCCTAACGCATCGTCAAGCAGCGAAGCAACTTGTCGCCCCGAGCGATCGATCACAACGAATCCGACATAACCGTGAACGTCGCACACAGGAGCCAATCGTGTTCGCAGCTTCCGCAGTTCCTCGCTTGCCAAGACAGTGTCTTTATTCCAATTCTCAGTAAGCGGCGAGTTCATGAAAGCCACAATGTCTGCTCTCAGATCGGTGTCCGACGCCCAACTTTGTGCAACGCGACGCTGATCATCAAGCCAAGTTTCGAGGGCAAGAACGCAAGTGTCCACTTCCGAATTAAGCCGACTTTGGAGGCTTGTCGTGGACATCCGATCAATAGCCGATAAACCGAACCATCCAATCGCTAAAGTGACGATGGTGGCAAAAACGATTGCCAGCGAAGTTGACGATAGCCATGATCGCCACTGGAAATTTTGTCGAATGCTGTTAGGCAAATCCGAAGGCATCGCTAGATCCTTTTCGGCGAAAACACTTCTACAAATCTCAATCGTAGCAATGGCAGCATTGCTCGATGCGAAATAGATTGTACACCCCCACGATATGGCTTTGCCATCTAGCCAAGGCAATCTTCAACGAACAAGTGCTTCGTTTTGACTTGTAAAGCTGTTTTCTAAATCAGCCGAAACGCGTCAGCTTTTGATTTTCGCAATCAAAACGAGGTTCACCAACGCGTCGTTCATCGCCAACTCAAGGTCGGCGCGCGGGCGTCTCGCCCACATTCCCTCGTTTTCTGCGGACGAGACGTCCGCGTACCCAAATAATGGCAGCGCTAAACTTCAGGTTATATGAAGCACGAGATCTATTTCTAGCACATAGGATTTCAAGTCCGATTCGCATCGCAAGCCATTGGCTTGTTACGAAATTTGCGAAGAACTAACGACGAATTACCTATCAGGCGATCGCCACGCGCAACGCGGTTCATTCACCCGTAACCGGAAAAACGGTCCACGATCCATGCACAAATCGGACCCTGCGAGAGGCGGGCGTTCACATTCTGTGCAAACAAAAAATCAAAAGTCACATTGGTTGTGCTTGGCAGAGAAACTTAAGCAGGCGGGTTATGTTCGCGCCATAACTGGACTCGATTCCAAAAGAGTTCGGTAAACTGCTCGACCTCATGTGGAGGAAACAAGGCTTCGACCTTCAGTCGGATAGCACGACGCGCTGGCTCGCTTGCGAAAAACTCCCAAGCCACGCGATCAACATCCTTTAAATGGGTCGTGCAAAACTCCTGAAAGGACGCTGTTTCCATTCGCGCATTGCCGATGTTTGCGTAGCCTGCCAATCGGTTCTCCAGCGTTGAATTGTTCTTGAGAACTTCATAGTAAGGCTCCCAATCCAACGACTTGCGAAACTTCTTTTTCGTGGCGGCAACGTAAAGCGACCATTTGACATTCGCAATCACCATCCACGGAAAATGATAGTGAAGCGACGTTACTTGAGAATCGGGACAAGCGTTAGCAAAATCGATCAAATACCATCGTCCATCCTTTCGAATCGCTTCGCAAGAATTAAAATCCCAGCCGAAAAATGTGTTGATGGTCAATGTCATATCGCGAAGCATCTGAGCTTCCTGATCGGACATGAAATTCTGTCGGATTTGATAACGATCGTGCAGCGAAGCGCCCGGATCGTAACTGACAATGTGAAATTGTGGACCAAGGCCAATGCAACGAACAAACAAATCGAAGTCGTCGACACCTTTCTGCAAATGCATCAAGGTCTTGCCGCTTGCATCGTAAGCAGAGCGCAGCGAATCTTCGTTGGCAATCCGGCTAACCCCACGCCATGCGCCCCCATCGTACGGTTTCATATAAATCGGATAGCCGATCTTGTTACCAATTTCACCGAGATCGAACATCTGTGCGTAACGTCTTAAGGTAACGTCAAGGTCAGGCAAGGTCTCGTACGATTTTGGCGGGATCATCCAAGTTGTCGGGATAGGCAAACCCAGTTTCGCCATGGCACAATACGTCGTGTGCTTTTCCATAGACTGAATCGCCCACGGATTATTAAACACATACAAGTCGTCCATCAAGATCGCTTTCTTGATCCACTCGCGACTCGTGTTATACCAGTGCGTGAGACGATCCATAACAAGATCGTAAGTACACGGTTGATTAATATCAAACGGCTCGATAGTAACCCGCTCGGCCTCAAACCGAATCGAGTCGTTTCCTCGTTGAACCCGCAAATCCAATCGCTTGAGAATCTCCTCATAACACAGAGGCCAACATAGGTCGGCACCGAGCGACAGTCCAATTCGACGAGTAATTTCTGCCACGTTTCAGCTCCTGATGTGATCAACGATAGTTTTAGGTATTTTCAATTGCGGTCGAGTGACTTGGGAACAAGTCCATGTTTGTCTATTCGTAGTAAAACCATAATGGAACAGGGAAAAGCCAAGTCAACCCAGAACGAAGCCGATCCCGCCAGTTTTCCCAATTATGACCATCTCTCGCTTCTACGAATTTTACTTCGATGCCATGTTTCTGGAGCAAGGGAACGAAAGACCGATTCTCGTAAATCAGACTTTCATAAACGCCACAGCTTAGAAAAATTCGCTTCGCAGGTTGCCCTACTTGTTTGCGAAAGCGATTCATGAATTCAACTACCGGGTCAAAAACTCGACCTCGCGCGTGCTGACCAATATCGGTAAATGCAAACGATCCAGATTGCAGTAAGAGCATGTCAAACGTGTTGGGATAATACCAAGCGGTCGACAGAGATGCGACGCCACCAAAGCTTGCACCTGCCAAACAACGCGCCGACGGTTCGCTGATGACAGGATAGCGTTTTTCGATCTCCGGCACTACTTCCTCGACCACGAAGGCCGCGTGACGACGATCTCCCGCATACTCTCTCAAGCGATCGTGAGGATTAAGCAACACGACAACCATCGGCGGAATTTCGCGACGATACGTCAAATTGTCAAGCACAGCACCGAAGCGACAGAACCGCATGTAGTCGTCACCGTCATGAACAAACATAATACGATGTCGCCGATTCTCGCGGTATCGCGATGGCAAGTAGACTCGGATTTCACGTTGCTCATGGAGCGATTTGCTCTGTATCTTCCACGATTCGAGAGTGCCCCGAGGAACGGTCGCGACAGGCAGACTCCATTCGGGTTCTTCGTAGCCGGTCATTTGAACGACCGAATTGCCTCCAAAGGGATCGTGGGCTATTCGCGGATTTAATGGGTCATGTAACCAAACTTCATGACCGTCTTTGGCAACGCCGATCTTGTATTCAATACGCGAGTGTCGTGGAAACTCAATCGTCAGCCGCCACCAGTTCGTTCCAGCCATGCGTGTGAATGGATTGTGTGAGCCCAATCCGAAAACCCAGTGCTGGAGGAACACTTCGTCCACATCGCCATGAAAGATAAACGTGGCCGAGTCGCCCGAGACATGCGGGATGGAGTGATTCCGCGCGAAGTGGTCCATGGCTTCGTTTCCACCTTGGGCTGCTAATTCTAATTCAGGCCAGGTGTCGCTCATGGTTGAGTTGCTCGCACCAAATAACCATCAAGCGAAAGTCGGTTGATGCCGTCCATGCGAACAAGCTTTTGGGACGACCATTCGAGTTCCGATCCTTCGTCCATTGCATAGCAAAAGTCCTCATTGAAACGCCGTGCAAGCAACGCGATTTCAACTCGACTGGCTAAATTCAAGCGTTGCGAAGCTGACGGGAATAGCAACAAGGAATGAAACCATCGCATGCCATGTCGTGAAAGCTCGGCGTCGCCGCTACTGTGCGGAATAAAATGATGGTAAAAAACAATCTTGTCGCCCATCGCCATTGCGCCGCCTGACCAAGCGATCACTGGTATTTGCAAGTGGCGTAATAGCCTGCTTAGGTTCAAACGATTTAGCAACACGCCAATGTGACCACCAGCAACGAATAAAGCTTGGCACCCGTCTAGTTGCTCCAACACGCGTTGCCGATAATTAAGGACCGTTGCTCTTGAGGTGGGTTCGATTTGCTTGTCGTATTTGCGAATGACGTCGTGAACGTGATCAATATAAAGTGCATCTACTTCGCGAATCTGTCGGAAAGTCGTGTCGGTTTCTGCTAAAACTTCTTCCCCAGCAAACTCTCTTCTCAAGAGTTCGCGTGCGGTCGCTAAGAGGTGATCAAGTTGGATTTTGTTGACTTCACGAAGCTTACGCAATTCGTCTTGACGGCGGCGGAGCAAGTGAATTATCTCGGGATCTTCTACAAAAAGCTGTTCCCCAAACTCGTAGAGATGCGAATTGACAACAGCGTTGTCGACAGCGTCACGCACCCAAGCGTCATCGAACTCGTCCTCCTCCCAACCAGCAGACACCAATCCGATTTTTCCTGAAATGTTCCACGATCGTAGAGCTTCTCGTAATCGCGGTTGCGCATGCTGCGGCCCTGTCAGCAAGAGTGGCGAGTCAAATTCTTCGTTTCTCGCCGGAGTCATTTTCGACGCTTTTCCAATCAAACAATGTTGGGGATAAAATGCGAGTTAGGCCGAAGGAACACGATTGCTGGTCAAGTGCATCGTCCGGTCTGTCCAATTTTGCAGTGCGACGCGAGCCGCAGGGGGCGCGATGCAACCTGGGGCCTCGGGTCTTTTCGCTTCATTTCTATTCGCAAGCAAATTTTGCGGTTATCAATTCGGACGGCAAAAAATATTGTTTGCCTTCGTCCAGATAGTATACCATCGACAGCGATTTTGTTGCTACGGCGAAGCAACTCCTACCTAATCTTTTTACATGCTGGTTAAGACTTCTTGAACGTACTTGGGGAGCATGCGATGCCATGTGGGCCAGTCGTGATCCCAACTCCAATCCCATTCCTCAACACGATTGGGAATGCCAACGCGTCCCAATGCATTGGCGACTTTCCAAGACTCACCTGGATCTTCGTACTTACCTCTTCCGGTCGCTAGGATGATGTGCCGTCGTTGAAGTTGATAAAGCTGGTCGCCCGGTTGCAATCCTGGTACGAAATGCAGTGGTGACAAATAGTAGAAATCGTCAAACCACTGACCTTTGAGCCATTTCTCTAAGTCGTATGTACCGCTCATGCAAATTGCGCGGCTGAATACATCTGGATAGCGGCACACCGCCTGCAGCGCATGAAATGCACCGATTGACGCGCCCGCGGTGATAACTTGAACCGAATCCGAACGGCAATCAAAACGTATCGCTGGAAGTACTTCGTTTCGCACGTACGCATCGAACTGTTTCTGGGTCCAAACACAGTGGGCGACGTTGCCATTAGTCAGCCAAGTTCGTCCTGCGATACTATCGATCGAATAGACTTTCAAACGCCCTTCGCGGATAAACGGCTCCAACGCATGAATTAAGCCACATCGTTCGACTTCGGCAGCATCTCCGCCAGCGGTTGGGAACAGCAACAACGGGACCCCATAATGCCCCCATCGAATCAGTTGCGTTTCTTGATGTAATCGCTCGCTATACCATCGTGATGTTTCTCGCATGGTCGAGTCATCCGCACATTCGTAAAGTTGTTACTGGGAGCAAAGGGAAAATTTGGCTTGCGGGGCGAATTGACGGTTGTTGCCGACGGAACTTGGACTCGCACGTTGCCTATCGGAAATTACCTCACAACTATCATCTTGCTCGGATTTTGCTTAAATCCAATAATAAATATGCGTTGTTGGCACCCTATCACACAGAAAGTAGGGCTTATTCGATTCCGCCAAATCAAATTGTGATTCAAAATCCTGAGAATCAGTTCCCGTCTCCATCGATCCTATGTTCGCAAATCACACGGCGACAATGCTTATCTGGTTCCATTCACCTTCGCCAATCTGATGGCGTTGCACTAGTGCAATCCATTTTCCGTCAGGCGAAAAAACACATGCTTCGGGACGTGGGGACGGTGTTAAGGGCCGCGTAATGTGACGTGCCGTTCCTGTTTCGGTGTCAGCAATCATCACGCAATCTTTTGCAATAAAGGCAATGCTACTTCCGTCAGGACTCCACGTGAAAGCACTTGCGACGGCGTAGGGCAGCTTTGTAAGTTGCCGTATGCTGCCAGTGGCTGTCGCAACCAAAAAAAGTTGTCCGATACCTTTGTCGTCATTCATGATGATCGCTATTTGGCTACCATCGGGATGGCTGCGAGGCCAATGACGCGGGCCAGTAATGCCGGGATACGCTCGACTTTCGGTAAAAGTCATTCTTCGCTGTCGGCAACCACTTGGTGCAAACGGCCGGCGAGTCGATGTTCCTTGCAGAGGACCATCACCGGGCACATTCAGCTTGGCGGGCAAGTCCACGATGAACAACTCCGTCAAAACTTTCTTATTCGCCCCAACGCAGTCTCCCAAGAACGTTATTGCATATGGTTGCCACCGACCCTCTTGATCAATATACCCATTCGTTCCAATCCAAGCGTCTTCATAAGCGCGCTGAATCTCGTCGCTGCCAGGTTTCGGCTGGTTGTGCGTTGTCGTGACGACTACGGAGAAAGCATCTCCATCGTGATTTCGAGGATGCGATTTCGGAACAGTTACAGGTTTCCCTAATACGCTGACACCTACATTCCGTTGGTTCCAGTCTACATTCGGATTATGCCTCAACTGTGTGAGAACATAGTCTTCGTATGTGAAGCTTATCATGCTGCTGTCTGGGCTAAAGACGTGAACGTGTGATCCCCCCCGCAGCGCGCCGGCCGTATATGGGGATTTGACGTCACAAGCATCAATCGGACGCCCCACTCCAGGAGTTACGGGATCGACAATCAAGCCCCTGCGATGCCAAGCACAATAAGCCCAATCCTCGGTTGGTTGCTCGGGGCCTTCGATAAATGCAATCCGACCGTCATGTGGCGAGCACGTAGCGACACCACAACAAGCTCCGTTTTTCGATTCGTAAACCGTCAGGATCTGTCTCGTGGAAACGTGGATCCGTTCGATACGAGTCCCGTCAAAAACGGAACCCGCTGCGTCGGAACGCACATCGTAAACAATCCATTGACTGTCGGACGACCAGACGTTGACGTTCGTCAGAATGTGGCCGTGCGGCTCGCGCGTAAGCTGCCTTATTTCGCCGAAGGACTTCTGTGTCAAATTACCACTTAAGACCAAAGCCTTCGCCACCCGTTGGACGGTCCATTCCGCCTTTGAGTGGTTCCGAACGCTTTTTAACAGAAGGTTTTGGAGCGGGTTGTGCCTCGGTGGACTCGGATTCCGCTGATGCAGCTTCTTCTTCTGCAGGAGCCGAAGCTTGTTTGAGCGACAATCCGATGCGTTGACTTTCTTTGTCAACGGATAAAATCTTGACTTCGATAGGCTGGCCTTCCTGCACAATGTTGCCGACGTTCGTTACGCGACGATTTGCAAGCTCCGATACGTGAAT
This sequence comes from Pirellulaceae bacterium, assembly GCA_031374825.1. Taxonomy (GTDB): domain Bacteria; phylum Planctomycetota; class Planctomycetia; order Pirellulales; family Pirellulaceae; genus JANMGV01. Next base: position 14,429 of record JANMGV010000227.1, read on the forward strand.
GAGGCCTTCGATTCCCGTCGCAAGTTTAACGAACGCACCAAAGTTTGCGATTCTCGATACGGTCCCGCGAACAACAGTCCCGATTGGAAACTGTGTATCGATGTTTTCCCATGGATGATCTTGCAGCGAACGATAGGACAAACCGATTTTGCCGGTCTCAAGATCAACGCGTTCGATACGAACCTTAATCTTATCGCCTTCTTTGACCACTTCGCTAGGATGATTGATGCGATCCCAACTGAGTTGGCTAACGTGCAGCAGACCGTCCAAACCACCGATGTCGACGAATGCGCCAAAGTCCATGACTTTGCGAACGACGCCATCGTGGGCTTGGCCGACTTCTAATTTGGCAAGCCGGTCTTTTTTCTTTTCTTCTTTTTCTCGTTCAAGAATTGCGCGATGGCTGAGTACCAAGTTACCGCGCCGTGGGCTGGACTCGGTTACTACACACAGCAATTTCTGACCAATAAAATCCGCTGGCGTTTCAACGCGGTAATCGGCAATCTGGCTCATTGGAATAAAACCATCAATGTTCCCGACTTTGCATGCCAATCCGCCGGTATTGGCACTCTCGACGCGCGCCTCGACAACAGAGCCCTCATCGATATCCGCCCAGTCCGAAACGCTGACAGCTCCACCGGGAATGCCGATGTTGTACATGCCTTCTTCGGCGTTGAATCCACGGATCACACAATCGACTTGATCGCCAACTTTGGGAGCGTTATCGAATTGGAGAAGCGGCACAACGCCTTCGTCGGGACCGCCCAGAGAAATGAACACGTTCTCATTGTGAATCTTAATGACTCGACCCGTGTATCGCTGACCTTCCTCGAGGCTGAGTCCGACTTTCAAAGTAGCGTCACCAACGAGGAGTTTGTTCAGATCCGATTCGCTGAAGGCCGCTTCGAGTTCCTCTTCAAGTTCGGACGATAACGGTCCGCGAACATTCGGAATCTGGACTTTCGGGGCGACCTGGGAGACTTCGGCGCGCTTTGGCTTTCGTGATTGCTCTGGTTGCTCTTCGCCGTCTGCGTTGGACGAATCAGAGGATTTGGTTCCTTCCGCTGAACCGGATCGCGAAGTTTTGGCTGGGCGTGGCGGTCGAGTGTCCGAAGGTTTGTTTTCCGATTGCTTTGCCTCGGTTTGTTGAGTCTCGCGCATTCGACGAATTTGTTCCAAATTGAGCGGCCCGCCAGATGTTGCAGGGCGATCGGATACGTTTGTCGATGCAGGTTCGGACGCAGGGGATTCTTGGGGCATGTTGTTTTCTGTTGGATTGGTCATCGGATCAACTCGATTACAAATTTCTCGACCGGTAATTGAATAGGAGTCAAAATGTTAAACTCAAGCTGGTTACTATTGAACTTAGCACCCAGTTCGGCTCAAATCGCCAAGCCACAGTTTAGCACCAATCAATACTTTTTTTAGTAGCAAATGCCTGTTGCAACCAGCATATCTTTGAAGAACTTGAAACTTCCAAGTCAAGTTGAGTCGATCATCCTAGCTGCGCCGATGCCCGGACTGGGTTTGGAGCCACGTTGTGCAATGACTGCAAAGTCGATTTCGGGGTTGGACACGGAATCCATATCCGGACTATGCATGGCGGGATTGTGGCTGCTAGCAGGGGATTTGGATCGCTCGCATGACATAAGCCAATCGGACAACTCGGCTTCGGGTTCTTATTGGCACGGTATTATGCACCGCCGCGAAGGCGATTTTTGGAACGCAAATTACTGGTTTCGCAAAGTCGGGCGGCACGCCGTGCTAAATGCTTTGGGAAACGAGGTTGCTGCGAATGAGACTTTCGACAAAAAACTAGTTGGCAAATTGGTTCCACGGCACGAGTTCGATCCGTCGGCGCTGACGGATGAGGTCAAGCGGGCGATGGAGCTCGGAGCGGAATTGGATTTACTTACAGAAATTGCTTGGCTGGAATGGCAGCACCTATTTTCATTTGGTTGGATGGAGAGATCGACATGTTGAAATTGAATGTAGGCGATGGAGCGAAGATGCCTTCGGTCGGACTTGGACTTTGGAAGATTCCGCAAGAACAAGCCGCCGATGTCGTCGTTTCCGCTATTGAAATGGGATATCGTCATCTTGATGCGGCCAGCGATTACGGCAACGAACCGCAAGTCGGCGAAGGCATCCGCCGCGCTTTGGCAGCAGGTACTTGCAAACGTGAAAAACTTTGGGTCACCAGCAAGCTTTGGAATACGTATCATCGACCCGAACATGTACGACCAGCTATCGAACGGACACTGCGGGATTTGCAACTCGATTACCTTGATCTCTACTTGATTCACTTTCCCATTAGCTTGGCGTACGTGCCTTTCGATTTGCGTTATCCGCCAGGCTGGTTCTTTGATCCAGATGCTTCGGCTCCCAAAATGAAACCTGAGCCTTGTGCGATTCGCGAAACTTGGGAAGCGATGGAGGAACTGAAACGCGCGGGATTAGCCAAGAATATAGGCGTCAGCAATTTCAATTGTTCGTTGATTCGCGATTTGCTAAGTTACGCCAGTATTCGCCCGTCAGTCTTGCAAGTCGAATCGCATCCATATCTCGTCCAGCCAAAATTACTTCGCTATTGCCAGCAAGAACGCATCGCGTTCACAGCTTTCTCTCCGTTAGGTGCCGGATCGTATGTCCCTCTGGGAATGGCAACCGATTCCGATTCCGTTTTGAATCAGCCAATCGTGCAGTCAATTGCTCACGCCCATCATCGAACACCTGCGCAAGTCGTGCTTCGCTGGGGAGTTCAACGCGGTACGGCAATCGTTCCCAAGTCAAGTCGTATCGAGCGACTACGCGAGAACTTGGCAATATTTGATTTCGAGTTATCCGATTCCGAAATGGACTCGATTAGTCGGCTCGATTGCAACCGTCGTTTCAACGACCCAGGAGAATTCTGCGAGTCGGCGTTTGGCTGCTTTTACCCGATTTATGAGTGAACCGAGTTAAACTTAAAATCTGAAGCTCTGTTAGCATGCGTACCGCTGTGGTACTCCCGACGCACTTTCCGGCATGGTGCGGCGAATATACTCCGCGCGGTCAGATTTGAGGTTTTGTGAGCGGCAAGGCGCTAGCCCAATGCCGCTGACTTTGGAGAATTGTTTTCGAATCGTGAGTTTTGGCATAGTAATTGCGCATGCGAGGTAGGTTCGCTACGAATCTGCCA
>JANMGV010000228.1:0-80880 GCA_031374825.1 Pirellulaceae bacterium
TGGCAGATTCGTAGCGAACCTACCTCGCATGCGCAATTACTATGCCAAAACTCACGATTCGAAAACAATTCTCCAAAGTCAGCGGCATTGGGCTAGCGCCTTGCCGCTCACAAAACCTCAAATCTGACCGCGCGGAGTATAATTCGTCGCCGATAGAACCTTAGCTATGAGTGTTGGGATCCATATCTTTAGCAAGCGATACTTGCCAACAACCGTCACCCGCGAGATTCAGAACATGCTTGTGAAACTTAAGGATGTTCAGGCGATGACTGACGCTAATAAGTGTCGCACCGGAATCGAGTAGCTTTTGGTAAAGCATGTCCTCATTCTTCGAATCCAACGCGCTCGTTGCCTCATCTAAAATCACATATCGGGGTTGAGCAATGAGCACACGAGCAAATGCGATTCGCTGCTGTTCGCCAAGCGATAGGATCTTTCCCCAATCGGAGTCGATGTCCAAACCGCCAAACCGTTCGGGCAAATCGGCTAAATTGACGGCTTTAAGCACTTCAAGCAGTTCCTCGTCCGTGCTTTTCCTAGCACTCGGATACTGCAACTGGCCCCTGAGCGTACCGATAATCATGTAGGGGCGTTGCGGTAAGAAAAAGATCTCGTTTAGCGGCGGTCGAATGATCGTTCCGTTTCCAGAGTCCCATAAGCCAGCAATCGCTCGAAGCAAGGAACTTTTTCCACCTCCGCTGGCTCCGATAATAAGTACACCCTCACTCGGTTTGACCTCCATGGAAAGGTCGACGATCAATGTCCGCTTGTAGTCAGGGGTTTGCAGGGAAACTTTTTCCAATACCAAACGCGATCCTTCTTGCGTCGTAATCAAGTCCCTGTCGTGAGTGTGAGCCAAAGCAGAATTCTCGAGAGAATTTGCGAACTTGTCCAAGCGGCTGATTCCTGCAGCGAAGCGGCTCAGGGTATCGAAATTGTTAACGATCACTGTCAAGGCTGCGAAGATTGCTGCGAACGCACCAGCCGCTTGCACGACTCGCCCAACCTCGATCTCACCAGACAACACTTGGGGAGCAAGGATTATTCCAGGCAAGAGCAAGGTGACCGAGCTATATGAGTATTGAAAGAGATTCAGAAACCATTGCCAGTTGATGATCCGGTTGTAATTCGCGAATACATCCGCAAACCGTCGTTTGATGTAGAGCGACTCCGGCGCTTCACCACGGTAGAAAGCGATGGACTCCGCATTTTCTCGTACGCGCACCAGACTGAATCGAAAATCAGCTTCACGCTTTAGTTGAAAAAAATTGAGGGCTACCAAACTCCTGCCGAAGACAACACTCGCGACGAGTGTACCAATGGTTGCATAGAAAACCAAGAATAAGACTAGTGTCTTCGATATTGACCAAAGAACGCCGCTGAACGCCACCAACTGGAGCGTAGTTTCAACAGCGAGCAGGAAATAGTAAATCGATCTTAGCGTGAATGAGTTAATGTCTTCGGCAATGCGTTGATCAGGATTATCAATCTCGGTATCAAAAGCTAGTTTGTAAAAAGCATTATTACGAAAATAAGTGTCTAGAAAATTGTGTGTCAGCCAACGACGCCAGTAGTTGACAAGCTTGTCGCGTACAAAGTAATAAAATACGTAAACCGGCGCTGCCGCAGCAATCAGGCTAGCCGTCTTGTAAATGGAGATCCAATATCTTTCCGAGTCTTTTGCAGCTAGTGCCGAGGTGAATTCACCTGCCTGCTCATTAAGAAATACACTGAATGCTGTGTTACCCAAAAGCAGTAACGCCAAAAGAGCCAAAAGACTGCGAGCTTTCCACTTGTCACCCGAGTACCAATAGGGCTTGGCAATTGCGACAAACCGCGGCATTTTGCGATTCCATCTCAGTCTGACCATACTTGCCTCATGAACGCATTCCGTAAAAATAAGACCAGCGCTTAACGATGGCTCCCAATATTGTCGTAGGGTCTCGAATTTCGTCTATGTAAGACTTACAATTCCGAGTGAATGGCGAAGCTCTTCTTCGAGAAACTCAGCGTTAACTGTAACAACCGCGAGAGCCTTTGCGAACCGAGTTGCTTACAAAATCCGTAGGGTCGCTGGCATCTTGCTTTGACTGAAGTGTTCAAGCAAGCTACGCAATCAACTTGATTCAATCGTCACACAAGCAGTGTGATCCGCGAGAGGTTACGCCGCAAGTCGTGCGGTTAGAAGGGCGACGCAACAAGCATATCCACAGCGATGACCGTCTTCTGTTAACATAGGTTCTGACTAGTTTCTTAAACAGCTAGCATCCAATGGAAGTTACCATTGGATCGATCGTTAGTTATTGAATTCAATGTCTTGCCGCATTTCAGGACGATAGACCGCGAACACTGACGGTTTGGAATCGGCGGAGCGAGGTATAAATGCGTCCAACCAACCACCAGCAAGTCCTCCCCAAGAATCTGTTTGTCGCCAATGGGAAGCAGAAGCGACAAATTGAAGTTTCCAGCGTGGTGGTAGAGTCAGCGGCGATGGACGCAGCGGGCGTCTACGCGCGTCTGACAACCCGCGCCACTGGACTCACGACCGAAGAATCTACTCGGCGTCTGGCGGAACATGGCCCCAACGTGTTGTCGAAGGATCAACGGGCGGGCATCGGCAAACTGCTCTGGAACGCAGTCGTCAATCCGCTAGTAATTCTACTACTTGTCCTGACTGCTGTTTCGTTTGCAACCGGCGATGTTCGGGCCGGGGTTGTTATGTCGCTGATGATCTTTATGGGATCGGGGCTGAAACTCATTCAGGAAGCCCGGGCCGACAGTGCAGCCGCAAAACTCAAGGCGATGATCTCGGTCACGGCGACCGTATTACGCGGCGGCAGTCCGCGACAGATCCCCGTTGCGCAGTTGGTGCCGGGGGACGTAGTTCAGCTTTCTGCGGGGGATATGATTCCTGGTGACGTGCGGCTCATCGAGGCCAAGGACCTATTCGTGACCCAGGGGTCACTGACGGGCGAAACCTTTCCGGTTGAAAAATTCGCAGTCGAGAGCAAGGCGGCTACTCCATTGGAATTGACTAACATAGCGTTTCTGGGAACCAGTGTTGAAAGCGGTTCGGCAATTGCAGTTGTCGTCGCCACAGGGGCGGCGACCTACTTAGGTGGAATGGCTGAGTCGTTGCAGGCCCAAACCACGCAGACAGCGTTCGATAAAGGTATCTCGCAGTTTACCTGGTTGATGGTGTGGTTCATTCTGGTGATGGTGCCGTTAGTGTTTCTTATCAATGGATTCACCAAGGGCTCTTGGGGCAACGCTTTCTTCTTTGCGGTAGCCGTGGCGGTAGGCCTGACTCCCGAAATGTTACCGATGATCGTGGCGGTCTGCCTGTCCAAGGGGGCTTTGGCGATGAGCCGTAAAAAGGTCATCATGAAGCGGCTCAACGCTATTCAGAATCTGGGGGCGATGGACGTGCTGTGTACGGACAAGACAGGCACATTGACAATGGACCAAATCATCCTTGAAAAGCACTGTGATGTGGAACTGAAAGAGGACGATGGTGTTCTGGCCCTGGCGTACATGAACAGTCATTTTCAAACCGGCCTGAAGAACATTTTGGACCGCGCGATACTCGCTCATAGTGAAACCCACGCCCATACTTCCATCCCCGACTACGCGAAAGTGGATGAAATACCGTTCGACTTCCAACGCCGCATTATGACGGTCGTTGTTCGTACGCCCGAAGGTCAAGATCGATTCATCAGCAAGGGCGCTCCCGAGGAAATATTCAGCCGTTGCAAGGACTTCGAACTCGCCGGGAAACGGTCCGCGATGGATCAAGGCGTCATCGAAAAACTCAAAAAGGAATATGAAAAACTTAGTGCTGATGGCTTCCGAGTCCTGGCAATTGCCACTAAGGACCTTCAACCTCGTGGAATCGTTGCTGGGGACGCCACACCGTATTCGAAGGCTGATGAGTCTGATCTCACTCTGCAAGGCTATGTCGCTTTTCTGGATCCACCCAAGGAGACAGCTAAAGCTGCCATCAAGGCTTTGCAAGTACACGGTATCAGCGTCAAGGTTGTGACCGGTGACAACGAACTGGTCGCTCGCAAGATCTGCAAGGATGTCGGGTTGTCTACCGAGTTCGTGTTGCTTGGAAACCAGATTGAGAAATTCACCGATGAAGAGCTTGCGGAATCGGTGGAGAAAACCACACTCTTTGCCCGCGTCTCCCCGGCGCACAAACAGCGTATTATTACAGCCCTTCAGTCCAAGCAGCACAACGTCGGCTTTATGGGGGATGGCATCAACGACGCGCCGGCTCTCCGGACTGCGGATGTCGGCATCAGCGTCGACACCGCCGTCGACATCGCCAAGGAGTCGGCGGACATGATCCTGCTTGAGAAATCCTTGATGGTCCTGGACGAGGGCGTGGTCGAAGGACGCAAGGTCTTTGTCAATATTCTCAAGTATGTACGCATGGGAGCAAGTAGCAACTTCGGGAACATGTTCAGTGTGCTAGGTGCCAGTGTCTTCGTTCCTTTCCTTCCGATGGCACCGATTCAGATTCTGGCCAACAACATGCTCTATGACATCAGTCAGACAGCGATTCCCACAGACGATGTGGATCTCGAACAAATCGAGAAACCCCGTCCCTGGGACATCAAACAGCTGACAAGATTTATTATTTTCATCGGCCCCTGTTCGTCGATCTTCGATTATACGACTTTCTTAGTGATGTTGTACTTCTTCGGCTGTTGGAACGTTTCGACGCCAGAAACATTGGCTCACAGCCAGAGCTTGTTTCAGACCGGGTGGTTCGTAGAAAGCTTGCTGACGCAGACACTCATTATCCACGTCATCCGTACAAACAAAATCCCGTTTCTGCAGAGCATCGCGTCGTGGCCACTGCTGGTGATGTCTGCGGTGATCATGATGGTTGGCATTGCCATTCCATACACAGCAGTAGGAAGTTACTTCGGATTCACATCGCTTCCATCGCAATACTGGCCGATTCTTGGGCTCACGCTGGTTTGTTACGTTGTCCTCACGCAATTAGTGAAAACATGGCTGCTTCAGAAGAAATGGATCTAATCTGCGACCTGAATTGCAGAATGTGTGAAGAAGGTAACAAATTGCGATTGGGAGGATCACGCGAATGCAACATCTGGAACGAAGACTCGAATCCCGCATTGTCAAAATATTCGAACGAGGTGGAATGGAATGTATTACACTGTGTGCGGCGAGAAATGAAGTCTTGTCATCACACTCAATATCTCGTTAGATTCCGGCTTCAAGATGATTTCAACATTCATTGGGAGAGTGGTCAAGGATGGCCAATTTATCGTTTTAGGACGAAGATCGTAAGACATTGCACAAGGAACGCTTTGAGCATCCTCATCCTCGCGTTCAGCAGCGGATAGAAGTTCTGTGGCTCATCAGTCACGGCTTGGTCTACCGGGAGGTGGCACGCCTGGACGACGCGAGTGCCGAAGTGCTGGCGATTATCAGGAGACTGCTATGAAAAAAGGGAAAGCCAATGAGAATGACGAAACGAATGGGAATGATGAAAATCATGATTCCAATAAATCCCATCAACCGTCGCACACAGACCCCAACCGCGTGTTGCCACCGCGCGGCGACTATCAAACCCTGCTGTCCTTCCAAAAAGCGGAAGTCGTCTACGACATCACCTTTCGCTTTGCCCACAAGTACCTCTCCAGAGGCGATCGCACCGTCGATCAGATGATTCAGTCGGCTCGATCGGGCAAGCAGAACATTTTGGAAGGCAGCAAAGCGGCGACGACCTCCAAAGAAACAGAAATCAAATTGACCAACGTCGGTCGTGCCAGTCTGGAAGAGCTGTTGGCCGACTACCGCGACTACCTGCGAGTCCGCGACCTACCGCTGTGGGACAAGAATTCTAAGGAAGCGTTGTTTGTTCGCGAGCTTGGTCGTAAGTCCCCGCAGACCTATGAGATCTATCGTGAGTTTGTCGAAACCCGCCCCGCCGATGTGATCGCGAACATCGCGATCTGCCTGATTCATCAGACCAATTACCTGTTGGATCAGCAGTTGAAGACCTTAGAAAAAGAATTCCTCGAACAAGGCGGCCTTCGCGAACGCATGACGCGGGCTAGGCTCAACTACCGCAATCAACGCCCGAAGGATTGAAATTGCGCTGGAGTAAATCCCATTCTTCCCATGATTGAAGAAAGCGATGGGATTCATGGGAAGAATGGGAATCATGTGATTCAGAAAACCGAAGCAAAACCACGGGAACCATCAATCCCATTCTTATCATGAATCCCATTCTCATCATAAATCCCATCAATCCCATGCCCAACACCGTCCAGCGAATCGCCGACGATGGCGCGTTGGGCGAACAGCGCTTGCCGGACTTTCAGGATAACGAAAAAAGCATTCCAAAGATCCTGACAACTTCTCAAAAGCTCTCGACCGGCGTCGATGCTCGCAATGTGCGCAATATCGTCCTACTGCATGTCAACTCCAGTTGGTCAAGAGAACCGGTTTGAAAACTTGCCACCAATAAAGAGATCGATTTACAGAACTTAACTATTTTATCACGCAGCGATGATTCGACTCCTAACTGAAAAGTAAAAGGAAAACACTGAGTATGATTGTTTTTGACGACTAAAATGGATTAGATTGGCGTCTGTGTTTCTTGAGTGAAATGGTTCAATTGGGACGCCGAGTCTGTTTGTTTTTTTCCGAAACGGTCATCTATGGATACAGACGGCATCGATACGACTGAACGAGATTTAATTGATCGGGTGTCGCATGGTGATCAGGCGGCGTTTGGGCCTTTGATGGAAATGCATGCGGCTCGCATTCGGCGGATGATTTCGGTTCGCATGGACGCTCGGCTTAAAGGTCGACTGGACGAATCCGACGTCTACCAAGAATTACAATTGGATGTAATCCATCGACTGCCCGAGTATGCGGAAAAACGAGAAACGGGATTCTTTGAGTGGCTGCGTTTCCTAGGCCGACAAAAGCTTGCCGAACTCTCGCGCCGTCACGTTCACACGCAAGCTCGCGATGTACGTCGCGAAGTTCATCCGGGCCATTTTCCCGGTCACGATTCGTCGATCGCCTTGGCCAGTTTTCTGGTCGGAGAAATCACTAGCCCCAGCATACAAGCTTCGCGACGTGAGATTCGCGAACGACTGGACGCCGCCATCGCGTCGCTCGATGATACGGATCGCGAAGCTTTACTGTTGCGACACGCAGAGCAGTTGTCGTCCGCTGAAGCCGCCGCCGAATTGGGAATTCCTGCAAATACTTTTCGACAACGCCATCTGCGAGCTTTGAAAAGACTTAAGTCAGCCTTGATAGAGCAAAAATTGGACTGGGTAAGTCGCGATGATTGACAAGAGCTCTTCCAATGACGACATGGAACACGACGGCCGTTTCGATGCGATCGTCGACGAAGTACTTGAGCAGCAACGAGCGGGGATAAAACCGCAATTGGCTGATTTCGAACAGCGATATCCTGACCACGCACAGCAACTACGAGACATATTCTCGACGCTGCTTATGGCCGAGCGCATGGACAATGAGTTATCCAGGGCATCGCAACAAGCTGCCAGTTTGAAAGCAAGATCGAACGAGGAATTCCCTAAGCAGCTCGGCGATTTTGAGTTGTTGCAGGAGTTGGGACGCGGGGGTATGGGCGTCGTCTTCGCCGCGCATCAGATCTCGCTTAACCGCATGGTAGCCTTGAAAGTTTTATCTCGTCATCTTGCCGTTGATTCTCGATTTGCCGAACGATTTGCGAGAGAAGCTCGTTCCGCCGCTCATCTTCAACACCCTCATATCGTTTCCGTTTTCAGCAACGGTTGCGATCAAGGCATTTCCTACTATGCCATGCAATTGATCGAGGGAAAAAACCTTGCCGAAGTACTGGACTCTGTTCGCCGGATTTTTCAGAAAGAGCAGTCCGATGAAGAGGTCCAAGATGATCAATACCTTCGGCGACTACTTTCAACCGCCGGCTCCAAGTCGCCTTCTCAAACAGTACGTGTTTCCTCACCCACCAATGCTCCGCCCAAGACTCTCCAATCGTCAGCGACGGACAATCAACCGAATGAAGCAAAGGTGGCTCTCGGTCGGGAGAACAAGTTGGGATCGGACTCCAAGGATTCGTCAAAACTAAAATCCAGCGCACGCCTATCGGACTATTCGAATCGCTCAAAGCGGTCTGCATACTACAAGAATATCGCTGCAATGGCGCGCGATGTCGCTTGGGCTTTGGAGTATGCCCATCAGCAAGGAACCGTGCATCGCGATATCAAACCTTCGAATCTCATCCTCGATCGAAACGGAAAAGTCTGGATCACTGACTTTGGTCTTGCGAAAATTGAGTCCGAACAACGCCTGACACAAGCCGGGGACATGCTGGGGACATTGCGGTACGTGGCTCCCGAACAGCTTGACGGCATTTCCGCTCCAAGCTGCGATGTCTATGGTGTTGGTGTGACGCTGTATGAGTTGGCGGCCTTCGTTCCCGCTTGGACGGGCGAAAATCATGCGCAGATTATGAATCGCGTGCGTTCGGATTCGGTAATTCGCCCCCGTTCCATCGAACCATCTATTCCGAGTGATTTGGAGACGGTCATACTCACCGCTATGGCGCGCAACCCGTCCGATCGCTATCGATCGGCGCGAGAATTAGGGGACGATCTAGAACGATTTTGCAACGACCAACCGATTCGAGCCCGCAAACCGTCGTCCCTTGAATCTTTAATTCGATGGTCGCGTCGCAACCGATTGACCGCTGCGTCAATCGCGGTCGTACTGTTTCTAGCTGCGGTAGTCGTTCCAATCATCACGATTGCCTATTCCATAGAACTTGGCCAAGAGGTCAGTCGGTCGCGAACGGCAGAGAGGCAAACGAAGATCGCCAACGCCAATTCCAAGTGGCAGCTTGTAGAAAGTTTGATTCAGCAAGCACGGGCGGTTCGTGAAAATCAGTCGCTATCCGCGAGAGAAGATTGCATCGGCACTCTGAAGGAAGCGAATCGGGTTCTGCAGGAACTTGGCGAGGCGACAGACAACTTAGTTACTCATCGAATGCAACTTCGCGATGAAGCCATAGCTGCTCTGGCCTTGCCCGAATTTCATGAAGCATACAGATTGCCGCTTCAAAAATCGCAACGCGAATCCTCCGATTTCATCCATGCCAAAGACGACTTGATCGTGCTCCGCGAGCGAGCGGTCGAAAAGCATTACACAACGGTTCGAGATCGCCGCGTTATGGAAAAAATAATTTTCCAGCATCCTGAGAAAGTTGAATATGTTCGCATCAACCGTCGCAAGACGCATATGCTGACTCATTCGCAAGCAGACGGCTATACAATTTTAGTAACGATCTGGAGAATCGCGGATGGAGCTAAGATTTGGAGTGAAAGGCTGCCAAATTATCAGGGGCTTTACACGCCAGGTGAAGAATATGTGATCGGACTCGAAAATACCGGGCGTCCCATCTTGGTTCATGTGGAAAGCGGACGGGTTTCGCGCGGTGCAACTGTCTGCGATCCAGTAGATGGTTTACCTGCTATTTATTGCAGTCCATCGGCCAAAACAATCGCGTTGGTTTATCCGAAGCGATTTGAGATTCGCAACTTTAAGGACGGCAAGCTACTAAAGCGTGTTCATGCCGCCCAAGGAAGAGTGGAATTTCAACTCGCAATTTGGTCGCCAGCCGACGATTGGTTCGCTGTAAAGTCAACCAATGGCGTGATCAGCGTTTATGATCCGAAGACTTGGGCATCGCTTAGATTCCTGCTTTGCGACTTAAATGGAGGAACGAAATTTTCTGTGACAGAAGACGGTCGGTATCTTGAATCCACAACATGGACAAGACGATTTGAGATATTTGACATGCTGACGGGTGGGCGTGTGCTGCGATTTGTTCCAACAGGCGAAAATGAATTCCTCGATTTTTCAGAATACCTCATTGGCCCACTCTGTGATTCCGAATACGCCCGGATGATGCAGTTCAAGCCAAGTATCGTTTATCGCACCCGGCCATTGACCACCGACGCGATTCTAATTCCAAGCGATTTGTGCCTTACCAACGATGGACGATTAGCGGCCGCCCGTATTCCAAAAGGGAAACTGGCATTGATGGACCTCAAGTCGAATGCGACTCTTACGGCACCTGTTTTCTTATCCAATATGGCGTTCGACTCGACAGGCAACCTTTGGGGCGCCGTTGACGGAGAAATTTTTCGCTGGCCTGCAATTGTCGACGCTGAAGTCATTCGGTATGGAAATCCAACGTCCTTGGGCCGTATCAATGCCAGCAGTTTTGCGATCGACCCATCTGGCCAAACGATCGCTTGGAATCTAAACAGCGGGGTTGCGATCGCAAAAACGGTTCAATTAGAGACGCCACAAATTCGGAAAGCTTGGGGCGATGTGAGAAGGCTCGAAATGAGCAGTGATCGTAATTGGGTCGTAGCGCCGGAGCACAATGCTTTCGGATGTTGGGTCTTCGATGTCAACTCAGAAGCCAGTTGGGATCTCACGCCAAATCATCGACTTGTGTTGCCGAAATTTAGCGACGACGGAAAATATTTGGCATTAACCGTTCCCGATGATTCCTTGCGGCTCTATCGATGCGGCGAATGGGAAAAACCTATAAGAACTTGGAATGCAACTATTGGTCAACCAGCATTTTCGCCCGATGGAAAATTCCTGGCGGCCAGCTTTGACATGGAATCGATCAACCTGATTAGCCTTGATGACTTTGAACCCAAAATTCGCTTGACTCATCCGACTGAACTGAGGCTGCTTTCGCTCTCTTTCACCCGAGACGGATCGAAGTTGCTTTTTACCGGAGATGAATCGAATTGCGTTCATGAGTGGGATTTGGTGGCGTTACGACAGGAATTGGAATCTGTTGGGTTAGATGCTACTCCGCTTCCACACGGTTCAGTGACAAGTATCAAAGATCCACACGAAGATGTTAACACCAAAGAGAATTGGATTGAGTTTGCGCCGGAAACGCGTTTAGTAGAACTTTGGCGGGAAGCTATAATTGACGACGATGAAGTTTCTATCAGGGAATGTTTGGAAAAGCTTATTCAAATCGTTCCCGACAATCCAAGATACCAAAATGGATTGGCTTGGTCGTTGATACAAGATCGCAAATCGACGCGAGACGACCAAGCACGAGCACTTGGGCTCGTTCGTCAAGCGTTAGCGAGCCACGGCGACAACGCCGATTACTTGAACACCTATGGCGTCATTTTGTATAGACTAGAGCAATACAACGAAGCGATAGAAGTCTTGGATAATGCTCGCGGCCTGAGGACCGCAGAAGCGGATCCCTTGGACGATTATTTCTTAGCCATGGCATTCGCGCGCTTGGCAAGACTTGACGATGCAAAAACAGCATGGTCACGAGGAATGCGAGAACACCTCCGCTCGAAACCGGACGACAAAGAATGCTCGAACGCGTTATTTGAATCCGCAATCTTGATCCTTAGGAAAATTGTAGAGACAAATGTTTCACTCGGATCAGCCAAACACGATGCACCGGCGCTGCCCGTAAAATGATGGGTTATACGAAGTGAATGAGTTTCATAGGAATGACGCTTCATCAAGAAGTGTAATGAGGCTATAATTCCGACTTTAGCTTCCCGGTCCGTTCTGAGTTAGCCATGAATAAATTCCAACTGTTCGCTGTATTGTTTTTCTTCTTCGTGACAGTTTCGTCGAATGCTCAAGAAGCGACGGTTGACGACTCTTCAACTGAGGCTGCAAAGGCCAGTCCGAAGATTCATGCCGATGTGGTTTATGGCCATAAAATGGGAATGGATTTAAGCACGAAGGGCTGGCAGATCCTCTGCCGGGGTCGAAGGCCCCGGTGTGCATTGATTTGAAGCCAAAAGGCCCGAAGGGCCGACACATCAACTCCGAGTTTGAGCAGTGTTTCCGGAGCGGTATATTGTTGTGTCAGCCCTTCGGGCTTTTTCTTTGCATTGGATCTCAACCGGTGGTTATCACCACCGGCAGAGGTTGTAACAGCCTTTCAGGCTTCAAAATGCTCGCACTAGCAATTGCGAACAAAAGTCGCATCAAAACTAATTTCTATACTGCTATTTGTCGCACAGCCCAGGCTCCGCCAGCAACCTAGCGGTGCGGAGCGCACATAATCACGACGCACTCTGACCAAGGCCATCGAACAAGGCCCTAGCAACTGACCTTAGTCCATGCAGCAGGTGCGGTGCAGGAGTCGGTGCCTAGTCCACCGTCTACAAGCCCCAACATGGTGAAGGCTGCATCGATCGTGATCAGATCGTCACCGTCCAACGCATTGATCATCGTCTCATCGCTCGCGTCATAAACGATCGAATCCTGCTCCATAACCGACATCAAACCTCGGGGGCGACGGATAAAGTTCGCTGTCGTCGCTGACAAAAATTGCAATCGTAATGTATCGGAGTTGCTCGTGCCTTCAAATCCCAGCAAGTCCAGACCGTTACCTCCGTTGATCGAGTCATTACCAAGCCCGCCCCATAACTGATCGTCCCCGTCGCCACCATTCAACGTATCGTTGCCGTCATGGCCGTAGAGTAAATCGTTGCCGATACCTGCCGTCAGCGTGTCATCACCGTCGAAGCCATACAGTTTGTCGTTTCCATCACCGCCATCGAGTGAATCGTTTCCAACGTTACCAAACAACTGGTCGTCGCCTGTGCTGCCGAGAAGCGTATTAATACCCGTACCGCCTCGCAAAACATCGTTGCCACTGCTGCCGTTGAGCGTTAGCGCTCCGCTGTAACCGACGCCGATCAACAAGTTATTGCCGACACCTCCGGTTAACGTGGCGCGCTCGACTTCGTCATGCAACAGGTTGCCGCCCGCAGCACTCAATAGTCGAGTGTCGTCCAATCGAAAATCCGTATTGCCTGTCACCATCAGACGATCATTACCTGCACCGCCGTTGAATCGGAAACTGCCACCCGATACAGGCAGGCCCAGGTCAGCAATTTGTAGGACCAACGTATCCGCGCCGCGACCCGTATTCGCCGTCAAGTTCTTCATCCCAAAGGCATCCAGACTACCTGGTCCAAACGTGACGGTATCATTTGCAAGCCCCGCAAAGGATCCATCGTTTGCACCGGCATCGATCGTTACAGTGGGTGTCGAACTCCAGGCCAATGGCGTGATTGGATAGGTATCGCTAGTTCCTGTAATCCGACTTGCTGTTAGACCGCTCGTCAACACGACCGATCCCACCGTCAGAACATCGGGGCTACCTTGTGTTTCAATAGTCAGCGAGCGAGCCTTCGTCACAATCGCTGAGTCGACATCCTGCATTTCAACCGAATAGCCGCTGACATCAAAAGTACTGATGCCGCCAATTGTCTTCGAAGGTCGATAAATGATGTCTTGGGGAGTGAGCGAGCTTGCAATTGTGAAAGTGTCCGACCCTGCTGTTCCTTTAAATCGGATACCGTTCGGGTAAGCGAAAAATCCACCGAAAGCGAAATCCAATGTTACATCCGCATTCGTCCCCGGAGCCGTGCTGACTTGAATTCCCATCAGCAAATTCCATGGCCTCTGATCGATGACTGCGTTCGCAGTCTTGTCGAAGACCTGGATCGTCGAGCCGTTGCGACGCAAAGATAATGACGTGGTAGTCGAAGGTGGCACAGAGACTATAAAATCCTGCGTTAACTTGGAAACGAACGCATCATAGTCGCCACCCGTAACCAGTTCATATGTTCGCGTCCCAGGGTTAAAGTCCACCGTTCCATCGAAGGTGCCCGTTGTAAGTACGTTTGCACTGTTGTCGATGTTGATGTCAAACGAAGTCTCTACGCCTAGCCCGCCAAGCTGCCTCGCCCAAAGAAAGTTGCCTACGGAATCCAGTTTGGAAACAAAGATGTCGCTCGCACCCTTGCTTAAAAGATCAAAACTTGCAGAGCTTGGATTGAAATCACACAAGCCTGTGAAACTGCCTGTGGCATAAATTTCGCCATTTTCATCTACTGCTATTCCCTGGCCTGATTCTGTTCCCACACCGCCCATTGCCTTGGCCCAAACGAAGGTACCCGAACTGTTCAGCTTTTGGATAAAAACATCGTAGTCACCTGCGCTAGTTAGAGTGAAGGTACTCGTGCCAGGATCAAAATCCGCTGTTCCATAAAAGGTGCCCGTCGCGTAGGTATTGCCGTCTGCATCAACGGCAATATCGTAGGACCTTTGGTGACCCAGCCCCGCAATCGTTCTAGCCCATCCAAAATTTCCGCTGGAATCCAATTTATGGACGTAACCATCTGTTAATTCTGTACTTGAAATTGAAAAGATCCCGGAGCTCGGATCAAAATCGACAGTTGAAGAAAATTCGCCAGTCGAGTAGACGTTTCCCACAGCATCGAGTTCAAGCGAATAAAGGTTTTCGTTGCCCGTTCCGCCGAAAGTTCGAGCCCAACTAAAATTGCCAGAGCTGTCAAATTTGGAAACAAAACTATCCGAAGCACCTTTACCTCTCAAAAAAGACGTGCCGCTTCCGGGATCAAAATCAATCAATGTCGTGCCGCTAAAGGCGCCTCCAACGACAACGTTTCCGACTCCATCCACCGCGATCGCTTCGCTGTCATCCCGAGTTGGTCCACCAAACGCCTTCGCCCATTGCAGGTTTGCTGAACTATCAAATTTCGAAACAAATGCATCCCGCATTCCTCTAGAGGTGACATTGGAGACACCTGCGCTTGGATCAAAATCGACGGTTGCTTCGAAAGAGCCGGTAAGGTAGATATTCCCAAGGCTGTCTATGGCAATTCCGTTGCCTGTATCCTGACCAGTTCCGCCAAGTGACATTGCCCAAAGGAATTGACCTTGAGCATCAAGTTTTTGAACAAATAGGTCGCTGCTGCCACCCACACTAGTTAAGTTAAAGGTGCCCGCTCCAGGATCAAAATCGACCGTGCCAGCATAATATCCGGTTGAATAAACATTCCCAGTCTCGTCTGTCGTAATTGACAATCCTTGCTCCCAAAAAGTGCTCCCCATTGCAGTCGCGAAGACGAAATCGCCATTGAGAACTTGTCTGCTTTCGAGCAATTCAATGCGGAGGAAGCCGAATCGATCGCCGCGTCTTGTGAGCGTTCTTTTTTCGTGCCGAACAGCCCGTTTTTTGGGAGCATCACCATTCACCGCCAGCTTGTTCGACCGAAAGAAAAACAACCTTCGAATCATGGGATTGGTTGAGGGTAACATTTGTGAATCTCCAGAAAACAGGGGTAATCAGCCGGGATGCAATGAGCTTGGAGTTTCTGCGAACTGGGAGCCAAAACCCGAGCCTATTACCTTGTACTGCGAACGCACTGCAAAGCGCGACAAGGATTTTTTAAGAATTTTGCAAATTTTGAAATTGTTAGGGATAATGGCTTTATTCGTGGATTGGGAGTGGGTTGTTTAGGTTCACGTTTTGGTTGGGGAAAGTTCCTGTTGGTTGCCCCTCACCCCCGACCCCTCTCCCCACAAATTCGGCTTGAACTAGTTTGCCTTTGGCTACCAATCCGTCCGAATTTGCGGGGCGAGGGGAGATAGGAATTTTTCAAGAGGGAATCAACTGGGTGAAAAATGTACTTACCTACGATTACCAGATTCGGCCCAAACTCAGTTTGCC
Organism: Pirellulaceae bacterium; assembly: GCA_031374825.1. Classification (GTDB taxonomy): domain Bacteria; phylum Planctomycetota; class Planctomycetia; order Pirellulales; family Pirellulaceae; genus JANMGV01. The sequence goes on from JANMGV010000228.1 coordinate 15,632, forward strand.
TTTGCCTACCAACTCCATCAAATCTGCAGGGCGAGGGGAGGTGGGTTGTTTGAGTTTTTTTCACAATAAAAGTCAGCCCCAATTCACTTGCTCCCCTCGCCCCATGAATTCGGACGACAAATGAGTTTTGGCGAATGAACTAATTCCGAATTCATGGGGAGAGGGGTCGGGGGTGAGGGGAAACTAGGTCTCTAGTGCATGCGCCAACGATCAACCTTGGCACAAGTGTTCAACCTACATTCCGCTGCGTGGCGATTTACGCTCGTCATGAACCATCTTTTAACATCACTCTGCTGCCCAACTTAGCTTGAACCCGACGCCGAATGTTTCTAACGACTGCTCTCTCGAGTTTGTACTACAATAGTCGAACATGACGGCAATTCGATTGAACGGAGCAGGCAGTGTCTAACTCGGTTTTGCAAGTTATTGGCGGCGTCGGACTTTTCATCTTTGGCATGTCGGTCATGACCGATGGATTGAAGAGTTTAGCGGGCGAGTCACTAAGAAAGTTGTTAGCTCGATTTACCCGCAACCCCTTTACGGGCGCGCTGACAGGCATTTTCGCGACGGCGGCCATGCAATCGTCGACGGCGACAACGGTAATGGCCGTTGGATTCGTCGGGGCTGGCCTGTTGACATTCCCTCAAGCTCTCGGCGTAATCTTAGGGGCCAACATTGGGACGACGGTCACCGGATGGTTGGTGGCTTTGTTTGGGTTGACGTTGCAGCTCAGTCTCATAGCCTTGCCGCTAGTATTTGTTGGCGCCATGCTGCGGCTTTTTTCGCGTTCCAAGCTCGCGGCGATGGGCTCAGCGGTCGGCGGATTTGGATTGCTGTTCACGGGCATCGGTACGTTGCAAAGCGGCATGCGGGGAATGGAACAAGTTCTGACCCCAGACATGTTTCCACCCGACACATGGATGGGTCGAGCAGTCTTGGTCGGACTTGGGATCGCAATAACTCTCGTTACGCATTCGTCCAGCGCGGGCGTCGCCTTGGCATTAACAGCCGTCAGTGTTGGGAACATCAACCTGTCACAAGCCGCTGCTCTCGTGATCGGCATGGACGTCGGAACAACCGTTACTGCGGTGATGGCAAGTATTGGAGGAAACGTCAATGCAATTCGAACAGGGTTGTCGCACGTCGTATTCAACATTATCACGGCTATCGGAGCCTTTGTCATATTGCCGCTGTTCATGTTTTCGTACGAGAAACTATTTCCCGATGCCATTCGACAGAATCCAGAAATCGCCCTTGTCTCGTTTCATACCACTTTTAATTTGCTAGGGGTGTTGATCTTCATTCCTTTTACAAGTCATTTCGCGTCGTTGATCACATTCATTGTCCCATCTCGAGCGTCGAACTTGACCAACCGGCTTGATTCAACGTTGATCCGTCACCCGTCCAGCGCGCTGTCGTGCGTTCAAAAAACGATGATGGAAATTGTTGCCCAATTATTTCGCGAATTGTCGAAAGCACTACTCACTTCAAACCTGGGCACTTTCGATTTTGCTGCATTTCGCCGGAAACTGGATGAAGTAGAACTGGCGATTCGTGAAACGCGAGTCTATATGAACGACATTCAGCGAGGAGAGATCGATTACGACTCCCAACAAAAACATGCATCTTGCCTGCACGCGTTAGATCATCTGGCAAGACTAGCGGCTAGGCTGCGGAAAGACGACCGAATGCGATCACTGCGTGGAGATCTGACGCTGAACAAATACGCATCAAAGCTTGCCGAACTATTGAGTACCGATTTACCTGATACGATTGAGTTGGATGTCGCGGAAAACAAGCTACAACAGTTATGGAGCGAACTAGACGATAGCGTTGAACCGTACCGACGAGAGATTATCGAGCGAACGGCAGCCGGCGAGTCCACTATTGATTCGACACTGTCTCTCTTGGACTCGATTCGGTGGCTGCGACGCATCGTTTACCATAGTTGGCGAATCGTATATCACTTGCAAACATCGCACCCCGCAGCGAAGACTGATGGAACCGATCAAATGATCGAAGAAGATGCCTAATGGCCGATTGCGATTGGCAGCGACAAGTCATTTGAGTCGAGTGCATTGTGCACGCTAATTATTAGGACTGGCGACGGAGTGTCGAACGATTGTCTTAGTCGTTTTCCGAGCAATTCTCATGTGAGTTCCGAGTAATTGAGGACAATTGCTCTACATTCGAACCCAAAGAATAAGCTTAGGAAGTGCACTAGCCATTTTTTGCTCGCATTTGTCGGTCATATTCGACAAGGAATTCGTCTTGGGAAACGCCGTATCGCGCCAAGACCTGCAACATCAAGCCACCAATGTGTTCTGCGCGCGCTTGCTTGACTCTTGGTCGCGGTTCGATCCCCGGGCGGCTCAATCTCGTCGCTCCACTTACGCGGCTAGAGGACACTTGGGTTTTTCGTTCGCCCATGAAAGTGGCGTTTGCAAGTGCATCGCGAGGCATTTCATGACCAATGCCATTTGACTCCAAATTGGATTCGGCTCCAATGTCCCAGTTAAAAGTCAACTGGCTTGATTCGATCACGGAACTCATCACACGCCCCTTTTACGAAACAGTTTTTCGAGAACCAAAACAGGCTAAACAGACACACTGTGCCGCTAGCCACACTCTTCATCATCGAGATGGGAATGACACGTCTGGTCACTCACGAAAAAAGTTTCAAAATTTTTGTTCGCAGCGAATTTTGGCGGACGCGAAGGCGTTAGCCCGATTCTTGACTGTGAGGGATCGGGTATGCTTGGGGATTCAGAAGATTCCAAACTTGAATAGACGTCGCGTGTGTTTGTTGGATCAACGGTTTACAACAGAGGAAAGACCCTAATGATGCGAATTTACCTAGTCACTGCTCAGTTGCTGCTCGTCACTTTGGCTAGCATCTCTCAAGTCGTTTACGCCGAAGATTGGCCACAGTGGATGGGTCCGACGCGAAATAATGTTTGGCAAGCAAAGGGAATCGTCGATAAATTCCGCGCTGAAGGCCCCAAGAAAATCTGGTCAAGCAAAATCGCAGGCGGCTACTCGGGACCTGCTGTAGTAGGCAATCGCGTCTACGCAACCGACTTTGTCTCGACGTCCGACGTCAAAGTGGACAACTTTGGTCAATCGGCTTTCAAAGGCACGGAACGCGTCCTCTGTCTTGACGCTTCGACTGGGAAAGAGTTATGGCAGCACAAGTATCCGGTTGTTTACACCATTTCCTATCCATCCGGCCCACGATGCACGCCTGTTGTGGACGAGAATCGCGTTTACACTTTGGGGGCCGAGGGAAACTTGTTCTGCTTTGCTGCTGACTCGGGGAAAATAATTTGGCAACGCGACTTGAAGAAAGATTATTCGACGAAAGTTCCTTTGTGGGGATTCGCGGCACATCCCTTGATCGATGGCCCTCGCCTCGTTTGTGTCGTCGGCGGTAAAGGTTCTCAAACGGTGGCTTTTGACAAGATGACTGGCAACGAGGTGTGGAAGAATATCGATGCCGTAGAGCCTGGTTACTCACCGCCAACGATTATCGAATTCAACGGTCGTCGGCAAATGATCTTGGTGAATCCCCAAGCCTTAAACGCAGTTGATCCTGAAACGGGCCGTTTGCTTTGGACGACGCCTTACGAAGCAAACAATGGATCGATCATCATGTCGCCTTTACTGTCAGGCAAGTACCTGTTTGTGGGCGGTTTTAACAATCGAAACTTGATGGTCGAGATGGGGGCCGACTCCAAGTCAGTCACTCCACTGTGGCAAGACAAAGGCAAGCATGCGATTTCGCCCGTCAACGTTCAACCGATTTTGGATGGTGATATAATTTACGGAATGGATCAACGTGGAGACATGATTGCTTTTAAAGTCCCCTCTGGCGAACGGCTTTGGCAAACTTCGGAAATGCTCGGGGAACGTCCAGAGCAAAGTGGTTCCGCATTCATCGTCCGCAATGAAGATCGCTATTTCTTGTTTACCGAATTGGGCGACTTGATTATCGCCAAGATGTCGCCTGAAGGTTATAAGGAGATCGATCGCGCTCACATTGTCGATCCAACCAACAACGCGTTTGGCCGTCCCGTGGTATGGTGCGCACCCGCATATGCGAATGGGCGAATCTATGTTCGAAATGACGAGGAGCTTTTTTGCTTCGATTTAACGAAAAATTGAGTGGACGTTTTGATCGATTCCATACAATTGACCACTAAATGAGTGAGTCTACGGCGTTAATCTGAGTCGGTTCGAACGCCTATAACTCCTATTCACTCGCGCAACGTTGCGGTCGGGCAAGATGTTACACGAAGTCAAAACGTTTCGTCCGCAGTCTTGATAGCTAACTTCCTTTTCACGATAACCGATACCATCTGTGATGGATCGTAGGATGCGATCCCCACCTACGGACATCGTGAAAAGGAATTTGCGAATGCGTCGATACCCTACTGCCAAAAACTACTTTCGTCTCGGAAAATTCGCGGGTTTTGGCGTTGCGGTCTGCTTGTCTGTGCCTTGTTTCAGCATGGCCCCACCCGAAAAATCCTTGCTGATTTTAACGGCTGAGCAAAGTGAACCGCCCATCGAGATCGGTTTGCCCGCAGACATGAAAGATAATTTCGTGCTGGATTCTGATCCCCATTTGCCAGACACCGATGTTGATTTACCCAACACCGACGTTGTGAGCGATGGTATCGAAACAGAAACAATTCGTGAACGATACACCAACGGAACAGTACGGGTCGAACGGCAAGTTGCATTGGATGCTGAAGGCAATTACATCACTCACGGCAAGTACCAAGAATGGAACGAAAAAGGCCAACCAGTCGTCATTGGCCAATATGCCCAAGGAAAACGCGAAGGGCATTGGCTTCAGTTTATTTATAAGCCAACGACCGGTATTCTTCTGTCTATGCCGTACAGCGAATTCGAACCGCCGTTTACGTCGGACGCAGAATTCAAAAATGACCAATTGCAAGGATCGTGGAAAATTGGCGACGCGAAAGGCCGCATCGCGAGCGTGATCGATTTTGAAAATGGTTTGCGATCCGGTGCTGCAAACTGGTACTTCGTAAGTGGAAAACCATTTTTTGAATCCCAATACTCAAAAGGCTTATTGGATGGAGAAGCCTACGAGTTTAATAAGGACGGAACGGAAAAACGTCACGACGTCTATCAGTTAGGACAACGGGCCGATTCGAAACGAGAATTTTTCAAAGACAATCGTCCGAAAAGCGAGTACGAGTATCTGACGGCGGCACAAATCCTCAAAGTGCCTGATGATTGGATGAATACAAAGATGGCCGTTTACGAACCTCAAGGTGATATTGTGAAAAACGGCAAGTTCACGGTCTGGCATGAAAATGGAAACATTCGCGCTCAAGGCCAATACAAGATGAATGAACTCGAAGGCGAATACCAAAGCTGGCATCCATCCGGCGATCGCGAATCCACGGGCCGTTTTGCCAACGGACAAATGCAAGGCGTTTGGGCGTGGTGGCATGCTAACGGCATGAAACGGGCCACAGGCAACTACGCCGAAGGCAAGCCTGAAGGCAATTGGAGAGCGTGGAATTTGGACGGCAAGCTTGTTAAACAAGAAAACTTTGACAGTTCCGATTTGGCCGTCCCAACGCCGGACGCTGCTCCTCAAGAACGGACTGTTCGAAAACTCTATGATTTGATTCGCTAACACGCGAAAAACCTTCTGGCTCGCGGAGCAGAATAACTGCAAGCCGACGATCTTTAGCGATTTCTGGAGATCAAGAGTGATTACTCGCTGTTCGGGCCGTCAATTCTTGGATGCTTGTCGATAGTACCAAAGCGCGCTTCCGGTATAATCTCTTCTCACCTTCTATTTGCTACCCGCTTCCATGAGTACCGTATGCTACCGGCAGTCATAATCGGCAAAAAACGCGATGGCGCAGAACTCAACAAGGACGAGATTCAGTTCTTGATTGAGGGATATGCAAGCGGAGAAATTCCCGATTACCAAATGTCAGCTTGGGCCATGGCCGTTTATATTCGCGGCATGACCGAACAAGAAACGGCTTGCTTGACGGATTGCATGATTCAAACCGGCGAAGTCATGCGCCGTCAAGGCACGGAAGTCCGAGTTGACAAACACTCGACAGGCGGGCTTGGCGATAAGACTTCGCTCATTCTCGCGCCCTTGCTCGCATGTTTCGATCTGCACATTCCCATGATCAGTGGACGCGGATTGGGGATTACGGGCGGGACGCTTGATAAACTCGAGGCGATTCCTGGATTTCGAACCGATCTATCCACTCGCGAAATCGAAAGACAACTGGGTGAAATTGGATGCGTCATCACCGGAGCAACGGAATCGCTCGTCCCGGCGGACCGCAAACTATATGCGCTGCGCGATGTGACGGCGACTGTTCCTTCGATCCCTCTGATCACCGCTAGCATCATGTCTAAAAAGTTGGCTGAATCTCTGGATGCTTTGGTTCTGGACGTAAAATGGGGAAGCGGTGCGTTCATGGCTAGCCGAGAGGAAGCCGAAAAATTGGCGGCGTCGCTGGTGAAAACTGGATTGCGCATGCAAGTCGACACGCGAGCTTTGCTGACCGACATGTCCCAGCCCCTTGGCACAATGGTGGGTAATGCGAATGAAGTAAACGAATCGATCGACATATTGCGAGGCGAAGGCCCCCCGGACACGAGAGACTTGACGCTAGAACTGGGCGCTTCGTTATTGATTCAAACTCAGCGTGCGTCAAATCGCGATGACGCGCGAGAGAAACTTACACAGCGACTAGACGATGGATCAGCTTGGATTCGATTTCAAAAAATGGTAAGAGCCCAAAGTGGCCGAATCGAGTCCCATCTACCGCTCGCCGAATCATTTGAATTTGAATCGGACTCCGAAGGATATCTATATGCGTGGGACGGACAATTGCTTGGACAAAGCGTGATCGAGCTTGGCGGTGGCCGACGCATCGCTGCCCAACGCATCGATCATGGAGTAGGTTTAGAAATATTGATTCGCAAAGGCGATCGTGTCCACGTAGGGCAACCGCTACTTCGCGTCTATGCTCGAGATAAAGATAAATTCAACTCAATCAAAGAACTGCTCTTGAGATCGTGTATAATTCGATCGGAACAACCACAACTGGAGCGGTTGTATCAATCCTTTGCAATAGCATCTTCACTTTAGGATTGCGGTCGGATAGCGATCATGAACAGCGAGAATAATCACTTCGACGAACTGCTACGGCTCGCTCGACAGTGTGCGACAAAGGCCTACGCACCGTTCTCGAACTTCACTGTCGGCGCAGCGTTGTTGGCCAGTGACGGTCAAATATTTCTGGGATGCAATGTCGAGAATAGCTCGTACGGTTTGACGATATGCGCGGAACGAACGGCTGCGGTTTCGGCCATCGCCGCAGGCAATCGTTCTTGGCGGTCGATCGCAATCGTATCACCGACATCGGTCCCACCCTGCGGCGCGTGTCTGCAAGTCTTGGTTGAATTCTCGAAATCGCTCGAGATATGTATCGGGTCATTGGACTCTACCAAGCCAACACGAATATATCGAATCACGGACTTGCTGCCGGTTTCCATGCATCTGGATGTTGGTTCCCAATGAACTTGGCCCATCCAGTTTCCATCGCAGATTGGATATTTCGACAATCGGTGGAACTCCCTCAAAACAAAGCTTGGGGAGTCGTGGGCCCATCGCAAGTGACTTGGTACTCCTGGCGCGAAGTACAAACCTGGGTCGAAAATGCAGTGCTCCTATTGGCTTCGCACTCCCTTCAACAACAAGATCGCATTGTTTCGATTCTGCCTAATTCGGCGAGCTGGGTTGTGGTGGATGCCGCATGCGCTTGGATACAAGCCGTGCACGTTCCCATCGATCCGCGAGTCACTTCAGAAACACTGCTCCACATCTTGGCAAGTGTAGAACCGCGACTGATCGTTGTCGCAGATAACGATCATCATATCGCAAGTTTATTAGCGGATCGCTTTGCACAACGAGTCGTCAAAGTCCAAGTGGAACCGCTGAACGAGACGGCACACCCCGGTCCTTTTGACCCAACCATGACACTGTCCTCGGAAGGGGACATTGCCTCGAAGGTCAGTTTCTTCGGCCCGACAGATTTACCGATCGAAACCGTTATCCGCAGTCGAGCGAACATCGTATCGCCGGATTCCATTGCGAACATTCTTTTCACTTCGGGAACAAGCGGTCCACCCAAAGGCGTTATGCTCAGCCATCGCAATTTAATGACCAATGCTGCCGCCAAACTGGATGCCATGCCGCAGTTTTCCGACGATGTAAGGCTGAACGTTTTACCTTTTTCCCACGCCTACGCGCGAACTTGCGAAGTTTCGACCTGGGCGATGACCGGCGGAGCTTTCGTTGCTTCGAAGTCGCTCGACAAGTTTTGGCAAGATGCACCAAGGGTCCGACCCACGCTTATCAACGCCGTTCCACATGTTTTTGAAAGGCTTTACGAAAGTACCCTATCTGGCACAGTCCCCTGCGAGTCGGCGTTACACGAAAAATTAGGCAATCGCATTCGAATGCTAGCCTGCGGGGGCGCGGCTTTATCTGAAAAGTTATTCGATGCGTTTAAGCAAATTGGTTTTCCCATTTATCAAGGCTACGGGCTGACCGAGACTTCGCCCGTCATCTGCTCTAACCGCGTAGGTTCAGCGCGAACTGGGACCGTTGGTCCTGCGATTCGGGGAGTGGAGATTCGCATCGATGGCGATCAACAGTTGTGGGTTCGTGGCGAAAATGTCATGCTTGGCTACTGGCAAGATCCAGCACGCACGGCGGAGAGGATCGTCGATGGATGGCTGGCAACTGGCGATTTGGCGATACGCGACGACGACGGACATTATCGCATTCTTGGTCGACGAGATGACTTGATCGTTCTGTCGACCGGACGGAAAATTTCGCCTCAGCCTCTCGAGTCCATGCTTGCTGCAGATGCCGATTTTCGGCAAGTGGTCTTGGTAGGTAATAATCGACCGTTCGTTTCGGCTATCGTTTTCCGAAAAAGTTCGTCCTCTCACGATCATCCGCAAATATCGGAATCAAAGATATTAGCCCAGGCACACGAACTGCTGCGATCGCGTGCTCCCTACGAACGGCCCAAGATTATCTTGCTGGTTGGGAAACCAATTTCCGATTTTCCTGAATTCCTGACGATCAAAGGTTCCTTGCGACGCGATAAGATCGAAATGCATTTTCGAGAGGAACTCAATACTCGCTCCCGGTCTGCAGAATCTTCGGACGGATGAAACTGGCCAACTCGTAGTGCAATCCAAGGCAAGTCACGGGATACCGAAGGCCAGATTTTTGTAAGTAAAACCTTGGTCGAAGCGCTCTTGGCAGTTTCCAACAAGTATAATGACCATCTGCGACGGGTTCTGACTAATCGTATAGCGAAGAATCCCAAAACGGATTTCTCAGTTTGTCTTTCACGAAAGCAGAAAGGGCGAGTGGCTATGAAAAATGTTTGGCTTCGCTATCGAATCGATCGTAAGTTCAGCATGCGTTTGCTCACAATAACGAGCGTCTGTTTTTTCGCGCTATCCTGTACTTCGTTTGTCCATGCCCAATCGAAGGATACAAAACCCGCGACAGCCGCGCAAGCCGCATCGGCGCTCGATCTTTCCCAATTCGAACTCATCGATCCTGTTGACACTCCGAATTCGCAAATCATCGCTCAGCAAAGTTATCAAGCAAAAGGCATAGTGGCAGACGTTGCAAAGCGGCTGTTGGCCAACTTCAAAAAATCTGGCTGCAAAGAACTCGACGGCACGACGGTGACGGACGCATATGCCAGCGCAACTTTACAAAAGCAAGGCTTCACGTTCAGCTTGATGGTTTCCGAAGGTAGCAAGCCTGGGACGACATCCGTCAATATTTCGAATCACGGTAATGTCGATCTCAAGACGCTCCCAGTACCCAAGGGTTCAACACAACTTTACGCATTCCCTGCGACCATTGCCTACACGACGTCGGCATCCGTTGAAGAGACAACGAAGGAATGCCGAAAACTGTTACTTGCAAAAGGTTGGGAACCATTTGGCGATACGACCGTGTCGTTCTTTGTTAAACAAAATGCCGTGCTACTGCAGGTTGCCGTGAGTCAAGCTCCTGCTCAGGATAACAAGACTGCCATTCAGATCACCAGCGAGCAATTGTCGGCTGACCTGCCTGCGCCGCCCTACAACGGATTCCTTCAATACTCGGATAGCACGGGGGGCATGCTTTTTGACAGCGACAAATCACAGGAAGAGCTTGTCAAATTTTTCAAAGAAACGCTTGGCAAATCCAGTTGGAAAGCAACAACAGAGAATCCAGTCAGAATCGATTTTCGCGACCACCTGATCTTTCGCAATCCCGCTAAAGAATTCATCGAACTACAGTTTTATGAAGTCGAAGGAAAAACGCGCGTCGATCTGAAATATCAAAACGCAAAGCAGTTTGCCGAAGCGGAAAAAAGAGTCGACAAGTTGATTGCTGACGAAAAGAAAAAGAAAGATGCGGAGATGGAGAGGAAAAAGAATCCTCCCAAAATCGCAATTACAATTCCAAAGAACGCCGAGATCGGTGAGCAAGACGCAAAGTCAATCGAACTGACAACCGATTCTGGTGCCGCCAAAAAATCTGTCACCGAGTGGCTCGCGCAGCAAGAAAAGGATGGCTGGAAACTCGAAAAAACCGTCGACACGAAAGAAATCGGCGAATATGAACTCACTAAAGACGACATGGAACTAAAAGTTTCTTTTGTCGATCAAGGCTTCATCCCAGGCTCGATCACAATCCGCGTGTCGGGAGACTTTAAACTCGAAGTCAAGAAATAGAATCGATCGATTCGCTTCGAGATCATTCCTCATGGACTATTCTTCGATGATCTGATGCAGTAGATCGGTGATATCGATCTGCCTGCATTTGTGTTGAATCTCCGGAGCAACGAAGATTCGCACTTTTTTGACTACATCATCGAATTGTTGCGTCGCCAAGGCTCGAACAACTGGTGACAATTCCTCAAGCGAACAAAAGTTTCCTTGAGGATTGCGAACCGAAACGCGAAACTGGACTTCGAGCTTGGCGGGCGGTGCGTCGATAAGTACATCACTGGGCGACACGGTCATCCCGATCTGGGAACTTAGTCGCTCGGCGATTCGCTGACTAAACGACACCAACTCCCCGAACGGTCGTCGAGCCAAACCACGATGGATTTCGGGATGCTCAAAACTATCGAATTGCGACATCCGCTTGTACAACCGACGCCTCGTTCCAAATAATCCATCGACAAGTCCAGCCACCGGACTTTTCGAGGCGAGCGTCATCAATGACTCGGTCATTTCGGAGTCGATCATTCCTGTCCAATGCGTGACTACATCCAGACGATTGCGAAATTCATATACTGCTCTTTGCAACATGGCCGTCGCGCTTCGGACGGCGTGGTGCCAGTAAACTTCGCTGAACATGACATACCGAGCAAAAACCATCATCTCGGCGGCCGTCTTTCCTTTGCTTGTAATGGCTAATTCGTTTCCAGTTGGCCCGATGCACATTGCCCCGATCAATCGTTGTTTATCAAAATTGCGTCCGTAAGGAACTCCCGCGTGTAAACTGTCGCGATCCAAGTAATCCATTTTGTCGATGTCGATGGGACCGCTCAGCATGCTTGCCAAAATGTTCGGTTGTCGTTCGCCGCTGGGGGCGATAACTTCGGCAACTTGCAACGGATCAATGCCCCAATCCTCACGCAAGCAGTCGGCAATTTCGGAGTGGCAAAGTATGTTTCTCGCCAAGCTTTCGTGTCGTGGAATTTCGAGCAGTCGGATATCTTCGATCGGATGGCAGAACGGCCAATGGCCAATGTCATGGAACAGTGCGGCAATAACGAAAATTTTCGCTTGTTCTTCGTCAACGCGTTCAACAAAATCAGGCTGCACCGCCAAACTGCGCAGATACAGTAAACCAAGTCGATATACGCCCAGCGAATGTTCAAAACGCGTATGCGTTGCTCCCGGATAGACTTGAGCGACCAACCCCAATTGCGAGATTTTGGCAAGTCGTCGAAAGGGCTCGGTGTCGATGAGTCGCATCACGCGTTGAGTGACGGGGATGTCGATCTCCGGCGGAATCCGAATGACCGAACGTGCGCTTTCGAGCGATAACAACTCTGGCAAATTCAACAACGACACAAACGTTTTCCCATTCTTAATAGAAGCAGATTGGCTGCTCGAACATTATTGTGCAAGTCCACCGCCGCTGGGTGTTGCTGGCGGAAACGCTGCGGGATTTTGAGAAGCAGCCGGAGCTTGGCGAACGGGCGATTCGGCGGGCCGTGCTAAGGGCTCGCCCAATTGGACACGCATGATGACGCATAAAATTAGTGTGCAGCCAAAATAACTGAGATAGTGCAACACAGACTGACCGAATTCAAGCTCGAGTGTCGCGAGCGCAGCAAGGCTCCCAAGCACACCCATGATGAGCATGTACATTCCCATTTGAATGATCGGAGTATCTGCAACGGTTTTGTTTTCGAAGTAGTAAGATAGAAAAACATACACTCCCCAAGTTGCAGCGTACACCGCAGAACAAATGCCGACCCGCACCCACAGCTCCGTGTTTTCGTAGCCTTCGAGTTCATCGTCAAGCAATACTTTGTAGCCCAGCAGCACGAGCGGCGGGGCAATACCAATCGCTCCCAAAACCAGCAGCGGCGCTGGCGGCGAGTCGGTCGTAAACCGGATGACAATGGCCACGATCAAAACAGCAACTGCAAGGACAGAGCCGCCGATAACGGCCAGTTTGTTGAGTGGTTTCTCGGCGCGACGAATTGGCTTGAGAATCGATTTGCCAGTAACATCTTTCGGGTTATCATCCACAGGCGCGTGGATGACGACTTCATCGGCTTTCTCAGGGACAAGAATTTCTTTCTTGCATTTCGGGCAAGGTCCCTTCTTTCCTGCAAATTTATCGCTGACCGTGAATCGCGACAGGCATCCTGGACAAGTAATATTGATCGGCATGAATTCTCGCTCGTCGCTGAATCTAGATACTAAACGAATTCGACTTTGGCACGGATTAGATCCGATTCATTCCTCGAATCTTACGGTTACAATCGGTAAAGGGTAATATGTTCGGATGCGATTCCAACTCGCTCAAATCGCACAAATCTTGCTAAGCTTACAATTCAAATCAAGTGACCGCAATGAAATCATTCGCTCGGAACAACGTGTAGTAAAGCATGGCATCGGAACCACTTCAAGGACCAATATTAGAACGTAGTAACCCTGTGCTTAATATCGTACTGTTTCAGCCTGAAATACCACAGAACACAGGCAATATCGGTCGCACCTGCGTAGCGATGAACGCCAAGCTTTGGATTGTCCGCCCAATGGGTTTTCGGCTCGATTCAACTCATGTCCAGCGTGCAGGTTTGGACTATTGGTCCGATCTTAATCTGGAAATCGTTGACTCATGGGATGACTTGGTTGCAAAAGTTCCAACAAAGCGACTTTGGTTTTTTTCGAAATTCGCAAAGAAAAATTACACCGAAGTGATTTATCATAGTGGCGATGCGTTAGTCTTCGGAAGCGAATCGAACGGCCTTCCCGAATCGCTGCGGCTTGATAATGACGCTGCCCTTTTAGGCATCCCAATGCCCGGCCCGGTGCGAAGCCTCAACCTCTCGGTCAGCGTCGGAATCGCTGCTTACGAAGCTTTCCGACAAATCCACCTCTAAAAAGCACTCCTGCTATAGCGCGCAAGATCACAGGAAATGCAGGTTTCCCGTGGTTCGACGCTCAAGTACTCTGTGTTACAATCCTTGCGTTGCATGTGGTTGTGCGCAACACATCGAGGCTATACTAAACAATAGATTAAGGTGATTTGTCGTTGATCGCCGGTAGCGGACGCACAAAATCCTACTCGTACTCAGTGAAACGGTACTCGTACTCGTACTCGATCGGGAACCAAATTCGAGTACGAGTACGAGTACTGCCTGCGGCTGAGTACGAGTACGAAAATGCGGTCAATTCGCGCATGTTGTTGTACGAAGCACCACTGAGAAGTGGCCAGCTTCAGATTGAACATTCGATAAAACTGAACTGTGTAAACACCGACCTCCAGAAACACCGACCTCAAAGAATAAGTCAGCAAAATGCGGTAGACTAGTATTCATGACCACGGCAAAAAAACAGCCAGGAAATAACAGCGGTGTGCGAAACCAAGTTGGCTCTAACAAGCCTAACTTGCGGCCCACCTCTGTTGATCTTTTGCTGGCCGCTTTGTCACCAGCCCTCATCATCGGCATGATCGCGTGCTTGGTGTTCTTTCTACTGACGTTGATTTACGAAGGCGACTTTACGATTCGCTTGATGTACATCCTTGGCCTCTACACTTTTGCAAGCGTGCTGATAGCTCGCATCGCAATCGAACAAAACCGCGCTTTGGCGATGGGATACATGCTGGCGATGGGCGCTGCGGCCATGCTTGTTACGATGCGATTTATTCAGTTCCCCTCAGGACTCCAGATTTTTGCCTTTCCGATCGTCCTTGGATTTTTGATTTTGATCGCTGTTCTGGCGGATCGCATCACGTTTGACTGCACGGTCATCGACGATCAAGAAGATTCGTCGGGCGAAGGACTGCTGCAATCCCTGGGCCTTCTCAAGAGTCAGTTGAGTTCGGCCAAATCAAACGCCGAAGCCCCGCCGCAGGCGAGAGCCGTCGTGAAAAAGAAAAAGAGAAAACACAATCCCGGTGTTTGGGTTTTGTACTTTTCTCTCTTAGCCATACCGCTGTTCGGCATCGGGCAGCTTTTCATGACAACCGGCGATTCCGTTACGCGTGGGCGTTCATTCGTCTTCTTGTTTGGTTACCTCTTGTGTGCACTTTCCTTGCTCGTCGTCACCAGCTTTTTGAATTTGCGTCGATACTTGCGACAGCGCAACGTCGCGATGCCCGCCGACATGACAATCACTTGGCTTTCCAGTGGGATAATCGGGGTCGTTGTCCTTTTGCTAGTCGCCATGCTGTTGCCATTGCCGGGTAGGGCGTATGGCTTGTTCGGCTTGCCATTCAAACTCACGT
Source organism: Pirellulaceae bacterium (assembly GCA_031374825.1). Taxonomy (GTDB): domain Bacteria; phylum Planctomycetota; class Planctomycetia; order Pirellulales; family Pirellulaceae; genus JANMGV01. The sequence goes on from JANMGV010000228.1 coordinate 30,717, forward strand.
CAGGTGATCTTAAGGCAAGCAAATGGGGATGGGGCCCGGAAGGTGTTCGCGACAGTTCCGTCAAGTCCAGCGTTGCCCCGCCAGATTTGAAAGGCGGCAACTCGTCCACAAAGTCGGATCGACCAAAAGTAGCCGGCGGCAACGACTCCGGTTCCGGTGAACAGAGTTCGAAACCGAAAGCAAATGGTCAAGGCCAACCATCCAATGAATCGGGGGGCAATCAACCGGGTGGGAATAAACCCGGAGGCCAAGGGCCTAAAGACGGGAACAAAAATAATTCGCCAGGAAAACAAGATAGCAGCGGTTCGGGCAGTAAACCTTCTGAGTCTGGCGAAAGTCAATCAAGCTCCGGACAGGGATCGAAACCTGATCCCTCGCAATCAGGCTCGGCCAAAGATAAACAATCCAGCCAGTCCTCCAAAAACCAGAACGAGAGCAACTCCCAGTCGAAAACGAAATCCGACGGACAACAACCGTCGAACTCTTCGCAATCCAAGGATCAACAACAAGCTGGCTCTCAGGAAAGCTCAACTGCAAAAGCACAGTCTCCCGGCGACTCCGGAAAACAGCCCAATTCTTCGAAGCAAGATCAATCACAATCTGGCAAGCAGGACGAATCTGGCAAGCAGGAGCAATCACAATCGGCGGAGCGCAAAAGCCAGCAAAACGAATCTGGCGACAAAAACAAGTCTGAACAGTCGGAGAAAAACAGCCAAGAGAATTCGCAGAACCAGTCGGAGCAAAGCAAATCGGAACCGTCAAGAAAAGAATCCGATCAGTCAGACCAATCAAACGATCCAACCAAATCCGAAGAGAATTCTGATTCTGGCGAACAACAAAAAGATCAACAAGAAGCCGATTCCAACAAGAATAAGCGGGAAGAAAACAACGACGAATCAAAAATAGAAGAGAAAAAGCAGCAAGAAAAATCGCAGAATTCCGAGCAACAAAAAAATAAAACGCAGGAAAATACTCAACCGAAAAATCAAAGCGCCTCCAATTGGAACTTGCTGAGCAAGCTTCCAAATCTCACGAGTCTAGTCAAGGTAATCACAGCACTGATCTTGCTCGGTATTATTTTCGTATACCTTCTGCTCCACGGCCGTGAACTGTTGGCTGCATTTCGCAGTTGGTTAGATAGACTGTTCGGTCCAGAAAAATCGGCAGAAAAATCTTCGAAAACCCCGTCGTCCGTGAAATCAGAGGATCGCAATCGACAAACTGCATTTAGCAGTTTTATCAATCCGTTTGCTAGGAACGTGGCAGAAGGATCGCAAGCGGAGATCGTGCGATATACTTTCGACGCAGTCCAAGCTTGGGGAAATGAACACGGTGCGCCGCGGCAAGTCGAGGAGACTCCCGAAGAATACTTGAAACGCCTCGCTCGACAGTATCCCGTTCAATCCACCCAGTTGCAGTCGCTAGGCAGTCTCTATTACCGACTTGCCTACGCAAACAGACAAATTCGAATCGCAGACATCGATCCATTGAGAAAACTGTGCGCCTGGTTATGGGCTCCGAAACCTTAAGCTAAGAACTAGAATGCCCGATACAATCGAATCACCTAACCAAGCCACTAGCCATTCCGCATCGGATCAAGGAATGAACGCTGATGTCGTCCTGTATGATGGCGAATGCCGATTTTGCTGTTCTCAGATCAATATCCTGAGACGCCTAGATGGTAAAAAAAGTTTACGCTTTTTATCTTTGCATGACCCCAGCGTCCAGATAAACTACCCCGACTTGAGTCGGGAACAATTGATGGAGCAAATGTGGGTTGTTGCTCCCAACGGTCAGAGATTTGGCGGAGCGGACGCCGTGCGGTACTTGTCACGACGATTGCCGATGCTCTACCCGTTTGCACCAATCCTGCATTTGCCCTTTTCCATGCCGCTGTGGCGCTGGATGTATCGCTTGGTCGCGAAATATCGCTATCGAATTGCAGGAAAGAATTGCGAGAACGGAAGCTGTTCTATTCACGCGAAAAAACATGCTTGATGGTGCAGGCCGAACTCGGCTAATCGGCCATCAATCAAATCGCAATCAGTACAATGTGGACTTGTTAGTAAAGCCATTGTCCTCGAGCCATTTCCAATCCTCGGAGGCGTCTTGATCAAGCGCTTCGCGAATTGTGGCGCGATGAAAATGCATGACAGCCAATGTCTTCAGCGGATTGTTTTCGTCTTTGACATACGCTTTGCGAATCTCCACAATGTTTTTCATCCGCGCATCGTCTTGCCCGTTATCGATTGAAGCTGCATCCTCTGTTTTCGAAACTGACTCGCCAGTCGCATCGCTCTTCTTCGCATCCGGTTGCTTAGCCGAAGTTGGCTGATCACTTTTTTTGGATGGCAAAGCTTTCTCCGCACGCGCGATGGCGTCGTTCATCAAGACCAGGGCTTCTTCGTTGCGACCCAGTTCGTGCAGCACCCAAGCTTGCGTGTCAATGACGCTCGGCGAATTATCGACCTTCACCGCCGTCTCAATATCCTGTAACGCCTTGTCAAGTTCCACTTTGGCCAGCGAGCGAATGTAAGCGATCTGATTTAGTTTTTCCACAGTGGAAAGCTGAGGGTGTTCAAGCAACACTTTGGCACAGATCAAGGCGTTGGCGAAGTCACCGATGGAGAAAAAAAGACTGTACGCGTTAAAGGCGAAGTCAAATCGCTCGAGCCCTTTGGCTTTCGTTACTTCGGCAATCGCTTTTTCTGGCTCGCCACCGAGTACCCAATAGTACATCTGAATTTGAATCAGTTCGTTGGACGTCGCAATCTTGTCCGACCAAGCGACGGCCGTTTCTAGCGACTTGCGTGACGAGTCAAAGTCGCCTGATTCCAACTCTTGAAGTGCGGCGATCAAATAGCGAGCGGAGAGTTGCGTTTCCAGTATTGCCTTGATCGTGGGACCGATGACCAAGCAGCACATGAATGCTATTGCCAGGACGGTCGGAATTTTTGAAAAGCGGGTACTTAGTCGGTTCATACTTTTCTAATTAGCCAATTGAATCGCTACCACACCGTTAAGACATACGTTTAACGGCAAGGCGAGTGAACCTTGCCAGTATTCATTCCCACTTGCAAATAGGGTATGAAAAACTACGCTAAAAACGAGGATCGGCATGACAAGGGAATTTTTGCGGACAATACCAGTCGTTTGCTTAACGCAGGCTTGGGACGGTTGGTAAAGTCTCTCCGCCTTCGTTTTGTGCTCTTGTCCTGCCAAGTCTAGCGGAAAAGCATTGAGTTGCCAAAGCTAGATTGGGGATGCGGGATAAGTTTCAGAAAATGGATTGTCAAACTCAAGACGCCCAGTACTAAAAACGCTTTTCGGAACTTGCTATACTGTCAGATGAACTCGGGACCGAAAGAGGATGTTTACTTTTGGACGGTTCGTCGAATGTTAATCATTTTGGATCGACGGGAGAACTATCATGCCGCTGTTTGAGGTCGAAACTGACGCACATATTATTATTACTTGGGCACAAGATGAAAACGCTGCTCGCGCGGTGCTCAAGGAGACATATCCAACTGACAATGTGCTCCGGTTGACCAAACGCCCGCGCGATTGCTGGGTAATCTCCAAAGGCGCGCTGGGTTTGACCGGCCAAGACCTCGATGTTTGTACGGTTGCACGCGATTGTCTGTCAAAATCATCTGGAGATAAAGTCCACGCGATTCGGCTGTATATGACCGAAACCGGTTCGGATCTTGACAAAGCGCGGCGCGTAATCGAATCAAATATGGTAATGGGCTGGTAATTCTCGCCCTTTCTACCCTTTTCGAAGCCCAGATTTTTTGTATCATTCTTGACCTAACCTGTAACGGATATTTGCCAAGCGAATATCCGCTCCAGGTTTCAGGAGGCGGCGTAGCTCAGTTGGTTAGAGCAGCGGAATCATAATCCGCGTGTCGGGGGTTCGAATCCCTCCGCCGCTATTTTTCTATTTTCTGAGATCGGATTGCCGATCGTAAAAGTCTGCGTTGCGGACTATCTGCCCCGTGTCGTTTTAATACGGTCTCTTGCTAATGCGTCCGCTTGTTAATGCCGGCAACCTGTTGAGTTGGGCGTTTTTGAGTCAGCAAGTTTTTTAAGATTGTGCTTCTAGCGTTGGTGGGTTAGCGATCAGGGTGAGTGTTGATTCATCATGTGGTCTGTTGGGCCATGGAATTCTTTCAAGTTTGTTCAGAGATTCTTCTTTGAAAATCTTTGCGTCTTTTGACTGGTTCGGGCGATCCGATGCGGATGACGGGGAGTTGTACGTTTCACAGGAGGGTGTTGACAAGACTGTCATCAAATTCACCTAAAAAAGATGGCCAATGATCACTCATGCCGATGGTCTACTGGAGGATGAGTTCCGCATGGATCTAGTTTTCATTAGCGGAACGATCAAATATAAAAGCACATTAGGTCCGCGCACCATTTTCACAGTCGATCTTCCAACAACTGCTATACATGAAGCGGCCAAGAATGCGATTAAAGACGTTGCGATTCCAGAGCAGGAACCCAGAATGTGGACGGTAGTAAAAGAGGAACCGTTCAAAGGACGTATTCTTGACTACGACGGTGCCAAGAAAACCATCAAGTTGTTGAAACTAGGGCCAGTGAACAATGATGTCGTAATGATACCGGTTGTGAAGCTATCGAAGTCGGACGTTGCGTTCGTGCGCAATGCGATCGGAGTGCCGATTCTAAAATGATTTTCGACCATAAACAATTTCGGTATGCCGTCCGAAGCTCCTACATAGTCGAATGATTCCAATTCCGAAGACGCTAAGGCTTGAGTTTCTGATTTCGCCAGTTTCACATTTCACAATGCTGACTTAGCAAATATCTCGTTGCGAATTTGTGTTTTGTGTCGCATATTGCAGCTTTCCCGTGCAGGTATTGGTGCTAGAATAGCCCGGCGTTTTGTCGAAACGCGACCGCCAGATTTTAGAATCGCCGCTTCTTCCCTGGAAAGACTGAATCGCAAATGGGTCAAGTACCTGAAACTCCAAGCTACGCATCCGCCGGACGGCGCACAGGAAATATCGATGTAAAGATTAGTTACAGAATTATTCAGCTCTTTTCAGAAGGCCTTTACTCGAGTCCGAATAAGGCGATAGAGGAGCTAGTGTCTAATTCATTCGACGCGGGTGCCGAAAACGTCCACGTTATCCTCTCACCTGACCTTACAGATGAGAATGCGACCATCGTCGTCATTGACGACGGGGAAGGGATGAATGCGGCGGGGTTGCAAAATCATTGGGTAATCGGACAAAGCCAAAAGAGATTGACGAAAAAAGGCACGCCAGCCAATAAGCGAAAACCAATCGGTAAATTTGGGATTGGAAAACTCGCGACCTATGTCCTAGCAAATCGCCTCAGCCACGTAAGCAAGTGCGGTAACAAGTACTTTGCGACAAGTATGGACTATGGCAAAATTCCTGATTCAAAGAGTGAAGCAGGAACGCTCGAAGACAAAGTAACCCTTGAGCTTCGCGAACTAAGTAGAACTGAGGCAATGGCTGCGCTCGAGCCATTCACTAGCGGCGAAACGGAGGGCTTCAAAAAGTTAAATTTATTTTCGCCGACCGCGACGTCCTGGACTGTAGCCATTATGTCTGAATTAAAGGAGATGGTCCAGCAAATCACTCTTGGGCGATTGAAATGGGTGCTTGCGACCGCAATGCCCCTGAGGGCGGACTTTAACCTTTTCCTCACGGGCGAAAGAGTCGAATCGTCGAAACTGAAAGGCAAAAAAATCGGCGTATGGCAGATTGGAAGGCAACTAACCAAGCTCCCCAAACCGGCGTCGACTGATTTCGTTGTCACGACTTTGAAAACACAAGATCCCATTAAGAAATACGGTTTGACGCATCCTCAGTTAGGTCGAGTTACTGGAAAAGTTGAACTATACGAAGACCTTCTTACCCAAGGGAAGTCGTCGGAACTTGGACGAAGCTGGGGCATATTTGTGTACGTGCGAGGTAGATTAGTCAACGCGGACGACCCATACTTCGGGATTAGTTCCAACAAGCTCCGTCACGGAACTCTTTCTCGATTTCGATTGGAAATAAACATCGATCGGCTCGATGATGAATTGCGATCATCTAGAGAGTCCGTTAGAGAATCTGCTCAGCTGATAACTGCGCGAAAGTTGATGGAAGGGCTTTTCAATTTTGCTCGTCGTAAACACGAGGAATTCAATGAAGCTGAAACTGAGGGCCGACGAGCCACAAAAAGGGTTGCTGATAGCCCCGCGAGCCTTACTCGATCTCCGCTTAAAGCATTAATTAGCGGCACGCTTGCGGGATCGCATTCACCGTTGTTAACGCGTTGTCCCGAAAACCTGAATCAAGATCAAACGACCGAGTTTCTCACAAAGCTTGACGAAAGTGTTGAGTCAGAGAAAGGGCTAATAGAGCAGATTGTTCAAGTGCCGCTTGGGCAACAAGTCGGCATTGCCGTTTATGATGCAACGACGAGAATTCTTGAAATAAACTCTTTGCACCCATTCGTCGCATATTTTGGTGACGAATTTTCAGACAAAGACACAAGCCTTCCACTCGAACTTCTGGCGACATCTGAAGTACTCCTTGAAGCGAGCATGTACGAACATGGTATTAAGAAGGAACGTATTAGAGATATCTTGCTACAGCGTGATCAGCTCCTTCGGGAGCTTGCGAAGTCAATCGGCAAACGAAATGCGATAATGCTCTCGCAGGATTTGCAAAATGCAGCGACGAATCAGAGCTTGCTGGAAGAGGAAGTTATTTCAGCTTTCGATAGTTTAGGTTTCTTCGCAGTACCAGAATCGAAGAAAAAAAGAATCGGGTTGGCACAAGCTTTTCTCGGCGGTTCTAACCAGTCATATAACGTGAGCATAGCGGCTAATGCCAAACTCAAGCCTGGCGCACAAGCCACGTATAAAAGCCTGCAACCTGATGCAGTTCGAAAGAGTAGAGATTCTGAAACCCCAGCCTGTCAACATGCTATTGTCGTAGTCGCCGACTTCCCGCGAGCTGGTCTCGACCGATCGAAGGTTATCGCTGAAGAAAAGGCTTCGCGTGCCGCATCGAATCATACAGTAACCTTTATTCGCATCAGTGATTTTGCAAGGCTGGTTAAGATCGCGCCAGCAAAACGACTCGGATTGCCTGAACTTGAGAGCTTATTCACTAGCTGCATTACTCCCGAGGAATGCGGTGAGTGGATAGAGAATCTCGCGCAGTCCGTTCCGTCGGTTGCGCCGTACAGAGAGATTCTCGAGACAATTTTCGAGGAGCAGAAGCATACCAGTGGTGACGTGGAGTATTCGGTAGTCGTAGTAATGTTGCGTACGCAACACAACGTGGTGATTAAAAGAAACGAAATCGTCTCACTTTGCAGTGCTCTTCACCGAATTGTTCCAGAGTACGTATACGCCGCAGCGGATTCAGTTGCAATCCGCACCAGTCCAGATCGTATTCTCGCTGCCTTCAATGCAGCAATCAAGAATCTTTCCAATGATGGAAAAGGTGAAAGTAAGAAAGGGAAATCTTCAAAGTGACGCACAGTGAAATAGGTAGTCTAGAAAAGCTAAAGTCAATTCACCCATTTCCAGCACGTATGGCACCATCGATAGCATTAGAGGAGCTTAGGAGGAATGAAGGAAAATCGCTCAGAGTACTAGATCCGATGATGGGATCGGGAACTACTGTTGTGCTCGGTCGCATTTTAGGCCACCAATGCCATGGGATCGACATTGATCCACTAGCTGTGCTGCAGGCCAAAACTTGGACGCATTCTGCGAATGCTCAGGATCTCGAACTTGCAGTAGCTGACACGATTATACGCGCCAGGGAAATTCACAAACACCTAAAGTTAAAGGATGCTTTCCCAGCAGACGCCGACCTAGAAACAAAGAAATTCATTCGTTTTTGGTTCGACGCCAGGGCGCGCCGACAGCTTACCTGCCTTTCAATTGCGATATCGGAGCAAAACGCTAGTTTCCAAAATTTTCTGTATACCGCTCTCTCGAGAACAATTATCGCAAAGAATCGCGGCGTTTCGTTGGCGATGGACTTATCCCATAGTCGGCCTCATAAGGCTTACGTCGTTGCCCCTGTAACGCCTTTCGAAGAGTTTCCGATTGTGGCTAGCCGAATCATACGAGATTGCCCTTTTGTTGGAGAACAATTTTCGGCAGCGAATAAGCAGCCAGCTTGCAATATTGGACTCGGAGATGCTCGAAAGATCAAAAAGCCTTCGAAGTATTTCGACCTGATACTAACCTCACCTCCTTATCTCAACGCTATTGATTACATCCGCTGCAGTAAGTTTGCTTTGGTGTGGATGGGCCACACAATCTTGCAACTTCGTCACACGAGGAGGACGAGTATTGGAGCAGAAATTTCGATTTCGAAGAATGAGGCGGACGCAGCTGAAGAGTTGTTGAGAACAATCCCAGCCCGGAAAAAGCTTCGCAAACGACAGTCGAGCATTCTCGACCGTTACGTAATCGATATGCAGCTCGTTGTACGGGAATGCTCGCGACTGCTTAAGGAAAGCGGTCGAGCAGTTTTTGTAGTGGGAGATTCGAATATGCAAGGAGTATTCGTCTCGAATTCTCGCATCGTTGAGCGCCTCGGCGCCAGATATAGCCTTCGTTTGATCAATCGTGAGAATCGCGAAATCGTGGCTAATAGAAGGTATCTTCCGCCGCCAAAAGCTAAATCAGGTGCGGCAATGAACTCACGAATGGGTAAAGAAGTCATATTAACTTTTGAGCGCGAGGCGCGTTGAGTCATGAAATCAATTGAGTTCATCACACCTAAAGAGTCATTGCCGGCAGACTTCAGGCAACGTCTAACTTTAAACTTTGGCGCCGTTACTGAACGCGCGGGGGTTCGCTATGTTTCGAATCACAAGAATGTCATGGCAAAACACGATATCGTTATCTATGAGTTTGCATATCCTCGATCCAATCTAGACCCGGTTACAACGTTCATTGGTTCGTTGGAAACACAACTGACCGACTACCTTGAAGTAAATGTCGGCGGAGAGAAGTTTTACGCAGGTAAACTCCTCGAAGAACCTTCAAATCTCGAAACTATTTCTGGCGATTGGCCCCGCCATTTCGACGTCGCTGTTCAGACTGTAATAGGGAAAGAGCTCGAGGCCGCACAGGAAGCATTCGGCAGTTCGCCCGAAGACGCGACATCCATTGAAGGTACCATCTATTATCGTGGATTTGTTAAGCAGCGTACAACTACGATATCCGTGGTGATTTGCGCGCAGAATGGTGCAGGCAATAGCATCGCTTCACTCTTTGCAGAAAGACTGATTTCGAAATGGTCACCGAAGGCGATTTTCTTAATGGGAATCTGCGCTGGACGTAAAGGCAAATGTAAAATCGGTGATGTCGTAACACCACGAGTCATCGTCAACGACATCGAAGGAGTAATGGAGGCCCAAACGCGTTTGAAACGCCCGAAAATCTATCCGCCGCCTCATGCCATGATTCAGCAACTACTAAACTTTCGATACGATACACATCGATCGGACTGGATCAAACTATTAAATCGACTGGCCGTTCCACCTCCAGACAGTTTGTCCGAGGTAAGTCCTGAACCAGATCGGCACGAGTCTGCAATTTATTCCTCCGACCTCTTGCTGCGAGACGCTAGCTATTTGGAACAGCAAGCAAACGAGACTCATCAACAGATCAGAGTTGGCGAAATGGAAGCAGCTGGTTTTAGTGACGCGTGCAACGCGAGAACTACTCCTGTGCCCTGGTTTGTTGTTCGAGGCGTATCCGACTTTGGTGATGTAGGCAAGGGGGATTTATTTCAGTCTTGGGCGGCGTTTTCTGCAGCTGCATATTTACGAACTCTTATCGAGTACGGCATTAATGTTAAATTATTTTGACGGGGCTTCAAAATCTGGAATTACTACAGCAATCATGCGAGTTGCAATTCCCGCTTGCCATCCAGCAGGAAATGCGAAGGCGCGGCTGAATGAGTCGCCTGCAGCGATTTTCGACTCAGGATGTCCGTTGAAATCTACCAGCCAAACAGCCCATTTCTGAAACGACTGCTGCGCCCAGTGCAGCGCGCTTTCATTTGACCCACGTTTTCTTGAGTTTCCTGCGGAATCATAATCCGCGTGTCGGGGGTTCGAATCCCTCCGCCGCTATTTTTCTATTTTCTGAGATCGAATTGCCGATCGTAAAAGTCTGCGTTGCGGACTATCTGCCCCGTGTCGTTTCAATACGGTCGCTTGCTAATGCGGCCGCTTGTTAATACCGGAAACCTGTTGAGTGGGGCGTTTTTGAGTCAGCGCGTTTTTTAAAATTGTGCTTCCAGTATTGGTGGGTGAGCGATCACGGTGAGTGTTGATTCATCAAGTGGTCTGTTGGGCTTTGGAATTCTTTCAAGTTTGTCCAGGGATTCCTCTTTGAAAAACTTTGCGTCTTTTGGCTGATTCGGGCGATTTGTGCGTGTGAATCGGGCTGTTATGGGAAAGACTTTGGTCAATGAGCTTTCTGGGAACGCGATGTGCACTTCGGAGTCTTGGGGTGATTTCTAATTCATCCAAGCATTTCGTTTGTAAAAGGGTTCCAATTATGGTCGGTCGAAGAGAATTTGGCGTTATCGGTCTTTCCGCTGTTGCTGCAACGGCGTTGCAAGGTTCGCTGTTTGCGGCTCAAAAGCCTGGGCAGGCAGCAGTAGAGCACAAAGAGCATGATGACATGATGCAAAAATGTGCGAAAGCCTGTTCGGATTGCCAGCGAGCTTGCGACATGTGCAGCACGCATTGCGCTCACAAGCTGCATAGCGGCGAAAAAGATCACATGGCCTCCATGGCAACGTGTCTTGATTGTGCCGATATGTGTGCTGTGGCTTCGCAGGTAGCTGCGCGTGGCGGTCCTTTTGCAGCGACCATATGCGGTGCTTGTGCTGAAGTCTGCGCAATGTGTGCAAAAGAGTGCGAAAAATTCCCCGACGATGAACACATGAAGATGTGCGCCGCCGAGTGCCGCAAATGCGAAAAAGCTTGCCGTGAAATGACTGGGCATGACAAGCATTAATCGTTGCACGACAAGCATTAACTCAGCTCCTGCCCGCTCAAAGTCCGAACTTCGCGAAGTGCTAATTTTCGAAGGATGCTGGTTTTGAAGATCACGATCGGCATTCTTGACTGGACGAGGTTCTGCGGACAGATGCTGCGTAGTTAGCCTTGTGACAATCAACGCAAGTTGTCGTTGCGACACTAAAATTCTCTGAAGGTACAACTGATGACTTACGTAGCGACTCGCGATGGAACAAAGATCTACACGAAGATTTGGGGCACTGGCCGACCCGTGATTCTTATTCATGGGTGGCCATTGTCCTCGGATACTTGGGATGACGTTGCAATGCCCTTGGCCGAAAACGGTTTTCAAGCGGTGTCGTATGATCGCCGGGGATTTGGTAGATCCGATCAACCATGGAACGGTTACGATTACGATACATTAGCAAACGACCTAGCGGATGTGATCTCCGAGTTGCGATTACGAGAAGTTACATTAGTTGGTTTCTCCATGGGTGGTGGTGAAGTCGCGCGATACATGACCCGGCAAAACGGAATGGGTCTGCGGTCGGTTGCCTTCATATCGTCGATCGTCCCCTTCATGTTAAAGACGGCCGACAACCCCAACGGCGTGGACAAGGAAGCTTTCGATGAAATGGCGAAAGCGATCAAAGCAGACCGAACACACTTTTTTAGTGGTTTCTTCAAGGACTTCTATGGTGTGAAGATGCTTGGCAGTCCTGTAAGCCATGAAGTTTTAGAATGGTCTCGCAACATTGCAATGCAAGCGAGTTTGAAGGCAACGTTAGCTTGCGCAAATGCTTTTGCTACCACGGATTTTCGTCAGGACATTTCTCATTTAAGAGTGCCTACCTCGATCGTACACGGAACCGAAGACGCGACCGTTCCGATCGACGCTACCGCACGCGTGTTGGCCTCTAAAGTTAAAAACTCCACACTCATCGAATATGCAGGAGCAGCTCACGGTCTTTTCGCGACACATAAAGAGCGACTGACAAAGGATCTTTTGGACTTCGTTCGCAAATAATTAGACGCTGTCTGCGATCGTAGCGAGCACCTGGAGACGCATTGTTCAGTGAATGCGGATATCCGACTCGTAGGATTGGAAAACTCTTTCAGGCGGCTTCAAACGAACTCGCTACGGTGAGACTTTGCGGTGAGACTTTGCGTCTTGCGTTTCTATCTCCCGCATCGATGTCGTTTAACAAGCACCTTGCGCGATGATCGGTCAAAAGAATATCGATGCTGATTTCTGCTGGCATATATTCTTTGCCAATGTGTATCAAAAACAAGCTTTGGATCTATCTCGCGTCGAATCCTTCGAGAGTTTGATTTTTTAACTACTGTTGGCATGGCTTGTGCATTGTCGTGGGTTAGCAAAGACAACGAGGGTGAAAAAACTTCGTTCATTCTAAAAATAGGATGCGTCTGCTTTTACAAAATATTTCTTCTTAGGAGAAAAACGATGAGTGTTACGAACAAGACGATGAACAAAGATTCCAAAGACCTCCGCAACGAAGATCCACTTTCAGGCGAGAGCGGTGCTCATCCAGTTGCAACTGGTCTCGGTGCTGCGATGGGTGGTGCTGCAGTGGGAGCTGTTGCTGGTTCCGTTGCTGGTCCAGTTGGAGCCGTGGTCGGTACGGTAGTTGGAGCGGTAGCTGGCGGCTTCGCTGGTAAATCCGTCGGCGAGAGCATTGATCCAACGGTTGAAGTCGAATATTGGCGAAACGAGTACACTCGCCGACCATACTACGACAAGGGCTATACTTTTGACGACTACGAGCCTGCTTATCGTGCAGGGATCGATTCCTACGATCCGGACATGCCCGCTGATTGGGAAAAACGCGAGAAGCATGCCCAAGAAAATTGGGAGAGTGAAGGCGGTTCTCCCAAGATGAGCTGGGAAAAGGCCAAGCGAGCTGCTGAAGACGCATACACGCGAATCCACGATCGCCGACGTACTGGTTCAAGAGATACGACGATTTAGGTAATGCGTGGGAATACCCGCACGTCTGTGTTCGCTACGTTGCTTTCTCGGCAAATAAATGCGATTGCGCTGCGCAATCAGACGCGAATGGTACTGACTTTAGAGTCTGCGTTGTAGCGTAAGGGCGCGAGCCCTACGGTTTCTGCTTTGTTTTTCAATGATTCACCGGACGGCTCGCGCCGTTCCGCTACTAAGGTCAGTGCCATTGCTATCAGACACTGATAAAATAGTCGGTCAGAATTAAAGTTCCACGCACTCCGTGGGAGTCCTTGAGCCTTTTGGCTATGGGCTTCTACGGTTTTTTTTATTGAATTCATTTGGCGGAATTGGAATTTCCATTACTTGGTTAGGTGTGATCACCCACAGACGATCTTGAGGTCGCGGACGAATAGAGTGTGTTCCTGTGAATCGACCGATTGCCGGCAGAATTAATTGTCTTCCCGACAACCAGAAACACGGAAGCTTGCCAGCGCTTTCCACAACCGTGTTTAGTCGATAAGACGGGTGAACGTGGCCACACAGTCTAAGTTCACATTTCAAGTCACTATCAGTCGGATGGTGCGCTATCTGAATTCCGTCGATACACGTATCTTCGTCAAGAACCTCTATGCTCCAGTCCTTCGGCAATTTGCCGATGTTTCGATCGTGATTGCCGAGCACCATTGAGAATCGAATAGCGGCGTGGGCTTCGAAAAAACCTGCAAGCAGCTCGCGGACTGCGGGGGCCAGTGACGAGCGAGCGTGAAACATATCGCCAAGTAAAACCAGGCGAGTCGCTTTCGTTTCTGTCAACATTTTCGAAAGCGACGCAACCGTATCGGCCGTTCCGCCTTGAGGTACAGCTATTCCGGAACTTCGAAAAGTCGCGTCTTTTCCAAAATGCGTGTCAGCAACAAACAGCGTTCGCATGCTTGGCCAATAAAGTCCACATTGTGGCATGAATTCAAGCTCAAAGCCATGGATCTTTGTACGCGTTGGAATGTATGACAAGTCAGGCATCTTGCTCCGCAGATTTTTCAAGCATGGATTGCATTCGTGCAACACGGTCCGCCAGCGATTCACTGCTAACTCTTTCGCGAAGCTTGTCGACCAGCAACGGAAACGACAACGGCGTGACGTGAGGCGGATTCACAATAGTTAAACGACTCGCTTGAATTCGCTCTAGGGCGGACTTCAATCGCGTAACTTCCAATTGTTGCTCGAGCACTTCGCGACGACTTTGCTCGAGCAATAGATTCTCTGGATCGTACTCACAGAAAACATCAAAGAACAGGTTACTGCTTGCCTGAATATGATTGGCACTTTTTCGCTGTCCAGGGTAACCCGGTTGGATCAGTCCAGCTACCCTTGCGATTTGTCGAAACTGTCGTTTTGCCATTTCCGTCGAATTCATGCTTGCAAAGATGTCTTCAATCAAATTTTGCGAAGAAAACAAACCGGCGGTAATTGCTTTATCCAACGGAATATCCGTCGGCGATTGGAGAACGATTCCGTAGTCATTGCATGCCATAGTAAACGTTGTCTTTTGAACGCGCGACAGACGATATGCGAACAGTGCCGCCATGCCTTCGTGAACCAGCCGACCTTCGAAAGGAAACAGAAAAACTTGATGACCTGTCTTTGTCTCTATACGTTCGATTAACAATTCATCGGTTCGAGGAACAACGCTCCATTTTTTCTGAATTTCAAAAAGTCCTTTTAGAGCTTTCATTTCCCGGCCAGTTAGTACCCCGTCCGCAGCCTGCTGCAATTGCAGTCGCAACGCTGCGCTCAACTCGCTCGATAAAGGCATTCGACCGCCCATCCAACGTGGTACGGAATCCGGTTCGCCTTTGGCACGTTTGACATACGCCACGTTATCTCGAATCATCACAAGTTCGACCAACCGCCCTGCGAACAAGAATCGCTCGCCTTTTTCCAGTCGCGCTAAAAAATACTCTTCTACAGTCCCTAGCGTTGCCCCTTTTAAATATCTAACCGACATCGAAGCATCGGAGACAATCGTTCCAATATTCATCCGATGCATTGTCATGGTCCTACGTTGTTTCACACTAAAAAAACCATCGGTGCATTCGACTCGATGAAAATCGGGATAGGCGCTCAAGGAACTGCCGCCGTGAACGATGAAATCTAATATCCACTGCCACTCGGTGTCGGTGAGTGATCGGTAGCTCTGGGTGGTACGGATTTCCCGAAGGAGGTCTTCGGAACGAAAACCGCCGCCGATGGCAATCGTGACAGCATGTTGGGCAAGAACGTCCAACGGTCGCTCCAGCATCAAACGTGCTTCGAGATGACCTTGGCGAATTGCATCCTGCGCTGCAGCAAATTCAACAAGCTCCAAAGCATGGGTTGGCACGAAAGTTAGTTGACTAGCCACTCCTGGCTGATGTCCACTTCGTCCCGCGCGTTGAAGCAATCGCGCAACACCTTTCGGACTGCCGACTTGAATGACCCGATCGACGGCTGTGAAGTCCACGCCCAGGTCAAGGCTACTTGTACATACTACTGCTCGTAGTTTGCCATCGCGCAGCCCGTTTTCCACCCAAGTGCGTACGGTGGTATCCAATGAACCATGGTGGAGCGCGATTCGACCAGCCCAGTCCGGACGCGCTTTCAAGAGTTGCTGATACCAAATTTCCGTTTGCGAACGCGTGTTTGTAAAGATCAGGGCACTTTTCACTTGGTCGATTTGGTCCACGACTTGTCGAACCATGTTGGTACCGATATGTCCCGACCAAGGAAACTTATCGATTTTTTTAGGAATCAGTGAATCAAGCTTGATGCGTTTTGTCTCTGATCCTCGAATCACATTCACTTCGTTAAGTGAGTTGGAACCTACGAGCGTATCGCAAGCTTGTTGTATATTCCCCAACGTAGCCGACAGTCCCCAAGTACGAATTTTCGGATTCAGTTTGCGAAGACGCGCTAGAGCGAGCTCCGTCTGTACGCCACGTTTTGTCCCGAGCAACTCATGCCATTCATCTACAATAACGCACTCCAATTCCGCGAATGATGGAAGTAGTTTCTCGTGCGTCAGCATGAGTGAAAGACTCTCCGGGGTAGTTACCAGCGCTGTCGGCAAGCGAACGAGTTGCTTGGCTTTCGTACTTGCCTTGCTATCTCCCGTTCTCATTTCCACTTGCCAAGGCATATTCATGGCGTTGATTGGAGCCAGCAGTGCAGCAGCGGTATCGCCCGCAAGAGCGCGCAACGGCGTGATCCACATAACGCGGAGCGAAGGAGGCTTTTTCGGATTCCACAATTCCCGGTTCGGATTTTCCGCCAACCACTGCAGAATTGGACCCAACCACACTGCGAGCGTTTTGCCGGTGCCGGTGGCCGAGTGTACCAAGCCACTACATCCGTTCGCGTAAGCTTTCCACACCGATCGTTGAAATTGAAATGGTCGCCAGCAAATGGACGCGAAATAGCTGTTTACCGTCGCGATAGGGCTGGGCGATTTTACATTCTTCATTGAGGCCTTTGTTGGCATAATGTTCCGACGCCTCAATCCTTTCCGTCTGGGGACTGCTTTTCTGTACCGCTATTATCAGCGACGGGCAAGAGCCGCAATATTTCCTCCAATGTGTTTGCATCTTTTGGTGTTTTATCGTGACGCCATCGAACGATTCTCGGAAAACGTGTTGCAATTCCACTTTTGTGGCGAGTGCTACGCTGAAGTCCTTCGAACGCCAATTCCATAACAAGTGTTGGCTCCACACTTCGGACGGGACCAAACGCTTCGCGTGTATGACCACGTACGAATCGATCGACTTGCAGAATCTCTGCGTCATCGAGACCACTGTACGCTTTTGCAAAGGGAACCAACTCGTCGCCATCCCAAAGTGCAAACGTGTAATCGGTGTACAGACTAGCTCGTTTGCCGTGGCCTTTTTGAGCATAAATCAAAACAGCATCAATGGTGTAGGGAGTAATTTTCCATTTCCACCAAGTTCCACGAACGCGTCCCACATCGTAACTGGCATCGCGACGTTTTATCATCAAGCCTTCGGCATTCATTGCCCGACTGGTATCCCGGATACGCGACCATTCTTCCCATGATTTTGCCGGAATCAGTTGCGTCACTCGCAAATGTGGATGCTTTACTTCTGCCATAAGCTGTTCAAGTGCCGTTCGTCGCTCAAAAAACGCACGCGACCGGAGGTCTGTTCTATTCAGCTCTAACAAATCGAACGCATGAAATACAACGGGCACTTCGGCAAGCAATTTTTTGCCAACCGATTTTCGGGCGATGCGCCTTTGTAATTGCGCGAATGGCAGTACTTGCCCGTCGTCAGTGCAGGCGAGAATTTCGCCATCGAGCACGGTTCCATCTGGCAGGTGCTTGGCAGCGGATTCGATTTCTGGCCAACGGCCTTCCATTAACTCTTCGCCTCTCGACCAAATGAAAGTCTGATGTGTTCGCCGAATGACTTGGCCTCGAATACCATCCCATTTCCACTCGGCTACAAAGTCCTCAACGTTACCTAAACTTTGCGGTTCGACGTCGGCATCCATCGGATGGGCCAAGCAAAACGGGAAAGGTTGGCTGTCGATCGCGTCTTGGACATCCGGATTCGTGAGCCGGGCAAAAAACTCTGGTGTTGGTTTCCAATCGCCCATCAAGCGATGCGAAACGGCATCAGATGCCAAACCGAACTGTTCACCGATCGCTCGCGTCACAAGCGACTTACTAACACCTACGCGAAAGGCACCCGTAATGAGCTTCATTACAATCAGCCGCAATTGTGTTGGAGTATCATTCCAAATAGACAAAAGGGCCGCATGTTGTTCCTGTTCCGTCATCTTTTTTAGGGGTATCAAACGATTGTCGATCCAGTGGCTGAGTGACTCATCACCAACCGACAAGCCTTGCGGAACAATTAAGGCAAGCGTCTCGGCTAGGTCGCCGACAGCATGGTACGATTCGTCGAACAGCCACTGAGGAATGTTGGCTTGTTGAGCGGCCCAAATACGAAGGAACTTCGTTGGAACCAGTTGTCGTAATTTGTAGCCGCAAAGAAAGTATGTCGCCCACGCTGCGTCCGCAGCACTCGCTGCTGAAAAATATCTTGATAAAGCAGCCACTTTCTCGTTTGTTTTAGTCGTGGAATCGAGTGCCTCGTAGAGCTCAGCGAATCGTTTCATGAATGCGTCTCCTCATCGAGAGCATCCTCTTCGCCTTCCGTCCGGGTTCGAGAATCAAGAACTCGAGCGTCGCGGCCCATTTCAATTAGATATCGCGCCACGACGGCGGAATAACCGTGCGTGACCCAAACGGTTTCCGGGTTACATTCGTTGACGGCTTGCATCAAGGAGGGCCAATCAACATGATCGCTCAAAATAAATCCGCGATCGACCGACCGACGACGACGCGCTCCGCGAATAGCCATCCAGCCACTGGCCATCCCAGTGCTTACGTTTCCAAATTTGCGAGTCCAAGGCGACGCGTGCGCGCTCGGCACTGCGATGACCAGCGCACCTCGCCAATCGTGGCGACTTGCGATGGAACCTACGTGCTTGGTTTCAGGTAGATGAACTCCGGATTCTCGATAAGCTTGATTCCCTCGTTCAACTGCGCCATGGCAGTAAATGGGGCCGATCGATGGGTCTAGACCCGCCAGGAGTCGCTGGCTTTTTCCAATCGCGTAGCCGTAGAGCAAGCAGCATTTGCCTTGAGATGAATTCTCCCGCCACCAATTGTTTATGGAATCAAACACAACGTTACTGGGTTGCCAGCGATAAATGGGTAATCCGAAGGTCGATTCCGTTATCATCAAATGGCACTTGACCGGTTCCCAGGAATCACACGTCGGGTCATGACCCAATTTATAATCGCCCGTGACCAAGGCAACCTGTCCGCGATACTCAATTCGGATTTGTGCCGAGCCAAGCATGTGCCCGGCCGGATGGAAACTGATCGAGACCCCACCGATTGAAACGGAACGACCGTATTCCAGAAAAGAGAACTCAGCGTCCGGATTAACTCGCATCCGTAATAGACGCTCGCCAACCGACGCTCCGAGATAGTGCCGACAGCCCCACCTCGCGTGGTCCGAATGTGCATGAGAGACGACGGCGCGATCGACAGGTAAACAAGGGTCGACGAAGAAATTGCCCGGAGCGCAGTAGAGGCCTTTGGGAGTCATCTCAAGTAGTGCTTCCATCAACTCCCTACTAATCTCCGTCAATGAACAAGTGACTAAATCGCCGACTTTTGTTAAAGCCAACATTTTTCCGTAATAGCCAATTTTAACCGGCAGAAGTTCGATTTCATAACGTCGCTCTGGAAAGTTTTCATCCCAAGTCGAAATGACTTGCGATGTCGAATATCTGCCGCGATCCGTTACGGATTCCGTATGTCGGTAGCATTCGGCACTTCTAGCGTTCTCCGAGGCTCAGAGTCCGAAACGGGCTTCGACATCATGCTGCTAATTACCAGGTATAAGATGACGGCTAGAATCAGTCCAACAAGGATCATAGGGTAACTGCCCATCACCATGGCTGCCGGTACATATGGATGATTATCTTCCATTGGATGATCGTGACCTTCGACAGCATCGGCAATTGCTTCTTTTGTGGTCTTTTCATGATCGATTTTGGTAGCCATGTGAATTTTCCTTTTATCTAGAATCGAACTTAATTGCTCTGTGAAACATACCAGGCAACTCCACCTTGACTTAATGAAGCGAGCTTGATCGCGACTATAACAACCACCTCAAGAAGTGCATTTCCCATGCCGCGATAGTGCTTTCCGAATTTCCAGACTAAATAAAACAGCACCCAAATGAGCTGGAAAACGAACAGAGGCAGCACCATCGTTGATATATCGAAGGGCTGCCTGTGCTGTGCGATTTCCTCGTTCGAGAAAACGCTTAATGCTTTTGAAACTAAATCAGCGGAATCGGCGAAAGAGTCCACGGCGGGCGCGAACTGGTTGCTGATAGCAAATGTTAGAAGAGGGTTGGTAATAGGTATTCCCCGTTGACCAAGAAGCAGGCATTACCGTGCCATAGCTGCTCCGGTAGCCCATGTTGCCATTGGAAGAGTACGAGTTACCGTATTGGAGACTGCTGTTCGAATCCATTTGATACACTTGGCCGTTTGCGGATTGCCATTGATTGCCAGTGGTATTCCATTGGGTACCACTGTTCAAAGTCGTCCCGTTATTCCATTGATTACCGTTGTTGATAACACGACCGTTTGCATCCATCATCACACCACTCTGTCCTGCTTGACCTTGGACATCAACAGAACCTTGGATATTCGTATCGTTGGATGAACGGTTGATTTCGGACTGGAGAGAACCTTCGATGTTTTGCTGGGAACCGTTAACCGAACCTTGAAGGTCAGCTTGAGGCTGCACATCGGCTTGTCCCCTAATCGATTTTCGTTGATTTGCGTTGATATCGGCGATTGCACGTACGTCCGCGTCTTTATGGTCCTTACCTTGGACGCCATCGGTGGCCGCGTTTGCGGATACGTCCGCATTCGCTTCAACGTCTTGCTGGACGTCTACTTTGTCTTGGCCAGCTTCGCCTTTCACTTCAACAGATCCTTGACCACCAACATCGACTTTTTGTGCGAATAATTGGGTGGGCGCTGTCATGCAGCCTGCAATGAACAAGAATGAAAAAAGCTTTTTCATAACAAATCTCCTAAAAGTTTAATCGTGTAAATCGCCTCGTCCACTACATGGATAGAGAGGCATTGCCCTATTGACCAACGCAGGACGTGCACACGCTGTGCCGATCAGAAGCTTGTACGTTGAAACGCTTTGTTTCAGATGTTTTCGGTTGCTGAGCATTCATTGCAGATACAACTGCTCACTGCAATTGGAAGATTTAGGATCAGATCGCACGTTGCGAGGACACGCGTCAAAGAAGATCTCCCGGCCCGAATGTTCGAAGAGGACTTAATCGCTAAATATCCCCGACGGATTTTCTGTAACAAGCTCAACTCAGTTCGCAGTCTGCCGCTGCCGTCAATGGGTAACTGAACGAAATCAGGATTTGCCCAGGTATAGACCGAGTGCCAATTAGTTTTGTGAAGAACATTTATGACAGCAAAAATCGGAATGACAGAAACGAAGTGTGAGCGTTGAGCAGTCAGGGTGGTCCGTGAGCAATCACCCGAAATAATTTTCTAAACCGAAAACTCAACGTAAAGGGCGTACCAATGGTTCCAAAGTCGCCACGGCACTTCATTTGCTTCAGAAGTGATCATGGATTCCCGTCGCCAGGACGAGCGGTAAAGGGATTAACGAATGGCGGAAGGGATTCTAGATGCGTGGAACGAAGAGGACGGAAAAACATTATGCCAAGAATTGCTGAACTTCAACGAAATAGCAGCGTTAACCCTATTCGCAATACGTCGAGAATTACAGACTTTCTGGGCGACGAAACTCTCGTTGTCGATGAACGTCCCCAGCACTCATCTTCCAGGCTCGTCGACGAGAAATTAAATCGATTGATCAAGCAAACCACCAGCTATTTCTTCTCGCAAAAACTTCATTCGCAATAATCTGTGACTTGGCGACGATGGTGACAACAATGCTTCGTGTCAGAAGAACATTTACTGCGAGATAGTGCCTAAAACTCTACACCTAGACATTGGTGCTACAAATGTTGCTAAGAAGTATAGCTTCGATGTGTGACCGCGAGCGATTGCTACACACGCTCAAGTCGACTCGTTTTATAGATTAGTTTAGGCGGGAACTGGTGACTGACTTGCATTCGTACCGGCGCGCCTCTGATCGGGTACAATGGGTAGAGTTGTACTCCGAAGAATTCTTGTATGGGATACGAATGCGCACGCCGCAATGGCTGCCGGTATTCTAAGCTTCGGATTCGAATCCCGCCGAGAAGAACCTCAGGAAAGAAGTTTTCCAGGCGTTCCGTCGTCGCGAAGCGGAGGAGTTTGCTGGATTGATTGGCGAGGTCCCAGCAGGAAAAAGTCCAGCATTTCGCTGCAGTTCTTAGCGGCTTTTAGTCAACGTTCATTGCAACGGGCTTCATGCACGGCCACGACTTTTTGCTTTTAATTGCGCGTCGAATTGGCGCTGGGTTTGCTTACTCTTACCCTCAAACCATCCGTTATCTTCCCAATGTAACGAACCGAGAAATTTCCAGCCCATATGGCAATACAAACTTCCACTGAAGATTCAGAAACTGCGCTATTCGCAACTCCATCTGCTCCGGAACCCATGGGTACGGTCCAACTCGATGCGTACGCACGGGAGTTAGCCGTTCGATTAGAAGTTTTCAAGAATGCACCGGATCGTAGCGCGAATTGGAAAGCGAATTTTCAGCGCGATGTCGATGTGATAGAGCGAGCGTATCAGCTGAGCGTGACATGGGCGGGTAAGAACGAAACGCACTCTCCGGTAGCTGAGTGGCTACTCGACAATTTTTATGTTGTGCGAGAGCAGATTCACGATATCCGCGTTCATTTACCCCGATCTTTCTTTCGCGAACTGCCAAAACTCGCCGACGGCAAGGCACGTGTACATGCAATCGCGCGCGAATTGGCTTCGCACTGCGATTGCGCTTTGGACGAAGAGTTGATTGCTCGCTTTGTGGATCAATTCCAGATCAACTCCGAATTGACAATCGGCGAGACTTGGGCCTTTCCTGTCATGCTGCGCCTTGTCCTGATCGAGAACTTGCGCGCGATTTGTTCGCAGTTGATTCAGGAGTTGCGATCAGTTCAAGACGTCGAGCAGATCATTAAGACTTGGGAATCGGAGAATCGATTCGACTTTCAAGACGGGACTAGTCTACGGTGCGCGCCTACATTGATCGCTTTGCATAACGTGCTACGTGATCGCCGTCCCGAATCGGATGAGGCTATTGAGTCGTTGGATCGGCATATACAACGGTTGGGTTGGGATCTATCTGACCTTCGTCGGCTTGAACAACATCGTGTTGCGGCCAATCAGGTTTCGATGGGCAACATCATAACCAGCATGCGGCTGATCGGTGCTTTGGATTGGATTGCATTCTTCGAAGAAACCAATCGATGTGAACGTGTCCTTCGGCGCGATCCGATGCAGATTTACCAAGAGATGGATTTTTCAAGTCGTAATCGATATCGCAATGCTATTGAGGATATTTCAAAACACACGGGCGTGCCCGAAACCACCGTTGCGGAGCATGCATTCACATTTGCTGAGAAAGAGTGTTCCCGCCCAACGACCTCGAGTGACGTGCCCATAGACTTTCAAAACTTGAAGACGCATATTGGTTTCTGGTTGATCGACGAAGGTCGCCGCGATTTGGAAAAAATGCTGCATTATCGCCCCTGGATCACCGATGGGTGGGGAGCCTTTATGCGGCGACATGCCTCGCTGGTCTACTTTGGCGGGCTCAGTTTATTCACTGGGCTTTTTATTGTCTTGGTTGTAATTGCGCAGTTTGCAGCCAACATACCGATCGTTTATCTCGTTACGATGACGCTTCTCGCATTCATTCCCGCGACGGAACTATCTCAGCAATTATTAAATGCGATTCTTTCGCATCGATTGCCGGTCAATTTGATTCCCAAGCTCGAGTTTCGAGACGGGGTTAGTCACGAGTTTCCAACTTTCGTGGTCGTCCCGTCCATGTTGACAGGTATACGTGAAGCGAAGACATTGCTCAACAAACTCGAGAATCATTATCTCACGAACCCCGAATCTGCATTCAAGTTTGCTTTGTTGACTGACTTTGCGGATAGCTCACAACAGCACATGCCCACAGATCGAGAGATTGTCGACTTTGCCATTCAAGGGATTCGCGCATTGAACGCGCGTTACGGCACTGCGGATTCCTCACCTTTTTACTTGTTTCATCGCGAACGGCGATGGAATCCTTGCGAATCAAAGTGGATGGGATGGGAACGGAAACGGGGCAAGTTAATGGAGTTTGGAAAGCTTCTTGCTGGACAGGACGACACGTCATACGTCGTCAAAGAAGGTGATTTGAATTGTTTGGAGGAGTTTCGACGCCACGAAAATCATCCTTTCATCATCACTTTGGATGCGGACACAATTTTGCCCCGTGCCGCCGCAAAGAAACTAGTTGGCGCTTTGGCACATCCGTTGAATCGCGCGATAATCGTTCCCAAGAAATCTGGTCCGTGTGTGATGCGTGGCTACTCGATATTGCAACCCAGGGTCAGCATTCACAATGGCGACGCGCACCGTACTCGTTACTTGCAGGTCCATGCTACGAATCCAGGTATTGATCCGTATGCTAGTGCTGCGTCCGATGTGTACCAAGATCTATTCGGTGAAGGCAGCTTTACGGGAAAAGGTATTTACGATTTAAGAACTTTCGAAACGATGCTCAACGACGCTTTTCCGGAAAATCGTATTCTCTCGCACGATTTGATTGAAGGCTGTCATGCTCGCGTGGCTCTTGTTAGTGATATCGAAGTTTTTGATAGCTACCCAAGTCGATACGATGCAGATGCCAAGCGTATGCATCGCTGGGCACGCGGCGACTGGCAGATTTTGCCTTGGTTGTTTAAAAAAGTCCCATGCCAATGTGGTGTGAAGCCAAATCGATTATCGCTACTTTCAAAATGGAAGATTGCCGACAATCTTCGCAGAACACTCGTACCAATTTTCACGTTGACGTTATTGCTTGTGGGTTGGATTTTGTTGCCAACGCACGCGTGGATGTGGACCGCAGTCGTTGCCCTTTTTTGTCTTTTCCCTGTGCTTATTAGAATTCTGACCGGCTTGATGAATTGGTCCAACAAATTCGATTTCATGGATCAATTCCGTGTTTTCATATATTCGGTTGCCAAGACTGCTGAGCAAGCTTTCTATGGTGCGGCTTTTCTGCCGCATAAAGCTTTGCAGATGTCGGACGCGGCGCTGCGAACTCTGTATCGGTTGATAATTGGCAAAGCCAACCTTCTACAATGGGAGACGGCTGCCGCGACCGAATCGAGGTTGGGAAAAAGTAAATGGTCACTCGTTCGCGAATTGGCCATTTGCAACGTCGTTGCGGTTGTAGCTTTCGTCATTATTCCCCGGACGGCTAAAACTGGCGCGTTGCCTTGGCTTTCGATCTGGCTGGCAGCGCCTGTAATCGGCCAGTTGATTAGCTCTCCGCGCAAACGAACTTCGCAGATTTTGAAAGCAGATGATAAACATTGGCTTAGGCAAGTTGCGTCCGGGACGTGGGCATATTTCGAACGCTATGTGACGGCCGAAGGAAATTGGTTGCCGCCAGATAACGTTCAAGAATACCCACGCGAAAAAATTGCCTATCGCATCTCACCGACAAACGAAGGTCTATTTCTCATCTCTGGGCTCGTCGCGCGCTGCTACGGGTTTGTGGGAATCGACCGATTGATTGATCTTTGGGAAAAAAATCTAGCAAGCTGGGATTCTCTGGAACAACTGCATGGGCATCATTTCAATTGGTACGAAACGACGGAATTGAAACCGCTAATTCCATTGTATGTCTCGACGGTCGACAGCGGGAATCTTGCGGCTTGTTACCTTACCCTCGGCGACGGGATTCGAGACCTGATGCAACAGCCGATCGTGTCCGCTCGGCATTTGTCGGGTCTTGATGCTTCGCTAAATTGGCTGCAAAATGCCATCGGACTTGAATCTGCCGTACTAAAACTCGACAATCGCGACGAGCAAAAGTCGCAGGAAGCCATCGAGCAACTTAAGCTGATACTAGACGAGTCGGCACCAGAGTTGGGCGTTGATTTCAAATCATTCTCTGGTATTCGGATTCTCCTGGACCAAATAAGCAAGATCGTAGATCGTTTGCGAATTTGGACAGATCAGTTTTCTAACCAATCGGGTGCGAGAACAATCTTCGTCCAAGCGAATATAGTTCTGAATCGCTATCAAGGTATTTTAGATGACGTTACCTTATTCATGCCTTGGTTAGGCAAGCTAACAGAACTGGAGTCGGGGAATTCAACTTCGTCCGACGATAAAGCAGAGTTACTCAAGTTGCTTACGCCCGATATCAGTCTTCAACAACTGGCAGCTCTTCCCAATGTTTTGAAATCTCGTCAGGCCGGTCGGGAGGATATGCACTTAGCCCGTGAAGGAACAACCGACGAACAGGTTGGAGACCGTACCAATCGTGTTGACTTGCAGCTTACGACAATGATCAATGATTCCGCTCAGGCAGCTACGGAGATGATTCATCGCATGCAGGTCATTCGAGAACGTTGCGAATCATCCGCGATGAAAATGAATTTCAGATTTTTGTACAGCGCTCGTCAGAAACTATTTTCAATAGGCTACAACGCGACAATCGGAAGACTAGATAGCGGACACTACGATCTGCTGTGTAGCGAATGTCGCATCGCAAGTTACTTGGCTATCGCCAAAGGCGATGTTGACACCGAGCACTGGTTTCGTTTGGGACGTCAATCGACGGAAATCAACGGCAAGTATACTTTGCTGTCGTGGGGCGGGACGATGTTTGAATTCTTGATGCCCCAGCTCTTTCAAAAATCGTACGAAGGCTCGCTGATCGAAACCACTTGCCAAACGGCCATTGAACGTCAAATTCAATACGGACGGCAACGCGAAGTTCCATGGGGAATCAGCGAATCAGCCTACAGCGCAATCGCGGCTAACTCAGACTATCAATACAAATCGTTTGGCGTTCCGGGGTTGGGTCTAAAACGTGGCCTGTCAAAAGATATCGTCATCTCGCCTTATTCCAGCGCCATGGCGCTGCCATTCACTCCGCAAGCCGTTACCGAAAACCTCAAAAAGCTTGCTTCGATAGCCATGGGCCATTGGGGTTTTTACGACGCGGTGGATTACACGGCTTCTCGGCTTCACCGTAATCAAACTGCCAACGTGGTTCGTAATTACATGGCACACCATCAAGGGATGACTCTGCTGGCCTTGGCAAATGCCAGCGAAAATCGATTGATCTGCAAATGGTTTCACGCCCACCCGCTTGTACGAGCCAACGAACTACTCTTGCAAGAAAAGACACCGACATTGATCGATTCGGAAGTTCCGAATGCGGACGAAGTCGAACCGGCAATCACCGTACGCGAACAGTCGACCTTTGTCAGCCGACAGATCGTTGGAGTCCACGCGCGATCTCCCAAAGTTCTGTTGCTTTCAAACGGCCAATTCAGTTCGATGCTCAGTCACACGGGTGGCGGTTATTGCCGTTACAAAGACATTCAAGTTACCCGATGGCGTTCGGATCCGACCCGCGATCATTGGGGAAGCTTTTTGTATTTGTGCGATCGCGACTCGGGATTGGTGTGGTCTGCAACTTACCAACCGACGCGAGTAGCCCCAGATCATTACGAAGCTCTATTCTCCGTCGATAAGGCTGAGATACATCGACGACAAGGCGACATTGAGACAACGCTAGAAATCGTCGTATCCCCGGAACACAATGCCGAAATCCGACAGTTGCGAATACTGAATCTTGGTACGAAGCGACGGACGATTGAAATCACTAGTTTTGCGGAAGTTGCGCTAGCACCGCAAGCAGCCGATATCGCACATCCCGCATTCCAAAAATTGTTCGTGGAAACGGAGTATATCGCGGAGGACACAACTCTCATTGCGCAGAGACGCCCGCGCGCTGCGACTCAGGAGCCTATTTACGCTTTGCATACGCTGGCTGTCCCCACAATGTTCACCGAATCAGTCGATTACGATTCCAGTCGTGAAACGTTTCTTGGTCGAGGTCGCACGGCGGAGATGCCTCAGGCGATGCTGAATAACAACCTTGCAAAGACGACCGGTGCAGTATTAGATCCTTCCTTCTCGCTTCGCTGTGTCGTAACGCTTGAACCGTCGGAATCCGTCACACTTGGATTTACAACCGCGTTTGCGACCACGCGCGAGCAAGCATTGGCGACAGCCGATTTGTTTCATGATTTGCGAGGCGTCCAGCGAGCCATCGAATTGGCTTGGGCCTACACGCAAGTCGAGCTCAGGCATTTGAACATTACTGCCAAACAAGTCCAGCTTTATCAGCAACTCGGCGGTTTGATTCTTTACCCCGACAGCGCCGTACGTGCGGACTCAGCGAGAATTGCAGCCAATCGACTTGGGCAAAGCTCGTTGTGGCATTTCGGCATTTCCGGAGACTACCCGATCCTGTTACTTCGTATAACGGATACGACAGAAATAGATTTAGCCAAGCAAGTAGTCGACGCGCACAGCTTTTTGATATCGCGAGGTTTGAAAGTTGATCTTGTCTTAATCAACGATTACCCCGGCACCTACTTTGATTCGTTGCAAGAGCAGCTTCAATCGCTGGTCGATGATCATCACCGCGACAAATTGGCAACCGAGAGAAGATACCTATTACGTGGCTCGCAAATGAGCGCCGAAGACCATACGTTGTTGGACACTGTCGCAGTAGTACTCCTTCGTGGAAGTCGCGGGTCGCTGTCGCAGCAAATCGAAGCAGCGCTGCAGAAGTCCCGTACGAATACTGTTCGAAGCATTCCGAAACCTCCGCGTTCCGCTCTTCGATTTCGCGCTCATGGCGGAAGCAAACAATCGGCTTCACGACCCAAAGACGACGCCAAAACCGGTGAGTATTCTAACGGATTTGGCCGTTTCACGGATCATGGCCGATGCTACGAGATGACGCCAAGTCTCCAGCAGCCCACACCGGCTCCCTGGTCCAATATAATCGCGAACGAGCAGTTTGGAACTTTGATTACGGAATCGGGTGGAGGCTACACGTGGTTTCAGAATAGCCGCGAGAACAAATTAACGGCTTGGTCCAATGATCCCGTCTCAGATATCCCATCCGAGCTAATCTATTTTCGCGATACGCAAACGGGCATGGTCTGGTCGCCTCTACAGACGCTTGGCGTCGATGTCCTCCGACGAGTCACTCATGGTCAAGGTTACACGACTTTTAACACGGGATATGGTGACATACAATCCGAAGTGTTGCTCACGGTACATCCCAGCAAGTCCCTTAAGTTCGTGCGCGTACGTTTGCATAACCAAGGCGAACGCGTTCACCGATTGCAGATATCTTACTTTGCAGAAACGGTTCTTGGAGTGAATCGAGCCGAGACGTTGTTGCACCAAGTTTCGAGCGTCAATTCGGAACAACGCGCCGTGTTGATGAGCAATGGCTATCATCCAGATTACAAGCGGCAAGTCATGTTCCTTCGTCTGGTCGGGGGAAACAGTTTTGCGTATACCGCCGATCGAACTAGCTTTGTGGGGCGCGACGGTTCGATGAGCGATCCTGCTGGACTTGCCACCGATCTCAATCAACGAGTAGGAGGCGGGTTTGACCCTTGTTTGGCCGTACAAGGCACACTGGTCATCGAGCCGGGTGGTACGGAAGAAGTGCTGTTCGTCGTTGGTGCCGCTTTGGATCGTAATGCTGCGATTCAATTACTAGTTGATTTTTCCGATCGGGAGATCATCACCAAAGCTATGAGTGAAGCGATTGAGGGATGGAACAAGACTTTGTCCTGTTTAACCATCCAAACGCCGAACCGCGCGTTGGACGTCATGATCAATCGTTGGCTGCCTTACCAAGTTTTAAGTTGCCGAGTTTGGGGACGCTCCGCTTTTTATCAGTCAGGGGGAGCTTTCGGATTTCGCGACCAGTTGCAGGACGTGATGGCGCTAATCTATTCACGACCTGACATTGCCCGCGAACAGATTCTACGCGCAGCCGCGCGGCAATTCGTCGAAGGCGATGTTCAGCATTGGTGGCACCCACCCGGCGGCAAGGGAACGAGAACAAGATTTTCTGATGATTTTCTGTTTCTACCCTACGTGACTTTGTACTATCTCCAGTGCACCGGAGACCGAGCCATTCTCGACGAAGTTATACCGTTTATTACGTCGCCACAGCTGACGCAGCATGAGCAAGAGCGGTATGAGCAACCTGCAATCTCGGAAAGCTCTGCGACGTTGCTCGACCACTGTATCCGCGCTATGAATCACGGGCAGCGTTATGGACAACATGGCTTGCCGCTGATGGGATGCGGCGACTGGAACGACGGGATGAATAAAGTTGGCGAAGGCGGGACGGGGGAAAGCGTTTGGGTAGCATGGTTTCAAATCGTACTGTTCGAGGGCTTTGCAAAACTTTTCCACGAACAGGGACACGCGGAAAATGCCGACAAGTACACTTCTCTAGCCAAACAACTTCGCGAGCATATTGAGGAACACGCTTGGGACGGTCAGTGGTATCGACGAGCATTTTTTGATGACGGCACGCCACTCGGTTCACGGGACAACGAGGAATGCCAAATCGACTCGCTAGCCCAATCTTGGTCGGTGATCGCGAACGGCAATACGGATCGAACTATTTTGGCGTTTCAGGCAGCGGTGGAGAAATTGGTTCGACATGATTCGAACATGATTCTGCTTTTCACGCCGCCGTTCGATAAATCTGCGTTGGACCCGGGATATATCAAAGGCTATTTGCCTGGCGTCCGGGAAAATGGTGGCCAATACTCGCACGCCGCGATGTGGATGATCCAGGCAGCTACCATCCTCGGTCAAGGCGAGTTGGCGATGCAATTGTTCGATTTAATCAATCCAATTTATCATTCCGACTCACGCGAAAAAGCGTCGCATTACAAAGTGGAACCGTACGTCATTGCTGCCGACGTCTATTCCAATCCTCAACATTCGGGACGCGGCGGTTGGTCTTGGTACACGGGATCGGCAAGTTGGATGTATCGCGTCGCCATAGAAAATATGCTTGGCATAAAAATTGACAAACATCGCTTACAGGTCAATCCCGTTCTGCCACCGGATTGGGATCGATTCCAATTCACTTATCGTCGGAACAAAACAGTCTGGCACGTCCAAGTTCTCAGATCCGACAGTGCGTCAATTGAGGAAACCAACCAAATCGAATTGATCGAAGATGGTCAGGAACATCAAGTCACGTTGCGATTCACGTGAGAGATTGATGCACAAGAATATGAGGAGGAAGTCGGTCGGTAAAAACGAGAGCCTACCGACCGGGCTTCTCCCTATTTTTTCCCTTCGATCAATGCGCCTTTGTTAACGCGGACTTCCAGCGTTTCCAAATTGAGCACATATTCGGATTGGTTCTCATTGGTTACGAACAGCCCATTATCTTTCAGTTCCATGGATCGGATAAATACGTCTTGTACGTCACGTTCAAGACCAGCCGTATAGCGAACGACATAGATCTGTCGCCGCCACAGTAGCTCGTTGTGTTTTGTATCCCAAGCTTCAACGCATCCAAGCTGGCTGTTTGGAACGCGAAACTCGATTTCGCCGATTCGAACTGCAGCAACTTGGGCAGGTGCGGCACGCTTAGCAAATAGCATCGGTGTCGAAAGCAATGACATTACGATCATGACCGCCGCAATTTTTTTCATTACCCAGTTTCCTTTTCTACGTGAATTAGAGCAAAGCCGAAAACAGACCACGGACAATAAATCGATTGTCAATTAGAGCTAATCGAAAAGACGGAGTTTGGAACCAAGCGGTTCCCGATTTTCGAAAGTTTGTTAGCCTGGAGCAACAAGCTTGTCGGCAACCCTACCATTCGCTAACTTTAGCTTTCGGCAAAAGAATACAAAACGGGCAGAGATGTCATCCGATTTTTTGGGCCGCGAACATCTTAGCCTTTCCGTTGTGGACTCACTTCTCTTAATTTAAAAGCTGACTTATTCAATGCAAACTAAACAACTTGGCAACTCCGATCTCATGATTTCTCCTCTTGGGATAGGTGCGTGGGCGATGGGTGGAGCAGGGTGGGCTTTTTCTTGGAGTCATCAAGACGACGCTGCTTCGGTTCGCGCGATACACGCTGCCTTGGACGCTGGCATGAACTGGATCGATACTGCCGCAGTCTATGGCTTGGGGCACTCGGAAGAAGTTGTCGCACGGGCCCTAAAATCCTATTCAGGCAAACAACCCTACGTCTTTACAAAATGCGAACGCAGCTGGAATGAGCAACGCGAAATAGTCAAGGTTCTCAAACGCGATTCGGTACGTAAAGAATGCGAAGACAGCCTTCGGCGATTGCAAGTCAATGTGATCGATCTTTATCAAATTCACTGGCCCGAGCCCGAAGCGGATATCGAAGAAGGCTGGTCGACGTTAGCCGAATTGCAAAAGGAAGGCAAAGTTCGTTGGATTGGCGTATCGAATTTTAACGTCGCTCAGATGCAGCGTATTCAAGCTATCGCTCCGATAACTTCGCTGCAGCCACCTTATTCACTGGTCCGTCCAGAAGTGGCGGACGAGCTATTGCCGTTCGCCCTAAACAACAATATTGGCGTCTTATCCTACTCGCCGATGGGATCAGGTTTGCTGACTGGTACGATGACGCGAGAACGGATTGCTTCGCTGCCCGAAGATGATTGGCGACGGCGCAATGTGCAGTTTCAAGAACCCATGCTAACCAAAAATCTGGCCGTCGTTGAAAAACTGAAAAGGATCGCTGAACGACACCAACGCACAGTGGGTGAAGCTGCGATTGCTTGGGTGCTATCAAACCCTGCAGTCACAGGAGCCATCGTTGGCTTCCGAAGCCCCGAACAAGTCGAAGGCATTCGCGGTGCAATCGAATTTCGCTTGACCGCCGATGAAGTTTTGGAAGCTCAGTCCTAGGTGTTGCTACGGAATGAGCGACGAGCAGCGATGTTCGGGTTTGCGTGCTGACCAAAGCACCAAATTTACTTTATTTCAGGCTCCATTCGTTAAGAAATAGCAGTGGACCATTCGACGTGGGAAGGATGTAGGCTTCGTCGCCGGATTCGAGTTCATGCCAAATGATGGTGCGCTGATCAAGACTCTTCAAGAAGACGTGGACGCTTTCGCTTCCAAGAACTTGTATGCGGTTTTGCTGAAGTACAGCAAATGTCGCTTCTTCAATCGCGATACCGATGATCCTTCGAGATTGGTCCTGTCCTGGAGGCAGATATTGTTCAAGCCTCGCATTGTCGCGAAGCAAAGAAGTGAATCGTTCGATACGTCCGCCACGGCCTTCGCCTCCCAAATGCTGCTCGACTATCACGTTACTCAAAACGCCGAATCCCCGACCAGTCACCGCGCGAACGACGCCATCGGTTGAAGTAGTCGTGGAAACCGTCATGACTTCGGCCATGATAGCGGTTCCAGCAGAACTGCCACCGACTACGCCTCCGCGCGAGACGACAGCGTACACTTCTTTTACAAACGGACTCGCGACCTTGGCATCGTCACGACTATCGACAAAAAGCCGCGACAATTCGCTTTGGTCACCACCTGAAAACCAGACTCCTTCGGCATCGCGAATCGACTGGAGAAAATTGTCCGTCCGCGCTTCACGTGGATCGGAGCAAGTTGCAAACGTCACCGAAGCCGCACGTCCATCGTGCCCCATGATATCCCATACGTCGAAATATTCGCGTATTCCTTGGAACAGCTTTTCCCTTGGTACGTTTGCTTGAGGCTGAAACTCCGTGTCAGCTGCCGGGCAATGAACAATATCAGGACGGGGGTGTCCTGTAAGCTTGGGAAATAGCTCGATCAAGTCATAATTCTTGCCGCCGCCGTGCAGCACAACGGTTCCGGGGCGTGCCGGATCATTCGGTCGGGGCATTCCAAAAGGATTATTTACGTCACCACCCTCGAGGCTACGATTTGGCGAGGGGATAGTTTCCACTTGTTGCGAGTTAATAATTTCTACCGCACCTTCATCAGCAGTCAGGGAACGCCAAAGTGCAGTTCGATCACCGTTCGATTTCAAAAAGATGTGAGCTTTTTTATCCCCGATTACACGTAGGGTTCGTCCGCAAATAATCGCTGCAGCTTCACGTTCAAGAGCTACACCGATCATGTTGCGCCCGTTTGACGGCCAACGAGCGAGAGCATTCAACCGTTTCGAATCTTTGAGAAGATCTGCAAACCGCTCAAGCCGTCCTCCGATTGCATCAAAATTCTGTTCGACAATTGCACCCGAAAACAGACCAAGTCCCGGCTGAACGTGCGCTTTCATGGGATCATCCTCAACCGCATCATTTCCCATGATCATCAAGTCAGTGAGCGCCGTCGCGCCGCCGCCGTGCCCCAATACAACACCACCGCCCGCGACGACTTGCCGTAGTTCCTTTTGAAAAAGACTTTCCGTGCTATCTTCCCAATCGTCGGGATATCGGTGAGTGAACCGCCAAGCCAGTTTGCCTTGATAAGCCGCCGGAATCACAACGCCCGTCGCAGATCGCAACACCCTTACAAAATCTGGGCTATCGCAGTCCGTCTGGTTGTCCGTATACAGGAACTCGACGCTTGCGACTCGTTTATCGTCGAGTAGCGCAAACCAGTCGCGCCAGTAGGGACGAATTCTTTCTTCGAATTGTCTTGTGGATTCATCAAACTCGCTTCCGTCATCGCGTCGACCGCGAACGAAAGTCCCCGAAGGAATGATCACGATTCGTGCAATTGGTCCACCCGCCAGACGCACAAATTCCTGCTGTACGTTTGCAAGAATTGGACCTCCTCCATGCAACATGATCGATCCAGGTCGAGTTGGATCATCCGACGAAGGCATGCGAAATGGATTGTTGTCATCGCAAGCACTTGAAAATCCGGCTACTTGAAAAATAAATCCCGTAATAAGCAACTTGAATAAATGGTTCAACGCATCTCTCCCGGTACTTCCGCTCGCAGCACTTAACTTCGCTTCGCTTTCCGAGGGACCGCACGGCTTATGATCAATTTTGGGTATTTCTGGAAAGCGTTAAGCAGAGTGGGATCAGATAACTGAATGTCAGAGATGTACAATCGGCAAACATCGCTCGCAACAACTGGCAGCAGCATTTCGATATCGCCAGTATATTGGCTAACGTCAAGTTCGTTCGCCTGGACATTATCAGCGATCCATTGTGCTGCGTCGTCGTCGATCCGGTAATTACCGATCACAAATTTATCGATCTGAATTTTCTGGTGCTGCTTACAACCATTCGCAGCCAAGTCAACCGCGGTAGGCATGGTCACGGACCAAAACTCATTTCCATCCATGCATTGGTCCGCATGTAATTTTGCAAAGCTCGCAGCATCTATTGAACCGTTTATCCAGTTTGTTTTTAAGTTAGTCATGGTTCTCAGGTAGTTGTTTAACAAAGCATCAAATCTGCGCGAACTTCCGGTGAGAGATTCTAGGGTTCCGCGATGTTGACTAGCGAATGCCCGAATGTCATCGGACGCAAAGTTACCGATTAAGTGAACGACTTTCAGCGAGTTGCATTCTCGGCAATTTTCTTCGATCGTGCCGCAAAGCTTGCCAAATTCAAATTGCGTTCTTTCGAGACGAGTCGGTCCAGTAATTGAGATCAGCGCGTTTAGATTGTTTCCATAATCGACGATCGAAGTTGCCAACAAGCTGGGAAGGTCGATCAAATCAATCGTCGCCTGCTCCATCGCCGAGATGGCAATTTCCTGCAAACTTGGACAGTTGATGAATTGAATTTGGCAGGGGTAGGGATCTGCAAAAAATGGTCCAATATTCCCTGGCGTCCCCAACCAATAGAATTGATCTGCTGGGAGAACGCCATTGACTGAATAGATACGGAATTCCATGAGGTTCGGTCGATCCCGAATAAGCAACTGTGGAGTATCTATGTTTACACACAGTTTTTTTAAATTTGGAGCCAAGTTGAGAATTCGATCAACGGATTCCGACGAAAGAACTGCATTCGATTCAAATGACTCAAGCGAAGCGAGTTGTTCGGCAGACAGAGGAGGCCAATTCAGTTGTGAGCTAACGCTTGCCGCCGTCGGAGCTTGCGGGACGCTATCGCCAAAAGCGTCTTGCTTGTGTTCCCACTTAAGTGTCAAACCCTGCAAACCCGTAGGAAGTTTCGGCGTCAGGCGTTCGATTCGCTCCCCGAACAAGCTTAGTTTGCCCCCATCGACGTGTTTTGGCAAACGAGCGAGGAATTCATCAAGACGAGCTATAACTTCGCTATTATATTGAGAATCTAATTTCCTTGATCTGTCATAATCAAGTCGCGTCATGCGCAAAGACAAATCATCGCTTGGACGAATTGTGTCGACTCTGTGCACGGACTTAGGTCCGAAGTCGAGCCGTGCATTCCATTTCAGGTTTGGACAGTTGGTAATGCTGGAGCGAATACATGATATCCCTGTGGCGTCATCTGAGAGTTCGAAAAATCGGTCAGAGGGTTTCCAGATCGCTACTTTTTGAATTAGCGGCAGCGAGTCCATGGTGATTGAAAGGTTGGAAAAGAAGTCCAAGCTAAGTACTTCCAAACGTGGAAGATGAGATAGCTCAATTCGCGAAAATGCATCGCCATTTGGATTACTCGCTGGAAAATATTGAACATCGTCATCAAGGGAGTAGCCTCCACTCCATTCACCGGACATTCCATTTGCCTGTCTCAATATATTAGCAGGCGAGGTCGGCGACGAAACTGCTGCTTGGTCTGCTGAAATTGCGATTTCTCTTAGGCTCGCGTGGCCCCGCAGTTGTTCAGCAATTTGAGTGAAAGCTGAATCACTCAAACCAAGCAACTGCAAATCCCGGCAATCGATGACTCGGCTAAATTCCACCGTTGTTCTTTGACGCTGCGAATAGTTTTCGAATTGCGATAAGTTTGGTAGCGATTGAAAAAAGTCGGCGGGAATAGGATCGAAATTACAATTAATAAACCGAAGCGCGCGCAAGTTTGGGTGAAGTTTTATCCATTCCAAGAGGCCAACATCCACCCAGCAATTGGTTAATTCCAATGTGCGGAGCAACGGAAAAACTTTCTCGCGGAAAGCTGGGTCAGGGGATAATTTTAGGTGATCCCGATCTGGAGGCTTATTCAACGTCGACCACTTTTCGGATCGACTGGCGGTCTCTTGACCAAGCACGCATATCCGCTCGACAAACGGGTTCTTAACTTTTGTCCGAAGCGTGTGGGATGCATTGGTCGTCGCGCACTCGACCGCCTCTTCTGCATCGATATAGGAATAGTTCAACCAGTTTGTAGGCAACGGCCACGAAGTCACCAGCGAGTTGGCGATCCAAATACGAGTCGTACCGTATTGCGGGACCGAATCCGTTACCTTGGCCCAGCCGTCGTTAAATTGAAAGACGGCTTTGCGTTCGACAGACCACGCACTGAACAAAGCTAAAAGCGACATGACGACAGCGATGTCCAATAAACTCAAACGACGCTGGCCGTGCGATCGCGTCAACCATGATTGATAGACCACCATGGCAATGACAATTCCGCAGACCACAATGTCGATGATCAACGCTTGCCACGAAAACCACTGGCGATATTCCGTCGTCTCGGTTTGCTGCTTGATGCCGTAGATATACCGCTTTGGAAAACCACCTATGATCGCAGTAATATTCTCGTTGGAGTCGATCTCAGGCGCAGTATGAAAGAAATGTGTCGCCTTGCCTGCCTGCCAACCAGCATTAAGCTCATTGCTTGTCGGCCAATTTAGATTCACAAGAGAGGCGATAACAAAGACCGCAACTAGCAATCGAAACGAAGCGATTCGCCACCATTTTTTCTTTGTATAGGCGGGGTAATTTGAGTCACTATTGGTGGTAGCGAAATCATCATTTTGCATTGAACCGTTACCAATCATAACCATCGGTGTGCTTCCGTTTCCAAGCCAATTCTAATTCGGGAAAAGTCGACGACTACAATCAGACCAAAACCATGGCTGCATTACAAGAATTTGCAGAGAAGAAATTTACTTCGTGAAACTGAACTTACGGAGCGGGTGAAAAGTAATTTGTAAACTGCATCTGACATGCACACGTAGATGATTACTGGCCACAGGATCGTCTTGCATTTATCGCAAATGCCGGGAAGAATTATGCCGTTCAGATAAGTCTTCGCACTCGACTTTTTGTTTGACTTCACAGGGAACTTATGACGCCAATTTAAGTGCAGACCCAGCAATATATCCGATGTTTTTTCGGGAATACAATGCTTGCCGTTATTGCCGCCAATTATTTCTGAAGCGTCTGAGAGATCAATTCGAGTAGAGAATGGGGCGGCGATGCGTCTTGGCCTAGTTCCCAGATCATAATGCCGGCGAGTTTCGATTGCAGGGCAAATCGAGTTTTGGCTTCGACTGTTTTGGGGCCGTTAAAGTAATATCCTTCGAACTCGTCGCCGGTGATCTTGGGTTGCTTGGCGATGATTTCTCGGTAAGTTAAAACGCGATCATGGTTAGAAATCTGGCGGCCATAAAACGGGACACCGAGAACGAGCTTCCTGGCCGGTATGCCATCCTTGATAAGCTTGGCAATGTCCGATTTGGCTGATTGCAACGTGGAATGACGTTCAGGATTATCGTAAGACATGACTTGAACGTGATCAACTGCATCGATTGCCTTCGGATGCAGACCTTGCCAAGCGGCAATCGTCACGCTCACGGACCAATCGTGAACTTGAAAAGCTTGTTGGCAATCAGATAACAATGCTGCATAACCCAATTGCTCGGCTTCGTCCTTGGGATGCTCCCAGTCGAAATCGACGCCATCAAGATTCATGTCTCGGCATGTACGCGTGAGCGATTCAATAAAGCGTCGTCTCAACTTCTCCGATTGCGAAATACTCGCAAAGTGCGTTGACCGGCCCCAACCACCGACGCAAAGGACAAGCCGGACATGGTTTTTGTCTTTGAAAGTCTTAAGCCTGTTCCAGTCTGTATTTTTAAGACGCGACATGTCCAACTCGCCTTCGGCGGTTGGCTCGGCGGAGAAAATCATCAGGTCGGTCAAGTTTTTTATGTGATCGAGGTTGATGTCCGCGATGCGGTAATCGGGTAAGTAACCCACGATTCGAAAAATCGGTTTGGAGTCGATCGAAGGTGGGTCGGCACTAAGTTGCAGTGTTAGTGCTGAAATGAAGAAGAAAATGGAGGTGATTAGCGAACTTCGCATTGTTTTGGGCTGGGTAGTTGGTTGTTGAGAATTGGTTAGGTGCGGCACCGCGCAACGGCCAATTGTGGCTGAACTTAGACCAAATGACTAGGAACTGAACGGGCCAATGGGCCCATTCTACAGAAGAAGGTTACGATGCTGAACACCGGCGAATGTAGTTTGGGCCCATTTGGCCCGAACGGCATGAGATGGATGCGTTTGAAGATTGAAAAGAAGTGTATTGCACGGGCCAATGGGCCCATTCTACGGAAGAAGGTTACGATGCTGAACATCGGCGAATGTAGTTTGGGCCCATTGGCCCGAACAGCATGAGAGGGATGCGTCCGAA
Source organism: Pirellulaceae bacterium (assembly GCA_031374825.1). GTDB lineage: Bacteria > Planctomycetota > Planctomycetia > Pirellulales > Pirellulaceae > JANMGV01. Next base: position 69,976 of record JANMGV010000228.1, read on the forward strand.
GACTGAAAAGAAGTGTATTGCACGGGCCAATGGGCCCATGCTACCGAAGATGGTTTCGTCGCTGAACACCGGCGAATGTAGTTTGGGCCCATTGGCCCGAACGGCATGAGAGGGATACGTCCGGAGACTGAAAAGAAATGTATTGCACGGGCCAATGGGCCCATGCTACGAAGAGAGGGGGACGCCGGAGGAACGATGCGATGGGACCGTTCTACTTGAGCCGGCTGAGGGAATGAGAGCGGGTCGCTTTACGGGCGCGTGCTTTACGGTTGGACTGACGCAGGCAGTTTTTCAGACTTGGTGCGGGCTGTTGTTTGGATGGAGTGTCTTTTGTCGCCGGACCGAACGAGCATCGTGTTCGTCTGGCCTTCGACAGTTTCGAGTAACAGGGCATTGGTCAAATAAAGTTCTTTGTCAGACTTTGTAGGAGTCAATTCAAAGTACAACCACATCCAGCCCCGCTCAACTTCGTGTCCAACCCATTTCAGATCGCTTCGGTTGCTGCTTTCGCTCGAGGATGGAGCTTCACGCTTACTTGCGATTGCTTCTTGCTTTCTTGATTCTGCTGGCGTCGCATTTGACAGATAAAAATGCTCGCTCAGATAAATTACAAGTTCTTCCGGAATGTTTTCTCCGTCAACATTAACTTGAGTTTTCGTAAACCGTCGCACAGCCGTTTGCAGATCGGTCGATTGAACACGAACGGCAACTTCCCATTTTTGTGAAGTTGTATTCCATTCCATTTCGCCGATACTGATATGGAAGGGATGAGCTAGTATTTTGTCGGGGAAAAAACAGCTCAGCAAGAGAACCGTCGCAGCCAAGGAAACGAATCGCCGAAACGTCGTCGATAAATCGATCCCCCAGTCCCATTCAAGACTGCCAGTACGAAGCCCTAATTTCTTTTGTGCAAGATGTTCTTTTGCAATGTGTCTTGGGGCAGTCGATCCGATATTGCAACTCAGATGATCACAAAATCGAGTCGCCGTATGAATCGAAAAGTCAGAAGCAACAACTGGCGTAGGACGATTCATCATTGATCATCCTTTTTCGTTTCACTTTTCTCGGAATCGTCTTTTGACTTGTTTGCATTTTCTTCTTCTTTTTTCTTCGCTCGCTGCATTGCGTTCTCAGGAGTTTCGCGACGCGACTTGAAAATCTTGAAACGGCTTGGCGTGATTTGCGGGGGATAGAAATTATTGTTCCGATCCACATCGGCTGTTTCTCGGAAAGGGTCCAGTTCAAATTGTTTTACGGCCTGCTCGGTAATCAACATAGTCGAGCAAGCGTTCGCATCCATACGCCAAATCTCGGCCGGAATACGAATTTCTTTGGTTGAATTATCTTCGAAAGTCAAATGCACGATGACTGGCATGACAAGCCCGCCAAGATTCTTGAAGCTGACTCGATAGAAGAAGTTTTTGCTTTCGAGAATCTTCTTTTCATCGTCCGACAACTCGCTCAAAAACTTATCGTAAGCTTTCCTCTGTTCGTCGGTGACTTCGTCCGGATCATAGTTATTGTAAAAATCGCGAAGCTCTGGATAGAGTTCGGCTCGCTTGGTCAGGGCCGCGTTGCGTTGGTCTGCCAATGTCTTCTTGTTGGATTCTTTGGATTGCGCTTTTTGTTCTGCGGCTTCATCTGGATGACTATTGTCGACTTGAAATAGATCCACGTCAGAAATCGCAATATCACAGTGATCGGTGGTGTAGAACCAGCCTTGCCAAAACCAATCTAGATCGACGCCGGACGCATCTTCCATCGTTCGGAAGAAGTCGGCGGGCATCGGGCGTTTGAATTCCCAACGGCGAGCGTATTCTCTGAAAGCGTAATCGAACAATTCGCGTCCTAGGATAGTCTCGCGAAGAATGTTCAACGCCGTAGCAGGTTTGGCGTAGGCATTCGCGCCAAATTGGTGCAAGGACTCACTGTTGGTCATCACGGGCACTTGGACGGTGCTTTGCATATAAGCAACGATATCCTCCGGTTCGCCGCGACGAGAGGGATAATCGGTTTCCCATTCTTGTTCTGCCAAGTACTGCAAAAAGGTGTTGATGCCTTCGTCCATCCAAGTCCATTGTCGTTCATCGCTGTTGACGATCATGGGAAAGTAATTGTGTCCAACTTCGTGAATGACGACGGAAATCAATGCATACTTGGTATCCGCCGAATAAGTTCCGTCGGCGTGAGGGCGTGGTCCGTTGAAGCAAATCATCGGATACTCCATTCCGCCGACCGGCCCATTGACGCTGTAGGCGACGGGGTAAGGGTAGTCGAAGGTGTATCGACTATAGACATTCAAGGTATGGATGATGGCATGTGTGCTGTACTTGCTCCACAGCGGTTCGCCTTCATTCGGATACAAGCTCATGGCCATGACGCGTTTGCCAGCAACTTCGTGGCCTTGGGCATCCCAGATAAATTTGCGACTGGATGCGAAAGCGAAATCGCGAACCTTTTGAGCGTGGAAGACCCATGTCTTGGTTCCCGCGCCTTTCTCTTTCTCATTTTCTTTCGCTTCGTCGGGCGTCACGATAAAGACGGGCGTTTTGGCTGTCTCAGCTTCCGATAGTCGAGAACGGTTCGCTTCGCTGAGAACTTCATTGGGATTTTGAAGAACACCGGTCGCGCCGACGATGTGATCGTCTGGAACGGTGATGCGAACCAAGTAGTCGCCCAATTCTAACGTGAACTCGCCTTTGCCAAGATACTGTTTGTGCTGCCAGCCGGTCGCGTCCGTGTAAGCGGCCATGCGGGGAAACCATTGAGCGATTTCGTAAATGTAGTTGCCATCCTTTTCAAAGAATTCGTGTCCTGTGCGGCCTGGCATTAGAGTGGCATTGTTGATCTTGTAATTCCAAGCGATGTTGAATTTAAATTCGTGGTTCGGCAAGAGCGGCGAATTGAGATCAACGCGCATCATCGTTTTGACAACAGTGAATTTTAGGGGCGATCCAGATTCATCGGTGACGCTTTCAATCGTCGCACCGCCGTCAAACGTTTCTCGCAACACGAGAGCGCGATACGCGTCCGTTGAAATTCGGTCCGCAATGGGTGGAGAATCGATCAGATTGGTATCCGAATCTGGCCGGAAAAGGTTGGGGTCGACTTGTAACCATAAGTATCGCAATGTGTGGGGCGAGTTGTTCTTGTATGTGATTGCCTCGCGACCTGTAATCGTTTGGTGTTCATCGTCAAGCTGCACGTCGATTACATAATCGCATTCTTGCTGCCAATACTCAGGGCCTGGCTCGCCTGCGGCAGTTCGATAGCCATTTGGCGTCGGTAAGATTTCTTCGAGCTGGCGAAATTTATCTTCTTGTCCAAACTTGCGATTCGAAATCCCTTGGGAGTATACGGATGAAGCCGAAACAACTGCGAGCAATATTGCACCAATTAGTCGTGTCGATTTCATGAAAGACTTTCGCATTAGGCTGTACCAAAAGTTCGAACTGTAGGGTGGGGGTGGACTCAAAATAATCGGCCGATTCTGTCGAGTGCGGCTTTTCGTGGACAAGCTTTTTACTTTAGTCACCGTTTACAATTCAAAAAGCCGCCCGAGCCTGTCTTTTGGTACAAAGGTGTCGGGAATCCCAAAATATGTGCTTCGCGATATAGTGTTACCTCGAACAATTTGTACAAACCGCGACTTCAGCAAAAGAGGGGACTAGCGCAAGTGCTTGATACAATTGGTTATTGCACGAACGTGCATGCTGGTTTGAACTGGGCCGCAGCGAGAGCCAATTTGAAAAAATTTGCGTGTGCCGTCCGCGACGAACGAGGACCACATGCGACGCTTGGTGTTGGCCTATGGTTGCCGGAAATGGCCGTCCAGGAGATCTTGGCGACTGGTTTAGTTGACGAGATGCGTCGATGGCTCGACCAAGAACGGCTTGTACCGTTTACGATGAACGGCTTCCCTCAAGGGGATTTTCATCAGGCCGTGGTCAAGCATCGTGTGTACGAGCCGACTTGGTGGGACGAGTCACGACTGACGTATACCAAGGGTTTGGCTGACATCCTTTGTCAACTGTTGCCAGCGGGAGAGACAGGATCGATTTCGACTTTACCGATCGGCTGGGGCACACCAAAGCCAAGTGCTGAGCTAATGGCAAAGGCTGCGGACCAACTAAGTGCATTGGCTCGGCATTTGGCGGCAATAGAACAAAGGACAAGCCGTAGGATCATCGTGGCAATCGAAGCCGAACCTGGATGCGTGCTGGGTGATTGTGCAGCACTACGGGACTTCTTTGAACGGCATTTGCTGGCAAGTGACGACGCCGCAATTCACCGTCGGTATTTGACTATCTGTCATGATGTATGTCATTCGGCAGTGATGCGCGAAGATCAGCATCGCGAATTGAGTGCCTATCGTGAGCTTGGCATCTGCGTTGGGAAAGTGCAAGTTTCGTCAGCGATCGAAGCAGATTGGGATTCGATGACAAAGTCGGACAAGTCGTTGGCTTTGGGACAATTGCGAACGTTTGCCGAAGATCGGTATCTTCATCAGACAAGCGTCGTGGCCAATCCTGGCGAACCCACACGACTCGTAGAAGACTTGCCACAACTCCTCGCAGCAGTCGAGGATGCCGACAAGCTGACGGGAAGTTGGCGAGTCCATTTTCACGTGCCGATTTTCTTGAAGGACATTGGCAAACTACGATCGACTCAGCAGGAAATCGGAAAGTGTGTTTACGATTTGCTCGAGAATTCCAGCGAGGAAAGCTTTGCCGGTCATTGGGAAGTCGAAACGTACGCCTGGGGCGTTTTACCCAGAGAATTAGCTACGAGCGATTTAGCTCAAGGTATCGCGAAAGAAATGGCTTGGTTTAGAAATATGTTGGATGATGCAAGCCAGCCATAGCCCAATTTACGTAAACCGAAACTTCGTCATCCAAACAGCCCCACAGTTTGGTGCTTCGTCGCTAGACAATCGGTAGGTCGATAGATAGGCTTTTTAGCTACGAAAGTTGTTTCGCGGCTTGTTTCGCGGCTTAAAATATCAAGGTTTAGACTCTAGACAATCAACAAAGGATTTGAAAGACCGATGGTTCATCTGGGCGTTAACATCGACCATGTCGCGACGATACGGCAAGCGCGCCGTACCTACGAGCCCGACCCCGTCGCCGCAGCAGCTTTTGCTGAACAAGGCGGCGCTGATGTCATTACGGTACACTTGCGCGAGGATCGTCGTCACATCCAGGATCGCGATGTACGTTTGTTGCGAGAAACTGTTTCGGCAGTTCGATTAAATCTCGAAATGGCTTGTTCGGATGACATCATTGAATTGGCATGCCAGATTCGCCCCGACGAAATAACATTGGTTCCTGAGAATCGCCAGGAAGTAACAACTGAGGGCGGATTGGATATTGTGGCTTCCACGGACCGCGTTCAGCGAGCGGTTGAAAAGCTGCGCGATGCCGGCATGGTTGTCAGTCTGTTCCTTGACCCAGATCTGCGTCAAATCGAAGTGGCGGCGCGAATAAAGGCGGATGCTGTAGAATTGCACACGGGAACATTTGCTCTAGCAAAAGGAAATGCTCAGGCCGACGAATTGGAGCGACTGAGTCAAGCAGGAAAGCTCATTGTCGATTATGGAATGTTGCTCCACGCAGGTCACGGATTGAATTATCAGAACGTTGGAGCTGTGGCCAAAATCCCGTCGATGCGCGAGCTGAATATCGGGCATTCCATTGTTGCTCGGGCGGTTTTTGTCGGCCTGAGAGAAGCTGTTGCGCAGATGAAATTACTCATTGATAATGCGGTGCGTTAATACGCGGTCGCATGTTTTTTATTTCTTAGGCAAATTCTTGACTCAGTTTGGAAATTCGAATGTCTCAGCGAAAAGGTAGTGCGTTTGCGGGTTTGGGTGTTGCGATTGTCACGCCGTTTGTAAATGGCGATTTGGATCACGCGCGGTTGAAGGAGCAGATCGAGTTTCAGATTGCTTCGGGAACCAATTTTCTCGTTCCGGTTGGGACGACAGGTGAGTCGCCGACGCTGACCCACGAAGAGCATGAACGCGTCATTAGTGAAGTTGTCCAATTGGCCGCGGGCCGATGTAAAGTCATGGCCGGTACGGGCAGCAATTCAACTGCCGAAGCACTGCGGCTCACAAGGTGGGCTGCTAAAGCCGGCGCGGACGCTTCGCTGCAAGTGGCTCCGTATTACAACAAGCCGACGCAGGAAGGTTTTTATCAACACTTCAAAGCGATTGCCGAAGATATCGGCATCCCACATTGCGTCTACAATATTCCAGGGCGAACAGGCAAGAATATAGAGCCCGAGACAATTATTCGCTTGGCCGAACTGCCGAACATCACCATGGTCAAAGAAGCGACCGGCTCGCTCGATCAATGCTCGCAGATTCTCAACTCCACCAACTTGACCGTCCTCAGCGGTGATGATTCCTTGACGCTGCCGATGATGTCCGTCGGTGCCGAAGGAGTCATTTCCGTAGCGGGAAATATTGTGCCTCGCGATATCATCGCCATGGTTCAATTAGCGCTGGCAGGTGATTTTGTGAATGCGAGAACTTGGCATCACAAGTTGTTTCCGCTGTGCCGCGACATGCTGTCGCTAGCAACCAATCCCATTCCGCTGAAAGCCGCGATGAAGTTACTTGGCCGAGACACAGGCGAATTGCGATTGCCTATGACCCCACTCGATGCTAGTCAGTTTGAACAGCTCCGAGCGACGTTGAACACTTATGGGCTCCTTTAAGTTGCACGCGAGTTGGGCCAATATCTTTTGCCATGCCTAGAGACTTCTTTCGACGGTATTTGCAGCATGTAGAAACAGACCGGTCGAAGAGATTTTATTTCCGCGAAGATGATGAAGATGATTCGGTACTGAACCTGCCGTACCAGTGGACCATGTGGAGTCAAGTATCAAATTAATGGCTTCGATAATAAGATCCGGCGGAACTTAAAGTGTCTTTTGCTAATGTTGCGTCAAAAGGTGGCGAATCAGTGAACGCTTCGGCGGATCCCGCTTTACGCGCAAGAACTGCTGGCTTACGACGCTAAAAGGCGATGGGAATCGAAGCGTTAGCGACGGGCACTGCCTCTGGGCATTTTGATAACTTGCCGAGCATCTTTTCGTTTCTTCATATTGCCGCTCCAGCCGAGGGAAAATCGCTCGACATTCCAACTTGGATCAAATTGGTATGCGCCGTTGTCATGGCATCGGGAACCGCTGCGGGAGGTTGGCGCATTATCAAAACTTTGGGGCATAAAATGGTCAAGTTGCAGCCGGTGCATGGTTTTGCCGCAGAGACTTCGTCGGCCACGATTATCGGATTAGCATCGCACTTTGGGATTCCCGTTTCCACGACGCACAACATATCTGCTGCGATCATGGGAGTGGGAGCCTCCAAGCGGCTGGGCGCCCTGCGATGGACCGTGGTCGAACGCATGATTTGGGCTTGGCTGCTGACGATTCCAATCTCGGGAGGAATCGCCTATGGCTGCGTACAATTCCTCAAGTTCGTTGGATGGATCAGGTTTTAGGGCTGCGCGTCCAACGTAAAAACCAAAGTATTCAGCCCGATTATGGAGCGACTGGCTTTAGGAACGACAACGTCATTAGGGTATAGCCCGAGACTAGGTTTGCATCCCCTTCGAGCCAGCGCGAGTCGGCGTTGACCCACGAGCCTTCTGCGTTCTGGGTGCTCGCAAGTTTTTGAAAGAGTTCTTTTCGCCAGTCGTGCTTTCCGTCGGCGGTTTCGAATTCTGTTGAGCCCACCGCGTCCAATGCCTTGGCCATCGTGTGGTAATAGTAGAACAAGCCCGACGTACCCATGCCTGGGTTGATTTCAACGGAGTAGTTCTTTTGAAGGAATTTGAGTGCGGCCTGGACTCGTTTATCGTCTTTGTCTACCCCAGCAAAGATCATGCTCTTGAGTCCTGCATAAGTCATGGACGCATAGCTTCGAAGACCGCCGTTTTCTGTCTTGCCAGCTTGGCTTTCGCCTCCAGCAGCAACCGTATAATAGAATCCACCATCATTCACCAAAGCGGCATAGGGCGAAGAGTTTTCGCTGGACTCGAGGTTCTGGCATCGCGTCACGAACAGCAGTGCGTGTTGGATGGCTTCGTCGTTCTCGTCACGTCCTAGACTTTTGAGAGCGTCGATCATAAAGCTTGTGTTTGACAGATCAGGACGCGATTTGCTGCCATATCCCGCGCCACCAAAAGCCAAGTCTTCCTTTTTCAGCTCTTCTGTTTCATCCCACTGCAAGTTTTTGATGTAACGTTCGGCGCCTGTTAGTATCTTGCTATATTTTCCGCTGTCGTTGTATTTTGCGAGTGCCATGATGACCAAACACGTTTCGTAATTGGCGTGTTTAGAACCTGGTTGGTAGATACCTCCGTCCGATTGACGAAAACTAAGCAAATACTCGATCGCTTTCGATACAACGGGATCGTTTTCCGGGACACCCACACTGGCCAGACCCGTAGCCATCACTGCCGTAACGCCGAGACCATTTTGTTTGCTGAAAGAACCATCCTCCGCTTGGCCACGAAACCGGGCAAATTCGACGGCCTTGTCAACAACTTTTTGCCACTCCGCTCGCGTGAGCGTTGGCTCGGCTGCAAATATCAAACAATTGCTGGCCGAAATAAGGGAGGCAAGAGTAACAATCGCGCGTATCGTTTTAATCATGGCAAATCCTTTGGAGGCGAAACTCTTGAGACTGTCTATTTTTATTCGTTTTAGTAAATACCAATCGAGTTACGAACTGGTGTCTTGGGTAACAATTTTCCGCGAAAGATAAACTGAGGACTAGTTCGAACACTTTCAAGTCTATCCTGTTTCGGCCATAAAGAAAGATATTGGTCTGTTTTAAACGAGTCCGACTGCCGTAAATTGAATTGTCCATTCAGGATTGGGTATGAGTCACATCGAATCGGGGGCGATGCTTTGGAATCAAATTCGCAAGCATGGTTATTGGTCGACAGATCCGAAAAGGCTGCGGACATGCGTAGGTATGACCAAGCCAAGGAATTTGCAGGGCAGGCGATAGCGGCTGACCCGCAATTAATCGATTGTTATCAAGTGATGGCTCGAGCGTGCCTTGGTCTCAATCAATTGGATTTGGCCGAAGAGCATTTGCGAACGGCGCTCACATTCGATCCGTCCGACCGATGGACTTTGCGAGTTCTCGGATTGGTACTTCGGCTGAAAGGCAAAATTTCTGAGGCCACCGTCATGGCTCAAGAGTGTCTTCGTGTTGACCCCGATTACGACGAAGCTCACTTGGAGTACGGTAACTGCTTGCGAGCGGCAAAGAAGTACAAAGAGGCTCAACAAGCCTTTGAGCGCGCGGTTGCTCTATCCCCTGAGTCCGTTCGAGCCCTGGAGAGTTTAGGTGACTTCTATTTGTCTCGTAAGTTCTACCCTGCCGCAGAAAAAGTTTATCGTCGCGCGCTCGCCGTGAAACCAAACACTGCCAGTATCTTGAACAACCTTGGGATTTGCCTTGAGAATCAGGATAAACTAAAGGAAGCGGCGCTCGCGTACAAATCTGCATTGGTTCTTGACCCCACGATGCAAGCAGCCAAGCAGAATACAGAGCGTTCGGTTGAGAACATTCTCGGCGGAGGAGCACTTGGGCTTACCGTCATGATCTTTGTGGGGGCGAAGACTATTCAGATTATTGGCCGCACTTACGGACGCAACGCGTTAGTAATCGCGATTTGTGTTGCCTTGATAATCCTGTTGTGCGTTGGTGTTTGGTTTTACGATCGATTTCTGCGGAAGAGAGCTGAAGAGCAGCTATCGGAAGCCGATCCTCAGCTCTTAGAGATCTATGACCGACTGAAAAAGTTTGGTTGAGCCGAACGATTCAACGACATGCTGGCCAGCACGCAATACTTCGCAAGCGTTTTACCATCGCAAGCGTTTTACCATGGTCGAGATGAAATGACGCCTTCTTCAGGACTGCTTGCCGTCGCATACAATCGCTTGGGAATACGACCTGCCAAGTAAGCTTGTCGGCCCGCAACAGCGGCGTGATGCATGGCCGCCCCCATTCGCACCGGGTCGCGTGCGTGGGCGATCGCCGTGTTCAGTAGCACACCGTCTGCACCAAGTTCAAATGCCACAGCAACGTCGCTCGCCGTACCGACACCAGCGTCGACGATTACCGGATAATCCGGATCATCGCTTTTGAGGTATTCCAGGATGATGGTCAGGTTATTTGGATTGAGAATGCCTTGACCGGAGCCGATGGGTGAGCCTGCGGGCATGACACTGGCGGCCCCGGCAGCTTTCAGACGAACCGCCATCACGGGGTCATCGCTCGTGTAACACAGGACTTGAAAGCCTTCGTCGGTAAGCCTTTTGCAGGCTTCGAGCGTCGCCATCGGGTCCGGCAGCAGAGTTTTACTATCGCCGAGCACCTCCAGTTTCACCCAGTCCGCACCTGGATTCTCGAGTGCCGTGAGGATTTCACGTCCAAGCCGCGCTACCCGCACAGCATCCATCGCGTTGTAGCAACCGGCCGTGTTTGGCAGCAGCGTATACCGCTTGAGATCGATAAAATCGAGAATATTCTTCCCTTGCCGGTCGTACAGTTTTTCACGCCGAACCGCGACCGTAACGCATTCGCATTGGGCCGTAACTAGCGAATCCCTCATCAATTCGGGTGTATCGTATTTGCCGGTTCCGAGAATCAACCGGCTGGAAAACGTGTGTTTTCCAATTTGCAACGGTTTGTCAGCCGTTGCCGACGCAAAATTTGAATTGTCCAAGCTTGGCCATCTCCCCGATTCTTGCTCCGGCACTCTCTCTTAAACTCGCTGCACAGCGCCACTTCTTGATCGATTTCCCGCAATTTGTCGTGCGTTCATTCAACTGAGCGGCAAGGCGCTAGCCGCCGGTTCTCGCGGGGAAAAACCG